>NZ_JAJERH010000001.1 GCF_016919725.2 Virgibacillus sp. AGTR
CTTCTAATTTATTTGTTTTACTACTTGCGTTTGCTGCTCACTCTTATATGTCAGGAACTTCAAACGTGTCCATCTATGGATCTGATTTTCATATGGTCACCATAGAAAATCACTAACCACTTCATTTATCTATAGGTACAGTATCTTCGCATACATTATTGGTGTATCTATCCTATAAAATAAAACTTCAATCCGAGGAGTGTTTTGTTTATCCTCCACTGATTGTTGGTAACTAGGATGTGCCTTAAAGGCCTTGAATTCAATCGGGCATTTACTGGCAGTTGATCCCCATTTATCCATATTGATTTCACTTTATTGCTGGAAATGAGGGTCTTACTGCGGGATAAAAATATAGCACCTTATTTGTCTTGATCTGTAAGCACTAATGGACCATCCTTCGTAATAACAATCGTATGTTCGTATTGTGCTGATCGACCTTCATCAATCGTTCTTGCTGTCCAATTATTACTGTCCATTTGACTATGCCAGCTACCTTCATTAATCATTGGTTCAATCGTAATTACCATACCCTCTTTTAATCTTAATCCTTTATTTGGTAAGCCAAAGTGGGGAATATGTGGGTCTTCATGAAGGGTTGGACCAATACCATGACCAGTAAAGTCGCGAACAACGGAGAAACCTTCGCCTTCTGCATATTGCTGAATAGCGTGGCCGATATCACCTATTCTGTTACCTGCTTGTGCTTGTTCAATACCTTTATCCATGGATTTTTTTGTAACATCCATCAATCGAAGCCCTTTTTCGTCGACATTTCCAACTGCATATGTCCACGCTGAATCAGCAAGACCACCATTTAAATTTACTACCATATCAATTGTTACTATGTCACCATCTTTTAATTTCTCTTCACGTGGGAATCCGTGGCAAATTTCATCGTTTATCGATGCACATATCGCGTAAGGATAACCATTAAACCCTTTTTGTTCAGGAGTCGCACCATGTTTTTTTAAAAATGACTCCGTGAAGTTATTAATTTCCATTGTTGTAATTCCGGGTTTGATTAATTTAGCAATTTCCTTATGACACTTAACAAGAATGTCTCCAGCTGCTTGCATTTTTTCAATTTCACGTTTACTTTTTCTTGTTATCATGAAATACTTCCTCTCTTCTTACAAAATCTCCATAAATTATATGTTAAAATAACCCTATCGTTCATGAATGAACATATCCAACATAAAGTGTACCATAGTTTATTCTATTCATAAAAGCAATTAGAAATGAGGGTAACAATGATAGAAATAACAAATGTTCAAAAAGGTTTTCCAGGAAATAGTCGAGCAATTGAGGATTTAAGTTTGACTATTCCAGATGGAAAAATTGTTGGTTTCCTTGGACCTAATGGTGCTGGAAAGTCAACTACAATTAAAATGATGACTGGAATTTTACCTATTGACAAAGGAAGTATCACTTTAAATGGGATACCAATTGATAAAAATTCCATCGAAGCGAAGAAAACTTTTGGCTATGTACCAGATCAGCCAGATATGTTTTTACGCTTAAAAGGAATTGAATATTTGAATTTTATCGGTGATATTTATAATGTCCCACAAACTATTCGTCAAGAGAGAATTGATACATTGACAAAACAATTTCAAATTCATACGTCACTTCAAGATTATATCCAAACATATTCACATGGAATGAGACAAAAAATAATCGTAACAGGTGTCTTACTGCATGATCCATCTATTTGGATATTGGATGAACCACTGACAGGACTCGACCCAAAATCGGCATATACATTAAAAGATATGATGCGTCAGCATGCGGATAAAGGTAACACTGTGTTTTTTTCAAGTCATGGTCTGGAAGTAGTGGAACAATTATGTGATATGGTTGCTATTATTAATAAAGGAAAACTCCTTTTCTACGGTGACATGAAGCAACTCCATGAAGAATACCAAACAGATCAGTCGTTAGAAGCTGTGTTCTTGGAGTTAACGAATGATGAATAAGACATGGCTTCTAGTAAAGATAATCTTAAAAATGCAATATTCAAAAGCAGGAGCAAACCATTCACAAATATGGCTGTTGGTTCCAATCATTCTTTTTTCTATCCCATTCTTATATTTATATATTACCATTACGAATGCTACCGTATCAGCATTATATCAGACACTACAATCAGTAGGTCAGGAATCGGTCATTTTAGGTCTCTTATTCATAGGTCTTCATACGATCCTATTTATCATGAGCTTAGTAACTATTCTAAATGCATTTTTCTTTACAGAAGACATTAAGTCCTTTATTCCTTTTCCATTTCAGCCATACCAATTGATATTAGGAAAGTCTGCTAATCCGTTTATATATTTATACATTACTTCTGGCTTTCTGTTCATTCCTTGGTTTTATGCGTATGGAAATGTTAGTGAAGCACCTATACATTACTACCTTCAAGGGGTACCTATTTTCTTACTCGTGCCAATGGTTCCATTTACGCTTGCAGCCATCATCTTAATGGTAGCAATGCGATTTATAAACATTTCTAAAAACAAGGATCGCTCTAAAGTTATTACAGGGATACTTACATTGGCGTTTATAATCTTTATCAATGTGATTGTCCGTTTAAATACAGATTCTCAGGCAATGCTTCAACGTTTAACTTATTTGTTAAAGGAAAAAGACGGGCTACTTATTAAGATAACGAATTACTATCCACCTGCTTTTTTACAAACAAAAGCTTTAACAGATGCTAGTACATGGGAGGGATTTATCTACTTTCTCATGACAGTTGTTCTTGCAGTTGGTTGCTTTATGCTCTTTTTATGGATCGGTCAACGTTTTTATATAAAAGGGATGCTAGGATCTGGTGGAGTAGGAAGAAAGCTAACACTTCCCAAGAAAAAATCAGCAAAAAATGTAAAGAAGCAAGCTGTATGGCTATCCTATATTAAAACAGAATTACGAATCATATTTCGTACACCTACCTTTTTAATGCAATGCGTTATTCAGAGCTTATTTGGTCCAGTCTTTCTTCTCATTATATTTATTATGGACTCAGGAACACAAGGTCTTGCTACTCTCATGAACAATTTTTCAGAAAAACAGTCCATTCTAGTATTATTTCTGGCATCTGTTGTTCTAATTGGTTCTAATGCGACTGCGATCTCATCAGTATCAAGGGATGGAAAAAATTGGTTTGTTCAATTTTACTTTCCCCTTTCTATGAAACAGATATTACTTTATAAAATTTCAACTGCTTGGATCATCAACTTAATTACCATTACACTACTTTTAATTGTAGGTATAGGATTATTACAGTTACCCTTAACTTACAGTCTCATCTGGTTATTATTAATGCTGGTCGCTAACTGGTTTACAAGCATGTTAGGAACTTATTTGGATTTTATACAACCAAAATTAAATTGGACAGATGAACAAGAGGTTTTCAAATCTCGGTTAATCGGTTTAACAGCTATATGTATTACATTTGGTATTTTTGGCGCACTTGTGTTAATTTTATGGAACACATCAATTCTAAGCTTCATTCTTACAGTGTTTAGCTTATTATTAGGGCTAATCATTGCAATAATTACAATTGGAATACTTTTCCGTTTAAAGTTACGTCAAACCAATTCATTGTAGTAAAGTAAACAATCTACAAAGTGGATTTTGTTTATCCCCCACTGATGGTTAGTACCACAAGGGTATGACCTAAAAGGCCCTGGAGCCAATTGGACATTTACTGCCAGTTATATGCGGGATAACATAAGTATCCGCCCGTTAAACGGGCGGATACTTATGTTTAGCAGCAGCCGTAACCACCGTAGCCGCCATAGCCACCACCATCTGTATAAGCAGTTCCAATTATAATCAATAATATGAACAATACGACTAATAGCGCAAATCCTCCGCCATATGCAGATCCGCCTTCACTCATTTCATTCGCCTCCTCTTTCACAAGATAATCCATTTTATGCGAAAAAGTGAAATATGGAAGGGGATTTAGGCGATATGGGCGTCTAACTTTAAAGAAAATCACCGATGTTATAAATCTTTCCATTTTCTATCTGATTTTTTTCCAAGATTAATTCCACCAGAATCGCTGCTACGTTCTTGGTACTTCTTAACTGGTTATTTTGTTTGAAGGCTACAAATCTTTCAATATCTGCAAATTCATCCTTCGAGCTCGAACGTATCGATTCTTGCATTTCTGTATCCATTATACCTGGACTAAAAGCAACTATTTTATTTTTACTACCTAGTTGTTCTTGCTCTAGAGCAACAGTTCGTGTATACATGTTTATGCTTGCCTTGGAACTACAATAAGCACTCCATCCATATGTTGGCCTTTCTGCAGCTCCTGATGTCACTGTCAGCCCAATCATGGGAATTCCATTATTGTTTGCATAATCTATAAGAGAATTGGTTAAAGCCATTGGTGCAATCGCATTTACATGGAAGTGGTAGGATAAGTTATTCGCAGCTATCTGGTTCGCTTGATTAACAGGCTGAACAACTGCTGCATTATTTACCAAATAAAGCTCCGTAATACTCCGATGAAGTAAATACTCCTTTAGCTGCGTATTCATCTGCTCCAGTTCATTTATGTTTCCAAGATCACCGTGTAGTTGCGTATAAGTGCTATGATTTTTTTGTGCTACGTTTACTAGAGCTTGAGATGGACTACGAGAAATACCAATAACATGAACCCCATGCTCTAAAAGTAGTCTTGCAATATCCTCACCTAATCCCCGTGATGTTCCCGTCACAATAGCATATTTCATGAATACTCCTCCCTTCCACCATTTCTAGCACATGAAGTGTAAGTAATTCATACGAAACTCCGCTTATACTATTTTTAATATCCCACTTCATTCCAGTAATACATAAGGGTTTCCATTCCTTTATCGAAGCTATCTATTGGAAAACTTTCATTCGGTGAATGAAGTCGATCATCTGGAGTTCCAAATCCTAACAATACAATTGGAAAATTATAGATATCCTCCAGCCATTCTACAACTGGAATTGAGCCTCCCATTCTTACATATATAGTCTCCTTACCGAATGCTTTTGTATAGGCAGTTGCTGCTTTTTTAATTAGCGGATGGTTCGGTTCAACTTTGTACGCCTTTGCAGAGAGCTTTTCTTTTGTTACTTCTACCGTCACTCCTGTTGGGGCCACTTTATTGATATGATCTTCAAGTAGATTCTGTATTCTAACAGGATCTTGTCCAGGTACTAAACGGCAGGTTATTTTCGCAACCGCTGTAGAAGGAATAATCGTTTTCGTACCCTCTCCTTGATATCCACCATAAATTCCATTTATTTCTAATGTTGGTCTTCCCATTGTATGTTCTTTTGCTGTATAACCTTTTTCAGAAATAGTCTGATCAACACCTGTTGCATTCGTATAATCTTCACCAGGAACCTTCTCAATAAGCTCTCTCTCTTCTGACGTTAATGGCTCCACATCATCATAAAAACCTTTCACGGTAACGACTTCTTCTTTATCCTTCATAGAAGAGAGGATATGACTCAAAGCCATAATTGGGTTACGTATGGCTCCGCCATACATTCCCGAGTGTAAATCATGATCAGGACCGGTAACTGTTATTTCAATCCCAGTAAACCCTTTTAATCCATATAGAATAGTTGGTTGGTTTTTAGCTACCATACCTGAATCAGATATTACGGCAAAATCTGCATTAAACTGTTCCTTCTTCTTATGAAGAACTTCATACAAACTCTCACTTCCAATTTCCTCTTCTCCTTCAATACAAACCTTTACATTTAAAGGTAGTTTACCTTCTGTTTTCATATATGCTTCAAATACTGCTAAATGCATAAACACTTGTCCTTTATCGTCGCTTGAACCACGTGCATATAATCTTTCATTCCGTACTTCAGGTTTAAAAGGATCACTATCCCACAATTCAAGGGGATCTGCAGGCTGTACATCATAGTGACCATAAAAAAGAACAGTTGGGGCATTTGGACCAGCTCCATTATATTCAGCGTAAACAAGTGGATGTCCAGCCGTTGCTTGTTTCTCAGCATTTTCAAAACCAATATCTTTTAGATATGTAACAATAAAGTCCGCTGCTTTTTCGATGTCATCTTTATGCGCACTATCTGTACTCACACTTGGAATAGCAAGAAAATCGGTTAGTTTAGCAAGTAGCCTTTCACGGTTATCTTTTAAATAATTCAAAGCCTGTTCACTCATATTTGTTCCTCCATTTGGTAATTTTCTTTATATTTATTTTAGCACATGGAGAGAAGCAACATCCATGAAACGCGAAAGTTTTTCAATAACGAGAAGAATAAAAAGCTCAACACGTCCATATTTATCCACATCGGCTAATTTTATAATTTACTAGACTACAAAAAAGGACGCTGTCCAAGAATGAACGGCATCCCTATGTTCTATTGTAATGCTTGCTCTATATCTTCCAATAAGTCATTAGCGTCTTCAATTCCTACAGAAAGACGAATTAAACCATCTGATATTCCCAACTCAAGTCTTCGCTCTCTAGGAATCGAGGCATGTGTCATTTGGGCTGGAACAGAAACTAAGCTTTCCACCGCACCAAGGCTTTCAGCTAATGTAAAGAACTTAATTCGTTCAATCACTTGCTCAGCCTTTTCCCTACTTCCTACATCAAAGGATATCATACCACCAAAACCACTCGCTTGTTTTTTAGCAATTGCATGACCTGGGTGATTCAGCAAACCCGGATAGTAGATAGCTACTACTTGAGAGTGGCCTTGCAAATAAGCAGCAAGTTTATTTGTATTTGCTTCAATCGCTTCCATACGTAGCGCCATTGTTTTGATACCTCGTAACAGTAACCAGGAATCCTGAGGTCCTAAAACAGCACCAACTGAATTTTGGATGTAATGCGTTCGCTTTGCTAATTCATCGGAATTTACAACGACCAAGCCTGCGACAACATCACTATGTCCCCCTATATATTTCGTAGCACTATGAATTACAATATCTGCACCAAGATCTAAAGGTAATTGCCAATAAGGTGTAGCAAAGGTATTATCAACAATTAATAAAAGATTGTATTTAGAAGCTATTTCAGCCATTTTCTTAAGGTCGGACACTTTTAATAATGGATTCGTCGGTGTTTCAATATACAATGCCTTTGTATTATCCTGAATAGCAGCCTCTACTAGCTCTGGATCGCTCGTATCAATAAATGTATGCTCTAAATGGAATCGATTCAACACATTTGTCATCACTCGATATGAACCACCATACACATCATCCGTCATTAATATGTGGTCTTCCGCTTGAAACAGCATCATTACTGAGGTTATTGCAGCCATTCCTGAGCCAAAAGCAAATCCAGACACACCATTCTCTAAGTCAGCAATTACGGTCTCTAACGCATGTCTAGTGGGATTTCCTGTGCGAGAATATTCGTAACCTCGATGCTTCCCAATCTCATCCTGCTGATAGGTACTCACCTGATAAATTGGAACGGACACCGCTCCAGTTCGTTCATCACCAGTGATCCCCCCATGAATCATTTTTGTCTTTTTTCGCATCGCTATTCTCCTTTACTCTATTCAATCATTCCCCAAGCTTCTGTATGAGGTAAATACATCATTATGATGAAGTATAAATTCCTTTACTTAAATAACGGTCACTTCCATCTGGAAATACGGTTACGATGGTAGAACCTGGTGTCGCCCGTTGTGCCTCCTGAATTGCTGCAAACATTACAGATCCAGATGAACTCCCCACGAGTAATCCCTCCTTTTTAGCTAATTTTGCTACATATTCAAAGGCATGATCATCTGATACGGTATATATTTCGTCAATTAACGTTTTATCCATATAATTTGGAAAGAATTCCATACCAATTCCCTCCGTTCGATGAGATCCAGTCTTCCCCCCAGCAATTATCGATCCTTCTGGTTCAACAATTACTGCTCTTACATTTGGATTCTTCTCTTTAAAATATTTTGAAGAGCCAATAAACGTTCCCGCTGAACCTGCTCCAGCGATAAATGTATCCATATTACCATCTAAATCATTCCAGATTTCCGGTGCTAAAGTTTGATAATAAGTGATCGGGTTAGCAGGATTAGAAAATTGCTGTGGTGAAAAACTATTCGGTATTTCCTTCAACAACGCTCGTGATTTAGCAATAGCACCTTTCATGCCTAGCTCCCTAGGAGTAGTAATAACTGTTGCACCGAGCGCTTGCATAATCGTCTGCTTTTCTTGGCTAAAGTGTTCTGGAACACATAATATTACTGAAAAACCATGTGATATAGCAGCAATCGCTAATCCAATTCCTGTATTACCCGCAGTAGGTTCAATAATGGTATCACCTGGATTCAGAAGCCTTTTGTTCATGGCCTCTTTAATTAATATCTGTCCTAATCGATCCTTTACACTTCCACCTGGATTAAAAAATTCTAACTTTGCAAATAAACGGACCCCACTTGGTAGTGAGAACTGCGTAATTTCAAGTAACGGCGTATTGCCAATTAAGCCTTGAATTGAACGATAAACTGCCATTCATCTCTCCTGCCTTTAAAAAACTTGATGCCACTCATCTCGATGTTCTAACATCTCCTTAGCAATTTCTTTTGCGCCCTCTAAGCTGTGATTCGCCGCCCACCCACATTGTACTTCATTACATGCCGGTACTTCATCAGCTTTTAAGACATCTTGCAATGTTTTCTCAATGGTGTCTAACACCTCATCGTAATTATCGTGGTTCATAATTGCTAAATAAAATCCAGTTTGACAGCCCATCGGACCGATATCAAGAACATTATCCATATGGTTTCGTATATTTTCTGCCATTAAGTGTTCAATGGAGTGTAAACCATCCATTTCCATATGTGCTTTGTTAGGTTGTTTAAATCGAATATCGTATTTATACACTTTATCCCCATTTGTGCCTTCTGTCACTCCTACTAATCGCACATAGGGTGCTTTTACTTTTGTATGATCTAAATTAAAGCTTTCTACATTCATTTTTTTAGTCATGATACCCGCTCCTTTAATTCTTTTTTGCTAAGAGTAACCAAACGAAATCATTCATTTGATGAAATGCTATATTAAAATTATACAGGGTGAATATATTTTTTAAAACTGTTATCGTCGGGTAATACTCACGTTGTAAGTCATCTGCTAAGTCCAGATACCCTTGTCGTTTTGCTTGCTCAATCATCAGTTCCTTCGCTTGATCAGATTGAAATATCGTGTCCCCAAATACAATCCTCCCATCCTTCGGTAGCATTTGTGAAAAGTTAGAAATTGCTACTTCCTTTTCCTTGTCTGTTAGATGATGAAAGGCGTAAGTACTGACAATCGTATTTATACTTTCAGAAATGGCTGGAAAACTTAGAAAATCCCCATCAAGAATTTCTACATCTCCAAGTTTTTCTTTTGCAATTTCTCGCATTGCCAAGGATGGTTCCACCCCAATAAACGAATGTCCTGCCTCTATTAGCTTTTTGGATAAATTACCAGTTCCAACTCCAAATTCAAGAACATTCCCTTCTGAATGTTCAACAACTTCATCTAAAATTTTATCGTAATTGGAAAAAACTGCAGCATATTGCTGATCTACACCAGCTACGCTTAAATCATAGGTGTTTGCCCAATCATCAAATATCGATAAGAACTCTCTTCCCATTTATATTCAACTCCAACCGAGGAATAATTCATAGTAAAACACTATGTATAGTATGAATATATGTAATAGTATACATGATGTGACATATTTTTAAAAGAAAAACGAGTGACTCCTTAAAGAATCACTCGTTTAATGAATTATTGATTTTCTGGAAATAACCTTTCAATCATGTTTCCAAATTGGTCAAAGAACCCTTCTATTGGTTCACCATTATCAACATCATCTGCATAATTTTGTGTTAGGTTAAGAAAATCAGGATTCGTAGAGACATATACATTGTCAATATCTCCGTCAACCGATTGTACAATTTTCTTGATTTTGGACTTTACTTCATCCGTAACTTCATTGCCATTATCTTCATTATTATTTGTGTTGGTATTTTCCATATTTGGGTTATCATTAGCATCTAGTCCTGCAGCTACATAAGCATTATTATCCGTCGTTACGACATATGCGCGATCAATTTCGGCAATTTCATCTGTTATTTTATCAGCAGCCTCTTTTGAGATATCATAACGGTCATTGTTATTCGTTTCTTGATCACGTTCTGAGGTTCTTCTCATCTCATAATCACGTTCACCAGCCATGCCATCACCAGCATTATTATATCTAGTCTGCTCTACATTATCCTCAGCTGCATCTTGATTATTATTATCATCCGTATTTGCACAACCCATCAACACAATACTAAGTACTGCAAAAAGAGTGAAAAACTTTGATTTCATTTAAATACCCTCCTTTGTTTTGTTCTTAGTATGAATCGACGAAGATTTATTATACTTTTTTTTACTACCTTTATCTGGCAGACACACCATTTTTGTTTCAGACAATATATATATTATGCGGGGACACTATGACTAACCCTTACAATTTAAGGAGGGGTAAAATGGACATTCCTGATTACGATAAAGCGTTGTACTACACACTTTGGGGACAATGGGATGATTTACTCGTACTCATGGTACGTACAAAGGATGATTTACTTTCAAAAAAAATTCAGCGATTTCTACATGCTTACCATTATTCAATAGACGAACGTAAAATTATGAATTCCCATGATAACCTGCTTTATTATTTAGACCATGCCATGAAGCATGAGCCATCCATTGCCATGGAACTATAATTTTGTTTCAAAGTGATTACTATGTTAAGCGCGCATAAAAAGAGCTGTCAAATATTTCATGTATCTCATACGTGCATGATATGTGACAGCTCTCTTTTTTTATTTTTCGAACCAAATGCTCCTATTTAATCGTCACCATAACGCTCTTCTCTATCTTGATGTTTTTCATTTTTATGATAATGCTGACCGCTTCTACCCCTTTCTTCATAATCCTCTTCTTTGTAGTCGTTTTCATCTTCATCCTTATCCCGGTGATGATGCCATTCATCATCATCCCAATTACGGTGATTATTCTGATGCTTATCCCTAGGATCATTGTTATTTTTTCGTTGTTTGGACTTGTTTTTTTGTTTATTCTGGTTATGTTTTTTTGGATCCTTCTTATCTTTTTTTTCGTACTTCATTCTTTTTTTGTCTTTGTTATGATTAGCATTATTTTTCTCAACAGATGTTTTCTTTTTTTCGTGTTGTTCAGGGACAGCTCTCTGTTTACTAATATCAGGTGTTATTGGTGCCTGTTCCTTAGAAGTGTTGTTACTTTTAGATGAATTCGTTTCCCCTGAATCTTCAGTAGTGGACTCTGAATGATCGTTTTCCTTTGAATTATAAAATGAATTAATTATAGCTTTATCTTGATCATTCATCATTTTTTCTGAATTAGACGTATCGACCACTTCATCTTTATCTTGGATAGCTTGAGCCATTATTTCATTCATGGATTTATTGGTTTTCTCCGCTTCTTCTCTAATTTTTTCTGGTACGAAAAAGGTTGCAATTTTCCAATCGGAATCACCTTCAGGGAAATAGCCGTCTAAACTGTCCAAAATAGATGTATCTGGATCCTTTAGGCTTACACCTACCAACATATTCTTTTGATTATTTATTAAACCTGTTTCCTCACTTTTATCCATAATCATATGTATAACTTCATCGAGGTTTTTATTTTCATAATTAGTTAATTTATCTAATATTAGTTCAGCATCATCATTAACTGGTCTTATTGATTGAACCAGCATATTTTCAGTTACCTCTAGCTCTATACTAGGGTTAATATCAATACTTACATAAGCATATGTTTTACTCTTCTCCATAACAAAATAAAAAGGTAGCACAAATAAAAGCATGACACTTACTAGAGCAAGCAAACGAAGCGAAGCATTCATTTTATTCCCACCAAAAGAGAACAGTAATCCCTTTTTCGCCTTCATTGGTTTAAATGACACTTCGGTACCTAATTCAGCATTTTTTACCGGTACTGCTTTATAGAAAGCCCCTTCTTCTGTTAATACAATCATATACTTGCGATGCTGTTCCATGATGATCCCTTTTTTCACTGACCCACCCCCTTCAAATAATCTTTAAGGTATAGATAGTCCTCCGTAAGTACAATAAATATAGCTAGAATGTATTTTCTATTACGTTCTAACGTCTTTTTACTGACATCTACTTTTTTAACTAAATCCTTAATTGGCAGCTTCCGTTTGGCTAATACATACTCCTTCATTTGTTGATCCTCATACAAGATTCTTGCGGTACGAATCGCTGACTCACGCGCATCTCTATGCTTAGGAGATACTTCTGTTAATTCAGCTAAGCTCATCTTGTACAGTTTTAATTTTTCTATAAAATCCATTATTTCTTGTTTCCGATACCACGCATCCTGTTCTAATTGATACATTTCTTTAACAGCCAATATTTCTGTTGGATTCTCCATTTGTTCAGCATCATAGGTTTCATCTAAAGATACTGCAACTGGACGTTTTTGTGTATAACGAATATAGTCTATTACCTTTCGCTTGATAACTAATTTTGCAAAAGATAAAAACGAGCTCCCCCTTTCCGGAACATACGATTGTATCGCTTCATTGAAAGCGGAAAGACCAATACTAAATTCATCATCTTTTTTTGGATCAATATACCGTTTACATACCTCAGACACACACTTCGCAATGAAGGGTTGATATGTTTTTAAAAGATAATTTTGTACGTTTTGATCTCCTTGCTGGGCACATATAATCATTTCTTCTAGGGGAGTATCCTTTAATGACTTGCTCATCATCAAACTGAAGCCCCCCCAGCCATTATAGTTTTCGTTCTTTTCAAATCGTTTTTGGGCGTAGGCCTTTTATATTTACGTTTCATTCCATATTCATCATTTATATATATATTATTCACGATGTATTCACCATCTTTATTCAGAGTATCAAAAAAGTCTTTCACAATTTTTCAGATTGTTTCATAGCAGTAGTTGACTGCTTTTTCCATACGTTACGCTATTGTTTATATTTACAAAAGCGGGGCGAGTCCCAAAACCATCAGTTATGTATTAAATATACGTGTATATTCTCATAGCACGAGTTATTATATCTTAACGTAAGGTTTTACAAGTGGCTAGGACAAAACCGTTACATTTTGTTTAAAATAAAATTACTAGCCTATCTCTATTATGTAACATTTTGTTCACATTGTCTTTAATCAATTTTTACCTATGACTTTCTGCTCATATTCAATTTGATTTTTCTTAGAACAAAAGCGGAAGCGCACGAATAGAAACGTAATCACTGGAGCAAGTCAACGCAGATAAAGCAATCACGGTGTGCTTGCGAATCGATGATGACTTAGATTAGGATAATTCGTGAAGTCACCTAGCTTCTGGGAGCTGGAGCTGGACGCAGCTCAACACGCCCAAGTTTGTCCACATGGGAAAATTTTATATTCCTAAACCACAAAAAAACCTCTGGAACTCACCAGAGGTTTTTCTTGCTTCCACCTTTTATTTTTTTCTTCGAATACCGATAACGCGTCCTGCTTCCTTTGGTTTTTCTTCAGGCATACAACTATCTGCGATTTCATCAACATTCGAAAGGATAGCTGTTGGAAACGGTGCAGACTTCCCAGTTGAATGGTCAATCCCCATCAGTAACTGCTCACTTGTCGCAGCTCTTTTTCCGTCTTCACCATATAATTCGAAGAAAGCATGTACACGCTTATTATCATAATCCAACATCTGAAACGATACTTCTATTGGCTCAGCAACATTCATTTCCGCCAAATAACAAACATGTGTCTCTAATGTGAATAATGTATAATTTTCTTGATTACGTACTTCTTCCGTCAGACCTATAGTATACATAAGTTTATCCACAGCTCGGCTAAAAACTCGAACATATTCTGCATCATTCATATGGCCATTATAATCAATCCATTCTTCTCGAACACTATCTTGTAAAATAATCGAGCTTGGCATTAACATTCCCTCATTTCTATATGTCGCCATTAATTGTAGCAGCAGGCCAGTATTTCTTTAATAACTCCTGTAATTCTATTAAAAATTGATCTCTACGTTCTTCTAATTCTTCCATTGTGGTCCCAGCGGTTTGGCTTTCACAGCCAGTTATTACTTTCTCTGTAAGCTCATCCGTTAACTCTGGCGCTACAAGCTTGGTCCATGGTAGCTTTAATGCTGGACCAAACTGTTCAAGAAGATGCTTCATGCCTTCTTTTCCCCCACCCATATGCAAGGTCATGAATGGTCCCATTAATGCCCAGCGTAAACCAGGTCCATATACAATAGAAGCGTCGACCTCATCAGTCGTTGCTATACCGTCATTTACGATATGCAAAGCTTCTCTCCAAATTGCTTCCATTAATCGATCTGCGACATGTCCTTCAATTTCTTTCTTAATGACAAGTGGCTTCATACTCATTTGGTCATAGAAGCTTCTTGCTTTTTCAATAGTAGATCCAACTGTTTTATTACCACCCACTATTTCAACTAAAGGCATTAAATATACAGGATGAAACGGATGTGCAACTATCACTCTTTCAGGATGATACAAACAATCTGCCTGTAATGTACTTGGTAGAATACCTGAAGTACTTGAAGCAATTATAGTAGCTTCTGAAGCATGCTGATCTATTTCTGCAATTACCTTACGTTTTAATGCTTCACGCTCTGGAACATTTTCTTGTACATAGTCTGCAGTTGATACTGCTTTTTGTAGATCCTTCTCGAATGATAAATTAGAGAGTGATGCCCCTGGAGCTAATCCTGTTTCCTTCATTGCCGGCCAAGCTCTATTCACCGCATCCCTTGTCCGTTTTTCTGCTGCTGGATCTGGATCACTTGCTGTAACTCGATATCCATTTGCTAAAAATCTCGTGATCCATCCATTACCAATAACACCAGTTCCAACCACGGTGATATTTTTGATTTTTTTTGTTGATTCTAAAGCTTCTATTGTCATGCTGATTTATTCCCCTTTACTGTATGGGTTTCTTAGTTTTAAATATTCTCGTGCTTCTTGCGGATTCATTACATCATGTCCCAATCCTTGGATTTTTTCAACAGCCTTGTCGACAAGTTGTTCATTCGTTGCTAACTTTCCTTTTTTCAAGTATAAATTATCTTCTAAACCTACTCGTGCATTTCCTCCCTGAACAACAGATTCAGTGACCATTGGCAATTGCATTTTGCCAATACCAAACGCAGCCCATTTTGCATTTTCAGGTAAACGATTTTTCATATATGCTAAAGTTTCTGCGTCTGCGTCTGCTCCCCAAGGAATTCCCAAACAAAATTGATACATCGGATCACCATCAATAAGTCCCTCTTGTAGTAATTGATTAGCAAAGCGAATATGTCCCGTATCAAAGCATTCAAGCTCAGGTTTAACCCCGCTCTCTTTTATTAACTTAGCTTGTTTACGTAGCCAAGTAGCAGGACTAATATAGATTTGATCACCAAAATTAACACTGCCACAATCCAATGTACAGATCTCAGGAAGTAATAATCCAACTGGCTCATGTCGTTCCTCAGGCGTTTGAATATCTGTACCTTTCCCACCTTTTGTCGGGTCTGCTTCACTTGGTAGCCAGTCACCACCTCCACCAGCTGTAAGATTTAGAACAACATCTGTATCAGACTCACGGATTCGTTCAACTACTTCTTGGAATAATTGAACATCGTGACTTAATTTACCAGATTTTGGGTCACGCACATGTATATGTGCAATGGTTGCACCTGCTTTTGCCGCTTTAATCGCTGAATCAGCAATTTCCTTCGGTGTCACAGGAACGTGCGGACTTTTTTCTGCAGTCTCTCCTGCTCCGGTTACTGCACAAGATAGAATTACTTTTCTATTCATATTTATTACCCCCTGCTTGTTTTTTGGGAACATGTTGAAATATTTCGCCACTCTCAAAGAAAGAAATTAATCGTTTGATCCAGTCATAATAATCCATCCACGCTTTTAACTCAATTGTAATTTCA
Source organism: Virgibacillus sp. AGTR (assembly GCF_016919725.2). GTDB lineage: Bacteria > Bacillota > Bacilli > Bacillales > Amphibacillaceae > Virgibacillus > Virgibacillus salarius. The sequence goes on from NZ_JAJERH010000001.1 coordinate 16,031, forward strand.
GTTATTAACTGCTCATTTGTATCAGGTAGCTTTTCTACATGATTTAGATCATTCAACTTTTCTTTTAACTTTTGTTCAAAATGGATATGTTTATTGATTGCATTATGCCACGTTGAAGTAAACAGTGACGTGAAAGTTTGATAATAGTCTTGCTCAACCTGATACAAATCTTTTCGAACGCCTTTTTTAAAAACACGTTCTGCGATATTTAAGTCAATCATTTCACGGACAACCTGGCTCATTCTTGTCTTGCTCATACCTGTTTCCGCAGAGAGTTCATCCAAGGTCATTGGCTTGCCCTGCATATAAATAATTCCTAAGACACGTCCAACTGTTGTAGACACTCCAAAAGATTGCATATTATCTGCAATCTTTTCCACAAAGTGTGATTGAATTTCTACTATTCCTTTATTTGATTGTGACGACATATTAACCATCCTTTTTTAATCTTAGGAAACTGTATCATGGCAGAAGAAATTTCGAAACCAAGATTTTTTGTAGCATTATGGAGTATATAAGAGAATATTGAAGCTGACATTATATAAACTTTATAAATAATAAATTTTATAAAGTTTACGTATTATTTGCCGTTTGTTTGCTCTTCCCCTGTTTGCTACGATTAATAAGTCCTTAAAATCGGAAAAAGCATTATAATAAAGAAAGGTTTTGATTCTTATATGAATTTTAAATTAATTGATTGGCCAACGTTTTTAGGGGCACTTGTCATATTATTAGGAGTATCACTTCCACTTATTATTTTCCCTGAGGCTGGAGCTGAAGTTATAAATGAAGCGAACGCATTTATGACAGGTAATTTTGGTATCCTTTATTTACTGTTAGGTTTGGCATCATTTATCTTTTTATTATTTGTGGCCTTCAGTAAGAATGGTAGAATTAAGTTAGGAAATAAAGAAGAGAAAAAGGAATTTAATACCTTTTCTTGGGCTGCCATGTTATTTGCAGCTGGTATCGGATCCAGTATCCTTTACTGGGGTATGATCGAGTGGGCATACTATTATCAAGGACCACCGTTTGGAGTGGAAGCAAAGTCAAAAGAAGCAATCCAGTGGGCATCTTCATACGGTATTTTTCATTGGGGTCCGATTGCATGGGCTATCTATACATTACCTGCATTGCCAATCGCTTACTTCTATTATGTACGTAAAAAGCCAGTCTTAAAAATTAGTGAAGCTGTTAGACCAATACTTGGTAATCTTGTTGATGGACCAGTAGGAGTAATCATTGACATATTATTCATGTTTGGGTTAATGGGAGGTGCTGGCACAACATTAGCGTTAGGAACACCGATGATCGCTGAAGGTATCCATGATCTAACAGGGATCCCGGTGACATTAGGTTTAAAAGCAGGGATTATGTTACTATGTACTTTAATCTTTGCAATTAGCGCTTATTCTGGATTACGTCGAGGAATAAAAATATTAAGTGATATCAATATTTGGCTAACTATTATCTTAATGGCTTTTGTTTTTATATTCGGACCAACCCTTTTTATTAGTGAAACAACTTTCTCAAGCCTCGGAATTCTTGCAGATAACTTCTTCCGAATGGCAACATGGCTAGAACCATTTCGAAATTTTGGTGGTTTTACAGAAACAGGCTTCCCTGAATCTTGGACCGTGTTTTATTGGGCATGGTGGGTTGTTTATGCACCATTTGTAGGTCTATTTGTTGCTCGCATCTCTCGAGGGAGAACGATTAGAGAAATGATTCTCGGTACAATGATTTATGGAACATTTGGTTGTATTCTCTTCTTTGGTATTCTTGGAAACTTTGGTCTCTATTTACAATTATCGGGATCGTTTGATGTCATTGGCTTTATGAATGATAATGGTGCACCTGCTGCAATTATTGCCATTCTTCATCAATTACCAATGGCTGATATGATTGTAGGTTTATTCACTATTCTTGCCGTCATTTTTCTATCGACAACCTTTGATTCTTCTTCCTATATTTTGGCAGCAGTTGTTCAGAAGCGAATTAAAGGAGAGCCTTTACGTTGGAACAGATTATTTTGGGCGTTCACCCTTTGTCTATTACCTCTCGTATTAATGTTTATTGGTGATTTAAAAGCATTACAAACAGCAAGTATTGTTGCTGGATTCCCACTTATTTTGATTATGTTTCTGTTAGCATGGTCATTTATGAAAGCTTCTAACTACGATATGCAAGCATCTAGAGATTTTAAATCTCCCACCATCCACATAAATAGAAAGGAAATAGAGGAAAGATCCAACCAATCAAAATACTAGCCAATTATCATTTCATGAACACAAATAATCTATATAGACTTTATTTTCTATAACTGCTGAGGAATTTTTTCTCGGCAGTTATTTTTATGTAGAGACAATAATAACCATCATAACTTCGCTATAGCAATAAAAGCAAAAACTAGACCAGACAGGCCTCCAAGCAACATACATTTCGCAAGGAGGCTCTAACGTTCGTCGTGAAATTATTCACAAATTGCCCAAGAAAAAACTAGGCGTTTTCTACAAACTGAAGGTGGTGTATCATCATTTCGTTTACATTCAGCAACTGAAATATACGAGACTACAGTTATAAAAGAGAAACAGTACAAATCTCGGAATGGAGCTTCTTTGCTTGCAGGGAAAATAAACATTTCCCAGGGAAGGAGAGTGTACTCCAGTTGTGTTAAAAGAGAGCAGAGTTATTTGAAAGTGCTTTTTCACTCCTCTGAAGGAAGCAATATTCAATTTTGTATTATTTCAAAGCTTTCTAATATGGACGTTTTCGTATAATATTCTTTTTTTAATTTTACATCTGAAAGAGAGGTATTTAAATACATGTCTTTTTCAAACCAGTCCACCTGTTGAATTTTCTCAATTGGAAAAATAAAATAAGCTTCTTCTGTGAATTTCTCACTATTTTGTACAATTACATAGCTTACCTTCCAATAATTAGTATCAACAATTAAATCAGCAATATGACCAATCTTACCGTCATTTGCATGAACCTTAAAACCAATGGTTTCATCTTCACTTCGAAGATTATAAGTTTGCCAGTCACTCACATGATTCTCATAGTTATCTGAACTATCATTTGTTGATCGCGGGAAGGTCATTGGTTGATCTACTACTCCCCAAATCATACTACCTGCCCAGTATCTTGCCCATCCATAGTAACTAATCAGCGAATTTTCATCATCCTTAGTAACTGCATTTTCTTCAGGTATGGTTGGACTATTTCGAATTACTTCTTTATCATGCTTTACTTCTACATGTTTTTCTCGTTCATTTAGAGCTCGAAAGGACGCTGGTGACATAAGCACACGTCTGCCTGGCAACCACTTTCGTGTATCTACAACTGCATAACGAATGGCCCATTTATTATCATCAAAGTAAAGATCCTTAACCTTTCCCATCACTCCATCTGAAGCATGAATTTTATAATTCTTTAATTCAGATGTTAAAAACATTGTAATCGCCTCCTTAGACGTTTACAAATGTATTACCCTTTATAAAAATTAATAAACCAACCGTATTATTGATATTGATAATAATAGTCAATAGGATAAAATAAACCAACCTTACCGTATGAATCATGGTCCAAAGTAGCAAAAATAATCCCAACTACCTTTCCTTCCCTATTTATTACAGGACTACCACTATTACCTCTGTATACGGGAGCTTCAATCATAATGACTTTTTCTTCCCATGAGGTTAATTTAGTATAGCCGATGATTTTCCCTTCATTTGCTATCCCGTTAAATCGTAATGGGTTTCCTATAAACTGAACTTGTTCGTCTTTCTGTACGGAAGCTCGTTTGGCTAAATTTAAATAAGGTACGTTTTCGGCATCCGCATTTAAAATTGCTAAATCAATAGATGGATGCGTTGTTTCTACGGTTGCATTAAATAAACCAAGCTCAGGAAATACCACAGTTACATTTTCTTCTCCTTCAACCACATGATAGTTTGTCAAAATGGTTCCATCAGCTGAAACTGCAAAACCTGTACCTTTTGAATCTTCTGTTTCTATTGTAACAACTGCTTCTTTATACAATTGAATTTCTTCTTGAAGTGATAACCGTGCGGATGTCTTTAAAAACTCTATTGCGGGTATGGAAAATGTGCGTGGTATTAAAGCAATAACATTAAAAAGAAGCACAACTGCAATTAGCCAAAACGCCCACTTTGGAAATGGACGTTTTGGTTCCAATTGCTCCTTTGCTTCTTTTTCCCTGGCCAAAACCTTTTGTCGTTGTTCTTCAACTAAATCAAAAAGCGCTTCATCATCAATTTCTTCATATAGATCTTCATCGATAATATCCTGCTGCTGTTTATCCTTCTGATCCATAATCCACCTCATCGTTACGATATTTATGAAACAACAGACTTTGCTTTGTTCCCTTGCTGCATTTGATACATTTGATAGTAATAACCCTGCTCTATCATTAATTGTTCATGATTACCATGCTCTTTTATCGTACCACGATCAAGTACAAATATGGTATCAGCTTGTTGAATCGTTGACAAACGATGCGCAATAACTAAGGTTGTTCTTCCTGATTTCAAAACTTCTAGCGCCTCTTGAATCATTGTTTCTGTTTCAGTATCAATATTAGCTGTCGCCTCATCAAGAATCAGTATAGCTGGATCGAAAGCCAATGCACGTGCAAATGATATTAATTGTCTTTCCCCCAATGAAAAAGTTGTTCCTCCTTCTGTTACCTTTTCCTCATATTTCCTCGGTAATTTTTCTATAAAACGATCCGCCCCAACTGCTTTTAATGCCTGAATTGCTGCATCAGTAGTTATATTAGGGTCATTCATCGTTACATTAGACAAAATAGTACCAGAAAATAAAAATGGATCCTGTAGGACGATACCCATATGACTACGAACTTGCTGGCGAGACCATTCTTTTGTAGAGATTCCATCAATTGTAATCTTTCCTTTTTGCGGATCATAGAAACGGAATAGTAAATTCATAATTGAACTTTTACCAGAACCGGTATGACCTACAAACGCAGCAGTCTGACCTGCTTTAATTTTAAAGGATAAATCCTTTAATATATAGTCATCATCATTATAAGCAAATGAAACATGATCAAATTCTACATTACCACGATATCGTTTTACTTGGTCATCCATTACTTCCTCTCCATCATAGTCCATTAATTCAAACACTCGATTTCCTGCCACTCTGGCTTGCTCAATTAAAGGAAGCTGATTAACGATATCCGTAACGGGTTCAAAAAGCCGGTTTAGATAATCGACAAATGCATAGAGTAGGCCAATAGATATAACACTAGTAGGCTCTAAAGAAAATGACCCAAAATACCAAATAAATGCTACAAAAGCAAGATTTCGAAAAACAGTAACTAGATTATAAGAGGTTAGTGCACTCAGTTTTACCAGCTTTCGTTGGTAAGTAAAATGGCGCTCATTTAATACCTCGAAGTCCTCCTTTGTTTTCTTTTCTCTGCGAAATGCTTGGATAATGGGCATGCCTTGAATTGCTTCATTAATATTCCCATTGATTTCACTAATAGTTGAACGAATAACAGTATTATATTTCGTACCAAAGTACTTATATACCTTCATCCAACCAATAATTAATGGAATAATTAACAGACATAGAGCAGCAAGCTTTACGTCCAAAATAAATAGTGCTACAAAAATACCAGCCATATAGATGACACTTGTTACAACAATTGATAAAACCCGCTCGTAAAGATCTCGTATCGCTTCCGTATCATTGGTTATTCTTGCCACTATTTTACCAGCTGGTTGATCCACATAGTAATTAATTGGTATACGCTGCGTATGAGCAAATAAGTCGTTTCGCATTTGTTTTACTATTTTATTAGAAGCTTGCTGTAATAGAAAGGTCTGATAAAACTGAAAAAATCCAGCAATGATAAGCAGTATCATATATAGACATAGTAATAATAATATCGGTTTTCGCTCTGGTTTAAAGAATGGATAGATCTCTGATAATGAAAGTTTTTCTCCAGTTACTTCAATCTTTTCTGTTGATGTAGTAATCGTTATCGTTCCTTCATCAACAGATCGTTTTCCTTGTAACGGAACTTCTTCATGAACAAAGTAATACGTAGAACCAATTCCTATGATGGTAGCAGTATCACCCACTACTTCATCTTCGTTCTCCAAGCGGTCTGCTCGTTTATAGAACTTATCCTCATATTCAACCGTATCCGTATCGTCCTTTAAAATGACCTGCTGCCAGTTCCCTTCTACGCCAAGTATATGATCATCAATTACTTTTTTCGCGATTAAAGGACCAGCTAATTCTAAAGATACGGCAATAACTAAACAAATTAAGCCAATAATGATACCCTTCTTAAAGCGAAGTGCATAAGAAAAAAGTCTTCTTTCAGTCGTCATTAGCCAGTTACCTCCTTATCTTCTAGCTGTTGTTGATTATATTGTTCTTGGTACCATCCTTGCTGTTTTACTAATTGCTCATGGTTTCCTTGCTCTATAATCACTCCATCTTCTAACACGATAATATGGTCGGCATGCGTAACAGCAGATAGACGATGTGCTGCAATAAATGTCGTCTTATTTTTTCGTTCTTTACGTAAATGATCAATGATTCTAGCTTCTGTTTTTCCATCTACAGCAGACAATGAATCATCTAAAATTAATATCTCTGGATCTTTAATAAATGCACGCGCTAGTGCCACTCGTTGTTTTTGTCCTCCAGATAATGTAACACCACTTTCTCCAACCTGTGTATCTAACCCATTTGGTAGTTGTTTCATATCGTCAAGAAAATGGGCAAGTTGCATGACTCGAAAGATCTCCTCGTCAGTTGCATCTTCCTTCCCAAACTGTATGTTCTCTCGAATTGTTTTTGAAAACATCATTTGGTCCTGTGGGACATAACCAATCCAAGAACGTATTTGCTCAAGCGAAAGATGTTGTAAATCTTCCCCAGAAACAGTTATTTTTCCTTTCATATCAGGATATTGCCGTAAGAGCAGTTTAAAAATAGTCGTTTTACCTGCCCCTGTCTTACCAACAATACCGATTGTTTCTCCTCTTTGCACGTGTAATGAAACGTCTTTTAGTTGCTCCATTTCCGTATCTGGATAGGAAAACGAAACAGATGAAAAATCAATGGAAGTTACTTCTGATACATGAACAGGCTTCGTCGGATCTTTCACATCTGCTTGGTAATTAAGTGTGTGATTTACACGATCCAAAGATGCATTCCCTCGCTGTAAAACATTAATTAGCTCTCCGACAGCAAACATTGGCCAAATTAACATTCCTAAATAAACATTAAATGTAACTAAGTCACCGAGCGTAAGAATATTTTCAAATACGAGAAACGCTCCGTATCCAAGTCCAATCGTATAAGATAGGCCGACTAAAATTTTCATCGTTGGTTCAAATAACGCATCTATCTTGGCAACTTCTATATTTTTTTCATAAACATCTGTTGTCATGGCTTGAAACCGCTGTGCATCTTGCTTTTCTTGTACAAATGCTCGAAGTACCCTGACACCGCGAATCGACTCTAACACGTCATTGTTCATTTCACCAAAGGCTTCTTGCGCTTTTGTAAATCGAGCATGAATAGCGGCACCATATTTGTTCATGACAATCGCCATAATTGGCAATGGAATTAAGGAAGCAATGGTTAATTTCCAGCTAATCGTGAATCCCATCATAGCTATTATCATTAACATGAATATACTTGAATCAACAAGCGTCAACACACCGAACCCAGCAGTTAAGCTTATCGCTTTAAGATCATTTGTGCTTCTAGCCATTAAGTCTCCTGTACGATATCTCCCAAAAAACGATGGTGTCATGGCTAAGAAATGCTGCATTAAATTGCTCCTCATCCATTTTTCTAAAATAACGGCACCACTAAATAAAGTATAATCCCATAGGTAAGAAATGGCGTAATGAATGACGATTAGCAATAAGTATCCCACGATGATTGCAGTTAGCAATTGTAAGGTAAGTGTTTCAAATTGAATATGATCAATCGTATACCCCGCTATCTTAGGTGGGATTAAACCAATAGCACTAGCAATAATTAAAGCAATAATTGCAAATACATATCGCTTCCAATAATGTTTAAAAAACCAATTTAATTTTCTAAAAACACTAAACATAATAAACACCTTCTTTTCTCTATATATAAGGTCTATAAAAATAATACATTCATTTCCTCTATATTCTCTGTATAACAAGCAAACGGTAAAGCATTCTTTTCCATTGTGCAGATGCCTTTCCATTAATAAGAGTTCGCGATTTATTATAGGGATGTTAAAAAGCTCTAAAATCACTCCTAAAATGAATCAAAACCCAAAGAAAAACACATACGTCCATGACGTATGCGTTCATAAAAAAGGCAAATAGTAATTAAAAAACTTCCCTTTTCAACACAAAAGAGTCACAGACACCTGTGACACCTTTCAAAAGATTAAATAATGCTAACGTTAACCAAAGTTAACAATTTTACATGTTCACGCTTGAGGTCACAGAGAATATAGAATTTTTTGTTGTCAGTTGCTGATTGATTCGCATGGTATGTGACCTCCTTCTTTTTAGATTCTCAATTATTATAGTATTAGCAAAATTTTAAGTCAATATGTTTTTCACAAATTTTTTAAATAATTGTTGGATGCGGAATATAAAGTCGATCTCCCACTCACACATATTAGGTTTCACCTTATTACTTGAAGTGGGGGCCTACTGCCAGTTATATGTGGGATAAATTTAAATCTCAAATCATATTTCCTTCCTTTTCAGACATACTAAGCTTATAGGAACGGAACAATTTGGAGGCAATTATGAGAAGAGCTAAGAAGAAAAAGACAAGTAGTATTTTCCCGAGCAAATTAGAGGATCTACAGGCGATACTTCAGCAAAAATTTGATCATAATTCCGATTTAAACTATACGATCTATAATCATCAAAACCAGCGGATAGCTGTATTTTATATCACCTATCTCATCGACACAAATAAAGTAGAAAACTCTTTACTAAAACCACTTTTAGAGCGTAAAGAAAGCTGGTCCATAACAGCTTTATTAAATAATATTCCATTAAGTTCTGGAAAAACGGTAGACAACTTGGACGATATATTGAAAGGAATCTTATTAGGTGAAGTATTTATTTACATTGAACAAGACTCCACCATTATTTCTTATACCTTGAAAAAAGAAGAAAAGCGCTCACTTTCTAAGGCTGAAACTGAATCCGTGGTACTTGGTCCACAGGTTGCATTTACTGAATCTCTTGCCACAAATATGAATTTAACTCGTAAAGGGATTTTATCGAATGATCTAGTTTTAGAAAAGATTGTTATTGGTGAACGTTCACCAAAGGAAATACGTTTAGCGTACTTAAAATCAATTGCGAACGAAACAGATATTCAAACCATGCGTCAGCGATTAAATGACCTGGAAATTGATGAAATTGAAGATAGTTCAGTCTTAATTCAATTAATCGAGGATTCGTCCGCTAGTATCTTCCCACAATTCTATGAAACCGAATTACCTGACCGCTTTTCTTATTCTATATCCAAAGGTCGCGTTGGCGTTCTCGTTGAAAATAGTCCAACTGGTATAATTGCACCAGTTACTTTATTCAGCTTTTTTGAATCAACGGAGGATCTTTACATGCGTTGGAATATTGGTAGTTTCTTTCGAATTCTCCGTTTTATTGCCATGTTTATTTCTGTATTATTAACTCCTTTTTATGTAGCAGCAGTAACGTATCATTATGAAATTATTCCGATCCCATTATTAATTTCACTTGGGCAATCCCGGGCAAACGTACCCTTTCCTCCTATTTTTGAAGCTTTCTTACTTGAGTTACTCATCGAATTACTGAGAGAGGCAGGAGCGAGATTACCGACAAAAGTTGGACAAACGATGGGTATCGTTGGCGGTGTTGTAGTTGGAACAGCTGCTGTACAGGCTGGTCTTACCAGTAACATTCTAATTATCTTTATTACACTAAGTGCGCTTGCTTCGTTTACAGCTCCAAGTTATCTGATGGGAACGACAATTCGTGTTTTGCGCTTTCCCATGATCGTTCTTGCAGGTGTCTTAGGTATTATTGGAATCATGTTTGGCATCTGCTTTCTGATTATTCATTTACTAAAACTAACATCATTAGGAAGACCATATTTATCGCCTGTGTATCCGCTTAATTGGCAGGACTTAAATAAAACCTTATTTCGCCTGCCTTATAATATGCAAACAAAGCGATTTTCTTCATTCCGTTTAAAAGATCTATACCGTTTTAGTAAAGAAAAAGCGAAGCGCAAAAAAGATATAGATGAGTAGGTGAAAGCGTGAGAGTAAATTTAACTGTAAAACCAAATCTACAGCTACGATCCTTCTACCTATTCTTTATGATTGTCTCTATCCAAATTGGTGTAGGGATTATGGGAGTACCTAGAATTATATTTGCAGAGACAGGTAGGGATTCATGGTTGGCTGTCATTATTGCATTCATCTATATCCTATTTCTTCTCATTGCTATGTTCTTGATTTTAAAGCAGTATCAGAATGCAGATATTTTTGGAATTCAAGTAGATCTATTTGGCACATGGATAGGCAAGCTTCTCGGAGCCATTTATGTTGTATATTTCGGATTATGTCTATTCACTGTTTTGATTACGTATATTGAAGTAGTAACGATTTTTATTTTTCCAGGGTTAAATAATTTTTTGATGGCATTATTATTAATTGCCTTAATTATTTATAGTGTTATGGGAGGTATTCGAGTAGTTGTTGGTGTTTGTTTTCTTTTTTTCATTCTCTCTCATTGGCTTGTCTTATTATTAGCACAACCAATCTGGGAAATGGACTGGTCTCATTTCCAGCCAATGTTTCAATCCTCCTTAACAGAATTACTAAAGGGTGCACGGAGTACCGCTTATACGTTCAGTGGGCTAGAGCTCCTGTTTTTAATCTATCCATTTGTTATAAATAAGAAAAGTGTAAAACTACCTGTATATTTAGGGGCACTCTGGTCTGCCCTACTAGTACTCGCTGCAACAGTTATTGTTACTGGTTTTTTTACACCTGAGGAGATCAGTGCAAGAGAATGGTCTGTCCTCGGTTTGTTCAAAATTCAATCATTCTCTTTTGTAGAACGGTTTGACTATATCGTCGTAACTGCATGGATGATGGTCACCTTACCAAATATGATTCTTTGCTGCTGGGCTATTACCTATGGGCTTAAGCGCTTATATTATTTCCCACAAAAATACTCTCTCTATGTCTTAGCAGCTATACTTGCAGTTGCCAGTATATTTACAAAAGAGCACTATCTTATACAGTTCATCATTAACTTTACTGCACAACTTGGTTTTTGGCTCGTTTATGTGTATCCATTTCTATTGCTTATTCTTGTCATCGTAAAAAAACGAATAAACAAACGGAATGGAGGACTGACTCATGCTAAATAAAGGAATGCTCTTTTCTTTAGCTGCCTCCCTGTTTTTAGTAACAGGATGTATGCAAATGAAACCAATTGAACGATTAGCTATTATTAACGCAAGAGGTGTTGATCTTTCAGGTGAAGATTTAATTGATACTACCTTGGTTATTTTCCAATTTGATACACAGACAAAAGATATTTCTAAAATTGCTTCAGGTACTGGAAAAACAATTAAAGAAGCAAGATACGATGCAAATACGAAAACGAGTTTCTCACTAACTCCCGGGCAGATTCGCCTCGAACTTTATGGAATGGATGTAGCTAAAAAGGGAATTTTCCCCTATTTAAACACATTAGTTCGTGATGCTCGAACATCTGACAGAGTACTATTAGCAATAACAGATACAACTGCCAAAGAAGTAATAACAAAAGGACAAGAGGAAACAAATATAAATGTGGGACTATTTATGAATGGACTAATTAATCAAAAGATCCAAGATGATAGTATACCTAAGACAGAGCTCTATGATTTTACACATGCTTATTTTGAAAAGGGGCAGGACCCCGTACTGCCTATCATCAGCTCAGTTGAAGGAACACCAAAGTTTTCAGGAATAGCTATGTTTCAAAATGATAGCTATGTCGATAGGCTGACGTTGCATGATGCCTTGCTAATTAATTTATTTCAAAAGACCATTCACTCTGCTCCATTTGATATTAGCGTACAATCAGAACCCCTTAAACCTTATTTTCAAAAAAGTCTTTCCGGTCAAAAGGAGGAAGAAATTCATCTAAATGGTAGAATTATTAAAGGAAAAAACAATACACAATTGCTGGATAAAAACCAGTTGCGGTTTCAAACAGACATTACCATTCAGATGAATTTGCTGGAGATGTCTTTAGAACTGGAATTAGAAAATAAAGGTGTCATTGCTAAATTGGAAAAACAAATCGAAAAACAGATCAAGAAGAAATATGAAGCGCTTTTAGAGAAAACACAGGAAATGAAGGCTGACCCATTTGGATATGGCGAAATTTACCGAGAGCATAAAGCTAACGGAGAGTTAGAGAAAAATGAATGGCGTGAGAAATACCCAGATATTGACGTGAATTACAATGTCGATGTAAAAATCGTTGAATACGGAACAATTAGATAGGGTCGAGCTATTTGAACATTTAAATACAGCCACAGATCAAAAATACAGAGCCACTATCCCTTTGTGACAGTGGCTCTACGATTATTTTCCATTCTGTACTTCTGTAAGTATCTCAATAACGCGATCTCGTGCCTCTTCGCTCTTATATTGCTTCATTGTATCGATCATAATTGGTGCAAATTCCTTTAATTGTTCCAGCTCATGTACAAGCGTGTCTTCTGACAACGATTCCTCTTCTAACACTCTTGCATACCGTTTCTCGGCAAAGGATTTTGCATTTATGATCTGATCTCCTCTGCTAGCTTGACGAGATAATGGTATTAGCAGCATCGGCAATTGCAGTGCAAGAAATTCAAAGATAGCATTAGACCCTGCACGCGATAGAACATAGTCACTTATTGCAAAGATATCTTTTAAATCATCTGTAATATATTCAAATTGGACGTAGCCATTTTCTTTTATCTGATGGTCAATTTTACCTTCACCACAAATATGAATGATCTGAAATAATGGTACTAGCTTTGGCAAGCTATCCCGAACGGTTTCATTTATTTTTTGTGATCCTCCGCTTCCGCCCATGATTAATAAGATCGGCTTTTCCTTTGTAAGCCCTGTTAAAGCAAGACCTTTTTCTCTATTCCCTTGAAATAGTTCATCTCGTACTACTGCTCCAACATATTCTGATTTTTTTTCTGGCACATAATTTTTCGTTTCTGAAAATGTTGTTAGTACTTTTTTAGCAAATGGTATAGCTATTTTATTTGCTAGACCAGGTGTATAATCAGACTCATGAACTACTGCCGGTACACCAGTTAGTTTTGCAGCCAGCATGACAGGTACAGATACGAATCCACCCTTGGAAAAAATAACGGATGGCTTGCGTTTCTTAATTATTTTCACTGCTTGCATTGTTCCTTTCAAAACTTTAAATGGATCTTTCAAATTCTCTATCGACATATAACGACGAAGCTTTCCTGTTGAAATAGGATGATAAGTTACACCATCCACTTCTCCTATAAGCTTTCGTTCGATACCATCTTTTGAACCAATATAATCAATGTCCCAGCCTTTATCTCGATAGTACGGAATCAGAGCTAAATTAACAATGACATGCCCTGCAGATCCGCCTCCAGTAAATAGTATTCGTTTATTTTTCATTAGGTGAAAACGTCCTTTCTTCCAAACTGCTCTATAAAACGGTATAATAATTTTTACGCTCCTCTTCTATCCTATTAGAAAATACATGAAAAAGGAAGAGAATTATGTATCAGACAACAACGCTAAAGGAAAAACTAAAATTATTCGCTGTAATATTAATTCCTATACTAATTACCCAAGTGAGTATGTACTTAATGAATATATTTGATACTGTCATGTCAGGTCGTGCTGGTGCAGTAGATCTAGCAGGTGTCGCGATCGGGACGAGCTTATGGGTTCCTATTTTCACTGGTATAAATGGGATTTTACTTGCCATTACTCCCATAATTGCACATCTCACAGGAGCTATCTCTGAAAATAAAGTTACCAATAGTGTACAGCAGGCAATATATTTATCAATTGTTCTTGCCATAATTGTATGTACTATTGGTGGTATATTACTAAACCCTGTTTTAAACCTAATGGAACTCGAAGCTGGGGTTCGACAAACTGCGAAATATTATCTTATTGCCTTAGGGACAGGAGTAATTCCTCTCTTTATCTTTAATACAGTAAGATGCTTTATCGACGCACTAGGGCAAACACGGATATCTATGCTCATTATTCTTATATCCTTGCCGCTTAACTTATTTTTTAACTATATCTTTATTTTTGGTAAATTTGGGATTCCAGCATATGGCGGAATTGGCGCAGGAATTGCAACCTCGATAACCTATTGGCTTGTATCCATTTTGGCACTAGCCGTTATTTATAAAATTACCCCTTTTCGTAAATTTTCTATTTTGACGAATTGGGTAAAACCTTCTGCAAAGGATTGGTGGGAGCAATTAAAAATAGGTATCCCAATTGGTTTTGCCATGTTTTTTGAAACAAGCATTTTCTCTGCTGTAACGCTATTTATGAGTGTATATAGCACCTATACTATCGCCGCCCACCAAGCAGCAATTAATTTCGCATCCTTGCTCTATATGATTCCATTAAGCGTTGGAATGGCGCTGACTATTGCTATAGGTTACGAAATAGGTGCCAAACGATATTTAGATGCACGTACGTATGGATATATCGGTATTAGTGGTGGCATATTTATCGCCCTTTTTGCAGGATTTGTATTATATATTACAAGAGATTGGGTAGCCGCCATGTACAATTCAAATCCTGAAGTTATCCAGCTTACAAAGCAATTTATCTTTTATGCTATCTTCTTCCAGCTCGCTGATGCATTTGGTGCACCCATCCAAGGAGCATTGCGCGGTTATAAAGATGTTAATGTTACGTTAATCATGGCGTTAATCTCCTATTGGATAATTGGTTTACCGGTTGGTTGGATTTTAGCAAACTATACAGTTCTTGAACCTTTTGGCTATTGGGTTGGTATAATTACTGGATTGACTGTGGGAGCTATCGCTCTATTATGGCGTTTACTTTATCTACAACGGAAATTTGTCCATACCTCCCATTTGCATTAGCATGGATGATGAAAGCGAGTCCCAATGTATGAAGTTATTCGGATCGTAGCTCAGTTCATGTTTTGAAATGTGATCATTATTAACCAGCTAACTAGTTAAAGAAAAAAACACGTTACCAAATGGATCTTCGGACTCGTGCTGTTTCACCGGAATCTCGCTTATTTCAGGTGCTAAAATATTTATTCTAATCAAAAAACGAGCGATAATTAATTTCATTCAACTAATCATCGTTCGTTTTTGATTGTTTCTTATTTACATTTGTCTTAGACTCCAATCATCCTACCTATCATATCTTATAAGAATAAGCCGGCAACGGTAGCTGATAAGATCGATGCTAAAGTTGCACCAAGGAGCAATTTTAGCCCGAAGCCAGATACGCTCACAGCTTTCTTTGCATCAATTCCCTTAACAGTTCCAGCAATAATACCGATGGAGGAGAAGTTTGCAAAGCTTGTTAAGAAAACAGAAACGATACCAACGGTTTTCTCTGACAGAGAATCAATCGATGGTTGGAATTGTAACATTGCGACAAATTCATTTGTTACAATTTTTGTTCCCATAATTGATCCAGCTTGGACGACCTCACCTGGAGATATCCCCATCAGAATACCAATAGGAGCTATAATATACCCCAAAATTTGTTGAAGTGTCGCTCCAGAAAAGATTAATTGAATCAGCCAATTTACAAGCTCTAATGAAGCAATAAACGCAATCAACATTGCCGCTACAATTAAAGCTATCTTTCCGCCTTCTAGCGCACCATTCCCCATCGCCTCGAAAATACTTTTATCATTCGTCACATCTTTAATATCCACAACGTCTTCTTCTTTCGGTACTTTAACCGGTGCAATTATTGAAGAAATCATTAATGCGCTTAACATGTTCAAAGGCAGTGCAACTAATACATAGTCATTA
Source organism: Virgibacillus sp. AGTR (assembly GCF_016919725.2). Taxonomy (GTDB): domain Bacteria; phylum Bacillota; class Bacilli; order Bacillales; family Amphibacillaceae; genus Virgibacillus; species Virgibacillus salarius. The sequence continues at coordinate 32,153 of NZ_JAJERH010000001.1, forward strand.
GGCAAAATTTGCAAATATGCTCCAACAATCGACGCGGATACAGACCCCATGGCGGAAGCACTTACAATATAAAGCCGATTAGCATTTAAATGATGAAATTGTGAACGAATAGCAATCAATGCTTCAGATTGTCCAAAGAATATACTGTTTACAGCATTAAATGACTCAACCTTTGGAAGCCCTGTCACTTTTGATATTAACCCACCCAAATATTTAATAAGTGGTGGAAGAATACGTAAATATGTTAAAACGGATAACAACGTAGCAAAGAAGATGATTAATAATAGGACATTGAAGAAGAATACGCCGCCTTCCTCTAATACGAATCCACCTACTACGAAATTGATCCCTTCTGTACCGAATTCAATTAATTTATTAAAACCAGCTGAAATTCCTGTAATAATCGTTTGACCAATTTTGGTCTCGAACATAAAAAAGGTGATCAACAGCTGAAAGACTAACATAATGATAATACCTTTATAATTTATATTTTTCTTATCATTAGACATTAAAAATGCTAGTCCCAGGACAACGACGATCGCCAGTAATCCTAGAAGTATTCCCACACTGATTTCCTCCCTATTGTAACTGTTTTCATTATTTCTGATACATAGGTCATTGTACCAAGTTGTCAGACGTCATGCAAGAGATTGTTTTTTCTGTAAATTTAAATATCCTGTTTTATTTGTTCCCCTTTTTAAATAGAAAAAACAAATTATTTTGCTTCTATCCCAAAAACAAAAGCGGAAGCGAGCGACTAGAGCGAAGTAAAGGAATCACAGTGAGCTTGCGAGCTGATGATGACTTAGATTCGTGCAATTCATGAAGCAGCCTAGTTTCTGGACGCGGCTCAACACGCCCATATCTTTCCACACGGGCTAATTTTATAGTTTCTAGACTATTAAAAAAACGGAGCAAAATTAGCTCAGTCCTTATCACTACATGCTCCGATTTACGCTTCCTCTAGTAGTTATTATGGAATAATAGCTACTGCTTGACCACCACTCCGGCTGCCCACTTCCCTTTCCGTGGGGTTTGTCCTTCAGCTAACTTTTTTAGCAAAACCCGCTCAAAAAAGTGGATCTTCAGGTCAAACATTTCCCACAGGAGTTGAAGTGGCCGGCCTTCGCTATTATCAGGCTCTACAACGCTAGCATGAAGTAACACAGCTGCTTTTATACTCACGGATAGCGATTTTCACTTTACCCATTGTAAAAAAGTCAACCTATTACTTATGACAAGAATTGTTGCACCTTCTCATAGCGGAGACTAATTACGTAGACTCCTGCGGGAATAGCGCGAGCCGAAAATCCACTTTGCAACGTGTTCTTCTTTGCAAAGTTAGTTGAGACCGTGTCCGCGGAAAGCGAAGTAATTAGTCGGAGCATTGCCAATATACATCAAACATTTCAAAATAACTACTTGGCTTAACGCAGTCATTGCACTGATTTTATACTTTCTTAACTAAGAACAAAAGCGCAAGTGCCCGATTAGAAACGTAGCTACTGGAGCAAGTCAACGGAGATAAAGGAATCATGGTGTGCTTGCGAGCCGATGGTGACTTATCGTGTAGGGAAATTCGTGAAGTCGCCTCATTTCTGGGCGTTGGAGTTGGACACGGCTCAACAACCCCCTATTTATCCACATGGGCATTTCCTAGACTATAAAAAAGCTATTGCTTTACTACAACAGCTTTTATTTCATTTATTTAGTTGTTTTAATCTGTATCCACTATAATTTCCAATAGTTGATCCTCTATTACCTTTCCCTCCTCTTCATCAATTAGATTGTTAATCATAATGGAGAATATTAGCTTTTCTTTATTGCTTTTTTCAGCATAGCCCGATAATGTACTAACACCGTAAATTGTCCCTGTTTTAGCTTGCACAACTAAATCAGGCATTCGATAACGTAACGTCCCTCCTATTTGCCGATCAGAATCCCCAGCTACTGGAAGTGACTTTATAAAGCTTGGAAACCACGCTTCTTTTTGAACAGCGTATAATAATTGGGTAATTGCGGTTGGTGGTATTAATGTTACATGTGATATTCCTGAACCATCACGAATAAGTAGTTTTTCTTGATTCAAACCAAACCGCTTTAATTGTCTCTTTAGCGCCTCGATTCCTTGCTCCCAGCTTCCTTCTCCGTATACTTTTTTTCCCATTTCCTTTACTAAAATCTCTCCAAGACTGTTGTTACTATGTTTCATAAATGGAATAAGCAGCTCTGCTAACGTCATAGATGAATGCGTGAAAAGCAATTTCGATTTTATAGGTGCCTCACCACTTTTCACTACTCCATGCCATGTTATATTCTGCTTGACTAAAGCCTGCTTAAGTAAGTCCAGTGCATAGCCAGTGGGTTCCCAGACAGCTATCCACTCTTTGATCGGCTCTTTGGCTTTAGGGATTATTCCTGACACTGATACGATATTTGTCCCGTGCTCACGTTCTATGATGAGGTCTTCTTCTTGCTCAGCTTTTACCGTTATTGCTTCATTTTTTATTTCTATATAATTGTTTTTTGGTGACATGGATACTTGTGGCTTTTCACCAATTCCACCTGATTGTATTTCTAAACGGACAGTTCCCGCGTCATAATCCTTGTCTGGAGAAACTGTTAATGCAGATACTTGTGCACCATAATAATAATGCTCATCACTCCAAATCATATCTGGCGAGAGGCGAACTGCATCATACCATGTATCGTCACCGATTATATCTCCAGAAATATGATCAATATCCATTGCTTTTAACTTTGCTGCGAACATGTCAAAGGTTTCTGGCAACAAGGTAGGGTCCCCTTTTCCAACTAAATACAGATTTCCATTCAACCTCCCCTGCTTTATCGTCCCATTAGTACGTAATTCTGTAGAAAATTGATAATCCTTTCCCAAAACGGATAAACTCGTCGCTGCAGTTAACAACTTCATATTAGAGGCAGGTCGAAACCGAGTATTTCCCATATGCTCATAAATTATTTTGCCTGTATCCGCTTGTCGAATACTTACCCCAATTAATCCGCCCTTTAATTTTGGTTCTTTATGGATATATGAATCTAGCTCTTGCTTCATACTATAGCTCTCTCCTTTTCCATTAGCCGCTGTTGCAGTGCAAGACACAGAAGAAGCTATACATACAGTAACGATCAATCCTAAAATAACCAGCCACCCTATACCCTTAGGATGTACAAACATAAGAACACACCTCAAAATAGCTTAAGTTTATGGCCTTATTCATTATTTCCACAAGACTGTCTTTCATTCCTGTTTTTTAAGATTTCGCGCTTCTATATATACAACCTATCCACTCATTTCCTTTATAGCAAACTACAGCATAGTAAATAACGGATGCAAACATTACTCCACCTTTCTCTCAAGTTGTGGTAGATGCTTATGTTCAATACGATAATTAATATGTAAAAATGGTATAGAGAACAGCCACATTCGATGTCTGGCTTTAAGTAAACCTTCCTCTACTTCTTCTACATCAAAGGTTTCTTCAATCGGCAACCTAAATAACCGATTTCTAATCACTAAATAAATACCCGAATCCGCTTTAGTTGTACGTACTTTTTTGCTGGTTAACTGCAAATGCTCTCCTTGTTGATTTAATTCCAAAATTCCAATCATGGATGTACGAGGCAATGGTAAAGCAATATTCATATAAGTACGCTCCCCACTTTGGTGATGGGAATATAACGCTACAAAAACAGTCTCTTGACTGATTTTTCTGACCCATGCTCTTGTATTGCTTCGGCCATCTATATGATCGGCGATCCCGTGTATATCTCCTGTCATTTCGTTACATCTACTGGATAAAGGTAAATTCAATTGCTTTATAAAGCGGCTTATTTGTCGATAGATAATTGCCAGGGGTAGAAACCAGTGATGCCAATATACTTCGGCAAATAATCGATAACTTTTTGTATTTTCATAGAAATCGATAATCGTTTTGGATAACGTCTCTGTATCGATATCATATGCAAATTGTTTCATAGAGTCTATAAGCCCGTTATAACTTTGTTCATCCGTCTTTCCATTTAGAATTGATTCGTCTACTACGACTGATCCTCTGATCTTACTAATTGGAAAGACTATCTCCCTTTGCTTACTTAATGGTGGAGCAACTAACCAGCCTATTGTACCTATTCCTGCAAACAGTATGATATTTATCAAGCCATGAAACAGTATCATGAAGTCAATGGAAATAAAGAATCGCTCTGAAAGATTCCCAAGTGCATATATAAGTGAGAAAAGTATTGAAATTCCTAATGCACTGTATGAAATACGGACAAACCATTTTTGGAACGTGTTTTGGAACGAAGTTTGAAATGATAAGCCAATTAAACCATATATTCCAATGATATAAAGTATGACAGACACGAATTCCAAAATAACCGAGAACGTAATTCCTAACGCGACAACCATAGGTGAAATGATAATAATGGTTGCGACTAATGGATACCATTTCGATTGATGGACTCTTCCTAAAAGCCCGACAGAAACAGGTAATAGAAATGCAGAATAGTGAAAATGATTTGCTGTTAACCATGTAATAATAGGTGAAAAGCCTGTATCAATCTGTGCTTCATGCGCCACAAACCAAGCTCCACCTATAACCATATAAATAAGTCCAATATCAATTAAAAACTCCTCGACATGTACAAAACCTCTATGTAGAAAACGGTTGACCCCAAGGATTGCCAACATGATTGTAAACATGAAATAGATGGTTGCCAGTATTGTATCAATTGGAGAATCTTGTGTTATTTGCAGTACAAAAATGGCTATAGATGCGACAATTCCAAAATATGGATAAAAAGTGGGGATCCAGCCTCTTTGTTCTTTTAAAATGATGTGCAGCATGTATGGCACAAAAATTAATTGTGCTGCAGATAATATTAATAAGTACCAAGAATCTTCTCCATACAAGATAATCAGAATGAATAAGACACTATTCATACAGGCTACTTTAAAAAATGTCATTGCTTTTAAACTCCCCTTCATATGAGAAAACCGTTCCAATTATAGGATTTTTAACCTGAACCTGTATATAGTACACCGCTTTCGTTTCCATATATGTTTCCGTTACAGTAGCCAATCCCTGAAATATTTTGGGTAATGGAATTTCTATAAATGGTAATACGAGTCTCTGTTTTTTAGAATCAATTCGCAATCCTCCTTCTTTCGTTATTGACAGTGCTAAATCGGAATAAAACTTAGCAGGTTCACCTAGATAATCTTGGATAAGGTTTTGTTCGGAATTTAGATACATACGTGCATTAAAAAAGCGCTTTTTATGATTAAAATAAAATACTCTTTCCCAGTGAACCTGTTCGGTTCCATCGCTTGCTATTATTTGCGAATTTACAATTTCAAATGGAATATTCTTTCCAGATTCAGGAAAGAATAATTTATACTTTTTACCTAGCCAAAAGATAGGAAATAACCACATTGGTCCCCCTCTTACACATTTCATCACTCCCGTTGCTTTAAAGATACTATTTCTTTTAAATTCATATCGTCTTTGTAACATAGGGTGAAGATCATAAAATTGGTTTTCTAATACCTTTTTATAAATAGACATTTGCAACTCCTTCTTACTTACGCTTACAGCTTCTTGCTGTAGGAATATTCTTAGTAGTGTGTAACCCTACGATAGAAACCACTAGCAAAGCCAAATTAAACGTTACGGGATTAAATGGATGAAAGAGCTGATCTGGAGTTGTTAAACTGGCTATGATTCCTAATAACGGAAAAATTGCAATTTGTATTATGTATAACCATCTTCTATTTTCGTAGAATAGCCACATCAACCCAAACATAACTTCTATCGCTCCAGTGATCATAATTAGCACAGATGCTTGTTTTACATTGATTGAAAGTGCCGTTTGTACCATTGATAATTCAACAGGATGTTGGTGTATCAACTTAGCAGCTAATCCATGATAGAGCCAAATAAAGCTAAATAACAAGGTGAATAACCAACTACTAAAGAAACGTAAATACTGTGTTGTTGGCATCTCTCCTTCTTCTATCCACCTTTTTAACACAGCAAAACTGATTGCTGTGGCCCATCCCACCAATGGACGAAAAATGAAAAAATCAAACAGTTTACCTAAGTACCCAAACCTTGTTTTATAGTTATATTTTGTAAGAAACAGTGTAGAATCTTGTTGCGGTATGTATTTCCAATACCCTCCACCTTCCTTAATAATGGATACTGTCTGATCTGAACCAAACTGCAGGGAGGATACCTTAGATCCATCCTTTGTATTGGAGCTTCCGGAACTTCTCCCCCAGCCTTTTATTTGTAAACCAAAGCCAATTCTCGTTTTATACGAGAATTTTTGTTGCTGCTTCACTTCATCCTTTGGTAAATACGAGATAGATGAAAAACGTAAATCCCACTTTTCATGTAAGTCCGGTGTTTGTGTGAATTTCCATATTGTTTCTGTATCCGATTGAATGGGTATTTCTACATAAATTGGTTTGTTCTTCATAGTATCACCTCCTCTTATTCTTCCAATATAACATATATTTTTAGGGAATAATCACAATTATCCGGCAAGCATACGATTCGTTTGATAATAAGTACCTATATGTGCATATATTTCCATTGAATAAAATAGGGCTATCAGCATACAATAAGAACAAACGTTCTTTTTTCGGAGGTGGATTAATATGAACTATGCTTCTTATCCACGCAACGATGTACTTTGCATTGATATGCGCTCCTTTTATGCAAGTGTCGAAGCAATTAAATTAGGAAAAGATCCAATGAAGGTCCTGCTTGCAGTTGTAGGGGATCCGAACCGATCAGGAAGTATTGTACTGGCAGCATCGCCAGCTTTAAAGAAAAAATATGGAATTAGCAATGTCAGCCGCTTTTTTGAGCTACCGGATGATCCAGATTTATATATTGTCCGTGCACATATGGCTGATTACTTATATGTGTCTGCTGAAATAACCAAATTAATTAATCAGTATGTGCCTAAGGAAGCTATTCATCCATACTCTGTTGATGAAGTCTGGGTTACCGTTAATGGATTAACAAAATTGTTTGGCAGTCGTTGGGAAGTGGCAAAACGGATGAAGCACGACATCCTTGAATGCTTTGGAATTACGAGCTCTATTGGTATCGGTGATAATAAATTCCTTGCAAAAGTTGTTATGGATCTTCATGCCAAAAAGCAAGGAATTGCGGAATGCAAATATGAGGATGTCGAAGCAAAGTTATGGTCATTTCCGATAGAAGCAATATGGGGAATTGGCAGTAGAATGAAGAATAATTTAAACAAGATGGGGATTGTCACACTGGGACAGCTTGCACGCTATGATTTAAATCACTTAAAAAAACGTTTTGGGGTGATGGGAGAACAGCTTTATTGGCATGCTTGGGGAATCGATTTAAGCCCAGTCCTCGGTGATTTTGTTAAAACGGAACAAAAGGGATTTGGTCATGGTATTTCCTTACTACGTGATTACTCTATGCAAGAAACAGAAGTTTGTCTACTTGACCTTTGTGAAGAAGTATGTCGTAGAGCTCGCACTGCTAACATGGCTGGTAAAACGATTCATCTAGCAATCGGCTATTCTAAAGCTACAGGAGGTGGTTTTTCCCGTTCTCGCTCTATCCAAATCCCGACAAATGTGACGATGGATGTTTACCATGTTTGTATGGATTTGTTTTTACAGTTTTATGATGGAGTAAGCAGCGTTCGTCGTGCCTATGTTACATTAGATAATTTATATAAAAAACAAGAAACACAGCTCAATTTGTTTGAAGACAGGGCAAAGAAAAATGATATTGGTTATACGATGGACGCTATCCGTGCCAAATATGGTTCTACTTCTATTCTCCGTGCCATCAGTTACACAGACGCTGGAATTACCCTAGAAAGAAGCCAAAAAATTGGTGGTCATTACGCTTAAAACAAACTCCCCTTTTTAAAAAGAGCACCATTTGCTTACAGCAAAAAGTGCTCGGAAACTAACAGCTATGCAAATATATCACTAATTTTTTGTACATCTGCTTGCGAAAGAGAAATCTCAGCAGCTCTTTTATTGCTAAGTACTTGATCAGGACGCTTAGCTCCAGGAATAAGAACATTAACCGAAGGCTGTGTCAAATACCAGGCCAGTACAATATGCACTACCTCTTCGCCATATGCTTCAGCTATCATGTTAACCTGTTTTACTTTCGCAAGATTTTCTTCGAATTTCTCACCTTGAAAATTAGGGTTCTGTGCTCGCAAATCAGTGAAAGTACTATTTATATTATATTTCCCAGCTAATAAACCTGATTCTAATGGAAAATAAGGAATGAACGTAATATTTTCTTTTTCGGTATAAGGAAAATATTTCGTTTCCGCATCACGTTTTAATAGATTGTATTCTGCTTGCAGTACGTCAACGTATCCATCTTTATTCGCTTCCTTTAATTGTTCCGGAGAAAAATTAGAAACACCAATGGATCGAATTTTCCCTTCATCTTTTAACTCTTTTAATGCGCCTACAGCTTCATCTTTTGGCGTATCTTCATCTGGAAAATGAATGTAAAATAAATCAATATAGTCTGTTTGCAGACGACGCAAACTATCCTCTACTGATCGTTTTAAAAATGCTGGTGAATTATCCATCACAATATCATCACCGATAAATTTATGTGCACCTTTGGTTGCGATGATAATATCTTCTCGCTTATATTCCTTCATTACTTCACCAATTAGCTCTTCAGAACGCTCTGGTCCATAGATAAAGGCTGTATCTAGCATATTAATCCCATTATTCAGCGCCTTACGCACAACATCCTGGCCCTCACGTTCATCTAACAGATTCGGATAAATATTATGTCCACCAACAGCATTTGTCCCTAGCCCAATTGGGTAGACCGAAATATCAGATTTCCCTAAATACGTTTGCTTAGCCATAAAGTAAAAACTCCTTTCCCGATAGGATTAATGCAATATTAACATGTTTTCTAAATTCAAGATACGATATTGCTTATAGCTTAAAAACAAAGTATGCAATTAGTCATTGCACATAAAATGAAACTTCAATCCGTGGGGGTTACTGCTAGTTATATGTGGGATAAAGCAAAGAGGCTGAGACAAAAGAACGGAAAAACAGCAAAAAACGAACAATAATTAGTTTAAATTAATTATCGTTCGTTTTTTGATTAAAATCATTCGTTGAACATCTAAAACAAGCGAGACTCCAGCGGGAACAGCACGAGTCCGAAGATCCACGTGGTAACGTGTTTTTCTTTACCCAGTTAGCTGAGGCCGTTCCCGCGGAAAGAGCGTATAGTTTCACGGTACGGCAATGCTACTCCTATTGATAATATGATTATTCGTATTTTGAGTAAGAAGTTGTGTTTTGTCCAGCCTCTTTATATGAAATCTATCGGTCTATTATTTCAGATAAGAAGCTTTTTCCTTCTGCCGTTGATGGTAGCTGAAAGAAATCGCAGAATGTAGCACCAACATCAGCCATTGTATCCCGGAGGCCAATATTCGCCTGTTTTACCTTCTTACCAAGAATCAAAATCGGCACATATTCCCTTGTATGATTAGTATGGCCAATTGTTGGATCATTTCCATGGTCAGCCATAACAATTAGCAAATCATCGTCTGCCATTAAAGGGAGAAACGAATCAGATAACCACTTATCAGTTTCATTTAATAGCTGACAATACCAATTAACATCCTCAGCATGTCCTGCCAAGTCTGTTTCCTGTACATTTATGAGAAAAGCTGCGTCTGCTTCTTCCTGTTCATAAACATGACTCACAGTATGGAGGAGATCGGTAGTGTTAACAATCGGATCAGATGGTCCCTCACCATGCAATACATCTGCAGTTTTTCCTAAGCGATGAACCTTCAAACCATGGTGCGCAGCAATCATCGGGAATTGCTGGTCAATTTCAACACCATAGCCCATGTGATACACATTATAGCCCTCTCCATAAACCTTGGCTTTCGGCGTATTCACTCCCCATTGTCCTTTATGCTTTTCTTCTACACAGGACAAAATATGCTCGATCGACGTATATGGTCCACCAAAAGCAATCACTCGAGTAGTATCTACGTTCTCACGGACGACACGACCAAGCTTTTTAACTTCTGAAAAAGGCATCTTCTTGAAATCAGCTGTTACATTAATAATATTTCCATATGCTGATTCTAAATTATCAGCAACAACTGCTGCATCGTTCACTAATAATATGGGACAATCTGCAATTGGATACGTCACACGATATCCAGCGTTCTCTAGTGCAACTTTCATTGTTAAATGAATGTCCTTCATTAGACGCTTATGCGATTTTTTGGGGCAGCTTCCAGCTATTTCTTGATGTCCCAAATACGTATCTGCGCCATGATGAGCTAATTTGGAACGACCATAGGCATTTGGTGGTGGAACTTGATTGTCAACCAAAGCCCCAAGACCTGATTGATACATAAAGGGAATTTGTAAATCATCTTTTTTCACATCACGAATATGCTTATACGTGTTAGCCGTGCAATCAGATGGTTGATAATCAACACAATCATCCATTGCGCCAATTCCAAAGCTGTCAATGACAAGTAATGTCATTTTCGCCATGATCACCACTTCCTTTCTAGATGTACAAGCTCGGGTGTTCCAGACTGTATCCCTTCAACAAGTGCTACATGAGCTCTGGTTACAAATATTTGTGTACGGAAGGAAAAAATAGCTGTATCGCCAATCTTTACTTTAAAACAATCTGGTTTTGCAATGGAACCGTAATAGTCAATAGCTTCTGGGCTACTTTGCCTTGCCGCCACATACTGTTGAAGAATGGATTCTTTGTGACTTCCTACTAAACAGCCTTCCATATTCGATCTCCCATAAAAACCACCAGCAATAACCTGATAATTGTCTTTCGTTTCGTGTGATACTTCAGAAACATAGATCATTGCAGGAATTTCTGGCAACCTCTTAAACGCATGTATTGGTGTTGTCCCTGTTAATCCATGTCCTGGCTCACCATGAGTTACTCCGTGAGCAGCTAGATACGGAATCGTGTCAACACTCGTCCCACTCGGACCATTGACCTGTTTTACTGTAATTCCTTTCTCTTCTAGTAATTGCTTTCCTTTTAATAACGTTGTGAGATTAGCAGTTGCAACCATTTCCTGCTTATTATCCGCTAATTGTAAATTAGGAAAAGTAGTTACACCTATTATCCGAACACCAGGTAAGGTTAGTATTCGATCAAGTTCTCGATGTAGCTCACCTAGTGGAATCCCACCCTCCTGCGATTCATAAATACTGTCTTCAGGGCCAACGACTTTCAATAAAATATCCTGCTTTGTACCAATATCTACTGCTGCATCTGATAATTGTTTTGAACGCTCATATGAAAATATCGTAACAACCTCTGGGCTCCAGCTAAGTATCTCCTTCCACTGATGCTTTCCAGGTTGAACCAAATGTCCAATATTACCTATCGCGATACCGTGATCTGCGAGTACTTTACCTTCATCAAAGTCAACAGCTACTGCTTTTTTTATTCCACTTTCTACGATATAATTTACAACCTCCGGAAATCGGCCTAGCTGCTTACTCATAAAATATAATTCCATTCCATGCTTTTTAGCAGTATCTGCTAACATGCTGGCATTTGCTTTTAGAGCATCTACATCGATAATATACGTATTTGGAGGAATCTCTCCGTTTTGATGTAACGAAAGCCCGGCATATATCAGCTCTGGATTTCTTTGTATTGTTGTATGCAAAAACATGGAAGCACCCCTCCTTCATAAAAATCTAGTTGACCATTTTTATTGCTTTATTTAAGATATGAATAACTGTGGATGCTCCCGATTTCATCGGGTTAATGCGTAATCCATATTGTTTTAAGTGTGGCTGTGCTTCAATAAAACTGCCTGAAACACGATAAATCATTGGAATAATTTCATATTTTGATTCTGCGCCTACTGGATGAGTAGCAGCACCAAGTCCATTACTGTTTTGAATAACTTCTTGCGCAATTGGCTGCTCTAGCTCAACAATGACATTTTTTGATTGCGCATTTGTCATATAGGCTGCTGCAATTCCTTCGATGACGCCCTCATTTAATTGTTTACAAACCTCTTCAACCTGTTCATTCTGCGTTGCTAGTGATACTGGAGCAAATGTCATCATACGTAAAAGTTCCATCGCTTCATATCCCTGTACTTGTCCACCACCAGAATAATTTCGTTGCTGTAGTGTCTCTATACCGTCTTTTTTCCCTACAATTACTCCAATACCTTCTGGCCCAAGCAGCTTGAATCCGGAAAACGTAGAATAATCAGCACCATATTCTACACCAATCCCATAAGCTTTCATCGCACAATAATTATCGTCAACAACGATTGGAAGGTCTGAACGAATATTCTTCACCGTTTGAATAACCTCTTTTAGATGGTAGATATCTGTCGGCTGTTGCCTTGCATGCTGAATATAAAAAAGCTTACAGGATTGATTCTGTTGCACAGCTTCCTTTACAGCATTCAAATCATTGTAATTTATTGATTCTGTCTGAATACCTAGAATACGAATCGTATCCTTCGTCGTTGTATAAACAGGAGCAGTATGAATGAACATGCTATCACCAGCTTCAAGGAGCGTGCTCAGAATGATTCGAATCGCACTTGTACCTGCACCTCGAACGAGAGCAGACTTTTCAGCTTCAAAAAAATCGGCAATAACACGCTCTACCCTTTCCGTTTGTTCTGGTTTCTGATAACGAGGAGCGACACCAAGGTCACCCATAGATAAGAATTGATCACCTGTAAAATATTTACTCATACTATGGGTTAATTTAAATTGAAGCTGTTGAGCCTCCTCAACTGTCAACGTTGGAAGTACAGATGAAGCATATTTTAATTTTTCCGGATTGTAAGCCATATTACCGCTCCTTTACTGAAAATGCATTTGCTGGATTTTTTACAAGCAGGTCTGTAATTACCGTCTCCGTTACACCACGTTTTTTTAATGCAGGGATAAAATCGTTTAACACAAGATCATATCCCGGACCACCAAATTTATGCCAATGGGATTTTCGTGTTAAGTCTGCTGACAAAACAATTTGTTTATGGAAACCTCTCTCAATAAAATCTAATAGAAAGTCCAAACGCTCCTCATCCGGTCTGTAATTATTCTTACCAATCGTATCAAATCCAATATATACACCAGATTGAAGTACGTCTAAAACCTCTTCCTTATTAGGATTTAAATCCTGATGACCAATGATTATTTGTTCCTTCGGTAATCCCAATGCAAAAAACATGTCCACTTGCTTACTACCTAGCGTCCCTAAAGATGTATGGGTGGAAATCGGTAAGCCTGTCTCTAGACCAGCCATGCCAGCTCCAATAATGAGCTCTTTTTCCACTGGTTTTATCTCATTAACACTTGTCCCTACCTCCCCGATAATTCCAGGAAGAACACCTGTATCCTCAATTCCTTCTTTACTTTCTTTTATGAAATGAGTAGCAAATTGTTCACGATCCCACCCCTGGGCAAATTCAGGTATGAATGGATCTTTATAAAAACCAGTACATGTAACAATGTGTACACCAGATGCTTCACTTAAACGAACTAGCCTTTTGACATCTCTTCCCATTCCATCATTCGTCAGTTCTATCAAGGATCGTCCACCTGCTTGATAAAAATAAGCAAGTTCTTCCATCATCCCTTGTTCATCATCCAAAATTGTATCTGGATCCCCTTTTACTCTAGATAAGTCAATGGAGAGGTGCTCATGCGCCGCACAAACACCAAATGCTTCTTTCTCAATTTTTCCCTTTACAGTCTGTATCATTTGCTAATCACTCCTATGCTGTTTGTACTTAAGATACTGACATAATTCCTAGTAGTACCAATATGTTTGCAATAACACCAACTGCGATTGCTCCAACAGGCCCAACCGCCATTCGGACGATTGGTCTTCCAGCAACCTCATTCAATAAATAGAAGCCTGCGATAAAGAAGAATCCAAAACCAGGTGCAATGATATTTGCTGCATTTGCCCCTCCAATTAATAAGGCAACTTCTAATAATTTTGTCATTGCACTACGAATATTTTCCCCTGAGTTCCTTACACCAGGGTATTTGTCTAAGAACTTAGCAATCGAACTTAATAACATTACTTCTAAAAAGATAACAATAGCCCCAACAATTACTGCCACCCAAACATTTGGTACGAATAGACCAACTACAAATATCAAGGTGAATCCAACAGGACTGTAGACACCAGTAGCTATTGCTGTACTGGCAACTAAAGGAATGAAACCAATGGCTCTAGCTGCAGCAGCAATTCCAGCATCTGTTTGCTTTCCTTCAGCTAATAGATTAAGAGAAATTGGGTCTCCGGCCATTAGTAATAGATTCGTCGCACCAGCAATTAGTGCACCAATAATCATAAAGAAGACAACATTCTTTTTAATTGATTTAACTTTCTCACTGAATATGGATGCTAAGTCAACAGATGAACCTTCTTCCGCCTTTTCCCTCATAGCAAAAGCAAATAAGAAAATCATACCAGCGATAAGAGCCATACCCTCTTGATTTAACGTGATCACGTTATCACCGATACTTAGGAAGCCACTATCATTGACAAACACCGCTAGCTGCCTAACTAGTGCCGCTACAATAAACGTAACAATCCCTTTCTTAACACTAAATTGCATCGCAACTGCTAATGCTGGGAAAGCCATAAATGTTACAACTACTGGTGTTCCTACCTCTCCCATCGGTTCAAGGAAGTTAACAGGTAAGTATTCAAATAGCTTTACAAAGCCTTCCAATCCCATCAATAGTCCCCAACCATATAAACCACCAATTACTGCGGCAACGGGTGTACCCCACTTATTCTTCGGTGTCATCAAGCCAATAATATCTGTTCCAAGTAAAATACTATGAATCAAAATAATACTTGCTGTAATGGTAAAAGGTATTCCAAATCCTACTACTAAACCAAAACTCATGGCAAATGCCGTTAGCCCTAGCTCTCTACGCTTCAATCGTCCCTCTAAATGCTCCGATACAATTGGCCGTAACCCATCATTGAAAACGGCTATGTTCATGTTGGCTAGTACAGCGGCAATTGCCCCAATCAAAATTACAAATATCATTTCCATCTAATAGTCCCCCTTTATTTGTGATTATCCTTTATTTTTTAAAGCTTGAAGGATCATAGGAACCGCTGCTTCCATATGATCACCAGTAAAACCGAAAGCTATTTTCCCCTCTTTTACAGCCTCTGCTACTCTGGAAGCGTCAGGCTTCTTCCCTGGCATAGACACCGTTTCACATTTATCTTTTCCTATCATCGCAATTGCCATTGCAAGTGCACCGCCACCACCAGTATGGCAAGCACCTAAATAATAATCGGCTTGACCTGTTTTCATGGCCATTGCTGCATCTAAATCTGACTTCACAACAGTCTCAACAGCGGGATCCACATCTTTAATTAACGCTTCAATCGCTTTTTTCTCTACTTGTCCACCTATAACAATTTTCATTTTTTATTTCCTCCTTTATTCATAGCTAATACGTTTGTATAATGCATGTATAAAAATTCCTTTTCTTCCTGAGGAAGCTCTTTCTCCCAGCTCTGTTGTACCTTATTCACATGTCTTTCTGCATCTAGATAATAAGCAGATTGCTTCACTTCTTCCATAATAGCAGGAGATGGGGCCTCAAGAGCTTCACCTCTTTCAATTCTTGTCAATGCAGAAGGTAAGTGAGTAAATAACATTTCTGCCTGATCCACCTCTTCTAGCTCTAATTCATTCACTAATTCTTGAAAAGCAGCTAAAGTAATATGACATGCTTCTTTCGTTATTACCTCCCCTAAGACTAAAATGTGGAGTCTATCTTCTAATTCAGCTACATTCATACATATACCCCCTAGATAAAATACAGTTTTCTGTATATTGATGATAAAAAACTGCCTCACACTAATAGTGTGGGAGCTTTTCCTTATTCACAACCTGTTGCTGAATTCGTAGTATTTTTTCTTTATCCAGCTTTGTAATGTATTCCTTTACATCTTTTCGATCTTTTTCAATAAGAATGACCGAAGTAGATGCATTTTTCACGACTTGCCGTGTAGACGCTGACTGAAATTCGCCTACTTGGAAGGTTTCTCTTGCTCGATTTTCATCAGCATTCCAAACTGCTGCATCGAGATCTCCCTTTAAAAGCATTTCAAAGAGCTGCATATAGTTAACAGGTATTAACTCAACATCAAGGCCTCTGCATTCCATGAGTGTAATTTTCGATTGATCTATTGAAGTATAATCTATCCCGACACGCATACCATCTTTTATTTTTTGTTCACCATGGTTAGAAAAAAAGATTTGGTGTGCTGTAACATACGTATGGGCTCCAAAATTCAGCGCTATCTCTAGATTCTCATCCTCAGAAACTTCTTGTTCAGCTGCAAGCTGGGACATAATTACAAAATCAGACCTTCTTGCCTTTAACGACTCAAGCCGTTGTTTAGATCCTCTCATGTAAGCAAGGTCGATATGATTTAACATCGCTTCCGATGCCTCAATTAATCCTGTTGCCAACCCTTCATACTTAGGTGAATATGGCAGCGGCATAGCACCTATTAACGAGCCAACACCTGCTATTTCTTTCAGTAATACAACATCTTTCTTTCGTAAAAACGTTCCAAGATGTCCCCTTGCTTCCAAATGAATAGCGTGCAAGTTTTCTAAAACCTTTAAAGCACCTTGAACGGTTCCATTTCCAATCTCTAATGTTTTCGCTAAGTCGCTTACTCTAGGAATTCTATCCCCCTCTTGAATATGCAGCATTTTTCCAGCTATCTCTTTTGCCGCTAAACCATTTTTTGAAAATAAACTTTCCCAAATTCTGCTCATATCGACTCCTTCATAATATACAAAATATTGTATATTGCAATTATACCGCTTACATAAATGAATTGCAATAATAATTTTATTGATTTTGTTAATGTTTTCACCCTAATATCGATTGCCATACAGACAGGATGGTTTTGCCTTGCTGTCCACTCTACATTACCTAAAAAACAGCAAACAATGAACATTTGATGAACGGATCGATATAATACTACAAGGATTATTTTGTTACGCGCATACAAGGAGGTACTATTTCGGATGAAACAACACAGTGTCTTAATCGGGTCACCCATTCATCAGGAATACCCTATTCTAAAAGAATTTTTAACATCTTTATCTGAGCTGAAGCAAACAAATATTACTATCCATTATATGTTCGTTGATGATAATACTGATAAAGCTTCAAAGCAACTATTGAGGAACTTCGCTCAAGATAATGAAGGCAGTACAGAAATTATTGCTCCCTCTCCCTATGACCATCAGGGGTATTCTCGTAATGGTAATACGCATATTTGGAATCATCAAGCTATCTGGAAAGTAGCTGAATTTAAGAATCAAATTATCAAACAGGCAAGGGATAAAGGGTATGATTATTTATTCTTAATTGATTCAGACCTTCTTATTCATCCAAACACCATTGAATATTTAATTCGAATAGACAAGAACATTATTTCTACCATCTTTTGGACAAAATGGCAGATAAACGCAGACCCACTTCCACAAGTATGGGTTCAAGATGAATATACTTTATATCACGCTACACATGGAGAACGATTATCAGATGAAGAAAAAAAACGCAGAACTATGGAATTCATTAATCAATTAAAGGTGCCTGGAACGTATGAAGTTGGTGGATTAGGTGCATGTACGTTACTTAGTGCACACGCATTAAATACTGGTGTAAACTTTAGTCCAATTCCGAATCTTTCTTTTTGGGGGGAGGATCGTCACTTTTGTATTAGAGCACAGGCATTAGGATTATCATTATATGTTGACACACACTATCCAGCTTACCATATTTACCGTAGCTCGGATCTTGAAGCTGTAGAGGATTACAAGGACGATAATCAAGAACGTATCTCTCCTCTAGAAGTATCTGATATCTTAGCTAAGCGTATTAGTAAAGACAATAACAATAAAATAACATTATCCATGATTATGAAAAATGAAGCCTCACGATATTTAAAAAAAGTATTACTTCAGCATAGGGACTTCATTGATTCGGCGGTTATTATTGATGATGGCAGTGAGGACAATAGTATAGAGGTGTGTAAACAAATTTTAGCTGGCATTCCGACGCATATCGTCCAAAACAAAAGATCTACATTTGCAAATGAAGTAGAACTAAGAAAACAACAATGGGAGGAAACAATAAAAACAAAACCAGACTGGATTTTGAATCTAGATGCTGATGAACTGTTAGAAGATAAAGCGACAAATGAGATTCGTGAATTAATCAATCAATCGGATATCGATCTCTATAGCTTCAGACTCTATGATATGTGGGATGAAGAACATTATAGAGATGATAATTACTGGCAATCCCATTTGTGCTATCGGCCATTTTTATTACGATATCAACCAAACTTTGATTATCAATGGAAGAAGAAAAGGTTTCATTGTGGTAGATTTCCTGCGAATATTTATCATCTGCCAAATGCAATTTCCCGACTACGAATTAAACATTTTGGCTGGACAAATGCTAAGGAGCGTCAGCAAAAATATAACCGATATTTAGAGCTTGATCCAGATAGTGAATTTGGCTGGAACGAACAATATCAATCTATTTTAGATGCGCACCCTAGATTAATTAAATGGCAAGACTAGTCAACTGAGCCATAGAGTCTCAATCTATCAAATTGGGACTTTTTTTATAGTCTAGGAAATCATAACATTTTCCCCATATGGATAAATATCGGCGCGTTAAGCCACTTCCAGCTTCAGCGCCCAGAAACGAGGCGACTTCACAAATCACCTTACGATAAGTCATCATTGGCTCGCAAGCTCACCGTGATTCCTTTACCTCCGTTGACTCGCTCCAATCGTTACGTTTCTAATCGGACGCTTATGCTTTTGTACTTAAGTTGGTCTTCTTTTGTGATCTAACTACTTTATTCAAACCCTCGTATACTTATATTCTCCTCATAATAAGAAAATTGTCATAAGAGACAAGCAATGTATTGTAAAATAAAAAAGTGAGTTTTGTTTGCTCCATCGTTTCTTATTTATGTTATGCAATATTATTCTTTAATAAAGTAATCAGCTCTTGTACGAATGAATGTATTTACCTGAAGGGAGATGTTTTATTTGCAAAATAATTTACATGTATTGATAATGGGTGGAGATGCTCGATATCTACATGTGATCCGCATGTTAGCGCAGGAAAACATAACCGTCTACGTGATTGGATATGATCATATTCATTTTAATGAAATAAATGTTCAGCATGTCGAGTTAGAAAGTATTGACCACTCCATTTTAAATGCTATTATACTTCCTGTTGCTGGTACTGATACAAAAGGAAAAGTAGAAGTAACTTATTCAGACAAGTCAATATATTTAACCGAACAGCTTTTATCTTGTACACCATCAAATTGTGTTATTTACACCGGTACTTCCAATAATTACTTAGATCATGCAACAGCTGCTACGAATCGTAAATTAGTTAAACTCTTTGCTCGTGATGATATTGCTATTTATAATTCTATTCCAACCGCTGAAGGTGCACTTAAAATAGCCATAGAAGAAACAGATGTAACAATACATGGCTCTAATGTTAGTATACTTGGATTTGGAAGAGTAGGCATGACGGTCGCAAGATTATTTCAATCGGTTGGTGCACATGTATCTGTCGCAGTTAGAAGCTCCACCGCAATCGCTCGCATTACAGAGATGGGCTTTACGCCCGTTCAGTTGCGTGATTTAAAGCAAGCAATTGAAACAATGGATATTTGTATTAATACCATACCAGATAACGTAGTTGATAAAACCATCATTTCAGCAATGAAGCCAAGTATGTTTATCATTGATTTAGCATCAAAACCCGGAGGAACAGACTTTAACTTTGCAGCAAAACAGGGTATTAAAGCTTCGCATGCACTTGGTCTACCAGGTAAGGTTGCATCAAAGTCCGCTGGGATAATCATTGCTAATGTTTTATTGAGCTTATTAGAAGAAAGAGCTTAACAATTGTACCATATTACAATGATCACCTTTACGATTCGTATTAAATACTCACGGTTGAAGCGATCGTTTCGTTCATCATGAACTATGAAGCAAATGAGATAGAGACAAAAGTAATCTATATATGGAACAACTAGAAATGATGGTTTGTGTAACTAACTCGCTCCAGAAATATCTTCGCTTTCCACGAGCGAATGGTGAGTCTCTCCTCTTACTGACGCACTTTGGCAGCTCACTGCTACCTTTCCTTTGGAAAGATAAGGAAGGCTTGTAGCAACGTTACTCCACGTAGAAAAAGAGCGCTCTTCTTTCCAAGGAGTCTACGTATATTTCTGGTGATAGAATAGTGTATTGTTCATCATTAGACCTTAAAATGCTGTTTTAAATATGTCCCAACCTCATCCTCATTTCTTTATCTCCATCTCAGGAATATCGTAATTTTGCAACAGTCCCGATTAGAATGAACCGTTTTTTTACTGAAATTTAAACGCAATTCATCTGGCGTAAACCCAACCTCGATGGTAGAAGTAATATTTAATGATTGAATTAAGCGCTTCACTTCTTCATGATCAGACTGTTGAGCAGCACTCATTATCTGCCTATCAAATTCTTTTGAGGTAGATAACTTATTCAGAACGACACGTACGTCATTCATAAGCCTTACCGTTTCATTTGCTGATTCATAGAAAAACTCTATATTAACAGGAGGAAGTTGCTCCCGAACCGGTATATACACAGGATATAAGGTGGTGGGATAATAACTCGGAACATAATAATACATCATACTTCAGCCCCTTTCACAAGGAGATTTACCTATATACTCTTTATATGCAGTAAGTTTCATTTTTGGGACCTCCTTTTATGGAAAGAAAAAGAGAGCAACCTATACTTCAGAAAATTATTTATGTCATTCATACAGGTTTCTACTAGCGGTATCTTGTTAACTTCCATATAGACGAACTACCACTAGTTCCTTTCAAATACGACAATCAAAAAATTTCGCCTTTTAAAGGATACAGTTCAAACTTTACCTGAGTAAACAACATTCTATGAGGAGAATATTTTACATGCTACTACGCTTAAACCACTTGAAAAAGCACTAGATCAAACGAGTAGTTAATAAAAGCTAAAGCCGCCCCCAGGTAGATTTTTTACTCTAACAGGGGGGCGATACCTTTATGAATGCGGTCGGCTTTTTTGTTCTAAACGATTTGTAATAATTTTAATAAACTTTCTGCATAGCACTTTTCTACGTTACGCACCTTATTTTGCAACCACGCCACCATCGACTGGTAATTCCACCCCTGTGATATGATAGGCAGCATCTGATGCTAAGAACAACACAGCTTCTGCTACCTCGATTGGCTTACCTAATTGCGGCAATGCAGTTTGTGCAAGGAACCATTGCTTCATATCTTCTCGTTCAAAGAATTCCTCACTCATCGGTGTCTTTATAAATCCTGGATGAACAGAATTCACGCGAATATTGTCTTTTCCATAATCAACGGCAGCAGCTTTCGTTAACATACGTACTCCACCCTTAGATGCGGTGTAAGCACCAGCACCTGAACTACCAGTCAATCCTGCAATGGAAGAAATATTTATGATCGATCCACCTTTATTTTCACGCATATGCGGAATAGCTAATTTTATACCAAGAAATGTACTAGTTAAATTAATATTAATAATTTGATTCCAGCGTGCAAGCGTCAATTCTTCCATTGGTTCTGGCTGAGAAATTCCAGCATTATTTACAAGAATATCTAATTTTCCATGCGTATCAATGGTCGTTTGCATAACACTCTTCCAATCATCCTCTGAGGTAACATCATGTGCTAAAGCTAGAGCCTCACCACCAGCTGCTTTTATTTCATCAACTACCTCTTGAACAGCATTCACTTGAATATCTGTTGCAACTACTTTTGCACCTTCTTTTGCAAAAAGCAATGCTTCTTCTTTTCCCATACCACTACCAGATCCTGTTATAATTGCAACTTTATTTGTAAGCCTTGTCATGCTAATTAGCCCCTTTCAATTTGTGAATTAATCATAATGATAGTTTTACTATCATTATGATATTATCATTATAGTATTGTTTAAGAAATAGTTCCAATAGAATTGCTCAAAAACGATTCAAATTGACGAATATGAATTAGTTTGCTAGGATTTTTAGATGATATTCATTTATAATTATCATCTTTTCCGAATTTTTTATCCCACATATATTGGTAAATGGGGGATAAACACCCCCCAACTGATTGAAGTTTCACTTTATCCCGCATATAACTGGCAGTAAGACCCCAATTTAAGCAATAAAGCGAAACCAATATGGATAAGTGGGGGATCAACTGCCAGTAAATGTCCGATTGGTTCAAAGGCCTTTAGGTCATACCCTTGTGGTACTAACAATCAGTGGGGGATAACCCCCCCTCCAACTGATTGAAGTTTCACTTTATCCCGCATATAACTGGCAGTAAGATCCCAATTTAAGCAATAAAGCGAAACTAATATGGATAAGTGAGGTATCAACTGCCAGTAAATGTCCGATTGGTTCAAAGGCCTTTAGGTCATACCCTTGTGGTACTAACAATCAGTGGGGGATAACCCCCCCTCCAACTGATTGAAGTTTCACTTTATATACATAAAACTTTTATCATTTAAAAAGGAGAAAGACCAATGAATCCGCAGGATAGATGGAAACAAGAAAGAATGGAAGGGAAAATGAAGCGAAGAAATAGTATTATCCTAGCTGCAGAAAAAGTATTTGCTAAAAAAGGTTTTGACAATACGACCATGCAGGAAATTGCCGATGAAGAAAATATTGGAATTGCTACTGTCTTCCGATACTTTCCTAAAAAGGAGAAGCTAATTGTAGCAGTAGCGATTAATATTGTGGAAAAATATATACCTATTTTTCAATCTATTGCTGATATGAATGGTAGTTGTTTAGATAAAATGGAAAGAATGTTTGATTTCTTTATCTCAGAAATAAATGAAGAGAAACTGGAAAATATGCAGCTTCTTGAGGTTTTTAAAAGTTATGCTTCTCTACAAACAGAGCCGTTGGAAGATATTGAAGCATATAATAGGTCGCAAAATAAAATATCAGTGATACTTGCATCCATTATAGAAGATGGGAAACAAGATGGATCTATACGATCTGACATCGATATAAAAAAGGTTCTAACCACTATTACGAATTCGTTTGGGCTCTTTTCTAGAAAGCTGTTGCTTTATGAACGAATCCCTATGCTTAAAGGAGATTTAGAGGCTGAAGAACAATTAAAAATCCTAAAAAATATTTTTATCGATTACTTACAACCAAGCTAACAAACGAAGGAGACTAGTACAGTCGTATTTTACTAAAGAAAATCAGAATGGCTGCAAATGTTCTCAACTAGCATTTGCAGCCATCCGTTTTTTTCTGGTTTTAAATTATTTATTGCGATTTTGATAAATGTTATTCAGCGTTGCTCGCCCTTTTCTTACAAGCTTTTTAAGATCGTACAAACAGAATCTCCTACTTCCGTAGTTGACGCCGTCCCTCCCATATCGGCAGTTAAATTAACCTTGTTAATGAATAAGGCTTCAATAGTTGTTATTACCTTATCATGGATATCCTTTCTACCTAATTGTTCATACAAAAGTGCCAACGACCAGATTTGAGCAATCGGGTTCGCAATACCTTTTCCAGCAATATCTGGAGCTGAACCATGAACCGGCTCAAACATAGAAGGAAACTCACCTCCAGGATTTATGTTTGCAGAAGGGGTTATCCCTAAACCTCCTACAATTGCAGATCCTAAATCAGAAAGGATATCACCAAATAAATTCGTTGCTAATACGACTTGAAAATCTTGAGGACGCTGTACAAAGTATGCAGCCAATGCATCTATATAATATTTTTCATATGAAATATCTAGATATTCCCCAGCAACACCCTCTATAATTCTGTCCCAAAATTTCATAGAGTGAATAATCGCATTTGATTTAGTTGCATTCGTAACCTTTGTTAAATTTTGCTTTTGCGCATAGGAAAATGCGAATTCTGCTATTTGTGTAACACCTTGTTTTGTCATTATATTATTTTGGATCGCCAATTCCCTGTGTTCTCCCGCAAACATTATTCCTCCAGCATTAGAGTATTCTCCTTCTGCGTTTTCTCTTATTAGCACAAAATCAATCGGTTTAGTGGATTGGTTACGTATCGGAGTATCCATACCTTTAAGTAATTTAATTGGTCGAAAGTTAACATACTGTTGAAATGATTTTCGAATTGGCATAATTAGTTCCCATAATGTAACATCATCTGGTACTCTTTCATCTCCGATTGCTCCGAAAAGAATCGCATCATATTCCTTAAGCTGCTTTAATCCATTTTCTGGCATCATACGACTGGTTTGTAAATAATAATCCGAATTCCAATTAAATATATCATATGTAATATGAATTGATTCTTTGGTATTAATAATTTCCAATACTTTTAACGCTTCATTCATCACTTCAACACCGATTCCATCACCAGGAATAACAGCTATTTTATAGTCCATATACTGTCCCCTTTCCTTTACAGCCTCTTTGTTAACGTATATGAAAATGAAGGTAGTAAATATGCTACTAAGCGAAACACCAAAGGATCAGAAAACGATACATGAATGAAGGTACTACAATTATCTAAGGTGCATCATCATGATATAAAAAAGTTGACCTTTCATTATTGTAAGGCTAACGTCACATAAATACATAGGTAATACTTCCTTTAGATACTATAATCAAAATTGTAATACTAAACAGTAGGGAGGTTAATCATCATGAAACAATTTATTTCGATATTCATAACGATATTGGAAACTTTTATTAATGGAAAACAGGTTGCTATGAAAATTAATAATGAGTAGCTTTTCATTTAGGAGGGATTGCTCGGTGAAAATAATTGCTGGATTAAGTATAGCAATCATTTTCGTTACCATTTTAACTGGAAGTCAAGGTAACGAAATAGATAATTACCCAAATGATATGATTTTTAATGATCACCATTTCAATAAAACTGGTCCATTTAACATAATAGAAGATGGAGATAAATCATTTCTAATTTTTAATGAGAATATATCTAATAACGACATAAAGAAACGATTAATCGAAAAACTTACAATCGATACTTCTAACCATATGAACAAAGTTGATCCATCATAAAAATCAGTACGTGTTCAACAATACTCTTCACTTAATTAAACTTGCCTTTCTTTATTAGCTCTTTTAGCGTGTACATGTTATCAGGGACATCAAAATGATGCTCTGATATTATACATACTAGCAGATACAAGGCCACATCCTGGATAGTACTAGGAAGTCCCATAATAAACTAGCCTTATAATTTACATCTAAATACTCTAAATCCTAGTTTTTCTTTGAACCTTTCCATTAATTCTTCATGTAAAACTAATACTTCAAACGTATCTTCATCAACCTTTTCAGATAGATCGAAATCATTTGTATCCTCTAATGTCATTTCTTCCTTTTTTAACTTCGGTTTTTCCACCCGCACGTGATGAAACCCTTCTCGGTACAATTGTTGCTTCCATGCTTCTTCTGTTTGTATTTCCGTAAATCCATAAAATGATGTTAGCATCCTCTTTTCATGATCCCTTAATGTGCGTTCACATACTATTTCTATCGCAATAAAGACTCCACCTGGCTTTAAGATACGAGTGATTTCTGAAAGGGCACGAGTAATTTCTGTAAAGGAAATAACAGATTCTGAAATAACCATATCGTATTCCTCTGATTTCAGTGGCAGCTGCGTGATATCTGCTTTCATGGTTTGAACTGGAAGCTTGCGCAGCTTAAATCGATTTATCGCTTTATCCACCATCATTTGATTATAATCTACGGCAGTAACGGCACATTGGTAAAACCCTGCAAGATATGCCGCCGTTTGACCAGTCCCACATCCTACATCCAAAATCACTGTTGATTCATTAATGCTTTCCTTTTTCAACAGCTCTTTTGTCAACTTCAATCCCCCTGGATGTGCACCTCCAACTCCAAGTTCGGCTAATCCTTCAAGATAATTCACGTTAAAGTCCTCCTTTCATTGTCAGACTATGACAATACAACAATTTCGGTCACAAAAATACATATAGTCTGGAAACGTCTATAAAAAAAGCGCATATGCTATCAAAATAATGATGTAAGGGTGGGGAAAAATGGGAGTTATACGGACAGATCAATGGTTGTTAAAGCACTATAAAACCCCTTTGAAAATCACGGAAAAGATGGAGGATTATTTTGAGCATGCTTACGCTGATGAAATATATGCCCACTTAACCCAATTCGGTATGTACCTGCCACCACTACAAAAACAACGAGTCAGGCAACTTATAAAAAAACAAGTTTGGCAAACCGTAGAGGAAGACTATCAACAGCTAAAAAGACTCTGGAATGGCCCTAGTGTTCCTATTTTCATTTTCCCATCTGATACCACCAACCGTAAGTTAAAAGATGATTATAATAGTAAGGCTGGGCTAACTTTTAAAGATAAACTTTTTTTATTTTTATCCGACACAAATACACCAAATGAAATAAAAGCATTACTTACGCATGAATATAATCA
Organism: Virgibacillus sp. AGTR; assembly: GCF_016919725.2. Classification (GTDB taxonomy): domain Bacteria; phylum Bacillota; class Bacilli; order Bacillales; family Amphibacillaceae; genus Virgibacillus; species Virgibacillus salarius. Next base: position 58,860 of record NZ_JAJERH010000001.1, read on the forward strand.
TGCCTGTCGATTAACGAACTATTCCAAGGAAGAAGCAGATTATACTTTACTAGACACGATTATTTTAGAGGGGTTGGCAGAAAATGCTGTACGTGAACGGCTAGGTGAAAAATATACAGCATTCTATACAAGTAAATATTCAGATGATATGTTAAACGTTTTTTGGGAAAAACATATTCTACCTCATAACCAACTATCAAAAAAAAGTAGAAAACATCATCACATCCTTTATGGACTTCAATTTTATCCATTCATGATGGGTTATTCCGTTGGCAATTATCTAGTTAAAAAATACCTGGAAAAACATCGAGCTACTAGTCAGGAATTGCTAACATTAACTAGTGAAAAGATAGCAGAGCTAGATAATGTTGATATTAGGGGTTGAGTCGATTAAATAAATACAATCCCATAAAATTAATTATGGGATTGCTTGTACTTTGGAATAATCAGCAAAAACATTGCAGCAATAATAATGACCACAGTAACTATCAATACAGTTAAGATATTGGACGGACTTTCCGTTGGCTGTATCTCTTGTTTTCGGATAGTATTTCGATCTTGCTTTGAAAAAAGTGCTAATTGATCTGCTTTTGCTATAATCGTATTTGCTTCTAGTCGAGAAATTTGGAATAATTGCTCCCTTAACTGCATACTATCTGTTTGATCCTGCTTTTGGAATGTTAAATGTTTTTGTTCCTCTGGTAATTCTCCTCTTTTGCTTACATCATTTTGATATGATTTTTTTATTTCTATTTCCTTTTCTTTGTATTCATTAGGTTCCGGTGTATCGCTTCCTTCAGCAAAAACGGGACTACACCAGAAATAAGCTACTAGAACGAGTAAACTAAAGTGCTTCTTCTTCATCCTCATCCACCTTAGACTTATTTTTAAACTGCTGAATCGTGTAAATAAGAGCTGACATGAGTAACGATATTAAGGCTAGTATGAACATAGCTAAATAGGTGGATTCGCCTGTACCATATTGTAAAGAAATATATACATCCGTTATCGGATTATTAAATCGAAACTCCGGTACAATTAGATCTACTAAAGGTGAAATAAAAAACACGATCATCATCATACTTGTTATCCAACCGACAAATTGGCCAATAAATAATCCCCCACGAACTATGTTTGCACAGGTAACCAACAACAATATAGTAAATAGCGACCATTGCATAGCTCTAGCATTATCTAATGAATACATGTTCAATCCATAAATACTAATAATCAACCCTACAGCTATATTTAAGAGCAAGAACAGTCCGCCTTGAACAAGATAGGATGTATTGGAATAGTAATTACTTAAAAAACCAATTAATAAACCACTTAATAAAATAATGATAAACATTATTACTGGTGGAATCCTATCTTCTGTTTCTGCTTTTACTTGACCATTCAGCTGTCCTTCCACTTGTACAGGATTTGATAAATAATTGAAAACAAGTGGATTTACTTGTCCATCCACAATTGTATTTCCTAGGATATCATAGATTTCATTCCGTACCTTTTCAGATGAAGCAACGTTTTGTGACCATTTATTATTTAATTCATCTGATTGCTGCTGAACCGTATTTACTTGTTCCTGTAGCTCTTCTGTGGAGGAAGTTATTTGATTTTGGTTTTCATTTAGTTTATTTAACAGTTCAGCCATATGCTCTAAATCAGACATGGTACCTTGCTGAATTTCGACCATCATTTCTCCATCTAATTGTTCTAGGACAGGAGATATCTTCCATTCAAAGGTATGATCGTTAATTTTCTGTAGTTTCTCTGTAATATTAGCTGAACCAAGCTCCATTTCTTCTATAATACTTTTAATATTTGTTTTTCCTTGATTCAGTTTATCATTATAAGAAGCAAATAAATCTTCTGTGTTTTTAATTAATTCACTAAGACCTATCCTTTCTTCTCCTACTGATTTTGATGAATTAATAGCGTTTAAATTCTTGCCAAATACATCATTGAGTTTTGTATAATAATTTGAATTTAAAGTAGTTAATGTATGTAATTCCTTCTCAAAAACGCTCAAAATGTCATTATTTACTTTTTTCTTTTGATTTAATGTATTCATGTAGACTGATAACTCTTCTGAATACACAATTAAAGAAATAAGTGGTTTATTATCCAATTTTAATTTTTCAAACTCACCCTTTAAAAACTCCCTTCTTTCATCAGATATTTCTTTACTTACTAATATTTTGTTTTGTTTCTCTTCAATGTTATTAACTAATTTCAAAATGGGCTCTTCTATCTGATCCATCAGTTTTTTATAAGTTTTATTCCATTCATTGACGTGTTCTTCCCATACATCAATAATTTCATTAGGATTTGGATTGTTAGATTGCAATTCTACTAAAGCATTTAACTCCGTATCTAATTTTGCGAAGTTATTGACTATATTATTCCAGTCAGCCTTATCTTCTTTAGGAATTTCCGGCTCTTCCTCACTTGCGGCTGAAAACTGATCAATAGCCTTACCCAACTCTGCCATATGTTCACTCAGTTTTGCTAAATCAATTGTAATAACTTCATTCACATTAGGAGCTGTTGGAATATCAATGATATCTCTTTTTAAACCTTTTAAATTACGTATAGCTTTGTCTAGTTTAGTATTTGGTTCGTTTAAAAATTTATCTTTATACGTATTTATTTTTAATAAAAGTAATTCATATTTTTTTGCTTGTATTTCATTCCACTTATCCACATAGTTTCTACCGTGTACTACATTATTCTTTAAATGTTCAAAATTACCCAATAATTGATTTCTATTTTCTTTAAATAGCACCGATTGCTGCTTAAACTGTTCTTCAATTGAAGTTATACTTTCTTCAAGAGCCTGATGATATCTCGTCAATCCTTCATGAAATGCCTCTTGGTTTTCATCTAGATATATTTCTAATAAACGCTGTTGTTTCTTTTGCGTTTCTTTATATTCATTTAATGCTTTGGCAAAGGACTTCATTTTGTTTTCGACTTTTTCAGCAGTATGAACATTGCTTGATGATATCTCATCAACTTGACTCGTATCCTTTAATATGTTTTTCAAGTTAGATTTATGTACATCTATTTCATACGCTAATGTTTTTGACGAAGGTGTATAGAAGGAATACATTGCATCTTGAAAAGCAATTTCTTTTTCAACAATTAAATCAAACTGATCCCGAATATGATTGACCTGCTGAGAAACATAATTCCAATATAACGATATCATTTCTTGATTAATTATATTTTTAGCATTCGCCATTTGCCTATGGATTCGTTGTCGTTCCTTCGCTTCCAAATTAGGCTGAATTACATAATGAAGTGATGCCTTTGTCGGCTGATTCTCTTTAAAGGTCATTATATTTTTGGAGTAATTGGAAGGGATATACATAATCGCATCGTAATTTTTATTAGCAAGCCCCTGCTCTGCTGTACTTCGATTAACTACGGTCCATGAGTAATCCTCCTGATCTTTTAATAGGATAGGTATTTCATGCCCAAGATTAATCGACTGTAATTCACTTTCATATCCAGTATCTTCATTAACAATTGCCACACTTCGAATACTTGACTCTTCTTCCAGAATAATTCTAGGTTGACTATCCACATAACGAAATAATAGAAGTGGTAATAGTAATATAATTAGTACCTTCATGCTTAACCCTATGGATGCTTTCATTCCCTTGTCCATTTAATAGGTCACCCCTTCAAGGTCATAGCGTGGAATCTGAATTTTTATTGGGTTACCGTTTTTTACATAATAGCCAAAACCTGCTTTAATTTCTTGTTCATTACGTGTATATGGTAATGAAAGCAAGTTTTGCTCAGATTTTTTCATGAGTAAGATTGCTTGTTTCACTTGTTTGACTTCATTTGTAAATGGATCAAACCCTTTGGAAAATTCATTCGCACCACCAGAGACGATAACACTAAACCCAAGATGACTATTATGCTTCATAAAATTTGCTAATTTTGTTTGGAGCATAGTATCCAATTTCTGCTGAAAATTACTCATTCCGTCAATCATAAGTATATATGGAGAAAATAAGATTTTTGCTGTTTTTCTTTCCATCAAAGCTTCCCTATATGTTTGCTCTCGACGTTCAAACTCTCGTTCAATTTCTTTCAACCATGTTATTAATTCTTCCTTCGTTTCCATATAATTAACGGAATCTTCCTCTACATAGTTTGCTAATGAATGATTAATAGAATCAAATAATCCAATTATAGCTTTCTCCTTCATTCGATGGATAATAACTTTGCACACATTTGATTTACCTTTTTGTGTATCGCCAAGAATCAGGCAATGTCGATTTGTTTGCCAGTCCAGATACACAGGTTTTACATTTGCTTCATCCAAGCCAATTGCCGGGGTTTGTCCAGACAATTGAACATCTGAACGATTAAGAAATGATTGATATGATAACTTATGTGGTAACATCGGAATCGACTTTGGCTTCGGAGCATCTACATAGGTTTTATTTAGTAGTTGAATTATTCCTTTAATGCCTGTTAATACCTCAACATCACTTTCGCCACTTGAAGGCAGATAAATTTGCGCAAGAAATGGCTCTTCATTCTTAATATAAACTCTTCCAGGAATTGCCTCTGTTTCATATGCGGTCTTTCCAAGGATCGCATATTTATCCGACGTATCCATCAAGTAATGCACAATTTTTGTTTTCAGATTACTCATCAACGCATGCTTTACCGCGTTGGTTCGTGAAGCAGTCAGAATTGTATAAATACCAAGCGATTGACCATCTCTAGCAATTTGGATAAAGCGATTGTCTATTTCCTGCAATTCTTCTTTTACTAAATCATAGTTATCAATCACGATAAAGATAATTGGTAACTCCTCTTCTACTAAAGCATTATACATTTTAATATTACTAACTTCCTGATCCCTAAATAACTGCTTTCGCTCTTCCATCTGTGCTGACATAAAAGTGAAGAACTTCTCAATCTTTCTATGGTCATCTGACCGAAAATAATCTCCAGTTTGTGGCAGTTGTTGTAGTGGTAGAAGTGCTCCATTTCCAAAATCAAAAATATAATAGTTCATCTTTTCAGGGCTATTCTTCATTGAGAAACGAAGTAAAAATGTAAGTATTGTCGTTGATTTCCCATAGCCTGAAGAGCCGAAAATACCAATGTTTCCATCGTCCATGACACGATAAAGATAACTAGTCTGTCTTTGTTGATCAGGTTCATCTACCAAACCTATCTCGTACGCATTATCTGCTACAATGTTGTCCTCTGTTTTTGTAATTCTCTGTGGGAGAGGAGGTAGCCAAGGACTTTGTAATTTGCGGATTTGCAATTCCTCTTGCACCTTGGAGATTTCCTCTACCACTGCATCTATTTCCGTTTTCTTATGCCTTGCTCCACTTTCTTCTGTTGAAACCTCTGATAAAGGAATAAGACCTAAGTCTGTAACCAACGCAACTTCATCCTCCGTACCAAACGCATCCTTTGTATATGGTCCCCCACTCCACGCGGATTGAAAAAGTTCATATACCTCATTATTTCCCACTTGTAAATATCCTCGTCCAGTGGTTGTGATTTTTGACGCATCACCATTCTTCAGAACCTCTTTGCTATCACTTTCCTCTTGAACTTTTAAAGCAATCTTGAACCGTGCATTGCTCCAAATTTGGTCATCAATAATACCACCAGGTTTTTGCGTAGCAAGAATTAAGTGTACTCCCAAACTTCTTCCAATTCGTGCAGCACTAACTAATTCTCTAATAAATTCCGGTTCTTCTCTCTTTAGCTCTGCAAATTCATCAGAGATTAAAAAGAGATGCGGCATTGGTTCCACGGCATCCCCTCGCTTATATAGAAGCATATAATCATGAATATGATTTACTTCATGGAGATCAAATAAACGCTGCCGTCTTCTCAATTCACTTTTAATTGAAGCAAGTGCTCGTTTACTAAAATTATTACTCCCTTCAATGTTTGTGATTGTACCTAATAAATGCGGAATGTGTTTAAATGGCTGAGCCATCCCACCACCCTTATAATCTATTAATAGAAAAGCTACCTCGTAAGGATGAAAATGAACAGCTAAAGATAAAATATAGGTTTGTAGAAATTCACTTTTTCCTGAGCCCGTTGTACCAGCTAACAAACCATGTGGTCCATGTGCTTTTTCATGTAGGTTTAATAATACGTGATCATCTTTTCCTTTAAGACCAACTGGTACAGCAAGTGATTTGGCGGACTGATTCTCTCGCCACTTATTGGCAATGTCTAAACAACGAATATCTGCTGATTGAAATAATTGTAAGAAGGTTACTTTCTCTGGAATTGAATTGTTCATCCCTAATTGATGATCCAAAGATCTCAGCGTTCGCGCAAAGGTTTCATTATCCTGTTTTTGATGCCCGTCAAGTTTAAATGGTATATGTACGGCTTTTTGATGTTGAATCAAGATATCTCCTTGCTGATCATCAATGTATCTTACCAAGGTGTGTATATGCTCCGATAAGCTTTCTTTCGTATCTGCTGCAAAAATAGTTGAGATGCCAATTGAAGCGTGTTCACCTTCTAAATATTCTAATATAGCATGTTCAGAAATTAACTGACGGTTCGTAATGATAAACACAAAATGCGGAGAAAAGGTTATTTTACCCTTTTCTTCGTCTAAATCTCGTTCCTTTAACATTTCATAAATGGAAGAAAGTAGTTGATCACGTGTCTGTTCATTATAAATGAATCCTTTAGCGTATGTATGTGGTAACTGAAAATGTGGCAACCATTTCATCCACTCCCATTGCTTATACTCTTCCTCATGAAATATAGTTACAAATCGAATATCATGATAGCTTTGGGAAAAACTTAATTGACCAACAATTTGCTGAATTTCCTTCTTTACGATTGAATCTTTACCAACCATTCCCATTGAACCTTGGGATAGATCAATAACTAATGGTACATTATTGACATACTTATAATGGGCAACAAGCTCCTGTGATTTTTCCAATAAATCATCCATTTCTTGGTTGGACATATCACTTCGTTGGACAGAAACATCGTAGGTAGATGGCACTCTTGCTCTACCAATACGAAACCGCAAAAAGTCATTACTTACTAATGTTCGTTCCCAGATACGATCACTAATTTCTTTTGTCAAATACTTCATGCGTTCAAATGAAGGGAAATGATAATAAAGTACCTCACGCTGTTTATTCGATAACTGGTAAAGTTCTTCACGCTTATTTTTTAAATAGCGTGTATATAACCTTTTTCGCTTTTCCTGCTTCTTAAGCTGATTTTTCTTTTCTTTAAAATATTGTACAGTAGAAGTTATTAGCGATGTACCAAACATTGCTAGAGAAATCAAAATAAAAATACCTCGTGGACGTAACAAGGCTACAACCCCCATAACAATAAGCATCATGAGCGGAGGTAAAATAATTAGCCAGATTCCTCGTCTTTCATCATCAATTTCCTCAGAAGGAAACGAAAAAGCAACTTTATCATCGGGCATTTCATAAATCATACGAGGTGTTCTACGAAACGATGGATACTTTTCCTTCATAACCGATGTTGGCTCTTTCATTTCTGTTAATTCTATAGAAAATTGATTATGCGCGTAAACGGTTAAGATATCGTTTTTCTTAATAGAAAAGAATATATATTGATGTAACAATTTATCGCCATACTGTATGGGTGTTACTCCTTTGACAATTTCACCATTTCGAAAAACAGAATCGTTAGTAGGTTGTAATATCCACGAACCATCATGCCTTACTAAGGAAAAATCACGTATGATCAGCTCCGAATGGTTGCCAATGTAATAATCTTTTTCTTGATACTCCTGGTATCGATAAACAAGCTTTATCATTTGATTGTTTATGTTTAATTCATGCGGCTTGTCGGGTTCAATTTCACCTTTAAAATGCCCGCCATGAAATACTTCCAACTTTTGAACGCCCGTTTTACGAATTAAGATCTTTGATGAGTCTAAGGAGATGGATTGAATCGTAATTGTGTCGCTTAAACTATTCCCTATTAAAATATCTTGTAATCCGCTAAGTGATTGGTATTGATAGGACCCATTATAAAATAACCACAGATGCTCCATAAGATCACCTCCTGTTGTAAACTGTGTTTAATCGCCATTGTTTGATTTCGCTTCTTCATCAATTGGTGGTTCGTCTTGCCCTGAGCTACCCTCCTGGACTTGATCCATTGTTTCTTGATAGTCATCTATTTCTCGTTCAATTTTATTTAGTCTTTCCTCTCTTTCATCTCCACTAAGCTCTTGATCTATTTTTAATGCTTCACGTTGTTTTAATAGACCATACACGATTAAATCTCGGTCCTCCAATAACCTAGCGGTGTCAATTGCTTCTTGATAGTTACCACGTCCAATATTAATCCAATAAGAGAAATATCGCTCATCAGACTGTAAAGTAATGGTATTTTGAACATTTTGTTTTTGATTTTCTGTTAATGATTCATTGACAATGTAAGAGGAAGCAAGCTGATATTTCACTCCATAAGGCATAGATGCTTCATCATAGTTTTCAAGCGTTGTTACCACAGAACTATACTGTTCTTCCATAAATGACCGGTTACTATCTATATAAGCGTTTGTCTGCGGGATTTTGAAAAACAGTGCAAATAAACTATAGAAAAGCGTTGGGATTAATAATAGAGATACAGCGATCAAAGTGTAGCGTTGTACTTTCCATTTTTTTGCTGGCACATGTAATACAGACTGCTCATCTTTCTCTTTATTTTGTAATTGATGAGTGATAATCGACTGTAACTGTTCAAAAGTTTCTGCATCCATAATTTGCTTTGCAATTGGCGACAGATCAAGTGTTTCATGGTGTTTTACATAGGAAGCGAAATCAATTTTATTATCTGCTATCTCCGCAATAACTGCCCTAACTTCTCTCCATAACCTTTCATCATTATCTTCATAAGGTGGTATGCTTTCACTTACACCATAATGTAAAAAATGGGGATTCAATCCATAGTCAAACAATATATTCTCAGGACAAACAATAATTTTTAATCGTTTTAAGGCATGTTTTTGTATATGTTGAACTAAGTTATATGCAAACTGCCACTGTGCCTGTTCACTCTTGGAGTATAGTTTATGAAAAGCATGATAAGATTTAGGTGGCGACAGATAGATTTTTAATTCGTCTTCCGTTCGAACTATTTCTTTACGGATCTCTTGATTAATGGACTTTAACCATTCAATTTCTAATTGATCGTTAAGTTTTACTTTTGCACGGTGAAAACTGATTTCTATTTTTCCATGTTCATACGAAATAGCTGCGTCTGTTTGTTTCTCTAAATATGTAAGCTCCTCAGACATTTCTTTGCTCCTTTAAACTATCAATTCCATCTAGTATCTTTATAGGATTTCGATACAGTCTCCTGTTGTAATGCCACATGCTTGTAAGGTTAACCCACCATTATAAACACGTTCCTTATTTTTTACGCGTATCCAATGTCCTTCTCTTGGTTTTCCTTCTATTTGTTTCGCCTGCCATGTGATATCAATCAGCTGTTTAATCATAAATTGATCAGATAATCGCAGTTCTATATTTTCTTGATGATAGCGTTCAATATTAACCGTGACATATATATACATGTTTTTCTCCCCTATTATTTTCTATTTCGTAAAAAATAGTGCCGGCAATTTACATACTGCGGCACTATGACAAACTTACTATTTCTGTTATTATCCGCATAAAAAAGAAACAAAATAACTACAACTTAGAGTCTTATTTACGCATTTGACTAGCAATAGTTGCATCCGTATCATGGAGTGTTTGTGCCGTTGAAGCTAATTGTCTCTGCACATCCTCTAACAATTCAACCATTTGCATGAATGAAGGACGTAATTCTTCATATTGTCCCGCAAACGCATCTTTTGCATTACCTTCCCAGATTTCCTCTAATTTTTCCATTAGCCCATCCAAATTACCCACAATATTTAGTACATTTCCGCTTTCCATACCATACTGTTGAGCAATAGTTGCTAATTCTTCAGGACTTATACGCATCATGCCAGACATACAAACTTCCTCCAACTTTAATATCTATCGTTCTTTAGTGCCATTATAAAAGAAAATATTGGTAGTAGCTACCACTTAAATAGAATCTTTTCAAAAATAAGTATTTATAACCATGAAATTGAATGCCTTTAAAGTCTCTTACCACTCATAAGTACTATAATACTAGATGTTGACATTACTAATTTCCTACAAAACTATAATAGTTAACCCAAAATTTGCTGGATCAATGATAGAACCTAATAATCCGAAATGATTCAACTGAAATCGTTCGAATTATTAGGTGAATAAAATACGTTTGTCTCATCCTTTCTCTTACTACCAGAAGAAAAATGGCAATACCGCCAACGTTGCAATGGCTCCAAGTGCGACACCAAATCCGAAACCATAACCCGGTCCATAAAATCCAATTCCAAATCCGCCTAAGCCTTGCTGACCAAGTGGTCGTAAATATACTCGATTGGAGCTAACACGGTCAATTATCCCTCGATGAACTCTCCCATTGTGTGTTTTAATTTCGACAGCTTTACCTTTATGTCGTTGACAAACGGAATAGTAATGTGATCCTGACATATCATTCACCCCCCATTTGTAGTACAGATACAACATTTTATGTATAAAATATTGCATTGTAAAAGACAGATGTATCAGGTGAATAGCGGAAATAAAGAGATTTTCCAGAGAAATAGCGCCCAAATTCTGATGATCTGGGTGATAACCTATATCAATTCTTATCTGTGCTCATACATTATTAATGTAAACGGACTGGAGGTGTTAGCAACATGGGTGAAGCAGTAGGCGGATATGGCTACGGCAGTGGCTTTGCTTTAATTGTAGTCTTATTTATCCTGTTGATTATCGTAGGTGCAGCTTACGTTTGTTAATAGGCTATATAAATTAGTAGGAGGGGTTTAAATGGGATTCGGTTATGGATCTAGTTGTGGCTGCGGAGGCTATGGTTATGGAGCTCCAGCAGGTGGTGGATATGGTTACGGTGTTGGCGGATTTGCCTTGATTGTAGTCTTATTCATTCTTCTTATTATCGTTGGCGCAGCTTGGTTGTAATACCTTTCTTATAAAAAATTAGTTTTTTGGTGTTCTTCGTTATTTCAGTATAAAAGAACAACCTATACAATCAGGGCGCTATCATAGCGCCCTGACTTCCTTTTTCTATAAAAGAATATAAAGTTTAACTTATTTTACGTCATCTAACTTATTCTCAATGCTTGTCATTATTTTTGCTGCCTCTTCCCAATTTCCAGCCGATAATGCCGCTTGATAAGCATCAAACAACTCTACTATTTCTTGCAGTTTTTGTTCAGAAGAATCAGTAATCCCTTCACCTTCCTTGGATTTTTTATCATTTTGACCTTCTTCCACTACCCGATTTGGACCAATATATTGAAGTATCTTATCCAATGCTTTATCAAAGGTTGCTTCCATAACAATATGGTCATCATATGCCATTACAATTTGCTTCACTTCAGGTAAAGAAGTAGCATTTGAGGATTCAATATAAATTGGCTCTACATACAACATTGTATCTTCAATCGGAATTGCTAATAGGTTTCCTCGAATGACTTCTGATCCTCCCTGCGACCATAAATTCAATTTTTGGGAAATGGTGCTATCTTGATTAATTCTATTCTCGATTTGTTGTGGCCCATAGCTGTTTTTCTGCTTAGGGAAACGATACACAAGCATTTCTCCATAGTTTTCTCCATCGTTTCGTACACCCATCCACGCAATCATATTTTGCCGATTCTTTGGAGTATATGGCATCATAAGCATGAACTCTTCTTCTTCATACTCTGGCAATTTCATCGTGATATAATAGGGCTCTATTTCAATATCTTCATTGTAATATTTCTCCGTTGGAAATTGCCAATAATCCTCCCTGTTGTAAAATACTTCTAAATTAGTCATATGATATGTTCCATACATTTTTGCTTGAATGGTAAATAATCTTTCTGGATATCGAAAATGCGAACGAACGTCTTCTGGTATTTCCTCTGTAAATAGATCTGGAAACATCTTCGCATATGTTTGTAATAATGGATCTTCTTTATCAACCATATAAAAATTAACTTCTCCAGTATACGCGTCAATTACTACTTTTACTGCATTCCGAATATAATTTTCATTTCCTACATGTGGTTTGGCATACGGATAATTTTCCGCAGTTATATAAGCATCAATCATCCATGCAAGACTACCATTCTCTCTCACAAAAATATAGGGATCCTTGTCGTATTGAAAGAATGGAGCAATCCGTTCAACACGATCCATAATATTTCTCGTTTGTAAAATCTGACTTTCACTTGTTATCTGGTCAGAAACAAACATACGAAATGATCCTTCTTGTAACGAAAATAGAAGTCGATTGATTCCAGATAAAGAGATACCGCTATTGGCAGCAAATCGATTGGATACATTCTCATCGCCGGAAGGATAATCAAATTCATCCTTCTTACTATTCACGATGACATTATCGTAATCTTGTTCCCCAAAATAAATTTGCGGACGAGTAATATCTATATCTCCTTTTGGAGGAAGGTTTTTCACCATATACTCAGGCTGACCTTGTTCGGTAACTTGATTTACCTGACTCATAGCAACACCATAACCATGTGTATACCGGAGTTTTTGATTTACCCATGTTTTAGCCTGTGAAGGTAAGTCTACCGTACTCAATTCCCTCGCTCCGATAAACACTTGCTGGTACTCCCCGTTAATCTCATACCGATCAATGTCGATATTATTAAATTTATAGTAAGTCCTAAATGTTTGTAATTGATTATAAATATCTAGTAATGGTCTTGAATCATTGACTCTGACATTGTCTAGCGTTAACTTATTCCTATCAACCATTGCTTCAGTCAATGATTGATTAGCTGGATGCTCTCGCTCATCAATTCTTTCTAATTGATAGGCTGCTCTGGTATATTCCAAATTATGCTTTAGATATGGTGACTCCTTAGAGAATTCGTTTGGAGACACAATAAATTGTTGAACACCGACAGAAGCTAACTGCGCTACAATGACGAGCCCTAGATAACCAGCTATGGGGATTATCATCTGATAATATTTCCGACGATATAAAGCACTAACCATCCATACTGTTCCAATTACAGCAGTACCAGCTAAAATATAAGATGCCGGAATGTTTACGAGTTTATCAGTATAACTTAACCCATGTACAGCACTTTCTTGAAACAAATTAACTTGATTGGTTAACATGGATTCATAAGGCTGCAATAAATGGTGACTTGCCAAAAGAAGTCCGATCATACCTAATGTAATCCCCATATGAAGCTGTGCTGAACGGCTCATTTGATATAAATGAAAAAAGGAATAGAAACCAATCTCAATTACTAAATAGAAAATACTTAACCCTAGTAAAATGTATACAATCATTTTAATGAATGGCAAGACAAACATATAAAAGGAAATATCCATGTTAAAATACGGGTCATTTAATCCAAATGAGGATTGATTTACCATTTTCAGTAAAGGCTCCCACCCTATTCCTTGTACAATCATACTACCTACCGCACCGAATACAAGTGATATGGACGCCATTAATAATCTGCTCTGCTTCAGGTTTTCGATCATCGATGGTAGCTGATTATCGTGGAAATGACTAAGGTAGGAATTTCTTATCCATGAAATAGTAATATATGTAAGTATAAAGAAGAGGATAAATCCAAGAATACCGAGTATGACTTTACTGCCAATAATGGTTGTAAAAATACTACCAAATTGAAGTGAATCCATCCATATATAGTCAATAATCCATTGAAAGCTTATTAAACCAAGCGATAGGAGGATAATGATTATACCAAGAAATATCGCAAATCCAGTCCCAACACGTCTCCACTTTTTTGATTTTACTGTTTCCTTTTGTTCGTTATATTCCAAGCGCTAACCCCCTGAGAAAACTATTTCTTATATTGTAGCAAACTTCACAAGCACTATCTTCTTTTACGTGAATAATTGCTAAATGTTTCATTATTTTTATGCTAAAGCAAAAAAAGCACAAGTCCAAAAAGACTTCGTGCTATTTATCCCTAGCTACTTGTTGTTCAAGGCTGATAAACATGAGATTCCATCCATGTTTATACTGCTCTTTATATGATTTTTTCTCCTTCTCCATATCCTCAGCTTCCCAGCCTATCTCATGTGGAATATTTATAAATTGCGTGAATATCATTTCACAACCAGACTCAACTTCTTTCAGCTCTACCTTAATTTTATCCACTGATTCACTAAATTGCGGCATCTGAAATGTAAATACAATTTTTTTCGGCTCTTCAATCTCTAAGTACTTACCTATCGCTCGATAGTCCTTACCATCCCGGTGATCAACAATTTCCCATGTCCCACCGACAACTGAATGATTTGTACATACTTTATTTGACCCAGAAGTAGTAAACAGCCATCTTTTCATACAGTTTGGATCAAGCCAAGCATCGAATACCCTTTCTGGCCGTACAGAAAATTGACGCTTCATTTGTAATGTAACTTGTGATTCACTCGCCATTTCTCCCCTCCTAACACTCATCGTTATTTAGTTCTATTTCCAATTTATCAAATTGACTGTTCCACAGGTCCTCATAGAAACGCAGCCATTCTCTAGCTACAGAAAGTCCTTCTAACTGAATACTACAGCTATGAATACGGCCTTTGACATGACGATTTACTAACCCTGCCTTTTCCAATACCTTGATATGCTTGGAAATAGCTGCCAAAGAAATAGGAAAAGGTTTAGATAACTCCGATATGGTACAAGGATGGGCTGCTATTAAACGTATTATCTTCCGTCGAGTAGGATCAGCCAATGCGTGAAAAACATGATCTAATTTTGCTTCCTGCTGCTTAACGACCATCGTAATCCCTCATTCATTTACTATTTAAGTTTAGTTGCCAAGATACCCCAAATTTATCGTCTATCCAAGCAAACTTCTCACTAAACGGATAGCTGTCAAGTGGCATAAGCACTTGCCCTTCCTTAGAAAGTTCGTGAAAAGCATTCTCTATTTCTTGGTTTGACTCACACGCTACAAACAAAGAGATACCAGGTGTAAAAGACCATTCATGTTTAACAACACTATCACTACACATAAACGTTTGATCATTAATGATAAAAGTCGCTTGATGTACAGTTCCTTCTCTGCCAACTTCGCCCTTTCCATAGCGTATAATTTCCTTAATTTCTGATTGTCTAAATATAGACGTATAAATATTCATTGCCTCTTCTGCATTACCTGAAAATGTTAAAAAGGGAGTTACTTTTCCCATGTTTCCTTCATTCCTTTCTTTATTATTTAACCAATTAGTTAAATAATAAAGAATAGCCATCAAATAGTCAACCGAATGGTTAAACATTATTTTTTACACCTTAAATAGTGATTTTGATACCTTTTTTGAATTATAGTTCTATTAAAAACGATATCTAGCATAGAATCTAGAAAGAATAGGAAAGGCTGATTTCTATCATGAATCTAAAAAACACACTACTAACATCGGTTATTAGTACAGTCATATTACTTCTGCTTGTGGCTTTTATGACTCTACCAAAAATTCATGCTGATCTCTTTCATGTACCATTGATAAGTAAAATCACGGAGTCAACTATTTTTTCAGATGCCTTGCTTTTTATAATGAGTACGGAAATACCTCAATTGGATAATCATTTGGAGGAAAATGGTATGGAAACTCCAAAGTTTTCACGATTACTTTTTGAAGGAACATCAGGGATTACACCTAACAATTTTAACAGCCTGCTAAACCTAGAGTTGCCGGGATTAACTGCTTATTCCAATAATATTTATACGGCAGGAGCAGACAAAAATAGCACAAATATACCAATGGAATCTCCACCTCCTGATTTTGAAGATTTGCTAAAGGAAGATTCAAATAATAAAAAAACGGAGCAACCCAACGAGGAAAGTGATGATAAAGATAACGCGGAAATATTTATCTATCATAGTCATAGTTGGGAAGCTTTCCTACCTTTATTAGGAGATTCAAAGAAAAAACCTAGTGATGCATCAAGTACCGATAATAGTAAAAATATTGTAATGGTGGGCTCTTTATTAACAGAGCAATTAGAAAAACAGGGAATAACTACATTTCACGATACAACGAATGTAACAGCAGAATTACACAAAAAAGGGTGGGATTATTATGATTCGTATAAATATTCACGTCAAACCATCGAAGAAGTAATGGCATCCAACAATCATGTAAATTATCTAATCGATATTCATCGTGATGCACAACGAAAAGAAAAAACTACTATTAATGTTCATGGAAAAAATTACGCCAAACTCTATTTCATTGTAGGGGTAGAACACAAGAAATACAAAGAAAACTTAAAATTTGTTGAAGCATTAAACGATCGTCTAAAAGAAAAATATCCAGGAATTAGTCGCGGTATCTATTTAAAAGATAAGTCAGAAGGAAATGGTATTTATAACCAAGATCTCTCTGCAAAATCTATTCTAATTGAGGTCGGCGGCGTCGATAATAACAAGGAAGAACTTAGCAATACAACAGAAGCATTAGCTGAAGTTATCAGTGATTATCATATGAATGCAGAAAAGGTAAATGCTGACGGTTAGTAGAAATGTATTTTCTATAAGGGCTCTTCACGTTTCTCAGGCTATCGAAAATCTCGATAGCCTATTTTTGCAGGTTTTCCTACTTTTCTATCCCTTAGCATCTCGCTTAAAAGCAAAGGAAGATTTCTTCAATAGAAACAAGCGTTCCTCCATCTATTTTTATCAAGCGATATATCTAATAATTCCCGCTACATATTTTATAATTTAATAAAATTACGAAACTTTTCCCTATTTTACTACGTATTACTATTAAAGAAAAAGTTGCATAACAACTTTATGAAGGATGTGATTCGAATGTCCCTATTTGGTGCACCAATTGAGACAGTCTATTTATATGTACTTATCATAGCAGGACTCTTAACTGTTCTTTACATTTTTTTCGGAGACTTTCTCGAGGGGATTGGTGAAATTTTTCCATTCATAAATCCCGTGCTCATCTTAGCATTTATTACTTTTTTTTCAGCAGCAGGATATATCCTAGAGTCCACTACTACATTATCTAGTCTTTTTATTATAGGTTTATCTCTAGTTATAAGTCTTATTTTAGATACACTATTAAATATTTTTATTCTTATTCCCTTATCTACAGCTGAGGAATCGTTAAGTTACACAGAAGAATCGTTAATTGGAAGAGTTGGTAAAATCATTATTCCAATTCCTGATGAAGGATATGGGGAAGTTGTTATTGAAAGTAAAAGCGGAATGATATCAAAACCTGCAACACAATATACAACAAAAGGTATGCATGAAGGCACTCAAGTATTAGTACTTGAGGTGAAAAATGGTGTGCTCTATGTAGAACCTTATGAAGATGAATTGGAAGTCTATGAATCTGATTAACCCTACAAATCCAATTTGGAATTGTACGTTAATAATATACATGTTGGAGGAGGAAATTTATGTTTGAAGGATTTTGGATTGTTATCGGAGTTGCGGTTTTCTTATTATTAGCATTAATTGGAGTCTTTATCACAAAATACCGAACCGCTGGTCCAGACGAAGCATTAATCGTAACTGGGAGCTACCTAGGTGGGAAAAATGTTCATGTAGATGAATCAGGTAATAAGATTAAGATCATTCGAGGAGGGGGTGCCTTTGTACTACCTGTTTTCCAACAGGCGGAACCACTCAGCTTGCTTTCTAGTAAATTAGAAGTAACCACACCAGAAGTTTATACTGAACAGGGAGTTCCTGTTATGGCAGATGGGACAGCAATTATTAAAATCGGTGGATCGATTGGAGAGATTGCAACTGCCGCAGAACAGTTTTTAGGCAAATCAAAAGAAGACAGAGAAAATGAAGCACGAGAGGTCTTAGAAGGACACTTGCGCTCCATTCTCGGGTCAATGACTGTCGAAGAAATTTACAAAAACCGTGATAAATTCTCACAGGAAGTACAGCGTGTTGCATCTCAAGATTTAGCAAAAATGGGCTTAATCATTGTCTCATTTACTATAAAGGATGTTAAGGATAAAAATGGTTATCTTGAATCACTTGGTAAGCCCAGAATTGCGCAAGTAAAGAGAGATGCTGATATAGCTACAGCAGAAGCGGATAAGGAAACACGTATAAAACGCGCTGAAGCAGCGAAAGACGCGAAAAAGGCTGAATTAGAAAGATCTACAGAAATCGCCGAGGCAGAAAAAGTGAATCAATTGAAAACTGCTGATTATCGTAGAGAACAGGATATTGCAAAAGCCCGAGCTGACCAAGCCTATGATTTAGAAACAGCCCGAGCAAAGCAGGAAGTAACCGAACATGAAATGGAAATAAAAATCATTGAACGTCAAAAGCAAATTGAATTGGAAGAAAAAGAAATTCAAAGACGAGAAAGACAATATGATTCTGAGGTTAAGAAGAAAGCAGACGCAGATCGTTATGCGGTAGAGCAATCAGCTATCGCCGATAAGACAAAACAAATAGCTGAGGCAGAAGCAAATCAATACCGAATTGAAGCTGAAGCCAGAGCAGATGCAGAGCGTGTAAGGGTTGATGGTCTTGCCAAGGCTGAATCTCAACGAGCACAAGGAGAATCTGAAGCAGAGGTCATCCGACTTACTGGATTAGCAGAGGCTGAGGCAAAACGTGAAATTGCAGAGGCATTTGAACAATATGGTCAAGCAGCCATATTAGATATGATAATGAAAATGCTACCAGAATATGCAAAAGAAATTGCCGCTCCACTTTCAAATATTGATAAGCTTACGGTTGTAGATACTGGAAGCAGTGGAAGTGACGGTGGTGCTAATAAGGTATCTGGATATGCTACAAACTTAATGGCAAGCTTGCAGGAATCCCTCAAAGCTTCCTCAGGTATTGATGTAAAAGAGCTATTAGAAAATATAACCGGAAAAAACAATCTTTCAGATAATACTGACTTCGAACAAATAAGGTATAGAAAAAATGACACCGAACAACAATTAGCAGAGATAGATCACAA
Organism: Virgibacillus sp. AGTR; assembly: GCF_016919725.2. Classification (GTDB taxonomy): domain Bacteria; phylum Bacillota; class Bacilli; order Bacillales; family Amphibacillaceae; genus Virgibacillus; species Virgibacillus salarius. Next base: position 77,960 of record NZ_JAJERH010000001.1, read on the forward strand.
TAAGTAATCATGTAGATATACTTAATGGATAGGAGCTTTCGCTGTTCAAAGATGGGACAAAATTAACATAATTAACCCATGAGCCAAACGATAAGATACCAACCCCCGGAAGTTAGAGAGAAAATCTAATTTATGGAAGCGATGTATCGTTGCTGAAGCCTTATCCGCAGAAAGCGTAGTATTTTGTTCGACTGATGAAAGAACCTGGTTTGTGTAAACAAAGGGGGCAGAACAAACCTTGATCAGTGGGGATTTTGTTTATTCCCCACTGATTGAAGTTTCACTTTATTGCTTGAACTGGCAGTCTTACTGCCAGTTATATACAAGATAAAACACATTTGTCTCAGCCCACTAATTTTAGTGTGTGTTTATTTCTCATCTTTTATCGTTTCGTGCCTTTACGATTAAGAAATGTGGTTGCTTCATTAATGTTTCATAACCTGTTGGATTCTGTTCTTTAAACTTTCGTGTTGGTTGGGGTTCAATTACTTGTTCAAGTGAGAAATAAGAAAGTGTATCGTTTAAAATAGATTGCATTGGCCTACTATATGAGTAAACATCGACGGATACCCCCGCTTTTTTCCATCTATCCTTCATTAGTTCTACTTTAAAATAATTAGTCATATGGTCTAATAAGAATTTCATCTGTGGGTGATGTACAGAAAATAATAGTAAGCCAGATGGTTTTAATATACGTTTAAATTCAACGAAGGTCTTGTGCCAATCTTTTAAGTAGTGAAGCGTTAAAGAACTAACAATGATATCATAGGAATTATCCGTAAATGGAAGTACTTCTTCTAAATCAACACAATAAGCCTGTATTGTTTCTCCCATTCTTCTCTTTGTAGCAGCTACCATTTTGGGGCTGAGATCAACTGCTGTTAGCCTCCCCCCTCTTTTCACCAATTGTTCTGTATACCAACCCGCTGCACAGCCTGCATCCAAAACTGATTTCCCTGTTAAATCCTCAGGTACTTGCTTCAGCATAGCTGGTCTTTCATATTGGCTATTGTATAAGCTTACTTTGTCAACCTCTTGTTCATACGCGTAGGATAATTGATCAAACGATTGTTTTATTTTGGATTTCATTAGCACTACCCCTTTCATAACAGCCCAATGTTATAGTTAACGCGAAAAATGGAAACTATCCTTGCTTGTTTATATGAACTAGTCTACGTCAATTTTTTGTATTTCTTGAAGCTCTTTCTCCCTAAAAACGAGCTTGTAGATTGCTGGCATTTCAAGCTTTTCCCAAAACGAAAAATCATAGCGACGATCAAAATAGTTCATGATGAGTACCATAATATTTCCATGTGTTCCAATTACAATATTCTCATTCTGATGAATTTCCAATAGTTCAAAAATGGACTTAACTCCTCTATGTTGTGCCTCATAATTGGACTCACCACCTGTGAAAGCAAAATCATAATTGCCCCAAACCTTGGTAATGGCTGTTTGAAAATCCTTTACCGGTTTATCTGACAAAATCCGCTCTTTAACATTTTCAATCAGACCTATCGTTTTGTCCAACTGTCTAGCCGTCCCTTCAATAGTTTGAATAGCTCGTCGATAAGGGCTCGAATAGACATGGTGAATGTTTTCTTTTGTGAGTTTATCTGTTACTTGACTAGCAGCAATTACACCTTGTGCTGATAAGGTTCTATTGTACTCATCAGGTGTATACGTTGAATGAGCATGCCTTACCAAATAAATTGTTGTTACCATCAACTATCCTCCTTCCCTCATTTAGATTTCCAATTGCCATTAGCTTCTATCGTATTATCTAACACAGTTTGAATACGCTTCTTCATTTGCAAAGGTAAATTTTCTTCGATTGCAGCTAATAGAATACTAGGATAACAGATACCATTACCCAGGAAATAATTTTCTAATTGTTTTACTTTTCGCTCTCTTCCCGGGATTAACTGGTAGAGGATAAACCAATCCTCTAATTTACAAAAAGGAACCTTTTTACCCTTGATTTGATGCTCAACAATAGAATTTTTGGTGAATGCATACGTATATACCCCATCTGAATGCCCGATCTTAAATTCACTCATTACATCTACTTCTAGCTGATCCACACAAAATTTAAAGAAATACGTAGTTAAAAAGGGATGTTTCTTTTGTACGTCCTTTTCTGTCCCAATACATCTCATAGCCCCCGTGAAAAGCTGTACCTCATTATCAGGAATGATTAAGTCTAAATCATGGACTTCATCTACAATGCCGTATTGATATAAAAGTTGGGAACCCCCAATCCCCCATGTCCCTTTTGTTGCATTTAAAGTGTCGGTTATGTACATTACTAATGAAGAAATCATTCTGCACGCCTCCTCTTCGACTTATTATACCGAATCCATAATACTCTGACAAAAGAAACTCAACGCGTAACGTTTTATTTACGCTAAATTGATAGTAGTCCTCGAATAAGTAGGTATCATCCTAGACGTGTACACAAAATTAAGACATTGAAAAACCGTTATACGTCGTGTATGAGAAGGATCGAAAAAACAGGTCGATGAAACGGCGAGCGGCTTTCTAATGAAGGTAAGTAGATCTACAGAACACGGAAGATTGTCTTCCCCTATATAAGATGGCGTTAGATAAGGGGGATTCTTTTCCGTATAAAGACAGAGAATACTGGAGACTTCCGCATTCGTCCCACACACACAACAAAAGCGCAAGCACCCGATTAGAAACGTAGAGAGTTAACGGAGATAAAGGAATCACGGTGTGGTTGCGCGCGAACCGATGATGGCGTATCGTAGGGCAATTCGCGAGACTGCCTAGTTTCTAGACGCTGGAGCTTGACGCGGTTCAACACTCCCATAGTTATCCATAGTGCTCAAATTTTATAGTTTCCTAGACAACAAAAAAAGCTTGTAGAAAACATAAAGGTTCTCTACAAGCTGCAAGGAACGTTCCTCTATGAACATTCCTTTTTCCATTTCATAATATGTGAACAAATTCACCATGTAATTGTTACCCATTCTTTATTTAGCTACTTCTATTTGATATTCCTCGTGTTCGTGTAAACCTTCATCATTTTCAACATGGATGATAGCATGATAAGTACCCTGTTCCCCAAAAGAATGGTTTGCAGTATATTCACCAGCCTTTTTCTCTTCTGCATCTACCCATTCATGTTTTTCTTCGCCTTCTTTCCATACCTCATAGCGCACAGCTGCTTGTTCAAGTGCTTGTTCATCCATCTGTAGATGAACGGTCATTTCCACATCCTGATCTATTTTTACATTTTCTAGTTTATTAAAGTGCATGGAGAATCCTTCTGCATGTGTACCATGATCGTGCTCTCCTGAGTCATGTTCATGATTTTCAGCCTCCTGCTCCTCATGACTTTTGCCATCTCCAACTATTATTGCTTTTTTCGGCATGGTATGAAGCGCCCTTGCGGTAGTATGAGCATACATTTCATATTCTCCGTCGTGATCAAATGTTGTTTCTGCAGTGTATGTACCATCTTGATTGTTTGTAGATTCAACTTTAATACTGTCATCTTTTTTGTCTTTTTCCCAGATTTCGAAAACCACTTCTTCGGCATCTGTAACCTTTTCATCACCATAAGTCACTGTTGCTTTTAATTCCACCGGATCACCAGGATCAACTGTTTCAGGTACTTCAAAATCTACATTTAATGACTTAACCTCTTCATCTTCAGCCTTTTTTGTCGTATCATCTTTTTCATTCTCGCCACAAGCGGCAAGAACCATCATCAAAATCATTCCTAAAATCAGCAACAAATATTTCTTGTGCATCTGACATTCTCCTCTTTTAATGGACTCAAAGACTAGTGCTTCCCACCACAAGTTGTATTACCATTCATTTTTTCAAATAAAGCTTTTTTAGCTGCTTGGAAGGCATATACTTCCCCTCCAAAACCCTTGACAAATTTTTCGGCATGCTCTTTCCATTCAAAAGTTAAAACCTGCGGTTGACAGCATCCCATATGTAATGTTGTATCCATTACAAACCAAGCTGAGGGTGCACTTATAGTTGTCTGTCTAAAAAAGTCTGGGCAAATCGCTTGAATTACCTTATCTCCCAATTGTTGATGTCGCAATAATCCGCAGTGAGCACAGCAGGCCATTTCGATTTTATCATTAGATAAGATTAAACGATAAGCTAGCCTATCATTATTTTTCCGGCTACAAAATACACAAGCATCATGACTAGTGTTCGTTTCCTGATGCTCCGTATGTACTAAAGAAATTCCTCCAAATGTTTTCTTAACAATCCCCTGATCTAATAGTCCCTTCACATCACGATGTATTGTCATTTCTGAGACACCAAATGTTTTACTTAATTCAGCTATTTTTAGATTCTTTTTTTCATAGATAAGTTTTTTTATGCGATTTTGACGCTCCAACGGCAGCATTATTTACCTCCCCCCTTACATAACATCATTTAACATCTTATAACAAAATATATCATGTGTAATCGGAATCATCAATGTAATTTCTTTGAATTATTTGTGAATAATTTATGTACTTTATGAATAGAATTATCTATTAGTCAATTCACGAATTCATTGCAAACTTAACACATTCTACTATAGTTTTCCTTCCTTTATCTGTGAGTATTTGTTAATTTATAATAAATGCCTTACGAATCTAAAGGAGAGATAAAATGAGTATCGAGATGTTACTTGTTGGCCAGCAGTGGAATATACCATTATTATGCGCACTCATATTAATAGTCATTGGATATATTCTATTATTCATAAAGAAAAGGTTAACAATAAATACGAAGTCTCAGCCTATATTATTAATCTTCTCCCTATGCCTCTTCTATCTAACCATAGGTAGTCCATTATCAGCAATTAGCCATTTTAACTTTAGTTTTCATATGATTCAAATGAGTATCGTCTATTTTATTATCCCGCCGTTGTTTATACGAAGTAGTCCTAAACTACACGTCCGTACTAGGAATAGCTTTTTAGGTATCCAAATTCGACTAAACATGAAATTGCTAACGATATCAGCACTTCTCCTTTTTGCTATCTTATTTTTTCTGTATCACTTACCTGTTGTCATGCAGTTTATATTCAAATACCCTATGATTCGTATACCATATTTAGTTGCACTTTTCATTTTAGCTTTTTTCATGTGGTGGCCATTAGCTAGTACCAAAGCTAAGATTTACTTTGACCAAAAGCAAAAGCGGAAATTCGTATTATTAAGTGCTATGATCCTAATGCCTGCATGTATGATATTTATTATTAGTGCATTATTTAATGGGATGCATCATCCATTTCTAAATCATGTTATCACCCAACTATGTATTCCTCCAACAGTGGAGCAAACAAGTGTGGTACCTTTCTCTTTCGATACACGCATAGATCAAGGAATCGCAGGATTTTCGATGCTTGGAATTCACAAAATTGGGTTAAAGTTGTCCACTCATTTGAATAAGCACTGTAGTTAATCAAATCCCATCGCTTCATTGTTGCCCTACCATCTCTGCTTAAACCTATGGAACTGGTTTTCCTAACAATGTCGGTCTCTCTACAATTTCGAACAATGTTGACATTAGGTGTCATATTTAACCGTTACACTAACAGTATATCAATTTGAAAGGAGTAATAAGATGGGAAATTTGACAGGGAAAGTTGCCATTGTTGCTGGCGGAACAAGAGGAGCAGGACGTGGTATTGCTATCCAGTTAGGGGAAGCAGGAGCTACAGTTTATGTAACAGGAAGGACTACGAATAACCATACTTCACCTATGCAACGATCAGAAACTATCGAGCAAACAGCAGCGTTAGTTAGCCAAGCGGGTGGCTGCGGCATCGCTGTTAAAACTGATCATACAAAGGAAAAACAAGTCAAATCCTTATTTCAAAGAATTGAACATGAACAGGGTCAACTGGACATTCTTGTGAATGACATTTGGGGCGGAGATCCGTTAACAGAATGGGGGAAAACTATAGGAGATCATGATTTGTCCGATGGGTTACAGTTGCTGCAACAAGCAGTACAATCACATATTATTACTTCACATTATGCTATTCCACTATTAAAGAAAGCATCTCAAGGAATAATGATCGAAATCACTGATGGGACAGATTATTCCTATCGAGGGAACTTCTATTATAGTCTAGCTAAGATCTCAAACATTCATATGGCACAAGCGATGGCCACTGACTTAAAGGAAGATTCGATTATAGCACTGGCTGTTACTCCAGGGTTTCTGCGCTCCGAGGCAATGCTAGATTTATTTCAGGTTACGGAAGATAATTGGCAGGATGGTGTTAAAAGCGATAAACACTTTATAGCATCTGAAACACCTTTTTACATCGGTAAAGCGATTAGGCATTTAGCAACAGATCCTGATGTTGGTCGTTTTTCGGGTAAAACACTATCTACCTGGCAATTATCCGATATTTACAATTTTACGGACAGGGATGGCAGTAAACCACATTGGGGTAACTATTATCATAAGCATATAAAATGATAAGGGGAAACTTCAATCAATGGAAGTATTACTGCCAGTTATATGCGGATAAAAATGCCAAGCTAGTAGTTAACTACTGGTTTGGCATTTTAGCATGAATAAACTTTGCTAATATCCTCACAATATGATTATCATCATTAACACGGGTTGGGGGATTATAGATGGGTAATATTACAATTTCACAATTAATGGCTATTTTCTTGTTAAGCACAGGCTTAAGCAACCATGTTATTGTGATACCAATCTTAATTAACGCGACTGGCCGAGACGCTTGGATTAGTGTGCTAATTGGTTATAGCCTCCTTCTAGCCCTTTCCCATTGTTCCTTTATGTTACAAAGCAGTTTCAAGATCAATCGCTATTTCAATGGTTATCTTCTACCTATTCTAAAACGCTAAGTTATGGTATTGCTGTTTTAATTGTTATATTTCTTCTAATTATGGGCTGGATAACCTTAAAGGAAACCGTTATGTGGACAGATGAAACGTATTTGTTTTTTACACCAATCCTTGTTATCACCTTGTTTACTTTAGGCGCATCGCTCTATATATCTTATTGTAAGCTAAACGTTATTGGTATCTGCGCAGGCGTTCTGCTACCTCTAGTAATTCTTTTCGGTATGTTCGTAGCAATTGGTACTATTCCCGATAAAAACTACCGACTTGTGGCACCAGTACTGGTTGAAAATGGATGGGGAGACGTCCTCCACGGTGCTTTGTTCGCATTTGGTTCCGTTATTGAATTATTTTTATTGTATTTACTTCAACATCAGGTTACAAAATCAATCCAATTCAAGCATTTAGTTTTTCTTATCTTATTTTTATCTATCTTAACTACCGGCCCCTTACTTGGGACAATAGCTACTTTTGGCGTTGAAGAGGCAGCAAAAATTCGTTATCCAGCCTTTTTTCAATGGAGAATTGTTGGTATTGGAAACTATTTTAACCATCTGGATTTTTTATCTATTTACCAATGGTTATCTGGCGCTTTTATCCGTTTAGCTATCATCTTATATCTCATTACCCAAGCCTTTAACATTACTAATAAAAAGAAACGGCTATTTATACAAGCTTTTATCTGCTTCATCTATTTACTGTTTATGTTAGCCCCTATTTCGGATGAGGCATTTTTGAAGTTTTTATCTAACTATTATTACTTGGGAAGCAGTATCTTTGGTGTTGTAATCACTTGCACGATCGCACTCCTGATTAAATTATCGAAGAATAGGATGTCTATACATGCGAAAAAATAAAAAGCAATCAAAAGAAAACTATATACGAGACTTATTTCGAGATTCTTCGGATGTCTCCATTGAAAACCATCTCTTATATAATCCAAAGCAAAAAGAACCGATGTTAGTGATTTACTGCAACGGTATGATTGAACATAGTTTATTAATAAACAGTATTTTACCTGAAATACAAGAAAATTATTATCATAATGGTCTAAAGGGTGTAGAACATATAAACTGCTCAAAAAAAATAAAGTGGTCTAAAGATGAGGTCAATATCGGTCAAACCCTTCCAGAAAAAATATTTAACGGCTATTCAGCATTCATAATATCAGACCATATTTATTTCTTTGATACTTCGAATCCACCAAAGCGTTCACCTGAAGAGTCGAATGCAGAAGTATCTTTACGTGGACCTAGAGATGCATTTATTGAGGACATAAGCTCTAACGTAGCACTAGTTCGCAAGCGCTTAAAGACCAACTCGCTTACTTCAAAATCATTTGTAATCGGAAAAAGAAGTAATACGAAGGTAGAATTAGTTTATTTTAGCGATATCCAAAATAAAGATATGATAAATGAAGTTACAAAAAGGCTCAATCATATAGATATTGATATCTTGTTAAGTGATAATCAGTTATTAGGTATTCTTGGTGAATCTCATTATTCCTTATTTCCCCTTATGCAATCAATATCTCATCCAGATGGTGTTGTAAGTAGCTTAGCAAGAGGTAGGTTCGCCATTTTTATTGATAATGTACCAAATGTAATTATTGCTCCTGGCAACTTAGGATTATTTTTAAATACTTCTGAGGATGAGCATACACCGTATTATTATGCTACGTTTGAATTGTTTCTTAGACTTGTTGGGTTTATGGTGTCTATCTTCTTACCAGCTTTTTGGGTATCGCTATCTGCTTATAATGTTGACCAGATACCATTTCCACTATTAGCTACAATTGCTGCTTCAAGATTAGGTATTCCATTCAATACGACAGTAGAGTTACTCTTAATGCTTGGATTATTTGAATTATTTAGAGAAGCAGGAGTAAGATTACCGAAACCAGTTGGTCAAACCGTAGCCGTAGTAGGTGGTCTCATCGTAGGAGATGCAGCCATTCGTGCCGGTTTAACCTCTCCAACGATGCTAGTTATTTCATCTATTACGGCAGTTGCTACGTTTACATTAGGAAATCAGGCACTCTTTGGCACTGTTTCCATAATTAGAATCGGATCGATTCTTCTATCATCCTTATTTGGTATGTTTGGATTTTTCATTAGTGTTTTCCTTACACTTGGCTACCTTGCAAAACTCGAATCATTTGGTGTTCCTTATTTAAGCCCAGTTTCTCCTTTCTCTAAAAAAGATTTTGTGAAAGCCGTCGTAAAAGACCCTGTTGTTAAACAAAATGAACGAGCATTAATTTTGGATACGAATGATGCAGACAGGCAGGCTGATAAATAATGAAGCGTATCAAAAAATTACTTTTAATTAGTTTCTTATTACTTGTTTTAAGTGGTTGTTGGGATGAAAAAGAAATTGGCGAGGTTAATTACGCAACCGCTATGGCAATTGACTATCAAGATGAAAACTATATTATTTATGTGCAAATTTTAGACTTTTCCAATGTAGCAAAGCAAGATGTTAATAAACCCGCTCAGCAAGTTCCTCTTTACATTGGTAGGGCTAAAGGGAAAACAGTTAATGATGCTGTTAATAATTTATATCATACGTCACAGCAAATGATTAATTGGGCACATGTTGGTGCTGTTATTTATACGCAATCTGTAATTGAGAAAGGAGTTACGCGTGCGGAGCAGTCATTACGAAAAAACGGGCAATTTCGTTACACTCCTTGGATGTTTGGAACAAAAGAATCGATTGACGATATCCTAAGTGCTACAGGATTTTTTCAACTACCACCTGTCTACACCATTTTATATAAGCCCACGGATACGTATACTATTAACTCCTACATTAGGCCGATCCGCATGCATAAATTTGTTTCCATCTACAAAGAGCCTGGAGGAACGGCATTATTACCTGCTCTTTCTATCGATGAAACAGATTGGAAGGAATCTGTCGTAGAACCTAAGCCTAAAAAGACATTAAAGGTGAATGGTGTATTTCCCATTCATAATGGGAAGGGCAAGGAATGGTTATCCCATGATGAACTACCAGGACTTCGCTGGACCAATAATGATACGAAAAATACAACAATAGATGTTGTAGAAGATGATCAAATTAAAGGAACAGTTCGAATTATGAAGCCCCATGTGGAATTTAGTGTAGAGAAAAAGGGAAGCGATTTTCAATTTTCCATCCATGTGAAAGCTGTAGGGTCACTTTCTGACATGGAGGAGCAACTTTCAGTCAAGAAAATTGAAAAATTAGTAAAGAAACAAATAAAAAAAGAAATAACCGAAACATACTTAAATGGTATTAATAAAGGAGTTGACGTATATAACATTAAGAATAAGCTATTCCATCAACGAGTTAAACCAAAAGATTTAGCCAAGTATCCATTAAAAGCTGAATCACTTCATAAGATTACGGTTGATTTCCATCTAGAGACAAAGGGAGTATATGAATAAGGTAAGCCAATGATAATGTATTGCTATTGCTATTTTAACGAAGTTAAAAAACTGTAATCTATTGGGAAGTGTTTATGTTGTATAATATTTTTTAATTGCTCTCCATAAGCACTCCCGCTTGTATATGCCTTTTCTTTGTATTTCTTTTCTACATTAGTGGTAAGCATTTACGTTATGTTCTCCAATTGTCTATCAATAGCACGAAGCATATATGCAGCAAATAACTGTAATGCAGAAACATCCCATGCATGTTTTTGCTTATTTAAAGAATAATCAGCTAAGGAATGAGCTACTACCATATGTAAATCCTCTCTTTCATCAGCTAGCTGTTCTAACATCCATTCACCTGCTTCTTGCTTAGACGATACAACACTTTCCCTCAAGTAATAAAGTACACGACATAAATTCAGACTATAATAAACAGGTGCGTTACGAATTTCAATATAGGCATCTTCGATATCCTTCATAATGGAAGAAAGGTATATTGTATGATCAATGGCAGGAAAAGCTAGCTGCTTAGCTTCACCAAATAATGTAACTCCTCGTTCAAGGGTTACGACAATGTGCGCTGCTAAATCATAGTCTTTACCATTAGCACATAGGTAGTTTTCATTCTGTAAATAATAATGTTTATGGTCCATGGAATAATGTAATTCAAAAGGAGTTGGATATAAAAAAGGGTATAAGGTGGATTGCAACATCATACTCATTTCTATACGTACAGCAAACCTATCTTCTAAGTCGATCAATTGTTTAATTATATGCTTCTTTTCATCCAACGATAGTTGTTTTCCCACAAGAACTAATAGATCTATATCGCTATGAAGCGGATTATAACACCCCATAGCTAACGAACCATGTAAATAAATACCATCTAGTTTTTCCCCTAAACATGTTTGGAAAGCATGAACAATGTTTTGCAACGTTTCATCCATATTCATAAAGATCTCCCCCTAACTGCCATCCATTCCGTTACAATAGAAGTAGTTAAAGCTTAGCATGCAGAGCATGTTAGGTAAATAGGAAAGGAGAAAGCGACTATGTTTTATCATCAGCTGAGCCCTGAAGCAGGTTTACAATTGTTAGAACACCGTCATGCAAACCAATTATTTTATTTAACCGATCAATCAAGAAATCATCTTCGAAAATGGCTACCATGGATTGATCAAACACAGACTGTCGAACATTCCTTAGCCTTCATTGACAGTGCACTGAAACAGTTCAGCAATAATACGGGGTTACACTTAGGAATATGGTATAAGGGAGAATTAGCTGGAGTGATTGGCCTTCATCATATTGATTGGGGAAATCGCTCTACATCAATTGGTTACTGGCTAGGGGAAAAGTTTCAAGGAAAAGGATTAATTACAAGTGCATGCAAAGCTATAATCAACTATTGCTTCTTAGAGTTACAATTAAATAGAATCGAAGTTCGGGTAGCAACGAAGAATATTAGAAGTGCCGCTATTCCGCAGCGACTTGGTTTTCATAGAGAAGGACAATTAAGAAAAGCAGAGTGGCTGTATGATACATATGTGGATCATTATGTATATAGTTTGATTAAAGATGATCTCTCGTCTCATTAACTATATAACCTTTTGTCCGTAAGCCGGCTGTTCTTTATAATTAATTGTGTTATTAGGCAGAAGGAAACGATACATTTCCTTCTACGGAGTATAAGCATGCATATTGGATAATTCTAAAAGAATCGGTGAGAACGTTCATCGATTCTTTTATGAGTATATATTATTTATTTTACTGCCTTCCAGATCGTCCAATAATCTACTTCCGTAATTTCTCCTGCTGTTTTTAAAGTTGTATTTAAATAGGATATAAATTTTTCAATTTCTTGATCAGACAGTTGATAAAGAATACTTTTCCCATTTCTTCTTCTAATATCCGTAAATAAAAGTTCTTTAGAAGGGTATATTTTTCTAGTTTCCTTCAATTGTAGCTCTTCGATATCTTTAAATCCCGCATCTTTTAATGAATTTATAATCACATCACTCGAGAATCGTCTTTTTTCTTCATAATTAATTAACCGGGGAAATAGCGAATATAACCACCCTCTAATATGTTTAGTATCGCCATCTCTCAAGCAATCGCCTATCGTCCTATCTTGAATAAGGTACACTCCATCTTTTTGTAAAATTCGATATGCCTCACGAAAGCAAGCCGGTAAATCCTTCAAATGATGAATGAGCGCTCTTTGTAGAACGAGGTCAACGCTACTTTCTTGTAAACCTGTACTATACGCATTACCTTTTTTAAATGATAGTTGTGAATAATTCTGACAATTCTGCTTGGCAGCTGTTAACATTACATCTGAAAAATCAATACCAATAACGGTGGGTATGCCCATTTCTGCCAACGCTTTGGCATAAATTCCGCCACCACAACCAATATCAGCAGCACGAATACGTGAAGCAGGTTGATTCATTAAAGTTGTTACAATATTTATCCATGAAGAATCTGCTTCTCTCGTTGCATACATCTCTTTGTGCTCTAACTCATGAAAATTCATAGTAAACAGCTCCTTATCATCTGCATGTTAATTCAATTGTAGCGTAATAGTCACGATAAATATAATCGTATATTTCTATTTAAATATATAAGAGATAATAATCACCATGCATGTAAATGTGTATATAGAGAGTGTGAAACTTCAATCCGTGGAAGGGCGTTTATCCCCCACGGATTGGTAGTACCACAAGGGTATGACCTAAAGTCCTTTAAACCAATCGGACATTTACTGGCAGTTGATCCACACTTACCCATATTGCATTCACTATTGCTTGATGTGAGGATTTTACTGCCAGTTATATGCGGGATAAAATGAAAATGACGAATTAGGAAGAACGCCCAACCTTTACACCATTACTTTACATCTACTGTATTATCACCCAAATTTTGCGAAGGGGGTTCTTATTTGAAGCTAACAAAATTTGTTGATAAATTGCCTATTATGAAATCAATAAAAGGATTATTCTTATTTAGAAATAAGGATGGAAGAATTCAGACAAAAACTACATCGTGATTTAAGACCGACAACATTATGGGGATATAACAGACAATTTCCTGGACCTACGATTGATACTGATCAAGGTAATCAAATGCATATTAAGTGGATAAACAACCTTCCTGATAAACATTTACTGCCAGTTGATAAATCCATTCATCATTTAGCTCATCAACCAGAAGTTCGAACAGTAACTCATTTACACGGTAGTGTAACTACCCCAGAAAGTGATGGTTACCCTGAAGCTTGGTTTACAAAGGATTTTAAGAAAGTAGGGCCTGCATTCCAACAGCAAGTGTATCATTATCCAAACAAACAGCGTGCTACAACACTTTGGTATCATGACCATGCTATGGGGATTACGAGATTAAATGTGTATGCAGGACTTGCCGGAATGTACATTATTCGAGGTACTCAGGAGAGAGAAATGAATATTCCAAACGATCCTTATGAAATTCCACTCATTATCATGGATCGTACCACTAATGAAGATGGATCTCTTTACTATCCAGCACAGCCTAATAATCCCACTACGAACACACCAAATCCATCTATTTCACCTGCATTTATTGGTGATAAAATACTCGTTAATGGTAAAATATGGCCGTATTTTGAAGTAGAACCAAGGAAATATCGTTTTCGGATTCTTAACGCGTCGAATACAAGGGGATATCAATTATACCTTAGTTCTGGTGCCCCCCTATATCAAATTGGTTCAGACGGAGGTTTTCTCCCCAATACGGTTAAGGCAAATACGATAAATATCGAGCCAGCTGAACGTGTTGATGTAATTGTTGATTTCAGCAAGTATAAAGAGAACTCTATTATTTTGAAAAATGACCTTGGACCCAATGCTGATCCAGATGATGAAACAAACGAGATCATGCAATTTAGAGTGCAACTACCACTAAAACAACGAGACCATACTATTATTCCAACCTACTTATCAACCATACCCTCTCTCAAACAAAATAAAATTAAAGCGGTTCGTAATCTAAAACTCATAGGATTAAATGATGACTATGGGCGACCACTGCTACTATTAGATAATAAAAAGTGGGGAGATCCAATTACTGAGACACCAGAATTAGGCTCAACAGAAATCTGGTCAATCATAAATGTTACCGGTTTCAGCCACCCTATCCATATACACCTTGTTCAATTTCAATTATTAGATAGGAGAGCTTTTGATTTGGCGCACTATAATAAGGATGGAAGGATTATCTACACGGACTCACCTGCTCCTCCTCAGCCAAACGAAAAAGGATGGAAAGATACAATTTCAGCTCCCTCAGCACAGATTACAAGAGTAATAAGTAAATTCGCACCTTATACTGGAAAATACGTTTGGCATTGCCATATTTTAGAGCATGAGGACTATGATATGATGCGGCCATTTAAAGTAATAGATCCTAACAACCAATAGGACGCTTAGAAAACCAGCATATTAATCTATGAAAAAACAAACAGGTTGAAAATAGTTCGTGCTACGAAGCTGCTGGGAAAATATTCTTTGCTATCCATGGTAGATAGTGAGCCTTCTTGCGCTAACGTACGAAGAAGGCTCACGAATTCTTTCTACGTTGGAATACCCGTGAATATCTTGAAATTGTCTTACTGCCTGTTAACGTGAGGTAAGCATAGATAATTTAAAACGCCAGTTCCACTTTCTTTCCCTTTTCTATTGCTTGTTGTTTATTGTCTTCATACACATCACTTGTCGTTATTGAAATGGAGTTTAACTGTTCTGGATCTGATTTCTCAAGAATATATGCAAGTTCACCTGTTTTCACCTGTCCAGGTGATAGCTTTCCATGAAGTTCTTGTAGATAAAAATCATCTTCAAAACCCTTTAGTTCCCCTTCACTCGTCTCCAATACCGATACAGGTGCAACATTAATCGTTTGTTCACTTTTGTTCTGAATCTTTACTTGTAGCTTCAAGTAATTAAATCTATCTTCATGATGAGTGAATTGATGGAAGTAATCTATCAAATGAAGAGCAGGTCTATATTCCATCACCTTCAAATTCTTATATGTGAGCTCAATTGGTCCAATTTCTAGTCTTTTACTATCGTCTGTGCTTGCTACTAAAGTAACCTTGCCATCTTCATCTTCATATGTATCACCAATTTCTTTCAATGACCTCGTATCAGGTGCCTGTGGATTATTTATATATTGATCAACTTCTTTCTCTTCCTCTTTTATTGCTTGCATCCCTTTTCCTTTTTGTTCAGAATTTACAGCACCATTTTCTGCTTCCGCGTTTTCATCATGCCTAGCACAACCAAATACAACTAGAATAGCTATCAGCATAAGTAACCATTTAATCATTAATCTAAGCCCCTCCTGCCTCCATTTATGTAAATGATCCCGCTGCTTAAGTAACGGGATCATGGTATACATAGTTATTTAGGTTATGGCTTGGCGCTTCGAATATTTTTTAATATATCCATCACCTTGTGCCCAACCTCATGGTTATCATTTAAGCCAATAAACTGATCTGCCTGTGGACCATAAGCATATACATTTACATCTACACCATCATGTCCGCCAGTTGTCCATCCAGTACCAGAACGCACATCAAAAATTCGTTCAATCGCATTATCAATTTCTGTTGTATCGTCAGTTTCAACCGCTTTTTTTACAGATTCTATTTCTTCCGCTGTTAGATCCAAGTCAATATATTGATCCAAAACCTCTTTAACATCCTTGCCGTCACTAATCTCAGCTGCCATAAAATCAGGAGTACGTTTAGCTGCTCTCAAGGGTGTTGGATCCCATTTATATTCTCCATCGACCCCCATCACTAAACCACCAGTAGAATGGTCAGCAGTAGTGATTACTAACGTCTGCTTGTCTTTTTCTGCAAAATCAATCGCTCTTTCATAAGCTTTCTCAAAGTCTTTCATTTCACTCATCGCACCAACGATATCATTATCATGACCCGCCCAATCTATTTGACTGCCTTCTACCATTAAAAAGAAACCATCTTTGTTTGTGCTCAAGCGATCTATTGCTGTATCCGTCATTTCTTCTAGAGATGGCTGCTCTTGTGGTCGATCAATTGCTTTATCTAGCCCAACCGGAGCAAACAAACCTAAGATTTGCTTATTCGTATCAGCTACTAATTCTTCTCTTGTATTTACATAGCTATATCCGGCATCTTGAAATTCTTCTGCTAGATTGCGATCCTTTCTTTCAAAATAGGAGATACCCCCTCCTAAAATAACATCCACTTTATGCTTACCATCTACTTTTTCATCTATATAATCATCAGCAATATCATTATAATTATGACGTGACTTATCATGAGCTCCAAAAGAGGCTGGAGTAGCATGATTTACTTGTGATGTAGAAACAAGTCCTGTTCTTTTTCCTCTATCTTTTGCTTCTTCTAATACTGTCTTTACTTCATTCTTTTTCATATTAACGGCAATTGCACCATTATATGTTTTAATCCCAGAGGATAACGAAGTTGCAGCTGCCGCTGAATCTGTAATACTCTCTTCTGAATCCCAAGAATAGGTTTGCTGCATTCCCACTAAATGCTGATCAAAAGCAGTTTCCTCCAGATAAGGCGATGGATTATTCTTAAATGACCGATATGCTGTATTGTATGTTGGCCCCATGCCGTCTCCTATCATAAAGATGACATTTTTGACTTTTGCTTGACTAGGATAATGCCTCTTCGCTTCCACCTCTTGACCTGCAGCTATAAAACTACCAAGTACTAAAGAAGTGATAACTGTTAAGGTTAGTAATCTTTTCCCACACCTTTTGTTGATCAAAACAATTCCTCCTCATTTGTATTTGGACTCCATTACAGATTTTACAGAGAAACTATTAATCTATGGTTAAGAGTATATAAGAATAGAGTAAAAATAAAAGGGAAAAAATTCCTGGTCAAAAAGCCACATCACTTTAAGTTTTCTTCTAAGTTCTCTTCAGAAAACAACAAACTGCCGCTTGTAGTGATATCCTATCAAGCGACAGTTTTTAATTTTTACACCATTCATTTAGCAAAAGGAATCCTTTGATTTTGGGACTGATAATCCAAATAATGGTCGAAGGTATAGGGCTAAAAATGTACCAGCTAATGCTAAGATCCCCCAGACATAACCGTGTAGGCTAAAAGAAGCTATCCCTCCAAAATAAGCGCCAATATTACAGCCAAATGCAAGGCGAGCTCCATAGCCCATTAATAGCCCTCCAAGCATAGAAGCTACTACGTTTTTGAAGTTTAATTTTGTAAATTTAAGTAACCCACCAGCTGCTGAGGCAAGAAACGCACCAAGAATAACACCTAAATTTAGTACAGTGGTAGAGTCTGTGAATATAGACGATTCTAGTACCTGAGCATTTGCTCCCTGCCAATAGCCCCAACTAGCAACGTCGACACCAAAGAATTGTGCTACCTTAGAACCCCATAGCGCAAATGCTGATGTAATTCCCCATGGAGCTCCACGCGTAAGTAGAGTAAGAGCATTTAATATAGCTAATATGCTAGCTGCTACAAATAATGGCCAAGAACCTCGTAAGATACGTTTCCAACCGTTTGTTGAAGGAACAGGTGCCATCTTAGGTGCTTTTCTTTTTCTTTCCACTTTAAACGTAATCCAAGCGATTAATCCAAATAATGCAATGGATACAATCCAAGCACCACCATACCCAAGTCCTGTTGAGGTTGCTAATGAAATAGGTTCAAAAGCTGGTAATTCTTCTGTCCAAAACAGGAGATGCTTCGCTCCAATGGTGGAACCGATAATAAAGAAAAGTAAGGTTACAAACATGACGGATCGTCCCCCACCAACAGCATATAATGTTCCTGAAGCACAACCACCACCAAGTTGCATCCCTATTCCAAACATGAAGGCGCCTACTAATAGACTTATACCTACTGGTGATACGTAGCCAGCGACTTCTCCACCAAAGAAGGAATGACCAAACGCTAAAATAGGTGCAAATAATGTCACTGCAATTGCTAGCATGAGCATATGTGAACGTAGTGCTTGCCCATTACCTACTGACATAAATCTTCTAAAAGCGGAAGTAAAGCCAAAACGCGCATGGAATAACGTATAACCAAGCAATAGCCCGATTATTAACAGTAACGGCTGAGTAATAGGTTGCTTAGCGAATAAGTAGATTAGCAGAATCGCTCCTACCAGTATCCCCCCAATAATTAAAGAAATTTGTGGTTTATTTAACTTCGTTGTATTTTTAGGAATTGGATCTTTTACTTCTCTGATTGGTTGAATCTTTGTCGACATCCAAAACACCCTTTTCTGATGAAATTAGTCAGATTTATTTCATTATGATAACTGCTATGCAGATTACTGTCAATAATTCGCTATGCATATTGGTCCGAATTTAACGGAGAAGATCTGGATAATAGACCTATTTATTGGTACGATCGAAATAATGAACCTCCATGTAGTAACAGCTTCTCAAATGGCAAAACGTTTATATCACACGAAGAGATTCACTAGCTTTGACTAGAGGAAAAAGCTTAAAAATTAATTCAACATAGTATAATAAAGCGTTATTACGTTATCGTTATCGTTATTTCGTATAGTGATACATAATTTTTTATGCTTTGGGCATCGCTAAACTATCTAAACGAATAAGGAGGTTTTTACATGTCTGAGGAAAACAAAAATCGCAATAAAGATAAGAATAAGCAAAATAACAGAAACAAACATAATAAACAACAGGATCACGTAGAATTTGCAAGCGAGAATGAATTTAATACAATTGAACAGAAAAAACGAAAGTAAATAGAAAAATCGCTATCTGTGGCCGTGACGCAAGAATTTTTAAGCGATGAATAACCCAAACTTCATCTGAATATTTTAGATAAGGTTGGGTTTTTGTTTTGGATCTCGGTAGTTTATTCATCGCTTAGTCAAAATGCTTCGCTTTCCTGTAGGATCTTCAGTCGTACTTTTGCCGTAAGATAAGGAAGCCTTCAGAAGCGATACATCGCAGGCAGAAAAGCGCTCTTCTTTTTCAAGGAGTCTACGTATTTTGACTGCGCATCGTATGAACATTTTTTATCGTTCGGCTTTTGGTTTAGCTATTTTAGTTTCGTCCCAGCCTCCTTCTGTTTGTATCATCCTGTAATACGTCAATAGAACTAATTTACTTACGAAATGAATATTTTAGGCTGAAATTACAGCATATCCTTTTGTCCATCTCCAGTTTAAATACGGTGCATATTTATATCTATTTTATAAGATATAAAGTACACTCAACATGCATGATTAATGCGCTATTTATCCAGTAAAGGAGATACGAAAATGAAGACCGTCTTTAGTGACGTTGTAGAATACCGCGGTAGCCATTATGACTTCGGGTATTATCAAGGTGAAATTCTTAAACAAACACCTATTTTAGTTAATCGAAAAAAACAGTGGGAATCACAGAAGCGACGCCATTTCATTATTCAACTTGATACAGTGAAAGAAATGCTCCTTTATTTTGCACCTGGAATATGGGATGAGCTACAAGGTTTAGCCGATGCGTTACAACTGACGATCAAGGAAGCCGTCCAAGATTTTGGTGGCTACTATTTGGAATTTATTAGAAGTGGCTGTTCTATTTTCACAGGATCACATTATATGATTCGCAACTATGATAATGACCCTTCTACTTATGAGGGGCGTTATGTTATGTATCAGCCAAATGATAATGGCTACGCTACCATAGGACCAACTATGCAAATTACTGGGCGCACAGATGGAATTAATGAGAAAGGTCTTGCTATGGGTTATAATTTCATTAATCGAAAAAAATCTGCAGATGGTTTTCTTTGTAATATGATTGGCAGAATTGTGTTAGAAAGCTGCGCTAATCTGGAAGAGGCAATAACATTACTAAAAGAAATACCGCACCGCCACTCCTTTAGTTATGTTTTAATGGATGGGCTCGGGAAGTCCAGCATTGTTGAAGCATCTCCGCGAGCAGTCGCAATACGACAATCCAATATTTGTACAAACCACTTTGAGCACTTAGTAGAAGAGAACCGTTATCGAATGGATGACTCATATCAACGTTATGAAGCAATCTATTCACAGCAGCAGCATGCTGTTGATCCTTATCATGCCTTTCGAATGTTAAATGATACTGATAAAGGCGTGTTTTCTAAGAAATATGGAGCATGGGCAGGAACATTACATACCGCTGCTTATTTTTCTAATGATTTAAAAGCATGGTTTGCGCTTGGCGGAGACAGAAAACCGCTTATTATAGATTTTCAAAAATGGCTGTATGGAAAAGACCTAAACGCAAAGCGAATTAAAGGAGAACTCGATGCCAAAGATCCCTTTGTAAATATGGAATATCTATAGCTATGAAAATGGGACATTGTACATAATCTCGTTCCCTATCATATGGTATAGCATAAAGACGATATGGATGGAGGTATGCAATGGAACGTTTACCAGCTATTGATCTTGGATTAATGTCTGAACATTTAGCTGCACACGAAGGGGAACTTTGTAAATTAAACATGTACTTTGCCATCGCTAATAGTAGCCAGTTAAAAAATATTCTTAAGCTACAATCAAATATGATGTATGCTCATGTTTTAGTAATGCTTGCATTAATAAATCCTTATCACCAGCAGCCAGTTAAATTACCATCAATGGATAATACCCATTCTGATCAAAATGTAAAACATAGTACAGCCACTAAAAATGATAAATGGATTGCCACTGAAGCCCATACTTCAGCAAAAAGTATGGCAAATGATAATTTTATATCTGCTCTGATGATGCAAGACCAACATGTAAGAGATATTCATGTAGAAATGGCTTTACAACAGCTAAAAATACAAGAAAACTATGAAGATTTTTTAAAGAATATGGGGTGGACATTTGTTCCCTACACCACCAGTGAGGAACAATTAAACACATATTATCATTTCGAACAACTTTTTAATAGGTAACGAAAGATTGCGAGAACAAAATTTTAATTATTGAAAAAATAATTCGCAAAATAAAAACCTGTTTGCAAAAAGCAACAGGTTTTTATATAGAAAGAGCGAATTCTCCTATTCACCTAGACAAACCTCGATTACCGGTACAGTTACTTTAGGTTTTATAACAGGTAACTCCAACACTGTCTCGTTTTTAGCAACTACAGGCATATCATGATGGAATATGTTCGAATCTTGATAAACTACTACAGGTACCTCACTATGATCATGAAGAAATCTAGCATATTTCACATTGCCTAAATTTTTCAGATGAATCGTACGAAACGGCCACGAGAATATATGAATAAACAAACGATTCCCCTTTTGAGTAAGTCTACAATCCTGCGGACATTCCATATAGCTTGCACCTGTACCATAAATAGCATCGTGATGATCATTTATCCATGTTTGCAACGCATTCAAAATATCCGTGGAGGCTGAGTCAAAATTCCCCCTTGCTGTAGGTCCAAAATTTAACAGTAAATTACCATCCTTCGAGACGGTATCGATCAAAAGCTTTATGAGCATTTCTGCGGATTTATAATGTAAATTAGTTGGATTGTAACACCAGGTGCCATTTAACGTTTGACATGCTTCCCAAATACGTTTCTTCCCATTATCTGTATATAATGGTTCTGTTGGTTGATATTGCTCTGGTGTATACACTCCTCGATCTAGCCCTAATCGATTATTAAATAGAATATGAGGCTGATAGTTAAGAATCATATTCTCCAATTTTTCAGCTTGCCAATCAGCTGGTCCTTTGCCCTTTGACCAACCCCAATCTCGATCATCGTAGGAAAAATCAAACCAAAAATAATCAATTCTACCATACTTAGTAACAAGCTCTTCTATTTGATTATATAAATACGTTTGATATACAACCATATCTCTTTCTCTCGATCGCTCAGCCTCATCATCACGTTGTGGATGTAGTCCATCAATTGTATAATGTTCATGATGCCAATCAATAAGTGAATGATAAAAACCAATTTTTATATTTTCGTTACGACATGCCGCTACAAATTCAGCTACGATATCTTTCCCATAGGCTGTATTCGTAATTTTATAATCTGTATACGCGCTATCCCATAAACAAAAGCCATCGTGATGCTTCGTTGTTAATACAATGTACTTCATCCCACTTTGTTTTGCCTGAGCAACCCACTCATATGGATCCGCTAAATCTGGATTAAATTGATTTGCAAGCTTTTCATATTCTTTTTTTGCTATTTTATCTTGTGTCATTACCCATTCGTCTTTTGCTTTTAGTGCATATAATCCCCAATGTATAAACATACCAAAACGATCTTGAAGAAACCATGATGGATCCCCGTATCTGTCTGGCCAATCCAACGTAGATGTCATTCATTTTCCTCCCTACTCTTTTACTATTTGTTTTATTTGCTCCATACTTGCTTTATCAAATCCATACTTAAAATCATTGTCTATTCTTACAGCTTTACCAAAATGATAATTATCAGCCTGTACGGCATCATGTATCTCATTGATATTATATGGCGTTAAACCTGAACCAGGCATAATTTTTGGTCCATTCAAATCTGCTTCCATTTCAACCAATTTTTTTAGCATTTCTTTACCGTTATCGCAATTAGCTGCTCCACCTGACGTTAATACCCTTTTCACATTCTTATAATTGTTCAGCGTGCGGTATGCATCGGTTAACGAAGCTGTTTCATCAAAGGCTCTATGAAATGTAATATCCAAACTAGAATCAATGGTAATTACTTTCTCAAGTATAGTCGTATCCACTTTGTTATCTTCCGTTAACGCACCGAACACTATTCTATTTCCTCCTAAATCCAGTAATTGTTCAATATCAGCACAAATTATTTCCATATCATTGTTTGAATAACAAAAATGATAGCTATGCGGACGTATCATTACTTGGACAGGGATGGATACACTGTTTAACACCTGTTTGATCGTACCGTAGCTGGGAGTCAGTCCTCCTTCATTTATAGCTGATACTAACTCTAATCGATCAGCACCTAATGCTTCTGCTTGGATTGCTTCTATACCGTTATTTACTATTACTTCAAGTTTCATGTCTTATTACCAACCTCTTCTAGAATTAATTCTGTTAACAGGCGTACGCCAAAGCCAGATGCTCCAGAAACATAATAACCTATTTCTCTCCATGGTCTAACTGTATTTGCCATATCTATATGAATCCATTTTTTCTCCTCTTGAATAAAGTTGTTCAGGTACAACGCTGCAGTAATCGCACCGCCGAATTTCGAAGAGCTCATATTCGAAAAATCAGCAGTATTGCTTTGTAAATAATACTGATAATCATTAATAACCGGCATTGGCCACACGTGATCACCAGTTTTGTCACCTAATTCTTTATACTTCCAAAGCTCATTTTCTCGATTACTAAATATACCTGCTACCTTTAGCCCAAGCGCTTGGCCGATGGTACCAGTAAGTGTAGCAATATCAATGATTGTATCTGCACCTAAGTCTTGAACATATAAGATTCCATCTGCTACTATTAGTCTTCCTTCTGCATCTGTATTTCCTACTTCAACAGTAAGCCCATTTCTGTACTTTATCACATCAGAAGGTAAAAAAGCATCTTTACCACAAACATTTTCCACGATCGGTACTGCAGCAGTTACATGAACAGGGCTCTCCATATCAGCTAATAGTTTCATTGCTCCAATGACAGCAGCTGCCCCCCCATATCCATTTTCATTTCCCCAATATCACTTGCAATCTTACTATTTGTTCCCCCAGAATCAAAAGTAACTCCCTTTCCAACTAACCCTATATGTGATGCGTTACTATTCTTTAAAGTGAGAACAGCAAACTTTGGCGAACGAGAACTTCCTTTACCTACTATTGCAGTTGCCTCTAATCCATGCTTTAATAAATCCTCTTCTGATTCTAATATTTCCACATGGACGGGTGAATCATGAAAGATCGATCTAATTTTCTTAACATATGTATTTGGGGTTAATTTATTCGCAGGTTCATTACATAAATCTCTAGCAATACAGACGGCATTGGCACGTACTCTTGCAACTTCAGCGTAATACTCGTAAGCTTGTGTTCCCAGTTGCAGAGAGACTTCATGCTCTGGTTCACGCATTTGATAGGTGAGGAATGAATACCCAGCTAAATACCACCCCTCCATAAATGAGACGACAATGTCTTTATTCGAATATGAGGTATAATGCTTAAACAGCCTATCAAAGTTTATGGATACACTTGTAATATCATAGGTGTCAATTGCCTTTCTAGTTTCTCCCCCTAAAAAACGGATGTCTTCCATAGTTTTCTCCGTCTTATTCATACCTACAGTTAAATAAAACGTATTATTCACTTGAATTAAATGCGTTCGTCCATAAAATATCATTTGTTTTTGAATAATGAATGGGGCTTTTTCATCCAGATTTTCGATCATAACAACATTTATATTCAACACAAAAACTCCTTTTACTCCACAATAAATTTACCTTCCATTTTCCTGCTCCATTCCGTTTAATCAAATAGATGACAAGCAACTTGCTGCTCTTGTTCAATTTGTTTTAATTCTGGCACTTTTTGTTTACAAATATCCATCGCCAACGGACATCTTGTATGAAATTTGCAGCCTACTGGAGGATTGGAGGCGCTTGGAATTTCTCCCTCCAACATGATAGGTTCCCTTTTTTCTTTTGGATCTGGCTTTGGTATGGATGACAATAATGCTTGTGTATAGGGATGCTTGGGATCTGCAAATATTTGCTTCTTCGTGGCAATCTCTACTAAGCTTCCTAAATACATAACACCAACTCGATCGCTGATATGCTCTACAACACCTAAATCGTGTGAGATAAATAAATACGTAAGCCCAAACTCCTCCTGCAGATCTTTCATCAGATTAAGAATTTGCGATTGAATGGAGACATCTAGTGCTGACACAGGCTCATCCGCAATAATTAGCTCTGGTTTCAGAATGAGAGAACGAGCTATGCCTATTCTTTGACGTTGCCCGCCACTGAATTCATGTGGATATTTTGACAAATGAAATTCACTAATTCCACACTTTTCAAGTAAATCTTTTACTAGTATTTCTTTTTCTTGCTTTGACATTTTTGGATAATGAATCGTTAAAGGTTCCATTAATATATCTTTAACCTTCATTCTTGGACTAAGGGAAGCGTACGGATCCTGAAAGACCATTTGCATCGGTTTTCGATATCGCTTCCATAATTTTTCCGATATATTTGCTACGTTCGTTCCCTGAAAATTTATTTCTCCGGTATCAGCTTTTATCAATCCATTAATAAGTCGGCCAGTCGTAGATTTACCACAACCAGATTCACCTACCAACCCAAATGTTTCCCCCTTTTTAATAAAAAACGATACATCATCTACTGCCTTGACATACTTTTTTTCAACAAACCATTTCTTAGAAAGAGGAAAGTATTTCTTAACATGCTTTACATTTAATAAAATCTCGTTATTCATTATATGTTCACCTCTTTCTGCTGGTCATGATAGAGCCAGCATCGACAAGAATGTCCTTTTTCCTCTAATAAATTTGGTTCCTCCCTTGTACAAATGTCCATAACATCATTACACCTTGCAGCAAATTTGCAGCCTATTGGCATATTTTTTGGATTAGGTACCGTACCTGGAATAGAATACAAGCGTTGATTTCCACTGCCAATTTTAGGAACAGCGTCGATTAATCCCTTTGTATAAGGATGCTTGGGGCTAGCAAATAACGCCTCAACTGTCGAATCCTCTACAACTCTTCCAGCATACATGACAATCACTCGATCACATACTTCCGCGACAACCCCCAAATCATGTGTAATCATTAGTATCCCCATATCGCTTTTTTGCTGAATATCTTTCATTAGATTCAATATTTGAGCCTGAATGGTTACGTCTAATGCCGTTGTTGGTTCATCTGCTATCAGTAAGGACGGTTCACATGAGATGGCCATCGCAATCATCACGCGCTGCCTCATGCCTCCAGACAATTGATGCGGATACTCAGTCATCAGGTCACTTGCACGCGGTATGCCGACAGATTTTAATATATTTATTGCATGTTCATGTGCTTGTTGCTTTGATAGTTTTAGATGTAATTGAATAGATTCTCTTAATTGTTTACCAATTTTCAATACCGGATTTAACGAAGTCATCGGTTCCTGAAAAATCATGGATAACTCCTTTCCACGATACTTTTTCATTTGCTTTTCCGGCAATTGCGTCAAATTTTCCCCTTTATATATAATTTCTCCGTTAATTATTTCACCTGGCGTATCATGTAATAGTCGCATAATGGATAAGGATGTAACGCTCTTTCCGCACCCTGATTCTCCCACTATTCCAACTATTTCACCTTTATTCACATGAAAACTAATTCCATGAACAACAGTTTGCAGCCTGCCTTCATTTCGAAAAGCTGTTTGTAAATTATTCACTTGAAGTAGGCGTTCCATTATACCCCTCCTTTCATTAATCCTTTGTCTTTGGATCCAATACATCACGAAGTCCGTCACCCAATACGTTGAATGCAAGTACGGTAAGAAAAATAATCAACCCAGGAAAGAAGACTAAATGAAATGCTGAATCAATATAATCTCGAGATTTACTCAGCATTGCACCCCAATCAGGTGATGATGGCTCTGCACCCAGTCCTAGAAAACTTAAGCTAGCTGCTGCTAGAATAGCGGTACCTACCTTCATCGTGAAATAAACAATAATTGTTGGAATAGTTTCCGGAAAAATATGCTTCCATATAATACGGCGATTGCTGGCTCCAATAGATCTTGTAGCTTCTACAAACAGCATTTCCTTCGACTCCAACGTTGCACTTCTTACGATTCGAGCAAACGATGGGATACTAAAAAAGGACACGGCTATAACAACATTTTTTAAACCTGGTCCTAAAATGGCTACAATCCCAATTGCCAAAATCAGATCTGGAAAAGCAAATAATACATCACATATTCGCATAATTAAACGATCCATCCATTTACCAAAATAACCACTTATTAAGCCAAGCACTGTCCCTACTATGGCTCCTAATAAAACTGCAGAAATACTTACTGTTAACGAAATTCTTGCTCCTACCGCAAGTCTGCTTAAGATATCTCTCCCAAATGCATCCGTTCCAAATAGATGCTGTAATGATGGTGATTCTAGTAATTTATTATAATCTGGAGCAGCAGGATCATAGGGGACAACATAGGGACCAATTATCATAACAATAACTAAAAATCCAATAAAAAATAGGGAAAACAGCGCTGGCTTCTTTTTACGAAATTCTTTCCAAAAGCTGTATAGACGTCCTTGCCTTTGCTTATCTAACTGTTCCTGTGTTATAGCTTCTGTTTGTATCATACGTACCATATCCCTCCAATCACTTACTCATATCGAATTTTCGGATTCAAAAAGCTATAAATGATATCAACAAGCAGATTCACCAAAATAAACTGTAAGGAAAAAAGTAAAATTTCCGCTTGTACTACTGGGTAATCTCGTATTTGGATGGAATCGATTAGTAATCTACCTAGTCCAGGAAAACTAAAAACGGTTTCTACTACTACTGAACCGCCTAATAAAAATCCAAACTGTAGACCAGCAATTGTTACCACAGGAATCAGAGAATTTTTTAACGCATGCCCAAATATAATTGCATTACCGCCTAGCCCTTTTGCTCTACCTGTTCGGATATAATCTTGTTTCAAGGTATTTACCAATGAAGACCGCGTAAATCTAGCAATCATAGCCATAATTCCTGCACCTAACGCAAACGATGGCATGAGATAACTTTGCCAGCCATCAGCCCCCCCTGTCGGAAGCAGCCCCAATTGTACAGAGAATAGTTGAATAAGAACTAGCCCCACCCAAAAGTTAGGAAGGGAAATACCAGATACTGCTGTAAGCATCCCTAAATAATCCGGCCACTTATTTCGAAAAACAGCAGAAATAATCCCTAATAAAATTCCGACGACAAGTGCCCATCCAATACTCAGAAAGGTCAAACCAAGCGTAGGCATAATTCTTTCTCCTATTAATTCACTGACAGGAGCACCAGACTGGATTGAATAACCTAAATCACCAGATAAAAGACTTTTAAGATAATCAAAATATTGAACGAATAGAGGTTTTTCTAAGCCCAAACTTTCACGAATCTGCTGTACCTCTTCATATGTTGCTTCTTTACCAGCAATTAATCGAGCTGGATCACCAGGTATTAAATGAATAAACATAAAGATAACAAATGAGACGACAAGGACAAGTGGTATTAGTCCAAGCACTCGTTTAATTATGTATTGCCACATATGCTTTAACACCTCCAATAAAGGGAGCTGATAACAACCAGCTCCCGCAGCCTATTTATTTGAATTGCGCGTTTTTAATGCTCACAGAACCGTCAGGTAAAACATAAACACCTTCAAGGTTTTTACGGTGACCTGATAGAATCGTATCTGTTGCTAAAAAGATCCAAGGTGCTTCACGATAAACAGTACTTTGAATATTGGCATAAATTTCCTCCTGTTCATCAATATTGGAAGTTTCATTTGCTACATGAATCCATGTATTTACATCGCTGTTGTTGTAATATGCTGTATTTGCGCCATTTGGTGGGAAGTATTCACTACTAAACAACGAGCGAGTTGCTCCATCAGCATCTCCAGATGAAGGAGACCAGCTTACATACCACATTTGTACCTTTGCATCCTTTGGTGTTTCTGGCGTGTATATTTCATCAGATAGCGTCCCCTCTTCCATTGACTTAATCGTTACATCAATGCCAATCTCGGCCAGCTGTTGTTTAATAAATTCCATGCCTTGAAGTGTTTCTGAGCTTGTATTCCCCCAGATCTCTGCCTCAAACCCATTCTCATAGCCTGCTTCAGTCAATAAGTCCTTCGCTTTTTCTAAATTGAATTCATATGGTTCTTGCTTTGTATAGTATTGTGTTTCCGTTGACATGGTTGAGTCTAATATATTGCCATACCCATTCTTTACTACTTTTATATATGCATCCTTATTCACTGCATAATTCATTGCTTTTCGCACTTTTTCATTATTAAATGGTTCCTTAAATGTATTAATAGAAACGTATCTGGCTATTGTAGATGGTGTTTTTTCAATCACAACGTCGCTATTCGATTCTAATTCTTTTATATCTTGTTGAGGAACAGGATAAATAAAATCCGCCTCTCCTGTTTTTAACATAGCAGCTCTAGAGCCGTTTTCCGGGACCGGCTTAAATGTAACCTTCTCTGCATCGGAATTGGCAGCATTCCAATAATCATTATATTTTTCTAAAACAAGTGAGTCTCCTTGATTCCATTCAATAAATTTAAAGGGCCCTGTCCCAACAGGATGTAACGCGATGTCTTTTTCATCATCCTCAAGTGCTTTTGGACTTATAAAAGGCACCATTGCAAATTTATTTAACATGGCACTGAATGGTTGATTTAATATAAACGCAACTTCATACTCATTTATAACTTCAAGTTTTTCCACATACTGAAGGTTTCTTTTAGCACGTAAATCATTATCCTCATCTATAATACGCTCATAATTAGCTTTTACTGCGTCAGCATTAAAAGGTTCTCCATCATGAAATGTCACGTCTTTTCTTAACTGAAATGTATAGGTTAAAGCATCATCACTCACTTGATAATCTTCAGCTAGAACAGGTTCAATCTCCATATGTTCATTAAAACCTACTAGCCCTTCATACATTGCTCTTGTACCAAAAATTGAAACGGTATCTCCAGCATTTTGCGGATCCAATGTAACAAAATTTTGATCAATTGCAATGGTTAATTCCTTATCACCTTCACCTTTATTTCCTTGATCATTATCACTATTTGCATCTGAAGAACACGCTGATACAACTACTATTATTCCTAGTAATATCATTAGACGTATCCATTTATTTGTCATCGATTGCTCCCCCTCTTATAATCGAATTTTTGTTTCTCCAACCACTTTCCCATTATCATTGAAGATTTCGTTTGATCGAATATTAAGCAAACGATCAATCGTTTCTTTATTATGATAATTTAACTTTTGTAGTAGCTTAGCTACTAATAGTGGCCAAATTAATTCAGAACCAGTTAACACCTTTAAGGAAATGCTTATTTTTTCTCTCTTTAACGCCAAGCAATAGACTCCTTGAGCTCCTCCTTTTGCAATAATATTTTCATCCTCAAGCAGAGCTGTACAAATAAAGTTATGTGAAGCGACAATTCTAGGGTGTTTGTTCATAACTTCTCCTATTCTTTTTACAGCCGTTGCAACCCGACTATCATGTATCATCGAAGGCTGAATGAACTTTAAGAATGAAATAGCCATGTTTTTTAGCGGAACGCTATGAACAGGAACTCCACAACCATCAATTGCGGTTTTCATTTCTTTCTTCGGGGTTTCCGACAAATCTGCTACATAGTTTAAAACTTCTTGTTGAAGCGGATGACCCAACCATTCATAGTTTGATAGATCATAGTTTTTCTCTCTGGAATAAGCAAGAAACCCCAAATGCTTACCGGAACAATTATGCAAAAGTTTACGTTTAGGTAAATGCTCCCAGATATAGGAAATCTTTGGTTGTTCATTTAAGGGATAGCTCTGTTGGCAGACCAGCATGTCTTCTGACAATTGCAGTTTATTCATTAAACGTTCTAAAGCCTCTTGATGATAGGATTCACCTCTTTGAGATGCCGTAAATAAAGCTGCTTCTTCGGTTGTTAAATCATACTTTTCCATAATATCTGTGGTGAATAAGGGAATTGCTTGTAATGGTTTCATCGCTGACCGATAAAAAACGGACTGCTTTACATCACCGTATTCATAAAGTATTTCCTTCTTTTCATTTAAAACACAAATCAATCCCTGATGAACATTTTCTAATGTTCCTCCTCTATATTCTTCAGCAATAATAGGTGTTGATATCATAGGTTAAACCCCACTCTTTTCATGAATATTTTTTATAAAATGCTGTAGTACAATCATGGCAGCTCCTATCACAACGCCATCTTCTCCCGTTTTTGTAGTGCGTAATTGAAATGTCTTCATGACAGGTGCCCACATCTGATTCTCACACTTTTCAATAATTTGATCTTTAATTTGCGGAAACCTTTCAATTAAACTACCAGCAAGAACGACGGAATCTGGATTGTATACGCAAACAACATTATTAATCGTAATTGCTGCATAGGTAATTGCTTTATCAACTATATTTCTTGCCCACTTTTCTCCATTTTCATATTCAATGATTAAGGCCTGAATATTTTCAATCTCTTTTGTTTTAGATGCTTCATCTAACAAAAACTTTTCAGCAATATACGTTTGGAGACAGCCAAAATTCCCACATGGACAATAAATTCCATAAGGATCAACGATAGTATGTCCGATTTCTCCTGAGAAGTTTCCTTCACCTCGATAGATTTCTCCTTTCTTTATTAACGCAGAACCTACCCCACTACCAAAACCAATCATTGCCATATACGCTTTTTTTGGTTCAGGATCACTAATATACTCAGCAAGCGCTTTCAATTTTAATTCATTGTCCACGAATACGGTAAAGCCTACTTTCTCTTCAACCATCTCTTGTAAAGGGATATTTTTCCAATCAAATTGCGCAGATAATTTCACCTCACCTTTGTCATTCTCAATAAGTCCTGGTAAGCCAATACAAACTCCAGCAATTTGATCCGATGTAAGATTTTCGTCGTCAATCATTTGTAATATATGGTCTGCTATAAATTGAACTGTTGCCACTGGATCTATTGATTGATAGTCAAAGTACTTCAGAATGGTTAACTTTCCTATAAAATTCATTAAACCGATCCGAATAACTTTCTGGTCAATTTCAACACCAATTGAGAATACAGAATGTTCATTTGGAATAAAATAAGTGGCCTTCCTGCCAATTCCTTCGCTAGACATATTCATCTCTCTTATTAGCTTATTTTCTTGTAATGATGCAACAATTCGAGAAGCAGAAGTAGGACTCATCGACGTTTGTTTGGCAATTTCGGCACGTGAGATCGGACCTTGATTAAGAATTATTTCTAAGACTAAACTTCTATTTTCTTTTTTTAAAAAATCTTGATTCTTAATTTTCATTTGATCACCTATTAACATCATGTAATTAATAACCAGAATTAAATGGCTTTTTCCATTGATTTTTTACTATTTATTATATTTTTCCAGTATTTAACCAAATAGTTTCTCCTGTGAAGTTATTAATAGTATAGATTAGCGAGAAAAATTAGTCAACTAATTTTTAGAATGTTTTAACTAATTTATTTCTTGCGATATTTCGTATCTGCTTTTATTTTCCACTTATCTTCAGATGAAACCATGTTATCTAAATGCTGTAAACTGTACATTGGAGTAAATCCCTAAGTTTCCCTTGACAAATAGCAAAAACAACTGTAATCTATTTTAAAAATTACATAAACTATTTTCTTATCCAGAGAGGTGGAGGGACTGGCCCTTTGAAGCCTCGGCAACAGACTTATAAAGAGAACTGTGCCAATTCCAGATGCTCGAAAGCATGCAGATAGGAAGAGTAACCGAATGATGTAAGCCTCTTCTTATTTAATTAGAAGAGGCTTTTTTCATCGAATGAAGGGATGGATATTATGTCACGAAGAAGCATTGAAACAGAATTAGTACAATTAGGAAATAAGAGTGATAAAGCTACTGGAGCAGTTAGCGCACCTATTTATTTGTCAACTGCCTACCAGCACCACGGACTGGGACAATCATCAGGCTATGATTACTCAAGAACGAAAAATCCTACAAGAACCTTACTAGAGGAAGGAATCGCTAAATTGGAATCCGCTGACAGTGGGTATGCTTGCAGTTCTGGAATGGCAGCCATTCAATTAGTATTCTCTCTTTTTAATGCTGGGGATGAACTCATTGTAACGAGTGATGTATACGGAGGAACGTACCGATTATTAGAGCATTACGCCGCTGCATATCAAATTCAGACAACATATACAGATTTCAAGAATGACGGAGAAACGCGGCGACTGATATCCTCGAAAACAAGAGCAATCTTTATTGAAACACCTACAAATCCCCTAATGCAAGAGATAGATATTGTAAAAGTTGCGGAATTAGCGCACCAATATAATGTACTATTAATTGTTGACAATACTTTTCTGACCCCGCTACTTCAACGGCCAATTGAGTCAGGGGCTGATATCGTCATTCATAGTGGCACGAAATACATTGGTGGTCATAACGATGTACTCGCTGGATTAGTAGTGGCAAAAGGTAAATCCTTGTCTGAAAAATTAGCCAATTACCACAATGCTTCAGGTGCTGTGCTATCACCTTTTGACTCTTGGCTATTAATTCGAGGATTAAAAACACTTGCGCTTCGGGTGGAAAAACATGAAGCCAATGCAAAGCTTATCGTATCCTTTTTGCAAGAGCATCCAATGGTTGATAATGTTCTATATCCAGGAAGAGGTGGTATGTTATCTTTTCGCTTACGAAAAAGTAAATGGATAGATCCTTTCCTTCAAAGTTTGAAGCTTATCATTTTTGCTGAAAGTTTAGGAGGGGTGGAAAGTTTTATTACTTATCCAGCAACACAAACTCACGCTGACATACCTAGAGATGAAAGAATAAAGCGTGGTGTTGACGACCAACTGCTACGGTTTTCAGTTGGAATTGAACAACCAAATGAATTAATAGAGGATTTAAAACAAGCATTAATTGAAGTGGATACATATGCTTATTAACCTACATTTGCTATAATAACGCATGAAGTGTTTATAAGAGAGTAGGTAACTACATGATATTAGTCATCGATAATTATGATTCATTCACATTTAATCTTGTACAATATATGAAGCAGCTAAACCAGCAAGTATATGTCGCTCGCAATGATGAAATCTCAATAGCAGACATTAAACGATTAAACCCATCTAGCATATTGCTCTCTCCTGGACCTGGAAACCCGGCTTCTGCAGGTATATGTCTAGAGATTGTAAGAAAACTGTATACGCTATATCCAATAATTGGAATTTGTTTAGGGCATCAAACGATTGCTCAAGCCTTTGGTGCTAGTATTGTAAAAGCCAAACAACCAATGCATGGTAAGGTTTCAATGATTACCCATGATCATAAAGGTATATTCAAAAAGCTTAAAAATCCGTTAGCTGTCACAAGGTATCATTCACTTATTGTTCAGGAGGCTACCCTACCTTCTTGCTTTGAAATAAGCGCAAAATCAGTTACAGGTGAGATTATGGCAATTCGCCATAAAACTTATCCAATAGAAGGAATTCAAGCTCATCCTGAAGCAATACTATCCGAACAAGGGCTACAGTTATTAGAGAACTTTTTCACACGAAAGGTTGGACAAATAGATGCATTCGCCAAAAAAACCACTCCTATTCTTTGACTTTGCCAATCATTTAGGTAATAAACAGCCCATGACCTTTAAAGATCCCATTACTATTATAACCACTACAAAGTTAGAAGAAGTAATACCTTGTATGCAATCTATTCAACAGTATATCGAAGCTGGTTACTATGCAGCTGGATACCTTGCATATGAAGCAGCGCCTGCCTTTGATCCGGCTCAGCAAGTAAACAACTGTAGTACCTTGCCACTATTGTGGTTCGGTATTTTCGCTCAGCCATCAGATGAAATAATGGCTGATACTAAAGCCTTTCATTTAACAGAGTGGAAACCTACAACTTCCCTTGAAGATTATCAACAAAATTTGAAAATGATAAAGCAACATATCGAGAACGGAGACACCTATCAGGTTAATTACACAGTCCGGCTACAGAGCCAATTTAACGGTGATACTCGAAGTTATTTTCAACAATTGGCACAAGCGCAATCAGCTAATTATGCAGCCTATCTGGACATTGGAGACCATTCGATTCTGTCTGCATCCCCTGAATTATTTTTCCATTTAAGGGATGGCAAGATAACGACAAAACCAATGAAAGGTACCGTTAAACGAGGCAATTCACAGCAGGAGGATAAGCAACTTGCAGATTGGCTTTACCATTCTGATAAAAACAGAGCAGAGAATGTAATGATCGTAGATTTATTACGAAATGATTTAGGGTTAATTGCAAAACCTGGTACTGTTAAGGTTCCGAAGCTTTTTGCAATTGAACGTTATCCAACCGTTTTTCAGATGACATCTACTGTAGAAGCTGAAGTTGATAGTGATATTACTACCATTTTTAGAGCATTATTCCCTTGCGGCTCGATTACTGGAGCACCTAAGATTAACACGATGAAAATAATTAATCAGCTAGAAGATTCGGCAAGAGAG
Organism: Virgibacillus sp. AGTR; assembly: GCF_016919725.2. Lineage (GTDB taxonomy): Bacteria > Bacillota > Bacilli > Bacillales > Amphibacillaceae > Virgibacillus > Virgibacillus salarius. Next base: position 113,580 of record NZ_JAJERH010000001.1, read on the forward strand.
GTATACTGTGGAACAGTAGGTTATATTACCCCGGAAAAAGAGGCAATTTTTAATGTACCGATACGTACTGTCCTAGTAAATAATACAACCGGTAATGCACTATACGGGGTAGGCGGTGGTATTACTTGGGATTCGACTGATGATGAAGAATATACCGAGATTTTAACGAAAGCATTATTTCTTAGTAAGGCTCAATCATCAGTGGAACTTTTAGAAACTATTTCCCTTATAGATAGTGAATATTATCTAATCGATTACCATATGAACAGATTAGAAAAATCTGCAGCATACTTTTCAATACCACTTCATCGGGACAAGCTTTATAAACTACTGGTAGAAACCGCCAATCAACATAGTATCGGTTCCTTTAGAGTACGATTGGTTATTTCTAACCTAGGAGATATAACCATATCTGCTGAGAAGGATGTAACGACGTTGCCTGCTTCTCCTGCTAAGGTGGAGCTTGCGAAATACCCAATTAACAAGAAGGATGTCTTTTATTATCATAAGACAACCCATCGATCCATATATCAGGTTTTCCTTAATGAATTCCCTGAAGCTTTTGATGTGCTTTTGTGGAATGAACAGCGCGAGTTAACTGAATTTACAATCGGAAATTTAGTTGTTGAAATAAATGGTGGTCTTTATACACCCCCCCTTGAATGTGGCTTATTACCGGGGACATTTCGTCAAAAACTTTTAGATGATAACATTATTTCAGAACGAAAAATTAGAATAGAAGAAATTAAAAATTGCGCAAATATATGGTTGATTAATAGTATACGTAAATGGGTACCAGTTGTGGTTCACATAAAGGATTAGTGGACATGCACAAACAAGGCAAATATGGTAGATATAGTATGGCTAAAAAAAAGAACCTGCTAGCCATTTAGTTAAGGCTGAGGCGCCGATAATAGAGGCTTTCAGCCACAGAGCAAACCACCAGTTCTAACTACTCTGGTGGTTTTGATTTGGAATTAACCAAGGGCCACATCTAAAATCATCATTATAGTAAAACCAATCATTAAACTCATGGAAGCAAGGTCTTTGTTCCCTTCCTCCTGCGAACCAGGAATTACTTCTTCTGCTACCACAAATATCATTGCCCCGGCTGCAAAGCTCAGAGCATATGGTAACAATGGTTGAATAAAGGTAACAGCAACTGCACCAATTATTCCTGCAATCGGTTCCACCATACCTGAAAATTGCCCGTACATAAAGCTCTTCCTTCTTGACATACCTTCTCTGCGAAGTGGCATAGAAACAGCTAAACCTTCCGGGAAGTTTTGAATACCAATACCTATTGCTAGAGCAATTGCACCTGTGATAGTCGATGTTGATAAATCTGCTGCAATTGCCCCAAATGCAACCCCTACTGCTAAGCCTTCTGGAATATTATGCAACGTAATTGCCAAAACTAAAAGCGTACTTCGCTTTTTTCTAGTGGGATGTATGCCTTCCGCATCCTTCATTGGAGAGGTTGGATGTAAATGTGGCAGTACTTTATCAATGCTCCAAAGAAATAGCCCTCCTAGCATAAATCCAACAGCTGCTGGAATCCATGCAATTGTTCCGCTAGCTTCTGCCATATCCAATGCAGGCGAAAGAAGGGACCAAAAACTAGCCGCTATCATTACTCCTCCTGCAAATCCGAGCATAGCATCCATCAGTCGTTGATTAAAGTTCTTTGTAGTGAAGACTAGCGCCGCACCAAGTGCTGTCATTCCCCAAGTAAATAATGTCGCAATTGTAGCTTGTACTACTGGATGTAACGATAAAAAGTAATCCATCACATTCAACTCCCCTTTCTCAACAGCAACATAAACAAATATTATTACAATTCCTCTTATAGCATACGTTTAATTAACAACATATATTTTTAAAATTACTACGTGAATAGCTTACTCCTTTTCATTCTGGTTATTCAAGTAAGCTGTTTTAAGCTTATGGATTTATGTTGTCCGAGATTTTTTTATTCCTAGGGAATGAAATCATAATTATCTAAAAATCTACATACATAATAATGTAACATCGAGAATGAACATGCAAACACGGGAGGTACGACAATGGATCGTAATAATGGTTGGTTTAATCAAGAACATAATAATTCTCTAAATAAGTCTAATTCGAATCAATCACCTGTCCATAAACAGAAATCGAATCAGCAGGATAAACATTCTAAAACATCTCACAAAGCTCAAAAGTGGGCAGAGGATTTACCTGCAAAGCTACACTCACAGACTGTTGGTAAAAGAGGTCCTGTTCTAGAACAAGATAATATTGTTCATGAAACCCTTGAATCATTTGTACATGAAAAAATGATAGAGCGACCAGTACATGTAAAAGGCTTCGGAGCATTTGGCTATTTTGAGACAATAAATGCAATGTCTGAGTATACAAAACTCTCCTTTTTACAATCCCCTGGTCATAAAGTTCCCGTTGCAGTAAGGTTTTCGCTTGCTGTAAGCACAAAAGGCACACCAGATACATCCCGAAACGTTCGCGGATTTTCTACGAAATTCTATACAACGAACGGCATTTTTGATTTAATTTGTAATCATATTCCGGTCTTCTCTGTCCGGGATGCGATTCGTTTTCCAGAATCCATCAAAGCTTTTTTGCCATCGCCCAAAAATAATCTACTTGATCCTGAAAGATTCTGGAGCTTTGTAGCTCGAGCACCTGAGTCCACCCATTTTGTTGTTAGAATTTATTCTGACGCAGGAACGGTAAAAAGTCTTCGCCATCTACCGGGACATAGTGTGAACACTTATGTGTGGAAAAACGCTAAAGGAGTAAGACATTACATAAAATACCATTGGATTCCTTTTGAGGGAGTAGAATATATAGATAGCTGTGAAGCAACAAAGCTTGCGGGTGAAAACCCGGATATCGCTGGTCAAGATTTATATGATACAATCGCTGCTGGAAAGACTGTAGAATATGGTCTATACGTGCAGCTAATGGACCCTGCTGATACAGATAAGCTTCCCTTCGATCCGTTAGATGATACAAAGGTCTGGGATGAGCAGCAATATCCAATGTTGCCTGTTGGAAAAATGGTATTAAATCGAAATCCTGATAACTATATGGAGCAAGTGGAAAAGATCGCTTTTTCACCTTCTAACCTTTTAGAAGGTGCGGAGTTATCGGACGATAAAATGCTACAGGGTCGAGCCAATATTTACTGGGATTCACAGCGCAGACGAATCGGACCCGATTTCCGTAAAATTCCGATCAACCATCAAGAAAATTGGTGGCCAGGCGACCTTGTTACGAGTGGCAGTGACAGGTATGTGGAAGGTAGGCTTGCCAGGTCGGAAACCCCCAAGCAAGATGACTTTGCACAGGCTGGAGCGTATTATAACTCTCTCCCAGTGCAACAACAAAAACATTTAGTAACTAATCTCGCTAGGGATCTCACTGGAATTTCTCCTGAAATACGTAGCATTGTTTTAAAATATTTATATAATGCTGCATCGGAATTAGGAGAGCAGACTTCTCATCAAATTGAAAGACTAACCAAATAAAGTGAGACTTCAATCAGTTGGGAGATTTTGTTTATCTCCCACTTATCCATATTGGTTTCACTTTTTTGCTGGAAATGGGTCTATACTGCCAATTATATGTGGGATAAATCAGTAATTATATCGATTCAATAACGTATCGCGTAAACTAATTTATGATCCGAGAATATCCAACCAAATTTTAATGGCTGTTCCTAAGATAAGAATTGCTAATATCCACTGTAAAAGCTTTGTATTTACCTTTTTCCCAAAATTAGCTCCCAATGGTGAAGCAATCAAGCTTGCCACAATCATAAGAATTGCTGGAATGAATAAAACTTGTCCTGTCAACAACTTTCCTGTCGTTGCACCAATAGAAGAAATGAAGGTGATAGCTAAGGAAGTAGCAATTGTCATTCTTGTCGGTATCTTTAATACAAGTAGCATAATCGGGACCAAGATAAATGCTCCAGCAGCACCAACGATACCAGCACCGATACCTACTAAAAAGGCGAGAAATGCTGCAAGCCATTTATTAAATTTCACTTGATCCATCGGAATATCATCAATTCCCTTTTTAGGTACGAACATCATGACAGCTGCTATGGTAGCAAGAATACCGTAAACAAGGTTTACTCCGCCATTACTCATAAATTGCGATCCATAGCCACCAATAAAACTACCAAGTAAGATGCTAATACCCATATAGATGATTAAGGTTACATTTAAATACCCACCTTTACGATAGGCCCAAACACCACCTATAGTGGCAAATAATACTTGTACCGCACTTATTCCTGATACTTCGTGGGCAGTAAACGCCGTTAATCCGACCAATGATGGTATATATAAAAGCATTGGATACTTTATAATAGATCCACCAATACCAACCATACCAGAAATAAATGACCCAATAAATCCGATTAAGAAAATGGTAACGATAAACAATAGACTATATTCCATATCTAAATCCCCCTAAATAGAGAGGGCTCACCTAAGTGAGCCTCCTTTATCCTTTTTTAACCCAAAATTTTAATATATTATCCTCTTCTGTATCCTTCAGCAATTCATGTCCCCCTGCCTTAGCCCATGCCGTAAGATCACTCTTTGAGCCCTGATCAGTTGTATGAACCTCCAGTATATCTCCAGAATTCAATTCTTCCATTGCTTTCTTTGTACGTACAATTGGCATTGGACAAGCCAACCCTTTTGCATCTAATACTTTTGTTGATTTCATCATAACTTCCTCCTTTAAAATTAACCTTCAACCGCACAACGGTTAGGGCCAGTTTCCATTTCTTTTTGTTTCTCTTGATCTGGGTCAATTTTACCCATGTTGGTTCTCCGAATATCCTGATAATCATTTGGTTGTGGTGGTAAATTTTCCGTCACCATTTTACGGAACTCTTGTTCACCCTCTACCTGTAATCCTTCATTTCTTGCATAAAGATCACCTAATCGTGCTGATACTTCTCCACCTTCTCCTAATTCCTCAGCAAAAGAGTAGTGAGCTGGAAGAACAATTAAATTATTAGAAAGCTCTTTATAGCGAGAATAAAGTGTTTCACGTAGATCACCTACCCAATCTTCCGCTAAACCCGCTAAATCTGGACGACCAATTGATCGAACAAATAGAATATCACCAGTTAATAGATAGGTATCGTCAATAATGAATGACGTACTTCCAATGGTATGGCCAGGTGAATAGATAGGCTGTACCTTTACCTCCGTATTCCCAACGATGATATCGTTACCTTCTTGTAAAGGTGTAAAATCAAATGTTACCTCTTCTGCATCCTTTGGAGGAAGGTAATACGTACCTCCAACTTTTTCAGCGAGTTTTCGACCACCAGAAATATGATCTGCATGAAGGTGAGTATCAAGTAAGTGTTTTATTCGTACTTCCTTTTCGTTTGCAAACTCCTCATAAACATCTGTCATACGTGCAGTATCGATAATTGCGGCTTCTCCATTTGATTGGACAAAGTAAGAAAGACAGCCTTTTCCTAAACGTACGAATTGGTATAATGACCCACCCTCTTTTAGATCACCGATTTTAATAGGCTCTAAGTGCTCGCTCCAGGCCTTCATACCTCCTTCTAAGCTATACACAGTAATATATCCTTCTTCCTCTAGGAGATCGGCTACCATCTCAGATGAACCACCTTTAGCACAAACAACAATTATTTCTTGGTCTTTTGATAGCTTATTAGCCACAGGATCAACACTATCTAATAAGTTGAAGTATGGTTCATTAATAACTTCAACTTGTCCCCCTTCTATTTTCCAATTATCAAATTCATCTGTATTTCGCACATCTAAAATAATAATTTTCGTATGATTAATAATTTTCTGAGCCAATTCTTTAGTTGAAATTGTTTTTGCCATTACTCTTCCTCCTAACTAAAATGATAATGAAATATTGGCATCTTTGGCATATTCAATAAAGGTAGCTGCTCCACCAACTTCTATACCTTCAACAAAGGCTTTCTTTTCTAACTTCATAACATCCATTGTCATCTGGCAAGCTATCATTTTCACTCCCATTTCTTGAGCAATAGCTACAAGCTCCTTAATGGATGGAACATTCGCTTGTTCAAAGCCTGTTTTAAAATCCTCTTTTCCTTCTGGAAGTGGCAAATTTTTATACTTATCTTGATGAATGAGGTTCAATCCCTCAAACGTAAAGAATATCCCTACCTCAGCATTAGACGCAGCTGCTGCTGTTGCTATATTAAAAACTTTATATGCATCAAATAACGTCCCATTTGCTGCGATAATTGCTACTTTTGTATTTGACATTTTACTTCCTCCTTAACGTTCATTTGCTAATGGACCATCCCATTTGGACATACCTGGTACAACATTCCATATATTGGTGAATCCTGCTTCTGTTAACTTTTGGGCAGCTAAATCACTTCTGCTCCCGGTACGGCAAATAATATATAATTCTTTTTTCTTATCTAGTTCTTCGAAGCGTTCTACCAATTCACCAAACGGAATATTTACTGCCCCAGGTATATGGCCAAAGGCAAATTCGGCTGGCTCACGTACATCTAAAACAGTAATAGTTGCACCCTCTTTGTATTTAGCTTGCAAGGTAGATAGTTCAGCTATTTTCTCATATTTCTTTTCTTCTTTAGCTTCAGCAACACTTGCTTTGCGTACATAGTGCTTTAATATATCATCTTCTTCAACAGTGCCTAAATATTGATGACCTGTACTTTCTGCCCATGCTTTTAAATCAGCTGTCGAACCTTTGTCAGTTGCCTGCACCTCCATTACCTGACCTGGATCTAATTCTTTAATAGCTTTTTTTGTTTTTACAATTGGCATTGGACAAGCCAATCCTTTTGCATCCAAGACATCATTTGCTTGTATACTCATGTAATCCCTCCTATTTTTCTAGTTCTTCTTCCCAATTGAGCATGCCGCCAGCAACATTCGTAACATCAAATCCTTTATCTTCTAAAAATGTAGCTGCTTTTCCACTTCTACCACCGGATCGACACACCATATAATAGTGTCTCTTTTGATCTAATTCTCCTAATTTATCAGGAATATCACCCAATTTAATGTGATTAGCTCCAGGTATTTTTCCTTGAGCTACTTCATTATCTTCGCGGACATCTATAATATATAGTTTTTCTCCCGCCAAAACCTTTTGAGCTAATTCCTTGGTAGTAATCTCCTTCATTACACTTTCCTCCTATTCATTCACAGTTGGTAAAACACATATACTGGTACAGGTATATAAACCCAAAAAAAATTAGATAAATAGATTTACATTCCCATCCTGAGCATCACCAATATAAGCAGCAACACCACCATACTCAATTTCATCTAATAATTCCTCTTTTTGTAATCCAAGTAGATCCATTGTCATTGTACAGGCAATTAATTTTACATCTTGTTCTTGAGCCATTTCTACTAACTGAGGAAGTGGTATAGCATTATGCTTTTTCATAACACTTTTTATCATTTTGGGACCCATCCCTAAATAGTTCATTTTAGATAATCCCATTTTATCAGTACCTTTTGGCATCATTTTCCCAAACATCATTTCCATAAAACCTTTTTTTACTGGAACTTGATTTTCTTTACGTAATGCATTTAACCCCCAAAAGGTATGAAAAATAGTCACCTCATGGTCATATGCAGCAGCACCGTTAGCAATAATATAAGCGGCCATTGCTTTATCATAGTCCCCGCTAAATAATACAATTGTTGTTTTCTTTTTTTCAGTCATCTTCACAGCACCTTCTTTCGGATTTTACTAATACCCGCACGGGTATTATATCGTTTATAAAAAATAGGGTTAAGTTAACCCCTTCTACATGGTAGTAGTTTGCTGCTAGTTTGTCAATGTGTTACCTGCTCTTAACCAGTAATTGTACTGCTTCCTGTATAATTTCCTCTGAGCTTTCACCATTTTCTTTTTCTTCTCGAATACACTGTTCTAAGTTTGTACTTACAATCAGTGCAGCCGTACGATCAATTGCACTTCTTACAGCAGACATTTGCGTAACAATATCACGGCAATCTTTTTCGTCTTCCATCATCTTTAACAAGCCTCTAATCTGCCCCTCAACCCGCTTCATTCTATTTTTCACATTCGAATTGTACTTCATTTCTCCAGCCCTCCTTTCCTTTATTCATTAGCAGCTACATGATAGCCTATAACGTGCTTTCCTTTTTTTCGTAAAAAACGAGAGCTTAAATTTTTATCAACCCGATCCTTTGCTACAATGATGAGTTTATGATTTGGTAATTCATTATAATAACGATGAAGGTACGGCATTGGTAAACAACACGCATTATCAATCATGTCCTGTGATGATATTTGGTAGTCTCTCGTATCTACAATGGTTATCTTATCATTACATGAGGAGACACGATCAATATTTATTTTTCCAATACCCCAAACGGGTATATATCGTCGATAAAGGACAAGCAATAATAAACTAATCATAACTAATAGTAAGACAGTCATATTTCCCTCCTTGTTTCCTGTAATCTACATCCATATTATACCCCTATAGGTATAATGTCAAGGAGGTATTTTATTTATTATGGAGAAGCAAATAAGCCGAAGACAGCAAAAAGCAGTAGGTATTGAGCCAAAACAAGTAAATAAGCAGTCCGCCAATCCCTTCGTTCCATTGAGGCTATTTGCAGAAAATTGTTAAGTCGTTTTTCAAGTTTAATAATTTGATAGATATATATATTTAGACCTAATGGGAAAAGAATGCCAATAACTTTCCAAATTTTTGCTTGCTCATACTTATGAAATAGATATGTAATGTAGCATTGCGAAATAATCACAACTGCTGCTAGTAGTAATAGAACAATATATAATTCTGTCCATAGATTATGTACCATTTTTAACACCTACTTCATCTAAAAACAACCAGCATATAATTATCTGCAATATCGTCATCCAACCTATAAATAGAACAGAAGAATAGTCTAGTGAATGAACAATTTGAAAAACTACAGTTAATGGCTCTGTAAAAATGTGAATAGAATGGAAGCGTAAAAACCTACCAATATATACACCAATACTTGATAATATAATCATTAATAGTAATATCAAATTCATCCACTTTGACCTTCCTAAAAAGGCTCGGACTTGGTCCATCATTAGCACATAATAAAATAAAGCCAAAAATACGCCACTAACTAATATCGTAAAATTCCACCATTCCTTCAACTCTAGTCCTTCCATAAAATCAAAATCAAAAAAAGTTAGGTGAATTAAATCTGTTACTACATAGATAGCATTTGGAGATAGCAAAATAAAAGTAACAACAAAAAACATACTCATCACTATTTCTTTATTATTTCTTATTCGAAATAGAGGAAGTAAAAAAGAAAGCTCTAATGCAGCAAAAGCAAGAAATAAATTAAAAATCATAAACGAATAGGTTGTATCAAAACATAATAACACTAAAATATAAAGGAAAAAGATAATTCTTGCCTTTGATCGCTTACTCATAATTAAGCTCCCCTTCATTTGTACATTTATCTATATTACAATGAGAAGATACGATGTGCAACGATATCGTTTATTTATGAGATAGATATAGTAAGGAGGTTTTTTCAATGCGTCTTTGGCACGAATCCCTAATTAAAGCTTTGCCACGTCAACAATTACTAGGACAACACCGTGAATGCTGTGCGTTACGAGGCAAGGGATGGGGGAAAAAACATGCTACGGTAAATTATGTGTTCCACTACTCCCCATATCGACTTTTTTTATATCATAAACGCATTATGATTGAAATGAAGAAGAGAGAATATAATATTGATCCATCATGGGAAGATCCATATTACCGGGGGAAAAATTCAGAACCACATGATGCCGAAAGTTTTTACGGTATGGATGCAAATCGTAACATCGATCATCCCATATACCCCGAGCATAATAATTCATATTTGCAGGAATGTATCGATAACTTAAGGGAAAAAGGGGTTATTCTTAGTAACCGTTGATCAAAAAGCTTGGCAATACTATACCCTATCCTCTAAAAAAGAATGGTCTATTACGGAATGTTGAGATTTTGTACTGCATTGTGGGAGATTACTTCACTGTCAAACTTTTGGATCCCTTCAGGGGCATTATTGGGGCCCACTCTCGCTAGGAGAGCCATTGTATTTTACCTACGCTACTTAGTTTAGATAATCTAACATCAAATAAAGCCGAGCCAATTCAAAGACAAGCTAAAGCGTTTCGAATAGGCTTGGCATTCACATATGTTGTCAAGGTCTAACATTACGTAAAATATTCTATGTTAGACTCTGGAAAATATTTATGAATATATCCACCTAACGTATCCTTCATATCTTCTTGCTCCTCATCCATATAAACGTATTTTCCTATTCCGTACCTTCCCCACTTCCACTTCCGTTTCGATTCATCTAATTCCAATTTTGTCATTGGATAATTTTCTTGAATGACTCGTTTAGCTGGCTTGGTAAATCGATGCTGAATCATTTCAAACGTTAGATCCTTTTTCGCTTTCGTTGATAAAGCTGCTTCTAATTTTTCAAACATTTCATGATACCCTTGCTTCCAACCATCATGTAGATAAATCGGGGCAACGATAAACCCTAATGGGTATCCAGCCTCTGCTACCTTTACAGCAGCTTCAATACGTTCATTCAACCGAGATGTGCCAGGTTCAAAATATTTAATGATGTAGTCATCATTTATACTAAAACGAAATCGAGTTCGACCATTATGTTTTGCATCTAATAAATGATCAACATGTGCAAATTTGGTCACAAACCGTAATTGGCCATATTCCGATTCGCCAAAGTATTCAATGGCCCGTTTTAAAGTATGTGTTAGGTGGTCTACTCCAACTATATCTGACGTACATGATGCCTCAAATCGTGTTGTTTCAGGCGCTCTTTCGTCCATATATTGCTCTGCGGCTTCGAATATCTCATCTACATTGACGTAGGTCCGAATATACGGTTTACTTCCCATCGTTGTTTGTAAATAGCAATAATGACAATGCCCCATACATCCAGTAGCAAAAGGAATAGCATATTCAGCTGATGGCTTTGAGGTATCGAACTTTAAGGTCTTACGCAGTCCAACAACTAGTGTAGACTTAGCTACTCGATATCTTTGAAAATGATTATCCCCCGGCAAATTTCTAACTTGATTATGAGATGTTGTTTCTCTAATCTCAATACCCATATCCTCAAAATTCGTGATTAATTTTTTACCTAGTGGATATGTCAATGCATTAGGTTCAACATAGACAAGCTGTGGAACAAATGGTTTAACCATAGTAGTCTCCTTGTTCTGGTAAGCCAAAAGCTGCCTGATATGCCTCTTCGGCTTCATTAGCAGACTTATATACGGCAATCTCGTCCGTTAATGGATAATAGGTTTCATATATAAACAGGGCTAATTCTTGTGGCAGTTCAGGATTTTCTACCACCGCCGCCTGTTGAACCTGGGCAACATCCTGTGCGTGCGGATTGCGAATGATAACATAAACTACTTCACCAGGTTGATACATATTATTAATCTCCATCTAATCACCAAACTTCTACAATTATTATCCTTATTATGTGCAATCACCATTGATTTAAAACTAACAACCGTATTAATTTGCTATACTTTGCGCTATATATATAAATAAAAATGAAGCGAACAAGCTATTCGCTTCATTTTTATTTATAGTTATGGAAAATACTATTCAGCCATTTTTACGATAGGCTTAATCGTCACACCATTCTTTGAATCTGCAAAGGCTTCATTAATTTGCTCGAACTCATAAAACTTAACTAATTTATCAAACGGAAATTGTCCATTTTTATAATATTCAACTAGCTGAGGAATAAATACTTTAGGTATGGCGTCCCCTTCAATTACTCCCATAATCGTTTTGCCTTCTGCCATGATATCATTATGCACATCAAACGTTATTTCTGGTGTAACACCAACAATTGCACATTGTCCTAAAGGGCGAAGCGCATGTATGGATTGTTTTACCACAGGAGGAACTCCAGTTGTATCAATGGCATAGTGCGTTCCCCCATTGGTTATTTCTTTTATTTCTTTCACAACATCCTCTGTCGTTTTACTATTTATAGCATGAGTTGCACCTAATTCTTTTGCCAATTCTAGACGACTCTCCTGAATATCTACAGCTATAATTTGCTTACATCCTTGAATCTTAGCAGCCATAACTGCGCTTAATCCAACAGCACCACTACCGTATATTGCAATTGATGAACCAAATTCGGGTTTTAATTTATTTAAAACGGTACCGCTGCCAGTTTGGATTCCACATCCAAGTGGTCCTAATAATGCTAAGTCAACATCTTTATCGACTTTCACAACATTTTTCTCATTAGCAACAGCAAATGTTCCAAAAGAAGATTGTCCAAAGAAAGTGGATAATGCTTGTCCATTCTGATGAATTCTATATGTTCCATCCTCCATCTTTCCTCCGAAATTCAAATCATTGAATGCTAGACAAACAGATGGATGCCCTGTTAAACAGTTTTCACAATGCCCGCATGAAGCAAATGCAATGACGACATGGTCGCCAGGCTCAATTGTAGTGACTGCATCTCCAACCTCTTGAACAACACCTGACCCCTCATGACCCAGTACGGCGGGGAATGGTGCAAGGCCCGCATCTCTTGCTACTGCATCGGTATGACATACACCAGAAGCTACAATTTTAATAACAACCTCATTGGGTTTAGGTTCAGAAAGCTCCACCTCTTCTAGTTTAAAATCATCACCTTGACTATGTGTAACAGCTGCTTGAACTTAGTTATTTATAATTATTTAGTTACTATATATTATTATACACTGATATATCGGAACTAACGATAAATGTGCTTGAGACAAGACAAAATACTGCATCATACCAAAACAAGTAAGCTTCATGCCATATGTCCATCTAGAATATGTTACCCATCAAAACGCTAAAATAGTAAAAAGGTAAACAAGTTACGGTAAACTCGTTCACCTTTTTAAACTGTATAACAGCCAAGAACAAATGAATCACATCGTGTTAACAATTAGTCCGATATGGGTAAAATAATTCATCACACCAAATAAAACAAAAACCCATCCTGCAATAGTCCAAGCCATTTTAATAATGATTAATAAGCTTTTATTAGGCTTTGGCTTTAGGATAAATGGAAATAACACTGCCCCCAGCCCTGTAATCGCGTATAATCCTGAAATAAACATTGCCTCGATTAGCGGATAATCTGCAAATGCACCCGAAATCGGTTCTTCTGGTGGAGCAGCAAATAACTGATAAGTTACTCCAGCAATCGCCACTGAAAAAAGTGCTAGCCCCATTGCTGCAGCAAAATAAGCTAATGGTTTTAACAAATAAGGTAGCTCCTGTTGTAACTTTTCAGAAACCGTCTTATTATGGTTCATATTTATACCTTCAGCCATATATACGTTTGACTTTCTCCATAATAAAATAGCAGCTGCCAACAACATTACCCCAAAAGCTAAGGATGGTTCTCCAAAGATGATATCATCGAAGGGAAATCCAATTTTAGACAACGGCCATGTTAAGCTCATATGCGTACCAGTTATTGTAAGGATAAAACCAGGGATAGCAAAGCCAATGGCCCACCCCTCCAGCTGTCCAACGCGCCCTCTGTTCACATGTGATGCAAATCGCAGAATTAATAATAAACCTACACCAGTTGCTACCACCATAATCGTATTATACACCTGCGTTACTGACCAATCGATAACCATTTGTACTCCCCCTTGTTTAAACATTTCTTCCCATTATAGCTAAATTAATTACGTTAGTTTCGAATATCTTTAAAAGCTTCTGCTTGCTCTTTGATACCTTTTTCAGCAGCAAACCTTTCAATACTTGATGCTCCAAAGAATCCTACAATACCATCTACTCTTTCGATTACATATGCTGCATCTTCCGGTTCGGCTATCGGTCCACCATGACAAATAGCTGTAATATCTGGATTTACGGACTTCCCAGCATCGATGATTTTTTGAATTCTTTCTACACAGTCATCTAAAGTTAACGCAGTTTTAGCTCCAATCGTTCCTTTTGTTGTGAGTCCCATATGCGCAACCAATATGTCTGCTCCAGCTTCCGCCATTTTTCTCGCTTGCTCCTCATCAAACACATACGGAGTTGTGAGCATATCTAATTCATGCGCTTTTTTAATCATATCAACCTCAAGATCATATCCCATGCCCGTTTCCTCTAGATTTTGTCTGAACACCCCATCAATCAAACCAACCGTAGGGAAATTCTGTACACCACTAAAGCCTTGTGACTTTAATTGCTTTAGAAATACATCCATCACTCTAAATGGATCTGTACCATTCACCCCTGCAAGTACAGGTGTGTGATGAACAACTGGTAACACTTCGCTCCCCATTTCTACAACAATTTGGTTTGCATCACCATACGAAAGTAATCCTGCTAATGATCCACGACCAGCCATCCGATATCGACCAGAATTATAAACAATTAGCATATCCGCACCACCAGCTTCACTACTTTTAGCAGTTATACCTGTGCCAGCTCCCACACCTAATAATATTTTCCCTTCATTGACCTCTTCTTTAAATCGATTTAAAATTTCTTCGCGTGAATACAATTTAGTTCTCTCCTTTTTTAGCTTCCATTAATTGAATTAACTTTTCAGCTGCCGCTTCAGCAAAAGCTTTGTCATTAATAACATTATCAAGCTCTATCAATTGTACTTTTGAACGATCTACTTTTTCCTTTAACGTATCAAATAACATCGTATCCTCTTCAGGACCATAAAAGTCCTGTCCCTTTACATCTAGTCCAGAAAGCCCTTTTAGCGGTAATATAAGAGCAGTATCTCCCTCAGCCTTATTTAATTTGGCTGCGATAGCTTCACCGATTTGCTTATTTTCTTCAACGCTCGTACGCATTAATGTAACGGTAGGGTTATGCCTATAAAAATTTCGACCCGCGTAATGCTTTGGAACAGTATCATACGGTCCGAAGTTCACCATGTCCATTGCACCAACAGATACAACCTGAGGAATACGATGTTTCGCCGCTGCTTCTAATCGATGTGGGCCAGCTGCTAATACACCACCAAATAGCTCATCTGCCCATTCTGTTGTTGTTAAATCAAGCACACCCTTAATAAAACCATTCTCAATAAGGTTTTCCATTGTACGGCCACCAACTCCTGTAGCATGGAAAATTAATGTTTCATATCCCTGTTTTTCCAAATATGCTTTTGCATAGTTAATACAGGGAGTCGTTAACCCAAACATTGTCGCAGCGATTAAAGGTTTTTTTTCAATCGTTGTTTTGTTTTCATATGTCAGCATTCCAGCAATTGCAAAGACTGCATTTGTGAAGATTTTGGTAGAAATAGAGTTTAATCCAGCTACATCAACAATAGAAGGGTACATCATAATATCACTTGTCCCAACATATGGCTCCGTATTTCCGGATGCAACTGTTGATACCATAACTTTTGGTACACCGATAGGCAGTGCTCTCATGCCAGGTGTAACGATAGAAGTACCTCCTGTTCCACCAAAAGATAGAATGCCGTCAAATTTTCCTTCATCATATAGTTTTGGCAGTAGTAGTTCCATACCTTTAGAGAGGACGAGCGTAGCATGAGCTCGATCCTTTGCCGCTACGATTTGTTGTTTATCTTCCCCAGCCGCAACAAATACCTCTGTATTAGATACATCTGGAGGAAAAACAGGGTCGAAAACACCTGTATGAATAGTCAATGTTTGAAACCCAAGTGATTCAATCAACTCTTTAACGTATTGAAACTCTTTACCCTTTGAATCAAAAGTACCTGCTAATGCAATTGTTTTCGACATTTCCAACTCCCCTTTTCTTTTAATAATTTAAAAACGTAACATCTACCTTTGCTAGCTGGCTACACATTCAATTTTGGTTAGGTTAAATCTGTTATTTAGTCTACAATGTCCTGTCCTGCTTTAAAGGTAGCTGGAGGAAAAGTTAAAATTGCTCCAGAAAACTTCGCACGAAAAAAGCGATATCTTTTCAAGGATGTGATGACATTAGCAATGACCCATTGCTTCAGTGCGGGGTAATCTCTATCTTTTTGCAATTTCAATTTATCCCTCTATCCCAATGATATCGCTTTCTTCGCGGAAAATTAATGTATTTATGTTCGTTTATTTTGTCCTAATGTTTGTTTTTTATATTGCTTGGGTGATAATCCATATCTTTTTTTAAATATCTTACTAAATTGCGTATAGTTTGGATAACCAACCATTTCTGAAATTGTCGAAAAAGGAAGATCTTTTTCGTACATAATTTCAATGGCCCTATTTAATCGAAAGTTAATTAAATAGTTAACGAATGAAATCCCCATCTCTCCTTTAAACAATGTGCTTAAATAAGTCCTAGATAGGTTTAAGATACTCGCAAGATCATTCAAGGTAATTTGCTCCATATAATGTGTACTTATATAATCTTTAATAAACGCAATATAATCT
Source organism: Virgibacillus sp. AGTR (assembly GCF_016919725.2). Classification (GTDB taxonomy): domain Bacteria; phylum Bacillota; class Bacilli; order Bacillales; family Amphibacillaceae; genus Virgibacillus; species Virgibacillus salarius. Next base: position 130,101 of record NZ_JAJERH010000001.1, read on the forward strand.
TGTTTACTACTAAAGCCGTTTATAATTTTTTGCATAAATTCTTCATACTTCACATCATACGTTTGCTTAAATGACTTGGTTATTTTCATAATAAGTTGCTCTGCTGGTATCCTTTCAAAGACAGAACCACCGATATAACCATTTATATCCGTTCCATCATACATAAACTGTACATCAATTGGCTTGTTAACTGGCCCCCCGTAAACCATCTTAATGACAGGCCGATTAAATTGATTACATACACTAAATATGGCTATTGCTATTCGTTTGGCTGATTGCAAGGATTGTATTTGTTTTGCGCCTAGTATCCCACCTGTTGTTAAACCAAGGTGGACACATATGATATCTGCGCCAGCTTGTAGCATGGCTTTTGCTTGGCTTTCATTAAAGACAAAGGCAACAGTAAACAGGCCACGTTGACTTGCAATACGAATTGCCTCAACTTCCCTTTGATACGATATTCCTTGCTCCTCGAGTGCTTCGCGAAAATCACCATCAATTAATCCTAGTGTTGGATAGTTATTTATTCCAGCAAAACCATGATCCTGAATCTTTTTTATGTAAGCCTCTAAATTAATCGTTGGATCAGTTGCAAACAAACCAAAAATGGTGGGTATTTTTTTAATTACAGGCAATAATTCCTTTAGAGCAAAATCCATAACGACGCTATTACTATTTGCATATGGCATAAACCCAGCAAGTGAGCTAACACCCATTTGACGAAATCGACCCGAACTTAACGCCAGTATAAAATCTGCACCACCTTGTTCCGCATATTTTGCTGTTAAACCAGATCCAGTAGCTACACCAATGATATGATTTTTAGTTTTTAGTTGTTTATATAAATTATCTAAAATCTTTTCTTTAACCGATTCCATTTTTATTCTCCATGAAACATTATTTACGTGCAGTGGTGCCACTCCGCGTATTGTTCTTATTTAATCCATCATAGCATATAGAGACAGATTACTATAATGAAAATAAAATATGTAGGAAAACGAAACTACCTAATAATCTAGCCTTGACTATGCTACTTAGCAAACATGTGCCCTTTCATTTACAATATAAAAGGTTTTCCATACAATATTGATAACATAGGGCACTCTTTTATATACTAGTTCACTTTTATGGAAGAAGATAATAAACCATACTTCCTAAATAATTCCCAATCACATAACCTAATGTACCAACTAACATAATCGGAACAATTAATTTCGTCCAACCTTTAGCAATTGCAAAAGCAGCAGCGGTTGTAGGGCCACCAATATTAGCATTACTAGCAACTATCATTTCTTCAAGACTGAATTTAAACAGCTTGCCAACTGTAAATGTTACTAGCATGTTGAATAGAACCATAATAGCTAAAAACAACAATAATAAAGGTGCGTTACTAATAAGTAGTGGAAGTGATGCCGGGACTCCAATTACTACAAAGAAAATATAAATTAAATACGTACCTATTTCTTGAGCACCATGAATATTTTCAAAGAAACGATGGAAGACAGTGACGACAAAAACGGTAATACTCGTTAGCATTAAATAACCATCGCCGAATAAACCATTTAATACATTGTAAAAGAAACCAACACCTTCTCCTGATGGAATCCATTGGTCAATAACTTCAGCAAGTTTAAACGAGATTGCTACTAGTGCAAATGCTATACCAATAGCAAAAGCAATATCTTTTAATGAAACTTCTTTTCGTTTCCAATAGGTACGAACTCCATTCTCTTGAGAATCATTATTGTTTTGTTCCAATTCATCGAGGTAAGGTGTATGGAACCTGTTACGAATGAATGTTATTGCTGGCAGCATAATTAGAGTAAAAAAGTAAAGCGCCATAAGAATATTATCAGCCACTATAGCAGAAGAAGCCAATTCGCCTGGTACCTCAAGCTTAGCTGACAAAGCAGCAAAGTTCACGCCTCCACCTGTATAGGAACCTGTTTCTAATCCTGTAATCTTTGTAGCATTTGGAATCCATTGATGCATAGACATATAAGCAACAAAGCCCCCGATTACAGTACCTATTGAACTAATAAGAAACAGCAATAACATTCTGCCGCTTTCATTCCATATTTTCTTAAGATTTGCCTGGAATAATAACAGCGGAATAGCAAGTGGGACAACATATGACCAAACAGCATCGTAAGCAGGTGCTTGACTTGGAATCACATTTATATTTACGAGAACCATCGCACCAACAAGAGCGATAATAGCACCCGTCACCTTGGAGGCCCACTTATATTTTTGTTCTAAGCATATGCTTACAGCAGCCCAACCTGCCATAAAGGCCCATAACAACCATGTATCTTCTGAACTTATAATTGATGTAATCATGCCAACCCCCCTTTAATTGTTGATAGTTAATACCCCTAGTTCGTCTATCATAAAAATACTAATTATAATATAGAATTTTCTAATTATTGTCAAGAGGAAATAACTCCTTTTATGTAGATCATATAGCAATAAAAGAGAAACCCTTCCTTCTTCTATATGCTATTCTTTGCTTACCGAAAGAATATACTTGAGAAAGGAATGATTATTTATGTCAGAATCAATGAAGCATTGCTGTAGCAAAAATAATACAGCTGATAATGAACAGCTTCGCAAAACTCATGTAAATCAAGCGATGATTGTAACAAAAGAAGATTGGAATAAAGCACATCAGGCCTTTTTAAAGAAGGAAAAGGAACATACTCGAGAGCGCGATAAATTAAATGCAGAACGTCGTCACTTACCTATGGTAGAAATAACAAAAAACTATACATTTAACGGATTAAAGGAGCAATATAGCCTTCTTGATTTATTCGCCGGAAAAAAACAGCTTATTGTTTATCACTTCATGTTTGACCCCAGTTGGGTTGAAGGCTGCGATGGCTGTTCTATGATGGTAGATAACATTGGACACCAAGCTCATTTACGTGCACGTGACACGACGTTGGTCTTAATTTCTAGAGCTCCTATGGAAAAAATACATCCCTTTAAAAAGCGAATGGAATGGACCTTGCCATGGTACTCTTCCTTTAACAGTGACTTCAATTATGACTTTGGAGCAACTACGAAGCAAGGAGAAGAAACGCACGGATACAGCGTATTCTTACAAGATAACAACAAGGTTTATCATACGTATTCAACAGGAGCACGTGGTGTTGAATACTTAGGTAGTAATTGGAGCTATCTTGATATCACCCCGATGGGCAGGCAAGAGGATTGGGAAAACTCACCTACTTGGGTCAGGAAAACCCCAAGATATGAATGGTGGAAACATCATGACAAATACACAGACTCCTTGTCTTGACATAGATCAAGAGATTGAGATCAATAATTTTCAGTAAAATAAAGCAGAACAATAAGATACCGACCCTCAGAAGTTAGAGTAAAAAATCTAACTTCTGGGGATCGGTACCAACTTTTTGAATGTTAGTTGTGCTTTGGCTAATTCTAAATTAGTTGTTTGGTTTTAATAACCCCTATATAGCGAGACAACGAAGTATTTTCGCAACGCTGTACTTCCAACACTGGCTAAATGACTTCTTTGATCCGATTACCTATGCGCAAATGATGAATGGTGATTTCCGGACGACTTCCAACTCGAATATTAATTCCTGTTTGACCAAGCCCTTCACTAATATAAAAGGGACGACCTTCTAATTTATGAAGTCCTTTAACCATATTCAACTTGACCAGTTTCCCCATTTTCCGAAGGTGGTAAGGTTTTGGCCAATGAATTTGCCCGCCATGAAAATGACCTGAAAGCAGATAATCAAAATGATACTTGTCCATTTCTAAAACTACATTTGGATCATGTGTTAACACAAGATTACTTCCTTGTTGCAAACCTGCAAACGATTTAACTAGATTACTATGATTTGTACTAAAATTATCAATGCCAATAACATTAACAGCCTCACCATCTACTGTAATTACCGCATTTTCATTCTGAAGCGTTTTGAATCCATACTGATTCAGTATATCTTTTAATTGCTGAAAGTCTCTATCCTTTAACACATAATCATGATTACCAAAAACCGCATAAGCACCATACTTAGGATTTAATTTACTCAATTCCTCTAAATAAGGTATAAGCTTGGGAATACTTTTCTTACGATCTAAGAAATCTCCTGTTAACGCAATTAAATCTAGCGATTGAGAATCTAATTGTTGCATTATATTTTGTGGAGTTATCGATATATTTTCAATATGCAAGTCTGAGATATGCAATATTTTTAGTATTTTCCCTTTATTTGTTTCTATATCTTTTTCTATATCAATTTGATTAACAACCACAGAATGCGTATTTCTATAGCCTATATATATAAAATAACTCAATAATGCTATAATTCCAATACTTATATACATGTAGAAATCACCCCTGTACTCTATTATAAAGGGTGATCATCATTTGTTCACTTGTAATATATGGATATAACATAGCATTCCTAGTAGGTTGTAATTTTCACCGTTGCACAAAAGCGCAAGCGCCCGATTAGAAACGTAGCGACTGGAGCAAGTCTACAGAGATAAAGGAATCACGGTGAGCTTGCGAGCCGATGATGACTTATCGTAGGGCAATTCGTAAAGTCATCTAGCTTCTGGGCGCTGGAGCTGGACGCGGCTCAAACGATATTTATTAACATTGGCAAATTTTATAATTTCCCTAGACTACAAAAAAACAATGATTTACCTACTTCATAACCCTTCTCTATTTTACAGTTCTCCTTCTACAATTCTCCTTACATGAAACAGTGATATTCGCTGCTCTTGTATACTCATTTGACAAAAAACCACCTAGTTGTTACAATTTTAAAAAAGCCGTCCGGTTGGTCTTTTTTATGTTGGTTGATTGGAGGAATGGTAATGAATACGAAAGCTGAGAAGAAACGAGAACATATATTAACATCTGGTACAGCGTTTATTCTTGAGAATGATTTTAATTCGTTAACCTTGGACGCTGTTGCTAATCATGCTGGAATTAGCAAAGGCGGTTTACTATATCATTTCCCAAATAAAGATGCTTTATTAAAAGGTTTATCTGATCATATATTTGAGCAATTTACCAACTCATTTAATAAACATGCAGAAAACGATCCTAATGAAAAAGGAAAGTGGACACGAGCCTTAATTGAAACATCTAAATGGGACTTGGATAATAACGCGAAACTAAATATTGGAATCATGGCAGCATCCATGCTAAATCCTGATATTTCAGAAGGACTTAGCAAGGGATATCGTTATATGCAAAATAAAGTTGAGCAAGACAATCTAGATCCCGTTACTGCTAGTATTATCCGACTTGCCATTGATGGTATTTATTATTCGGAAATGCTTGACATGGCTCCATTAGATGAGAATTTACGTGAGAAGGTCATTGAAAAATTAATTCAAATGACAACATAGGAGGTGCCCCTAATGATCAATCCATTTGTAATTTTAATCATTGCTGTTTTAGGTGAAGTGTTTGGAAATTCTATGTTGAAGCAGTCCAACGGATTCAAAAGGCTCCTCCCTTCCTTAGGAGTTATATTTGGAATGGGGATAGCGTTTTATGGACTATCGCTCACGCTTACTGCTATACCACTTAGTACTGCATATGCAGTATGGTCTGGTGCAGGGACTGCATTGACTGCACTCATTGGTGTTCTTGTTTATAAAGAAAAATTTAATTTTAAAAAAATAATCGGCTTAGTTTTTATTATTGGTGGCGTTATTTCTCTAAAATTATCGAGCGGAGTATAATAGTAGATTGGAGGTTTTTCTTATGAAAGGATATGTCATGTTAGCCATCTCCATTATAAGTGAAGTATGTGGTACAACAATGCTTAAAATATCCGATGGTTTTTCTAATCCTTTACCATCTTTTGGTGTCGTAGTTTCCTTTGCTTCAGCATTTTATTTCCTCTCTATTTGTTTAAAAACAGTGGCCCTAAGCTTGGCATATGCTATTTGGGCTGGAATTGGAACGGCATTGACTGCATTAATAGGAATACTAATTTGGAATGAACCATTTAGCTTCTTGACCGTGGTTGGATTGATTTTTATTATTGGAGGAGTTGTCTTACTAAATATGCCAAATAATCAAGGGGAAAAAGTTTTGCATCCATCAAGCTAATGATTAAATAGATGGATGTCCACATCATAAACTATATACAATTAGCACGAAAGCTCTTTACACATCCCGATATGAAATCGTCTTCGATTATATCAAGTAATTCCATCATATCATCAATGATAAAATCCGCATTAGCACTTCCCCAATATGCATCTCTTTTCCAAATACTTATCATTCCCGACTTTTTAGCAGGATGGACATCATTTTGGGGATGATCACCTACAAATATACTTCTTGCTGCGGCAACTTGTAACCGATCTAAAGCGCTTCTAAAAATCTCTAAGTCTGGCTTTTTTATTCCCTCGTATTCAGATACCAAAACCTCATCCATAAACGGAAAGATCCCTGTTTTACGAATGACATCCATTTGGAACGGTCCTTGTCCATTTGTAATTATGCCAAGTTTTAATGATCGTTCTTGCAGTGCTTCCAGCAATTTTAAAACTTCAGGAAAAAGGATGCAGTTAGTTTTGAACTGAACCAAATAATCAGTTAATAACTGTTTAGGGGTTATGCCAGTCACATTAAATTCCTTAACCATTTGTTGATATACTTTGTCGTTCCACACATATCCCCTTTTATCCAATGTTATAAATCGATTGACATAGCATTTTTTAGGTATATGACTGAAATAAGGATAGAAGCGTTCATATTGATTCGTGGCAAACCGTTTTATAGAAGCTTCTCTATGAAGTAACGTTCCATCCAAATCAAAAATAACAGCTTCTATCATTTTCCCTTACTCCTCATCATTTTGATAAATTCATAATTAGATCCATTCGTATGCTGCGTAAAGGATTCCACAGTCTGAAATCCGGCTTTTTTATACACTTTTATAGCTCGCTGGTTAAAACTAGCCACCGATAACGTTAAACGCTGACAAATATACTTTTTCTCTGCAAACTGAATACCCGCTTGCAAAAAACTTAGCCCTAAACCGAGCCCCGTTAATTCTGGTTTCATCCCAAGCCCAATTTCTACTTTATGATCCCCACAATGATAGGTAAAAAAACCTACTAATTCATTCTTTTCATCATGTACAATAAAATGAGAACCTTGACGTCGTTCAGGATTAAGGAATTCTTGTAAATCTTCTTGATCTTCTTCCATATTATAGAAGCGATACTCTCCATCGTAATGCCACTCGTAAGCAATAATTTCAGCCTGTTCCTGCGTCATTGGTTTAAAAGAGTAATGCATATCGGATTCTCCAATCGTGTTGTATCTTTTTCTATAATTAAACTTGAAGTTAAATTATATTTGCTTCCTAAACAAAACTCGATCATGGTTTATCCCATCATATTGCGTGTGAATAGAGATACCATCTACAACGTTATCTCCCTCAACAATATCAAAACCCATATGGGTATGAAATGCTATTGAGTTTCTATTCTTTGGCGAAGTTACACAGCGTATTACTTCAACGTTAAACCGTTTCATAACCTGAAAAAACGTGTGGTATAATCGTTTTCCGATTTGCATATTTCGGTGATTTGGGTGTACACCAATAAAATGAATATAAGCCGTGTTTGTCTGGGATTGAGATACGAAGCCTATTAAGAAACCAATGATTTCTCCGTTTTCTTCAACTATAAAGCTACTATTATTAAAGTGCTCAAAGAACAATTTTGGTACCATATCTGCCATCTGTCTCCCACCCCACCATTCATTTATGATAGGTGAAATACGATAGTAATCGGATCCTTCGATAGACCGAATATTCATTAAATCAACCCCCTTCTTTTATAACTAATTCCACATCCCACTTCATATTATTCTGAATTTTAATTATATCATACGTTCTGAAGCTTTTTCACTTCGTTTAAATTAATGGATTGTAAGTTCTACCTCTAGGCGAAGAAGTTCGTTCTGTGGTTCCAATTTTTGTTCCTATGCCATTTCTTTTTCATTTGTTTGTTTATTGCCTTTTTTCTTAGCTTTATCAGTCATAGGTGGTCGTCCTTTCGAGTTTCCCAAGGCCTCATTATCACCTTCACTAACAGTTTTTTCCATGAATTAATTATTGGAGGTTGTAGCTCCAAATTAAATGACTGTCTCCGTTTATGAAGAATCTGTTCTCTTCATAAAGCTTCATACATCCAGTGTAAATGGAACAGAATAAACTTGCTATTCCCGTTGCCTTATTAATCCTTCCCTCCCAAATTTCTTATACAATTCTTCAACCCACCGTTTACGCGGGAACTGCTTGTCAATCCATGCTTCTTAGCCAACATGTCATATCCTAAATAACCCCTTAATATGCTCTTACTACTATTAACTTAAATGGATCACTATATTTAGCCATAAAGAAACACCCCAAAAGAAAGATTTCACTCTCACTTTTGGGGTGAAGTACATTTATTTCATTTAGTTATTCTGTTAATAGAGGATAATATCCTTCTTTTGTATGCGTTTCGCTACCAACTAATGGTGGGTTAAATACACATACCATACGCATTTGTGTACGGGCACGAAGCTCATGCTTATCATGTTCATCTAAAAGGTACATAGTTCCTGGTTTTAATTGATATACTTCACCAGTTTCTAATTTTTCAATCTCACCTTCTCCTTCGATACAATAGACAAGTTCAATATGGTTTTTGTACCAGAAGAAGTTGTTGGTACCCGCTTTAATAATGGTATCATTCATGCTAAAACCTACACCATCTTTTTTATAAATAAATCGACGGCTTGACCAATTTTCCCCAGATGTTTCATCTTCTGTTCCAATAATATCTTCAAGTGATTTTACGATCATGAATAATCTCCTCTTTTCTATCTTATATAAAATGTTTACTTCAATACTTGTTTAATTGCTTCTTCAAGAATATCAAAACCATTATTTATCCCCTCTTCTTCAATTATTAAAGGAGGAAGGAATTTTACAACCTCATCATTTGGTCCAGATGTCTCAACAATTAATCCGCGATTAAATGCCTCCGCACAAATCTTATTGGCAAGATCTGCTTCTTGTATCACAATACCTTGCATAAACCCACGACCTCGTGCCTCACCTTGTAACGTGGAGAATTTATTAATAATAGATTCTATACGTTCACGAATAAGGTTAGCCTTTTGCTGAATAGAGTTGCTAAAGGCATCTGTTTCCCAATTTGTTAAAGCTTCCGTAGCTGCAATAAACGCTAAATTATTCCCACGGAATGTCCCGTTATGCTCACCTGGTCCCCACTGATCAAATTCTGGTTTAATTAATGTAATAGCCATAGGTAGACCAATACCCCCTATTGATTTAGAGAGACAAATAATATCAGGTTTAATTCCTGCAGGTTCAAAACTAAAGAATGTACCAGTCCTACCACATCCAGCTTGAACATCATCAATAATCAACAGAATATCCCAACGCTTACAGATAGATTCGACTTTCTTTAGCCATTCCATGCTAGCCGCATTGATTCCGCCTTCTCCTTGTACAGTTTCCAAGATAATTGCTGCCGGTAATGCTACACCGCTTCCACTATCCTCAAGGAACCGCTCTAAGTAAGCAATTGAGTCCTGATCCTCCACATATTCGTCAAATGGCATAGAAACACTATGGTGAAGAGGTATTCCTGCACCATGACGTTTAAATGAGTTACCAGTCACGGATAATGAACCTATTGTCATTCCATGAAATGCATTTGTAAAACTAATAACCGTGTCGCGCCCCGTTACCTTTCTAGCTATTTTCAAGGCGCTTTCTACAGTATTCGTTCCAGTTGGTCCCGGAAACATTATTTTATAGTCTAGTTGACGAGGTTTAAGTATAACGTCGTTGAACTGATCTAGAAAGTTCTTTCTAGGAGTTGTGCCCATATCCAAACTATGAATGATTCCGTCATTTTGAATATATTCAATCAGCTTTTGCTGCATAACATCATTGTTATGACCATAATTTAATGCACCAGCACCAGCAAAAAAGTCAATATACTCTTTTCCATCTATATCCCATAGTTTATATCCTTTAGCCTTTGTAAAAATTGTTGGCCAGCCTCTGCTATAGCTTCTAACCGATGATTCCAATTCTTCAAAGGTTTTCATTTTTTCATTATTTAATACTGCTGTAGTCACCAAATCATCCTTTTATTCATTATTTCCCTTTTGAAAAGGGCCAATCTTATACAGTTGCTCATCTTCATGTCCTGTTCGTGGAAAATCAATTGATAAATAATAATTTCCAACCACACATTCTGTGTCTAGCTTTTTTGCTAAACCTAAAAATAAATACTGAGAAGGTAAATTGGATGGTGATACCGTTGCTTCAATAAATCGAATCTCTGATAATTGTTCCCGCTCTAACAACTTCATCAACATTTTCGTTCCTAACCCTTTACCCCGTTGAGTTTCTCGAACAGCAACCTGCCAGATGAATAATGTATTCGGTTTATTCGGATGAATAAACCCAGAAATGAATCCGACCGTTTCCCCTTCACTTTTCACAACAATGGATGATTCTGAGAACATATCACACCATAGGATATAGCTATAAGAAGAGTTAAGGTCAAGGTTACCAATTTCATGGATTAGTTCCCACACAGCTGCCCCATCATCTTTTGTAGGCATACGAAACTCAAGTTCCTGATCAATTTCACGTGTTTTTGTAATCGTGCTAATGGTTCTTTGGATGCTTCCACCTCCCAGACTTTGGTAAATAATCTACTATATAAGCTTATAAATAATTAGGGGGAAGCGTCAAAAGCCTTTAAACCTTATATAGCTTGATTAAACTTGCTGAGTTACGGTGACAGTTAAATAAAGGGCAATCCTTTAAGAATAGCGCCCAAAAATTCTAAAAAATACGATGGTTATACCAATTCAATTAGTTGCAATTCCAAAAAAACTTCAAATTCGCCAAAAAGCGTCGAAAATATAGGAATGAGCCCATTTAGCAGATATATCATTAAGAATCCTCGACCATATTGGTATGTTACAAGCATTCAATTATTTCTGTTTTTTAACAATAAATAAAAGAAGTACCATAACCCTATTTATTAAGGGAATAGCACTTCTATTAAATACTAATTCGACGCTATCGTTTCTTTTATTAGCATATTTTTCTCTATCTCCCCATTTTTAATAACAACTTGTACAGTTTCATTCGTTGCAAGTGAGTAAATATCCTCCAATGGATTCCCCTTTACAACAATAACATCTGCTAACTTTCCTGTTTCAATTGTTCCTACTTTTTCTTCCCATCCTAAACATTCAGCAGCCGTTTTCGTCGAAGCAACAATAGCTTCCATAGGGCTCATTCCAACGTCTACCATAAGCCCTAATTCTCGAAGATTCGTCCCATGCTTCATTACGCCAGCATCCGTACCCATTGCTATTTTCACACCAGCTTGATGTGCTTTAGCAATACTTGCTTTATGCTGTTCAATTACCTCTTTCGATTTTTGCACGGCTGTATCAGGCATGCCTGTTTCCTTTGCTGTTTCCAGAACGGCAACTGGCGCAAGCAAGGTTGGTACTAAAAACGTACCATTTTCAAGCATCATTTCAATGGCTTCATCATCTAAAAATATTCCATGCTCAATGGAATGAATTCCTGCTTTAACAGCATTTTTAATCCCTTCAGCACCTTGTGCATGTGCCATAACTTTTACGTTTTTCCGAAAACGTCCTTCCTTTACGATCGCTTTAAGTTCATTTAATGAGAATTGAGTAAATTCTGGGTGATCTGTGGCACTCAATACTCCACCAGTTGCATGAACTTTAATAACTTCAGCTCCTGCACGTAGCATTTCTCTTGTCTTTTTACGAACCTCTTCCACCCCATCACACTTTCCACTTGGCATTCCAGGATAATTAGAAGGTAAAAGATCAACTACATTTCCGGAAACTGTATAACCATCTCCATGTCCACCAGTAATTGTTAAGGCGTTAATACTTAATTGTAATCTTGGTCCAGAAATAAGCCCTTCTTCAATGGCCTTTTTCACTCCTAGATCAGTCCCCAATGCGTCCCGAACTGAAGTAATACCTGCATGTAACGTAGTCTTTAAATACTTAGCTGCTTGATAATACATAAATGAGAATGGTGTTGCAAGCCTATCAGCAATTGGCGAAAATTCCATCATCATATGCACATGAGAATCAATTAATCCAGGTAAAATAGTGCCTCCTTGAGCATCTATTACAGCTTCTTCTCCGGATTTCGCATACCCTTCTTGTTTACCTACATAGGTGATTTTCTGATCTTCAATAACCACAATTGAATTTTTTAATGGTTCTTTTCCTGTACCGTCAATTACAGAGCCATTTTCAATAATTATTTTACTCATTTAATCTTCCTCCTTATAGTGTTTGAACCAAAAACCCAGCAATAACAACAGATGCAACAGTAACAGTAGTGAATCCGCCAATAAGCATTGGAGCTAGTAATTCATTAAAGATAATTTTCTCTTCTTCTTCATTTCGTGCAGCACTTCGACTAACTTCTTCACATAGGAGATAGTCACCTGGAAAGCCAAACAATGCAGTTAATGCTACTGGCATTCCTTTTAATGGATCCCATTTGACTAGCTTAGAAACAATAAACCCACCCAGCGCAATACCAAATGTTCCCAAAATTAGAATTAATAGAATGCTTGGTAAATTGGCTAGTACTTCTTGTGGTGTTACATCTGCCATTGTACCAATTACTACAAAGACAATCGCAATCATCGTAATGGTGAATGAATTTGCTTTTTCTAATGTCTTCGTTTCAAAAATCCCAATTTTAAGTCCTGCAATTCCAATCGCCAAACACCATAATGTAGCATGAATAGGAGTTACTTCACCTAACGTAGTACCAATAGCTGCACCGATAAATATATAAAATAACTTAAGAACCGCACTTTCTCTTAGTGGACTAGCTTTTGTTTTCTCTTTGGTTGCAGCAACTTCATTTGCCATAGGCACAAAGGTTCCATTATCCAGTTGGTTTTGTATTTTCACTGCATACTTGCGCATAAAATTTAGTGCAAGAGGCATCCCGAACAAACCTTGAAAAGCTACGATTAAAGCAGGAATAACAACTAAGCTTGATCTTCCAATCGATGCAAGTTCTTCAGAAGTAATGAGGAGAGCAATAATTCCACCGCTTAGAGGTCCAACTCCAGCAACAGCCGTGCCATAATCAAACATGAGCGAAACAATAACAAGAATAATAATTCCTGATACAATAACTCCACCAAGTGCAATCAATACAGCTTTTACTTGGCTTCTTAACAAAGATAGTGGGATCATCGTCCCCATATGCAAAATAGCTGGTCCTACTAAAATAGCTCCTAAAGCAGCAAATTGTGATTTTTCTAAAATGTCTTCAGGAAATATTCCTGTCCAGACACAAACTAGGAATCCAACCATGGCTGTTAGGAGCATGGGAATCCGAGCTCTAGAAATAATGGAGAGCCATTCTCCTAGGGCAATTAACGCAAAAATAAGTGCAGTAGCAATAAGTGGATTACTTAACAAGAGAACCCCTCCTCAAAATGAATTTTTATTACTATATCACCAGCTTAAATTTTTGTCTATACTGTTTTTTCAGACAATTTATTACAGTTTTAATAGTATAAGTTAATTAATTTTTTCGAATTAACTAGCCCAATTATTGATTTATCAGCAAAGAAAACGGTTCCTTTATTATCGATACATGATTTCAATTCCCGCTCATATACGACGAATTTCGACAAAATTTTTTTGATTTTCAAGGAATATAGAAATTTATGTGGCGTTTATATCTAAAAACGCTCTACTTAAAAGACGGACAACGTACTCTTTATCTTCAGATGCGTAGATAAACGATTACGGAAGAAAAGGTTTCGGACGGAAAACATAAAACCCTCTGTACATTAGCATAAGGCTGCTAACAAGCCAGCAGAGGAAAAGCAAAGTATCTTTCAGGAGCAGCTTCGTTGCACGAACCGTTATTTCTAGTTGGTTATCATTCTTTGTTTTTAAAATTTTTATCCTATCTTATTAATAGCGCTTCTAATTACACTTGCGCCCACTACTATTATTCCATTAAAGCATAGGTTATTAGTGTAGATTTAAGCAAAGAGGTGATTATTTGTGGATAATAACGATAATCGTTTAAAGCGAGTTGAACGGAATCCCTTTCATGGCTTAATGGAACAAATGGATACATTCTTTAATGAATCTGCAAAGAATTTCAATTCATTGGTAAAACGCCCTTTAAACGTCCATACCTATGAAACAAAGTCAAATGTAATTGTTGAAGCAGAATTACCTGGATATAAACGTGACCAAATCCAATTAGAGATTATCGGAAATCAATTACGTATTGCAGTGGAAGAATTTTCATCCAATGAGCAGGAAAGAAGCTACCGCGGCCAACGTGCGGAACGAACAATTACGATTCCATTCACCATATCGGAAAAAGAAACAAAGGCTGACTTAAACAATGGAATATTACAAATAACCATTCCTAAGAAGAATTCAAGTAGACGATTCATTGATATTAATGACTGACAGAAAAAACACCATTTTAACATAACATTTTGTTAAGATGGTGTTTTGAATGTAAGGACATTCTCCTTTCATATTTATGCTAATTTTTCTTCATTATCTTGTGGTGGATCAATATTTTCACTTTGCTTTGCCCAAATGGTTGCTAGAATAGGTCCCGAAATATTATGCCAAACACTAAACAAGGCACTCGGAACCGCCGCGATCGGTGAAAAATAAGCAAGTGCCAATGTTGAACCAAGTCCAGAATTTTGCATACCCACTTCAATTGCCACCGCCTTTTGATCTTTGATATCAAGTTTTACAACTTTTGCTAGCAGAAATCCAAGTAGTAATCCTAATCCATTATGCAAAATTACAACTGAAAAGACAGTAAATGCTGATGAAGTAATATTTTCTGTATTCACAGATACAACAGCACCTGCAACTGCAACAATGCCAATAACTGAAACGAGCGGTAAAACTTTTATGCTTTGTTCAACTCGTCTTCGAAATACCATACGAATAACAATGCCTAGAATAATTGGTATTAAAACGATCTTTACAATGGTCAAAAACATACTACCAGCCGAAATCGGCAGCCATTCACTTGCCAATAGCCAAGTCATTGTTGGAGTTAAAACTGGGGCAAGCACTGTAGATACTGCTGTTACGGAAACAGATAGTGCGGTGTTACCTTTTGCTAGAAACGTCATAACATTGGATGCTGTGCCACCTGGGCAGCAACCAACTAAAATAACACCGACTGCTACTTCTGATGGAAGTTGAAAAAGGATGGCCAAGCCATAAGCCAATAAAGGCATGATGGTATATTGTGCTAATACTGCAAGCATGACACTTTTTGGTGCTTGAACGACACCTTTAAAATCAGCCGTGGAAAGTGTTAACCCCATACCAAACATGATGATTACTAGAAGTAGCGGAATGAATGAAACTATCCAAGAAAAACCACTTGGAAATATAAAACTTAGAGTCCCAAATAGAATAACCCAGATGGCAAATGTGTTGCCTGCAACTGTACTAATTTTTTCTAATAGCTTCAAGTGGACTCCCCCCTTATTTAAATAATATTTCAATATAATAACAAAAATCTGATAATAAAGTCTAGTACTAATTTGCCCTTTTAAGACCTATTAAACATATTGCTGAAGTGACAAAAACAGGAGTATAGTACCAAAGCTAATTAGCCAAGCAGAAATATGTTTTTCAAGATCCATTGTTGTACACGGTAAAAATTTTGGTTTATAATCATAATATATTCAATGAAGAAAAACAGGCACATTCTAAGTTAACGTACATATTTATACCTATATGTACTCATAAGTTGCCCTAATCCAACTGTTTATACAACGACCAAAAGGAGATGACAAAATTGATAGAGGGTAAGCCAATTTACCAATATCAAGTTGGAGATCAACTACAGATTACATCTATTAAACTAAAAAATGTAATGCGAAGAAGACTACTAGATTTAGGTTTTGTACCTGGAGTGACTATAGAAGTAGTACAAAAAAGTCCATTAGGTGACCCTGTAGCGTTTAAAGTGTTTCATACAACAATCGCTTTGCGTAAAGAAGAAAGCTCACTTATTTATGCAAAAAAAATGAATCGCGAGGTGATATAAATGAGTCACACGATTGCCTTAGCAGGTAACCCGAATACCGGAAAAAGTACATTGTTCAATTTATTAACTGGATTGAAACAGCACACTGGAAATTGGCCAGGTAAAACAGTCGTACGTGCGGAAGGAGAACTTAAAACGGATAATCATATCTATCAGGTTATTGATTTACCTGGAACCTATTCCCTTTATTCCAACTCTGCGGATGAAGAAGTCGCAAGAGATTTTATTATTTTTGAAAAGCCAGATATAACCTTAGTTGTCGTAGATGCAACTTCATTAGACCGAAATCTAAATTTAGCATTACAAGTTTTTGAAATGACCAGCAATGCTATTCTTTGCATCAATTTAATTGATGAAGCAAGAAGAAAAGGAATACACATAGATAAGGAAGAGCTATCTCGCCAATTGGGAATTCCGGTTATTTTAATATCAGCCCGAGAAAAAATTGGTATTATTCAATTACTTAAAACGATCGACCAAATGATTGATGGCAAAATACAGACACATCCGTTTCAAGTTCAGTACGCAGACGAGGTGGAACAAAAAATACATGAATTACAGCCTAAAATACAAGCTATTTTTGGTGACTCATTACCTTCCAGATGGCTATCCCTTCGATTATTGGATGGAGATAAGCAACTGCTTGAGGCACTAAAAGCTTATATTCGAGACCCTAACTTCGTCCATTCTCAGCAACAATTAGTAAAGGGGGATTGTTGTCATGGAGCATAATGTTGAACAGAAGCTACACCAGTTAGATAATCTCTTTAATGAACAAGAAAATATGCAATCAGATGACTTACGAGATCACATTGTTTCACGTATATATACATCTTCTCAGGATCTAACTAACAAATCAGTAGCATATTCGAATAAAAAAGTCTCATGGTTAGATGAAAATTTAGACAAAATTCTCACGTCAAAGGCTTTCGGATTTCCGATTATGCTACTTATGCTTGGTGTTGTAATTTATTTAACTATAGCTGGTGCAAATTATCCTGGTGTCGTCATTGCGGAAGCCTTTGCCACTGTGGAAGATTGGTTAACGGCATTATTTCAGTGGTTGCAAGCACCAGACTGGCTATACGGTATCCTAATAGAGGGATTTTATCGTGGAACATCATGGGTGGTTAGTGTAATGCTCCCACCAATGGCAATCTTCTTTCCAATGTTTGCCCTATTGGAGAACTTTGGTTATTTACCAAGGGTTGCCTTCAATTTAGATCGCTTTTTTAAAAAATCAGGTGCACATGGCAAACAATCGTTAACGATGGCTATGGGGTTTGGCTGTAACGCAGCTGCAGTAATGTCTTCACGTATTGTCGAATCTCCAAGAGAGCGAATGCTGGCCATTTTAACAAATAATTTTGTTCCATGTAATGGGCGCTGGCCATTATTAATATTGCTCGCAGGTTTATTCATGGCTGCAGGCTTTTCTGGGGGAATGAATACATTCATATCAGCTGCTGTCGTTGTAGGAATTGTATTATTCGGTGTAATCATGACACTATTTGTATCATGGGCTCTTTCAAAAACATTACTAAGGGGCGTCCCCTCCCACTATACATTGGAGCTGCCTCCATACCGTAAACCCAAAATATGGAACACGATTGTCCGAGCTACTTTAGATAAATCTTGGTTTGTTTTAAAACGGGCTGTTATTGTTGCGGCACCAGCTTCAGTTATTACTTGGATTTTAGCAAATATATTTATTGCTGATTTAAGTATACTTGAGCATGTTGCTGGCTTTTTCGATCCATTCGCACAAGCCATTGGTTTAGATGGATTTATTTTAATGGCTTTTATACTCGGATTTCCTGCAAATGAAATTGTCCTACCAATTTTATTGATGGGATACCTTTCAACAGGTTCTATGATTGAAGTAGATAATCTTAATGATCTAAAGCAAATTTTCCTTGATCATGGATGGACTTGGTTAACCGCATTAAACATGATGCTATTTTCCCTTTTACATTATCCTTGTGGTACAACAATGTTAAATATATGGAAAGAAACTAAAAGTCCTAAATGGACATTTGCTGCTTTTGCGCTGCCAACCGCAATTGCTATTACAGTAACGTTTACAATTGCACAAATCGTTAGAGGTTTAGGGCTTGTATAAGCTTAACCTTGGTTGTTGATTGTTTCTTTCAACACATACGAAGATTAGTGGGCAATATCTGAACTGCGCCCTGTCAAGTAAACAGTGGAAATAATTAATAATAAAAATGGATTTAAGCGGCTTTAGCTCTATCAACAGGGACTAAGGCCGTTTCATTTACTTGATATCTATCATTCGATATAATCATCAATTGCTTTTGAAAGCTCTTTAAACGTTCCTTACCTATGTAGATAATACTTCTCACATTTCTGAGTTCTCCAAAACAATTCCATTGGTCCGTTATCAATGCACTTACCAACTCGGGACATACTGTGTGTCATTTCTGCTAGATCCATCTTACACTGCGGTTACTAAATAGGCAAACAACCTTTTCTATCAGTAATTAACAAGAAACAGAAATTTGGATGATCTAGGGACAATTACCAAACTTTCGGGTAGAAACTACTATATTGATTTAATAGTATGTTTATTTTCCAATGTCCATTAATGACTTTTAATCAAAACGGTATAAATGAGAATAAACAGTACCCCTAATAGGAGATGAATATAAGATGTTGAAAAACTGCCCCTGCGATAATGAATACCATGAATGCTAGCATATCCTAGTGTGCCTATCGCGATTCCCATGCAAACAGATTTTGTTTTGAATGTAAAATCCATTACAAAATGTCCTATTGCTATAAATAAAATCATAAAAAATGCTAACGAAAACGCAGTAATCAGAAAGGGAGAAAGCGTATCTGTCCAAGCTAAAAAAGACACAAATAAAGCCATTCCTTCAGGTATCTGGTGAATCACAAATGGCCCTAATAGTGTTCCATCTAACAACCAGGTAGCACTATCTAATTCCATACCTACCATCAGTCCAACTGGCAGATTATGAAATACAATTCCTATGATTAAAAAAAACGAACTTAAAATCATCCGTGGTCTCAGCTGGTCACTATTAACAGATTTTAATACATTGGTTTCAAGAAATAACATAAAGGATACGCCACCTAGAATTCCAATTATTAATCCTAAACGATTATAATGACCCATAGCCTCAGGAACTAACATGAAAACTACAATTCCTATAAGTATACCAGAAGCAAACAGATAGAGATTTGCAGTCTGTTTGTTAAAAATAATTTTCATAATCGATGCTAAGAAACCTCCAAATAAAAGACCAATAAAAACAAGAACACCTACGATGACTACTAATTTCATTCACAACCTCTCCTTAAGGATATATTTATACAAGCTCAGAAAAAATGAATGAAAGTGAAAATTCAATCAGTGAGGGTTTTACTGCCAGTTATATGTGGGATAAATGTTCATGAATACGTGTATTTTTCATCCATTTTTTACACATTGTTTACCATCATTTCATACATACTTAAAAATGCTGCTTTATACTTGAATTAAAGCTATAGATAATACATGTATGGAGGGATCCAAATGAGGTTTCTTGCCAAAGTTGCTATTTGTCTTACGGCTATGATTATCTACTATGTTTAATTTTCTATGTATGCAAGAAAAGCAACTCCCTTTCAAGCTACAACCTTCTTAATCCATTCAGTCCATAATTAATTTCTGCTCAAAAGATATGCATCCACTAAAATACTATTTGCTAAATTCATAAACCAGCTAATTAAATAATTCACCATCTGCATTGAAGACTGGCCACTCACCTGATTTAGGTAACTTCACTGAGGACGGAGTATGTGCATCTGCGCATATTCGGAACAAAAGCATTTATCGCCCATTGACTCATTACTAATGGATGATGTTTTTTAATTCTTTATGATAGCCAACTACAGTTAATTTATCTGGGAGGATAATTTTATCGTTCACCCTTCATGTTTTGTCTTTGGAGACACCTCCTAAAACACTAACTCTTTTTTACTTACTTCTTCGGTACTCTCCTATACTAAGAACAATTAAAATAATAATTAAGCGTAAGTACGCTTCCGATAAAGATAACGCTTTCAAAATGTTTTGCACAAGAGTCTCTCTCTGGAGCATTCTCCTGCTGTATATGTAAATAGAGCCGCTCTCCCATACATAATGATTGGTAACCGCCTCCATTAATTCCATCCTACATTGACTGGCTATAATAATGAGTGGAATTACTGACAATGATGCCAATCATGATAAGAAATATATCACCATATTAGAAATAGCTACAATTGCCAATACATTATCTAAGCTCATGATTAAATCAGCAACAATTATAAGTACAATAGATTCCCACATGGAACTTCCTATTCTTATAATTTACTCCCCCTGTTTGTCCTCTAGTAGCTTATAGGCTACTATGAGTAAAAGAATGCCACCAATCAAATGAATGAAAGGTAATTTTAAGAGATATAGAACGATAAAAACAAAGAGCATTCGGACAATTGCTCTTAAAATCTCCCATATCACGGCAACCTTTTTTAAATGATCGGAAAGACGTCTGCTTGCCAACGTTATTACAACAGCATTATCACCACTTAGAATCAAGTTCACTAACAATATTTTAATTATAGACTCAATTAATCCCATGATACTACTTTCTCTCTCGTTTTTATAAACGTGAGATTTTATTAATCTATGTGCTAGGAAATAGTATCAGACCTAAACAGTCAAAGCTATTATAATTTTTACAAAGGAACTGTTCAAAAACAAAGGCAGCACGAAGATTTTTGAATTCATATCATTAGCGAAGGCTTCAAATTTAAAAAGTATGCTTATCCTTTCCTTTTGTTAATAGTATGCTAATGTTAAATTATAACCCCTAAAGACAATCATCGTATCATATTTTTATTTACATATCCCCCGTAAATAAATTTATTATTTTCTTATGGTTTAGAAACTCCTCAGAACTATCGACATACTTTTCACCCTCAGCACTCAATAATACGTAGTTATCCAAAAACATATTTCGTTATTTATTACCCAGTTCTCAACACTTTCTATGCTATGGTTACTTAAATTCCTAAGTATTATTTCATACATAATAAGCAAGCCAATTACTTCATTATCAGCATGATCTAATCTATAGAAATAAAAACCTGGCATTCCAAAGATTCAAATACCAGGTAGTATAAATAATCATGCCACGTCTTTCTTCTCTACATTCTTTACCGTCTTCCAGCCGACGGCGTAAATTACGACTAAGCCTACAAAAATAACGATGATAAATAATAGATTAGATTGAATAAACTGAATCAAATTCCCTAGTATGATCCCAACTATGCCAAAATCAGCATCACCGAATGTCGTACCCTCAAATCCAAGTGTTCCTAATACAGGGAGTAATAATGCTGGAAGGAAGCTAATAATAAACCCGTTAGCCATTGCTCCAATAACAGCACCTCTACGTCCACCAGTAGCATTTCCAAACACCCCAGCGGCTGCCCCAGTAAAGAAATGTGGTACCAATCCTGGAACAATTACTTTCAAATCAAATAAAGGAAGAAGAAGCATACTCATTAATCCTGCAATAAAACTAAATAAAAAACCGATAATAACAGCGTTTCCAGCGAAAGGAAAGATAGCAGGACAATCTAAAGCCGGTTTGGCATTAGGAACAAATTTATCTGCCACTCCCTTAAAGGCCGGTACTATTTCTCCTAAAAGCATTCGAACACCAGCTAAAATAATATATACACCTGCAGCAAATGTTAACCCCTGTAAGAAAGCAAATACTAGAAAGTTTTGTCCGTTACTTAATTCCGATTCAATAAATGTAGGACCAGCA
Source organism: Virgibacillus sp. AGTR (assembly GCF_016919725.2). Taxonomy (GTDB): domain Bacteria; phylum Bacillota; class Bacilli; order Bacillales; family Amphibacillaceae; genus Virgibacillus; species Virgibacillus salarius. The sequence continues at coordinate 152,155 of NZ_JAJERH010000001.1, forward strand.
CAAGCAGCTACGATAAAGAACAAAATCACCATCGTTAATGATACAGAAACGGAAGTATCACGAAGGAATCCAAGAGACTTAGGCACCTTTAATTCTTCTGTTGATTTCGAATTTTTCCCAATTAATTTACCAACTAACGCAGATACAACGTAACCCATTGATCCAAAATGACCTATCGCAAAATCATCTGAACCAGTAATTTTACGTGTGAATGGCTGCAGCATAGCTGGTGAAAGAACCATCAATGAACCTAATATAATTGATCCCACCACAATTAGGATTACACCTGTAAGTCCACCTGTTGTTAGGATTACACCAATCATACATGCCATAAACATCGTATGATGTCCAGTTAAAAAGATGTATTTATATGGTGTAAGTCGTGCTAATATAATATTTACTACCATACCAAACAACATAATCATTGCCGTTTCCGTTCCAAAACTTTGCTGAGCAACCGCCACTATTGCTTCATTATTTGGAATAACACCGTCTACGCTAAAAGCTTCATTAAACATACTAGAAAATTGCCCAAGTGCCAATACAATAACATTTGCTCCTGCATCTAAAATCACAAAGCCCATAATTGTTTTGAGTGTTCCAGAAACCACTTCGGCAACATTCTTTCTTTGAGCTATTAATCCGATTAAGGCAAATAACCCAACAAGGATTGCTGGTGTTCCTAGCACATCATTCATTATTAAATCAATCATTTATACGTCTCCCCCTTCTTTAAATGTATAGTAAAGTTAGATGTTTTGCTCAATCGCGTCTCGAAGTTCTCCTTTATCCATTAGATTTTTAAGCTTAATAACATTTTTCTTACCATCCTCTAAACTATTAACAATATCTTCTGACCCTAAGAACACATCGGCTTGTTCAGATTTTGCTGTAGCTAAATCTGTATGAGATACATCAGCCTCTTTACCAAGCTCCTTCAAGATTGCTTTCACGTTCATTTCAACAATCATGCTACTTCCTAACCCATTTCCACAAACAACTAGTATTTTTTTCATGTTATTTCCTCCTAAATAAGATTAATTTGGTTAATGATATTCTGTACATCTTGTATATTTTCTGATGCAATTAACTGCTGTACATTTTCTTCTACCGACAGAAGGTCTGTCAATTGAGAAAGCGCAGTTAAATGAGTTTCATTATCAATAGCTGCTAGCACAATGATTAACTGTGCACGGTGCTTTTCCTTTGCTGAAAAATATACTGGTTCCTTTAATCGCAAAAAGCTCATACCTAATCTCTCTACTCCAGTTTCTGGTCTTGCATGTGGCAGAGCTATGTTTGGTGCTAATACGATGTATGGGCCCATCTCCTTCACATTATCGATCATCTCCTTAACATAAGTTGGTTTAATTGCTCTTTGCAAAACTAAAGGCTCTGCTGCTACTTTAATAGCCTCTTGCCAATTAGACACATGATCTCTGAACTGTATCGTTTTCTCTGTTAACAACTCATTAAGCATTGGTTTTCGTATCTCCTTTACATGATGAGTTCGATCCTGCAGCATTTTTTTTAAAGTCTCTTGTAAGCCAATTGGATCTCTAATCGAAGCGAACCTCGCAATTATCTCCATAAATGCATTCGTTTCATCATGAGTTACGGTTTCTATGTTAAACATATCATTCACTTGCATTAAAATACGTTCCTTATCATGATTGGATAAAATCGGTGCTACATGAATAACTGGGATATCCTTCTCTTTAAGATAATTCGTTGAAAAAATAACATCTACCTGATGGTGTTGCTGATTAAATTCACGGATGGATTGAACAGCAACTACATCAAGTCCAACGATTAAGCTTTCCAGTTGGGTTTTTAGCATATTTGATGTCCCTATCCCATTTTCACATACAATAATAGCCCGATAATTTACATTCACCTGTTTTTTTTCTTTCTTTAACCATCCGCCAAAATGTAAAGAAATATATGCAATCTCATCCTCTGGTATCTGTTTGCCGACATAGTACTCCAAATGAACGATAACTTGCTTTGTAAAATGGTAAATTTCTTCATAATTTTTTCGAATGCTCTCTGTTAAATGATTGGAATATTTTACGTCATACTTCAAACGATAATATGTTGGTTTAATATGTGAAATAAGATTCCTCTCTAGACCATCTCGATCATCAAAAATGACACATGCATTATTTTGGAATTCTGATACCATACGATGAACCACACGTTGAAGACCACGTAATTCTCGTTCTGTATAATTTCGAAAATCATCATGATGGACCTTTAAGCCTAGTAAGCTCATTGTTAAAAAACATATTTCATCATCTGGGATTTCCAGTTGATATTTAGTAGTTAATCTATTAGATATGAACTGAGCTGCGTGAAAGTATACAGATTGACGTAATACATTCTTTTCTTCTATATCAATTGCTACAATTTGTTCTGCCTTTACTCGCTTCACTACTACCAATAACTGTATTAACAGCATTTCTACCATTTCATCTGTTAACGTTAAACCAAGTTCGCATTCCGCTTCATGAATGATAGCTAGAATAGCTTCCCTAGCATGGTCAGCTTGATGGTACAGCTTAGAAAACGGATTGAGAATTTGATAGATTTTTTTCTGAAATATATCTGATTCTTTCTGTAATAATGTATAGGATAAAATATGAGCAACTAGTCTCCTTTTCTGCTCTTCCGAACCGTCAACTTGATAGCCGATTGGTCTTGTATAATGCAGACGAAGATAATGCTTGGACAAATAAGCTTTAACATGCTTTATATCCTTTATTACAGAACTACGACTCATGTTAGTCATATCCATAAAGCCTCTCATAGTAGAAGGCTCATTATCAGTCAATAGCCTGATTGTAAGGAGTAACTTTCTTTCTTGCTCTGAAAATTGATATGCATAGTCATCCGTCACAATAATCCCTTGATAAATTAATTCTTTTCTAGTCTTATCTACTAAATAAACTCCTTTTCCATAGCAATTTTGGATTGGTTCTAAGCATTGCTCTGTCAGCCAATTATTAAGTTGGTCTAAATCGTAGTAAATGGTACGCTGAGAAACTCCCAATAATTCAGATAATCTTCTTGTGTGAATTGGTTTACATTCTTTCATAACTATAGATAATAAGTACGCGCGCCTTTTATCTAATACCATTTTGAAATACCTTTCTAGAAAGTAATTTTGCAAAAATAAAAAGCTGATTTATTTTTGCATCGCTTTACACCGTAATTATAACCCTATTATTACGTTTGTGTAAGAGGTTTCACAGACCATAAAATGTAAGATTATGATTTTGCAATAATAAACAGTAGAGCAACATCACAGACAGCCTATATCCATGAAAAAGCGAAGATAGTTCAAGTAATATCAACTATCTTCGCTTTATATAATCTTTCATTTATATAGGTCTTTTCAATAATATAACGACTGCTGTTTAACCTAGTATCATAGAATACTCTAAATTACATACAAATCGTACTTTATATTTCTGCTACTCCAAGCACCGTGTTTTGTTCACTTTCTATTATCATTAATTCAGCTCTTTCAATTTCTTTGGTTTAAAGCGATTTGGCTGGATTCATTTAATTTTACTACTGTATACGCATCGTCATCGGCTGCTGTGAAGATACTTCAACAGACAATTTCAAGGAAGCTCTTTTCCCCAGGACTTCAAAATCAAACATATACCAAAATACTTGGTTTACACAATAGAAATAAATACCCTGAAATGATTTGAAAAAGTACCTACACGCTTCATTTTATATGCATCGCTCCTATTATTTTTGCGATAAAAGCTGGGTTGCAGTTTGAACAGCAATCGCATCATCAATAAAGCCGATTGGAAATAGGTAATCAGGCACTAAGTCCATCGTTAAGATAAAATAGATTAACACACCACCCATTACAGCTAGTTCCTTTGCGTTCCCCTTACGTAATGTAAATTTCGTAAATATATCCTGAAGCTGTTGGATGTATGGTCCAACACCTGCTACCTTTTTCACTTTTTCTTTAAATTCCTTACGTATGATTTCTTCCCCTTCATCCGTTCTAGAGTATTGTTGATAAGAAGATAACCGTTGCTCTAACAAATCAAGGGTAAATTCCTCTTGATGGATATCCGATTTTTCTATAACTTTTTGCATTTGTCGTATCGTTTCATTAGCATCATCAGTTACATTCTTTTCGATTTCATAACCAGCAGCTCGCATCAAATTTACAATCGGAACGTCCAATACTTGAGCAAATACTTGTAAATGATTTAAGTTAGCACGTCGCTTTCCATTAACAATTCGCGATATCGTCGCTACATCGATGGAAGTCAATTTACTGAATTTACGCATAGATAATGATTTTTTATGCAAGAGTTCCTTTACTAAAGAACCTAACGTATCATTTTCATTTAGAGACATTGTCACTACTCCTCATCTATAAAACTCTTTTTTACTTTATACCTTCATTATAATTTTGTCAAAAACGTTGTATTTAAGTCAACATATTATGATGTGTTATTTATCAAAAATACAATCCATTTCTTAATAACACTTAATATAGTTCAATTACATTCTATCTCCAAGACATCTCCATCTATAAAGAATGTTGACAAAAAATCAACACATCTGTATATTGGAAAATAATTATATCATATTTAATTCCATATAAAGGGAGTAAGTTGTAAAAGAAGCTTTTAGTAATATCAACTATACTATCAAGAGAGGAAAGCATAAGTACGTTTTACTAGTACAATACAGATGATGAAGGTGAGAAATTTGGGTAAAGCAGCCAATAACCAAGTTAAAAGAAAAAAATTACGGAAGAAACGAAATCGAAAACTGATTTTATCGATAACATTATTAACTACAATGATCATTATTTACTGTGTATATCAATATAATCAGGGGTTATCAATGAATAAAGGAGTAGCCAATACGACTGTTGAGCCATTTGAAGGAGAGGAAGTACAATTTGGAGAAATAAAAGTACTTTTAATAGGAACCGATGCTCGAGGAGAAGAAAAAGGTAGATCCGATACATTGATGATTGGTTATTACAACCAGCATACACATCAAATAAAAATTGTATCCTTAATGCGTGATACATACGTTGAAATTCCTGGTTATGGAATGCAAAAATTAAATGCAGCTTACTCTTTCGGGGGTCCAGAGTTATTAAGAAAAACCATTAAACATAATTTTGATATTAATATTAACTACTATGCAACCGTCGATTTTAATGGTTTTCCTAAAATTATAGATTTAGTTGCACCTGATGGGATAAAAGTAAATATTGAAAAAGAAATGTCTAAAGGTATCGGCATGACACTGCATCCTGGCGAACAAATTTTGCATGGTGATCAATTATTAGGCTATGTTCGCTTTCGAAAAGATAGTCAAAATGACTTCGGTCGAGTAGAGCGTCAGCAAGAAGTATTGTCAAAATTAAAAGATCAAGCATTGAGGATCAATCAATTAGTTAAACTTCCAAAAATATTAGGAGCTACCAACGCTTATATAGATACGAATGTAAATACACAAATTTTATATTCGATAGGTAAAGGTTTACTTACACATTCCAACGAAGGAGTAGAAACCTTACGCATCCCTACCGAAAATTCTTATACAAATTTACATGTAGATGCTGGAGCGGTGTTAAACATCGATCTTGAAAAAAATAAGCAAGCTTTAAAAGCGTTTTTAGAAAGCGATTATAAATAAGTCCGAGCTAATTTACGATAATATAGACTAGACACGGGACTGTGTAAGTGAGAGAGCTACACAGTTCCGTTTTTAAAACGGGCTCTATCATCGCTCATCAAGAAAACACTCATTTTTCCGGGCACGACTTCAGCATCCATATTTCCAGAAAACCCTTTCATTTTTTACTCGTATTTTCCACCCCTTAGTAAATTGAATAGGACGTAACGACAAAAATTATTGTTGCTTAATACAGGAATATTCAACACTCAACCTTACCTAGGCTTGCTTCTTAATCTGTTTTACTATTCATACATAATCTATTAAGACAAAAAATAAATCATATGTAATCACTTACAATTTCGTTGATTGCAGATTCATTATATAATAGATCTGCGATTACTAAGTAAACGAATGTTCCAACCACTATAAACAGCATGAGTACAATAAGTATTAGAACGATATTTCCAATCACCTGTATCACCTTAGAATTCATCCATTTTTTCAACGGATCTTTCATCTTTTGAAACATTTCCACCCTCCCCTTTTAATTTTCCGTGCTAAAACAACTTTTTATACAAGTGTGGTACTCTACTTTCAAAAACAGGTATATCTTTTCTAACTTGAGGAACTGTTGATGCATCAATTTGTGTGCAGAATGAGTCCTCGGAATACCTTGAACCCTCCACTACTATTTCTCCCCAAGGATCGATTACCATCGACTTACCACAAAATAGAATATTATTATATTCTCCTACTCTGTTTGCAGAAACAACGTACATCTGATTTTCAATAGCTCTCGCCAATTGGAGGATTCTCCAATGAGCAGCCCTAGCCTCTGGCCACTCTGCAACGACATGAAGAATTTCGACTCCCTCAAGCGCTAAAGAACGAATGACCTCCGGAAAACGCAAGTCATAACATATAATTACACCCATCTTTACTCCTTCAAGTTCAAACACTGTTGGGGGCTTTTGACCACCTGTTAAGTACTTATGCTCATCTAGCATAGGAACTAAGTGGACCTTATTGTATTGATACACAACAACTCCATTACGATCAATAATGAAGGACGTATTATAGAAGCAATCATTCACTTTATTTGCAACTGAGCCCCCAATGATGTTTACATTTAGCGATAGCGCTAAGTTTTGTAAGAAACCTTTTGTTGGCTCACCACCTATATCTGCTTGTTCATCTAATGATGGTAGTGTATAAGCAGTTGTCCACATTTCTGGTAACACAACAACATCTGGTTTATTTTTAGCTACTTCTCTTTTCATCCACTCTTTTACTTTAGCTCGATTTTTGGACGGGTTACCAGGGACAATATCCATCTGATAGATAGCATATTTCAATATCATTCTTATCCCTCCAACATCGTTTTTTACTTCTAGCCCTTTATGCTTTTCACCACTATGTATCATACATCACAATTATCATAATTATCAATATTCAAATTATTGAAAAGCGAAAGCAGTTTCTATAAGACTACCTTCACTTAATTACATTCTATTGTGGCAGATATCGAAAAACGATTACCTAACTTAGTGATGGAACCAGCAAAGCGACTTACTACCCCTAATGCTACTACCCCTAATGCTGTATGGTTAATTCTCCCTTGCTTATAGTTGTCTCCATCTTCATGATAACACATAATCCTGCCGATAGATGACCACCCTATGTTCTAGTCTACTTGACATTTGTTCATTTACGATATGAACTACAAATGCTTTGGATTGTAAAATATTTCTAACATTATCCTTTTGTATTCTATCCTCTTTGCGCTGAAAAGATTGTGAAATGGTTGGAGGATGTTACGATACGATATTAAAAAAGCTGATGGTGCTCCATGAATAGTACTGTCTTCAGTCTCAAATGCCATCGATCGCGGTACCACACTACCAATTAAATGTATTGGATTCAAAGAAAGCACTCCTACGCTACCCCCCTCCAAATTTATTATTATTGATCCAATTCCCTAATTTTAATAGGAAATAATGTTTTTTCTAATTTCCCACGATAAATCTCATATTGCTCTGGTAATTTTAATGCTGCCCCTAACGTCGCTAATGATTCATCATGGGAAAATCCAGGAGGGTCTGTAGCAATTTCAAATAATATATTACCATGTTCTTTAAAGTATATTGCGTTAAAATAATTTCGATCTTTAACTGCTGTTACACTATAACCACTCTCCCTAACATATGTTTGCCAATCTAATTGGTCGGCATCATTTTCAGCACGCCAAGCTATATGATGAACTGTTCCAACTCCCATTTGTCCACGCCCAGCAGATGTAGTTTTTAAATCAATCATATTTCCAATATCCCCAAAAGACCGAAAACGAATAAGGTCCTCTTCTTCTTCCATTCGCTCTAATCCCATTATTTCTTCTAGTACCTGCGCTGTTTTTTCAGGTTGCGAAGAAAATAACGTTACTCCAGCAAAACCTTTAATTGCCGCTTCAGGAGTTATGTTACCAAAAGTCCAATTATTCCGGTCACCGTTTTCTCGCTCTACAAGCTCTAATTGTAGACCATGGGGGTCTTTAAAACGTAAATACGTTTCTCTAAAACGCTTTTCCATTGTGAACTGGATGCCAAAACCTCTAAATCGTTCCTGCCAAAAATCCATCGCCCCCAGTGGAATAGCATACGAGGTGACACCTACTTGACCATCACCAATTTTACCTGGAAAGGCATTGGTCCATGGAAAAAAAGTAATGATTGTTCCTGGCTTTCCCTCTTTATTTCCAAAGTAAAGATGATACGTACCCGGATCATCAAAGTTGATCGTTTTCTTCACAAGTCGCAACCCCAATATACTTGCATAAAAATCTACATTCTCCTGCGGATGGCCAACAATTGCTGAAATATGGTGAATTCCCGCTGTTCTTTTCACAACTATACACTTCCTTTGATGAATTATATTTAATTAAAGTATTATTAATTAAATACAATAATAGCGATTTATGCTTAGTTTGTCAACCTAACACTATATTATTCAAGTAATTGACTAGCTAAACATTTACAGGAATCAAATCCTATTATGTAATAGGCTCAATGAAGCGATAATTGGTCTGCTTAAAAGCACCGCAGCACAAGGTAAGGCAATTTAGAACTCCAAACTTAGTCACTTAACGGTTATACTGTATGGGCTGAGTGAAAATGCTATGGGTGAGAGGGGTATTCTTCTATATTTTAAATTCTTTATCACAAAAAAATGAAGAAACAGTAAAAAACGAACGATAATCATCATAAATTAATTATCGTTCGTTTTTTGATTAAAGTCATTCATTTAGCACCTGAAATAAGCGAGACTCCGGCGGGAACAGCACGAGTCCGAAGATCCACGTGGTAACGTGTTTTTCTTTACCAAGTTAGCTGAAGCCGTGCCCGCGGAAAGAGCGTATATTTTCACGGTGCGGCGATGATACTGATATTGATAACATGATTATTCGTATTTTGAGTAAAAAAGTTGTGTTTTGTCCCAGACTCTCCTAATACATGTACATTAAATTATTCAGCGGATCCTACATCAGCCCATTTGTATTCATATGTTGCTCCAAACGGATTCACAAAAACACCTTTTACTTTCGGAGAAACAAGCTGTGCTCTCGAAGCCTGATAAATCGGCGCAATAGCTGCGTCCTCAAAAAGGATTTTCTCAGCCTCTAAAAAGTTCTCATAACGAGCTACATTATCTGTAGCTAAGGAGGAAGTAGTTGCATTCACTAAGTTATCGTATTCTTCATTAGAATACCCCATCATATTATTGCCACTATCTGTTGTCCAAAGATTCATATACGTGAATGGATCAAGGAAATCTGGACCCCATCTAGAAACTTGAATTTCATAATTCATGCTTGTATCCAGATCAAGCCGCTGCTCTTTAGGTACTTGCTTTAACGTAACGTTAAGACCTGGTAAGTTTGTAGAAAGCTGATTAGCAATATACTCAACCATTAACTTTGTTGTTTCATCATCGTCTGTTAACAGTTCAAGTTCAACAGAATCTTTACCAATCTCTTCTAAACCTTTTTCCCATAATTTCTTCGCTTCTTCAATATCATACGTCACAAGGTCTCCATTAACTTCTCTGAAGTCTTCACCAGTTTCAGGCATTGGCGTGAAATCAGCTGGAACCAGACCATTAGCAACAATGGATCCATTATTTAAAATTTCGTCAACAAGCGCTTGTTTGTTGAATGCTTTACTGATTGCCTTTCGAATATTTACATTTGCAGTAGCATCCGTTGTCGTTTGATTAAATTTAATGAAGTAAACGAATGTATCAGGAGTAATGACATAATCATCATTTGTACTATATTGATCAACTAAATCTGAAGTTAGATCAACACGATCAATCTTTCCTGATTCATATAAATCAACAGACGTTTGAGGATCTTTTACCACTTCAAAGTTAATTTTATCCATTTTCACAGTATCGGCATCCCAATAATCTTCATTTTTTTCAAGCTCCCAAGAACTACTAGTACTTTTCCAATTCGCTATTTTATATGGTCCATTAGCTAAAAGTGTATCGGAACTAGTAGCAAAATTATCACCTTGCTCTTCAACAAACTTCTGGTTTAATGGCAAAAAGGTACCGAATGTTGTTAAAGATTCAAAGTATGCTGTAGGATTCTCTAGTTCTACTACTAGTGTATAATCTCCATCAGCTTTAACACCCAACTCTTCAATAGGCTTGTCTCCAGAACTAATTGCAGTTGCATTCTTTATGACACCATTCATCATATATGGACCATATTCTGATCCGGTTTCTGGATTAACAGCCCGCTGCCATGAATAAACAAAATCATGGGCAGTAACAGGGTCTCCATTTTCCCAAACTGTATCCTCTCGTAAAGTAAACGTCCAGGTAAGTCCATCGTCACTTACTTCATGGTCAGTTGCGATCCCTTCTACGGGTTGCGCATTCTCATCTAATCGATAAAGCCCCTCCGTCGTGGCTGCTAAATATATAAAAGATGATTCATCAGTTGCAAGTGAAGGGTCCATTGACGGGATTGCTTCGGGGTTAATAAAACTTAATACCTTTTCTCCTTCTTTTTCTTCATTCGTATCTGCTGTTGCCTCATCTGTTTCCCCTTCAGATGTCGATGCATCCTCACTCTCACCGGAGCAGGCAACAATTACGCTGATTAATAGACCAAATACAAGGAATAATATCCAGCTTCTTAGCCTCATAATAAAGCCCCCTTTTATTTTCCTAGTGATGCAGAAGCTAGTAAAACTTACTAAGAATTATACCTTTAACTTAAGAAAGTTGTAAAGTATTTTTTAGAAAATTAATTTATTTATGATAATTAATAATAAACTATCAAAACACAAAATTACATTAATTCAGCTGGTAGAATTTCTAAACAACTTATAATAATGTTTGAGAATTTTCACCAAGAGTAACGAAAAAAAGACGTAACATGAAGCTGGCAGGTTATTGGAAGAAGGATTAATTATAATTGAAAATGATTTGTAATGCCAATAACGTATCCTCAGATGGATTTGCTTTTTTTATCAATATATATTAAAATGAATAAAATTATTTTCTAATATTAAGAAAGGGAGGCAAAAAGTCATGGAAACTGTTTTCAGAAGAATTGCAACAGAAGTAAAGTCATATTTACATCTAGGAGATATACTTTTAACGGGATCAGTCTGTCCTTTTTTAAGCAAACTTCATATAGAAACCAGATACCGGAAGCTTTTTGTCTTTTTATTTTAGAACTGTAGAAACTGTTAAATTGTTTGTGCATTTTGATTAAATACTAATTAGTAACTAGACGCCGGTTTTTATATGGTGTCTTTTTTGCATATACAAGAGAAGAATTGTGTTGTATATGTGTATTCATCCTCTTGTTGGATGAATTCATAAAAAAGTGTAAAAAGACCAGATAAGGAACTACCAAATAACGAAAAAAACTGTTGCAATAATTTGTGTGGAACCAGAAGTTTAGAAAGGGTGAGAAAATTGTTTAAAAGGCTTAGGCAATATAGAAATGTTTCAGTGTTCCAAGCGCTTCTAATTTAGAATAATAATTAGAAGCGAGGGATAATAATATGAAAAAGCAAAAAATCTTTACTAAATCATTTATATTCTTATTTATAAGTAACTTTTTAGTTTTTATAGGGTTTGAGATGTTGTTACCTATTTTACCAGCCTATTTGTTAAGCATGAATGCATCTTCCATTCAAGTAGGTCTAATGACAACATTATTTACACTAGGCGCTGTTCTATTCAGACCTTTTATAGGCTACTATTTAATTGATAACCAACGGAAAAGTCTTGCCATTATTGCAAGTGCCGCTTTAATGATTATTACAATGCTATATCCTTTTCTTAATATTATTTGGCTTTTGCTATTGTTACGACTTTTCCATGGCGCAGCGTGGGGAGTATCAACCACAGCCAATAGTACAATGGTAGTCGATTTAATTTCCAATACACGATTAGGAGAAGGGATAGGGTATTTTTCTATTTCAACAACGGTTGGGGCTATCATTGCACCAAGTGTAGGTATCCTTATCTATGACTCTTTTTCTTTCAATATTTTAATTTGGTCATCAGTAGTACTCAGTCTTTTGGCAGTAATTGCGCTTTATTTTGTATATTCACCTACTCCTGTTAAACATGAGAAACAATCATTTCAATTTTTTGAAGCGATTTTCGAGAAAGACGTGTGGTTCCCAGCATTACTGACGGTCATTACAACACTTGGTTTTGGAGCAATTATTACTTTTTTGGTTCTTTTTGGAAAACAAAAGGGACTAGATCATATTTTTCTATTTTTCCTTATCAATGCGACTGTCTCCACTTTACTACGTCCTTTTACAGGAAAATGGTATGACAAAAAAGGACCTTGGTCTATCATCATTGTTTCAGCAATTCTAGGTTTTTTGTCACTTGTGTTGCTATCATATACGACAAATAATCTTTATCTTATTATTGCAGCGATTTTATTTGGTGCAGGTTATGGAACTGTTATGCCATGTTTACAAACATGGACTGTTCAAAAGGTAAGTGAAGAAAAAAGTGGCGCTGCCAACGCAACCTTTCTTTCCAGTTTTGACATTGGTGTTGGAGTCAGCGCATTTATATTAGGAATCTTAGCTGAATGGATTAGTTTAGAGATGATCTTCAGGATTGTTAGTCTAAGTTTTATTTTTGTTGCAGTTTTAGTCTATAAGGATTTTTCAAATGAAAAGAAAAGGTCTAAAAAATATATAAAATTGATATAATAGCAAATCCACTTCTAGTTAATAGAGGTCTTTTTAGTTGATATTTTCCTTAGCGTACAGAATTCACAAAATGTTGACTGAACCCATTATACGATTATAAGAGTAAGCATTTTTAATTGAATTATGTGAAATATCGTACTTAAAGTAACGGGTGCTTTAACTATAGAAAACCAAAGTATTTTGAATAACTCCATTTAGGTTTTTTTGCAACAAAAACCGCAATAAATGCGGTTGAAAAATTTTGCTAAGTTGGGTCTCGTATCAGTTTTATTTACAGTGGATTAAAAGACCATTTAGAAAAACGTTAAAGAAAAATAAATGCAGGGAAATTAATTCTCTAACAGAATATATAAATAGGAAGAGAGAGGTTCAAGTCCTCTCTCATATAATATCTACCCACGTACATTGTTTGTTCCCTATCTTCCCCCAAATGTACCCCAATTAGATTCATTAACTTACTTTATCCTACGTTCTTGAAAACAAGCAAAACCTTGATACAGAAGGTTTATAAGGGGTTTGATGTAACGCTTTGCAATATAAAAAAATAATAGCCCTATTGTCTTTTTCATAAATAAAATATAACCAATATCAGAAAAATCGTTCAAATTGATTGAGATCAAAAATATATTCATTAACTTCTACAGTTATTTTTTATGCAACGCTAGTGTAATTTCCTAGACTATAAAAAAGCTTGCAAAGAAACAAAAAAGTTTCTCTACAAGCTTCTGATTTCTTATAGTAATCCGATTTATCATTATATTCACTTGTGATTCGTTTTGTTTACGTAATGACGAATATGCTTGTTTATACCAGCTAAAGTGATATTGGCAGGGTCGGCAGTGATGTCTAATTCTAAACTAGAACCATCTGTCGGTAACGTATTGTTAAAAACTTCTTCGTATGCTTCAACAGATAGCTCTTTTCTTGATGATAGTAGATGATCATGTTGATCTATTAGTAAATGTTCACGAAAATTCGGCTGTATTATCCCTGTAAAGAATTCACCAACAGCTCCTGATCCATAACTAAACAATCCGATTCTCGAACCTGCTTCTAAGCCTTTATTCTGCTCAAGCAGTGAAAGGAAACTTAAATACAAAGAACCGGTATAAATATTACCAACATGCTTATTATACAGCTTACTGTATTCCAGGTTTTCTAAAAGACGTTCTTTATCTTCTGTTGTTCCTTCCTCATATATCGTACGTAATGCTTTTAAACCCATCTTTGTATATGGTAAATGGAAGCAAATGGCTGCAAAGTCAGCTAACGTCAATAATGATTTTTTCTTATAATCTTCCCATACTTCTTCGAAGAAAGAAATATATTTTTCATTAGAAAGCTTTCCATCTACCATAGCTGTATCCGAATATACTGGGCGCCAAAAGTCCATTACTTCAGATGTTAAATATGCGCTTTTGTCCTCTAACGCAAGAATCGCCGGATCAGCACTAACCACTATTGCAACTGCACCTGCACCCTGGGTAGCCTCACCACCAGTATTCAATCCATATCTAGCAATATCAGATGCCAACACTAACACCTTACTATCTGGATTTAAGGCGATATGACCTTTTGCTAACTGTATTCCAGCAGTAGCTCCGTAACAGGCTTGCTTTACCTCAATTGTTCGTGCATGTTGGTTTAATCCGAGTAATTCGTGAATATACACACCTGCTGCTTTTGAATTATCAATTCCAGATTCTGTACCGAATATAATAAAATCGATGTTTTCCTTATCTTTATCATCTAGTATATTCCAAGCTGCATTAGCAGCCATTGTCACTGAATCTTGTGTAATTGGAGCAACAGCCATCTTTTCCTGACCAATTCCAATCGTAAATTTTTCTGGCTCCACGTCTCTAGCCACAGCTAATTTATTCATATCTACATATAAATGTGGTGTGTAAAACCCTATTTTGTCTATACCTATCTTCAATGTTCTACTCCTTTACTAACTAATGTCATTTTTATAACCATCGTATTCGTTACATTAGTGATTCTCTTCACAATCGTTTCCTTTATTATTACCAACACCATAAATGATAATATAATCTAACTACAAAAACAATCATCGTGTATTAACGGTTTCATATTTTAATGTAGATATATTAATTAATATTCCAACAGAAATTAGCATAAACAGCAAAGAAGAACCCCCATAACTTATAAAAGGAAGCGTAATCCCTGTAACTGGTAACATTCCAGAAACTGCTCCAAGATTTAATATAGCTTGAATAATTATTTGAAATGTCAAGCCCAGAGCTAATAATTTGGGAAACATATGTCTCTGTTGAAAAGCTATATGAATGCCTCTATAGAAAATCATTAAATAAGCTGCTAGCACTATAATTAAACCTACTATGCCGAGCTCTTCTACTATAATTGCCATAATAAAATCCGTGTGAGCTTCAGGTAGATAACCTAATTTTTGAACACTATTCCCTAGTCCATTACCAGTTATTCCTCCTGCTGCTATTGCGATATAGGAGTTTATGAGTTGATACCCATCAGTAGCAGCGGTTTCAAATGGCTGTTGAAAAGATGTTAAGCGTTGCAACCGATACGGTGATGTGTATGCAAAATAACTTACACCTAAGATCGCAATAGTACCTAGCGCGACTAAATGTATAAATCTAACTCTAGAACAGAATACAATAATTCCACAGGAAAATAGAATTAGAGAGGCTGTTCCAAGATCTGGCTGTAATAAGATAAGCATAAATACAGTTGCTAATAGCAGAAGAGGTGGAAGAACACCTTTGCCAAACTTGTGAATATACGATTGTTTTCTCGCATATATATAGGCAAAATATATAACCATTGAAACTTTGATAGCTTCTGTTGGTTGAAAGACAAATCTACCTATTGAAATCCATCTTTGTGCATAATTCCTTTCTATTCCAATACCAGGAATTAATACAAGAACTAAAAAAAATATAGATGATATAACTAGCAATGGAACCATTCTATTTATCCGATGCAGTGGTATAAGTACGGTGACTATCAAGAATAAGAAACCAATTAACACCCAAAGAAACTGTCTAACAAAAAAATGAGTACTATTATGATAAACTTCATACCCAATCGGATAACTAGCACTATATACCATTACTAAACCAAATGCCGATAACAAAAGAACAGTTATTAATAAGAGATAATCCATTTGCTGTATTTTTTCTTTCATTTAATCACCTTGTGTCAATACATTTTTTCCAAATACATAGCGACGATTAGATCTGATTCGGATACTAGCTATTATTCCTAATGCAATTAAATTAGTTAATAAAGCACTACCACCATAGCTGAGAAAAGGAAGTGCAATACCCGTTATTGGCATCAAACCAACTGTCATAGCAATATTTTGGAAAATTTGAAATGCCATTAACCCACTAATACCAATACAAAGATAAACACCAAACAAGCTACCTGAATGAAATGAAGTCATCATAATTTGGTAAATTAGTAGAAAATACAACAATAGCAATATACTTGCACCTATAAATCCAAATTCCTCACCGATAACCGTAAAGATAAAATCAGTGTGCGCTTCTGGAATTTGCCCATTTTGGACTTGCACACCCTGGTTAAACCCGTTTCCTGTTAATTGCCCAGAACCAATACCTAGGATAGCCTGCTTTAATTGATAACCATAATCGGATGCAAATTCATTCGGATTCAACCAACCATAAATTCTAGATAATTGATGATCTTGAAAAAAACGAGAAAACAACTCAAAATTCAAATAGTATAAGGTTATTAGTAGAATAATTAAAGCAATTAAGCTAACGGTTAACAATAAAAGCATAGCTGTAGAAATATGGGAGACAAATAAAAACGTCAATGTAGAGGCTACGATCATTAAGCCCGAACCTAAATCTGGTTGCATTAATACGAAAAATAATGGTATTACCGTTGCGATGGAAACCTTTAATACAACTGGAATACTAGCAATGAATGATAGACGTTTACTACCAGCCTTCTTTAAAAGAACAGCAATATAAAGAATTAAAAATAGTTTCATAAACTCAGAGGGTTGTAACTGAAAGATCCCCAAATCTATCCATCGCTGAGAACCATTTTTTACTGTACCGAACAATTGGACATAGACTAACATCAAAACCCCAATAAGGTACATTGGAAAAGCCCATTTTTCTAGTAATTCATAGTCAAACCAAGCAACCATGATCAACATAAGAAATCCAACTATATACCAAAACAATTGTCGTTTTACAAAGTAAAACTCATCTGCCACTGCATACTGACCAGACCCACTATACACAGCCACCAGACTAAATAAAAATAAACAGATTAAGATAATAATTAAAAAACGTATACGGCTAAACGTAGTGTCCTTCATGAATTTAGTTACCTTTCATAGATAATAGAGTTTATGTATTCTCCTAAACACCAGTAAATGATTGATGCTCCCTGTCGCTTCCCATTCAAAATAGTTAACATAGTAACCTTATCCATTGTTGACATTTTACTAAATGGGCTAACTGATAGAAATTGATCATGAAAATAATGACCATGCCGAAAATTGCAATTGTCCGCTGCCATGAATTTATTCCTCCCAAGCGTATCTTCATTTAGCTTATCTTCATGATGACATAATGTCAACGAAAATGACAATAAGTCATCAATATAGAATTTGAGATAAGAATTTAGCCAAAGAGAAAGCCGAACTAGATTCGAAACGTTTTACCCGCTCTCATTTGAATCTAGTTCGGCTTTTTGGTTGTAAAAATATTTTACATATTTATAATTTTTCCCTATCATTTTTCTTTAAAAGTGAAGGCTTTAGGATAAGATATATCTCATCTCCATCGTGTTCTTATACACCGCGTTTATTCCCCCAGAGAAAGGTATGTAATTGAGGGAGCACCCGCACATCTTTTAAGATGTTGTTTGTCATTACACGTTCAATAAGCGCTTCGTATTTCTGAAGTAAGTGCTCCATCAATTTATCTGAACTTTCCATACCAATTTCATCATTTCCTACTTGAAGAAATAATTTAGCCTGAGGATACCTTTTATGAATCTGTTCAGCGTATGTTAAGTCACCCTCATCAAATATCACAATTTTTAAGCTATATTCTCCTTTTTGTCGATGTTGTAACGAATCAATTATAAAATCTAACGTTTGATAATTGGTTTTCATCCCTGAGCTAGGAGGCTTTGGTGATAACGTTAGATCATCAATTTTAGTAAACCACGATTGCCATCTACTTCCCTGTGTCTCAATAGCAACTTTTATTTGTTCGTGATGGAGTAAATCAATCAAGCGACTCAATTGGCTAAGTAACGCTGGGTTGCCACCTGAAATCGTTACATGGCCGAATTGATCTCCAC
This sequence comes from Virgibacillus sp. AGTR, assembly GCF_016919725.2. GTDB lineage: Bacteria > Bacillota > Bacilli > Bacillales > Amphibacillaceae > Virgibacillus > Virgibacillus salarius. The sequence goes on from NZ_JAJERH010000001.1 coordinate 170,448, forward strand.
CCTTTTGATATAAGGTTTGCATTATTTCCTCTGCTTCCATCATTTGAATGAGATGTTTCTCTGATCCGTCCCATGTAAATGTTGAATCACACCATGAACAGGAATAATCGCAACCAGCAGTTCGTATAAACATGGTCTTTCTTCCAATAACCATTCCTTCCCCTTGAATGGTCGGTCCAAATATTTCAATTACTGGTATTTTCATCTATATTCTCCTTTGGACGATAAACACAATAACTAGAAGGCGTTTCCCGTAAATACACTTGGATACAACGCGGAGAATGCGAAAAACCATCTAAATATTCCTGTACTAATTCATAAATCGTCCGAGCAACAATTTCTGTTGTTGGAAAGGTATTAGGACACACATTTGAAAAAGCAATATCTTCATTCATAACACCATGATCAAAGCGTTTATGAATCAAATCCTTTATTTCTTTAAAATTAACTAAAAATCCTGTGTGGTTAAGTGTTTCACCAACAATCGTAATATTTGTAAAATATGTATGTCCGTGCATGGACTGACATCTCCCAGTGTCTTGATGTGGAATATAATGTGCTGCTGCAAAATGAAAGTCTTTGTTAATTTCATAGGAATAGTTATGATGTGGAACAGGATAGATTTGTTGTATCATTTTGCTTGCTCCCTCTTCCGATTAGCTTCATATTTTTCTAACCCATTTTTTCTTAATTTACATGCCGGACATTCCCCACATCCACTGCCTTTGATTCCGTTATAGCAGGTCAACGTATTATTTTTCACAAATGAAAAAGCCGCTAGCTGGTCACTTAACTCCCACACCCCTGCTTTATCCAACCACATAAGCGGTGTATGCAAAACAAATTGTTCATCCATTGCTAAATTTATTGTTACATTCAGTGATTTAATAAAAATATCCCGACAATCTGGGTAACCACTAAAATCCGTTTCACAGACACCAGTTACTAAATGTTTGGCATCTATTTGCTTAGCTAAAATTGCTGCGAACGATAAAAACATAAGGTTTCTTCCAGGGACAAAGGTAGATGGTAGCTCTCCCTCATTTTCTGTTATCTCGATATCTTTTCGAGTTAACGCATTTGGTGCTAACTGATTTAACAAACTCATATCCAACAGATGATGTGTAACTTCCAAGTGTTCACAAATATTTCTCGCAACTTGTAATTCTTCGATATGGCGCTGACCATATTGAAATGTTACTGCTTCTACATGTTCAAACTTTCTCAGCGCCCAAAACAAACAAGTAGTACTGTCCTGGCCTCCACTGAATACAACTATCGCTTTTTGGTCGTTCATCGACGCTTCTCCTCCTCGACAAAGAAGAGTGTTCGTTAACTAGCATTTCCCATCAAAAAAACAACACTAAGAAGGGTGTTGTTTTGGTCTCCTTAGTTTTTTATAGAGGGATGGAATTGCGAACCTCTCCTGTATTTTTACAGATTTCTTAATTAAGTTGCAGCTCTAGTTTACCATTCATAAACTAATTATGAAAGATACTTCTTTCTTTCACTATAAATGTAGCTTGAATAGGTTCATTACTATTTGTATAAGTCACAGAAGTTCGGCTATAAAGCAATGCCCACTTCTGAAGAATTTAGAGCTTTTAATTTTCCGTAAGCAATGATCGGTTATTTTCAACGAAGGGATATATGTATAGCAATACTTTTGCATTTTAGAAGATCTTTAATATATTTTATTTCATTAAGCTAGGTAATATCGTTACTATTTGCGGAAATACGATTAACAATACGATGCAAATGATCATCCCAATGATCATAGGCACAGCTCCTCGGAAAATTGTCTGTACTGGAATATTAGTCGCGACTCCTTTAATAACAAAGATACTAATTCCTAACGGGGGTGTTAATGATCCTATATTGATTGCCATCACCATAATAATTCCAAACCAGACACCATCAAATCCAAGTTCCATAATAATCGGATAAATAATTGGAAGCGTTAAAACGATTAAGGATAAGCCTTCGATAAAACATCCTAATATAAATAATACAATTAATATTAAGATCAGAATTACATATGCGTTAAGTTCTAACCCACTCACAAAGGAAGTAAGCTTCACAGGTAGTCTGCTAATTGTGAGAAACTGACTAAATAATGTAGCTCCGATAAGTATTAAAAAGATATAGGCAGTTAACCGTAACGATTCATTAAATGATTGCTTTAGTTTATTCCAGTCAAGTCTTCTAGATAAAAAAGCGAAAATAATTGCACCCATTGCTCCTACACCCGCAGCTTCGGTTGGTGTAAAAATACCTAAGTAGATTCCACCAATACTAATTAAGAATAAGCCTAAAAATGGCCAAACATTTTTTAATGTAAGTAATTTCTCACGAATTGTTGCTTGTTCAGATCTCGCAGGTGCTAATGTTGAATTACGCCGAACAAGAATTGCAATAATAATCATAAAGATAATGACCTGAATGACACCAGGAATAATACCTGCTATTAATAATGCCCCAATTGCTTCCCTTGTTTGAATTCCATATAAAATTAAGATCACACTTGGCGGAATTAATATTCCAAGTGTACCACCTGCTGCTACACAAGCTGTCGATAGACTCGGTTGATATTTAAATTTTTCCATTTCAGGAAGTGAAATTTTAGAAACGGTTGCAGTTGTCGCATTAAGTGAACCAGAAATGGAAGAAAAAATGGCTGCAGTACCAATGGTGGCCATTGCTAATCCTCCCCGAAGATGACCAACCCAACTGTCTACAGCTTTGTATAAATCCTTTCCCAATCCCGTGTATGAAAGAATCATGCCCATCAAAATAAATAATGGAATAACACTTAACGAATAGGAACTCGCCGTGTCAAATGGAGTCCTACCGAGCTGAGCAAATGCCACATCCCAACCTCTTATTAATGTTGTACCTGTCAAGCCTACAAATAAAAGAGAAATACCTACGGGAACCTTTAGTAATAACAAGACAATCAATGCAATAATACTAATAAAACCGATTATTTCAGGACTCATTTGAATGAACCACCTTTTGCAAATAATGAATAGCATGCAGAAATGCGGTTAGCGCGAATAATATTGTCCCTATAACTGCTAACATAGCGATCGGAAAAAGTGGAATACGTAAATCACCTGTTACCGTATGAGCGTAAAAGAGACGAATTGCATATTCACAGGTACTCCATGCTACAAGTAGCATTAAACCCGTGATTAACAAATTAATGACAGATTCAAATATCCACTGTATACGAGTTGAGAATCGCTCAATTACAAAGTCAATTGTAATATGTCCCTCTCTGACATGTGTGTAAGCTAGGCTTAAGAAGATGACAAGTGATAGACCTAGCTCCGTAAAGTCGACCGTACCCGTGATAGGAGCTTTAAGAATCCATCTACTGAGTACATCTAATGTAATCAAGATCGCCATCAATAATAGAATGACTTGAGCAATATAATGAATGACTCTACTTAATTGCTTCATTATGCTGTCCATCTAATCACCTTCTTTCTACTTCTTTAGCTCCGCTTTTAATTGAAATGCTCGATCATAAATATGTTGACCGGGATAGCCCCTATTTTCCATGTCATTTATCCATGCTTGAACAATTGGGTCCAATGCCTTTCTCCATGGAATTAATTGCTCCTCTGTTAAATCAATTACCTCTGCTCCATTTTCTTTTGCTAATTTCCTTCCTGTCTGACCGTCTACATCAAAAACACTTCCACTTTCTATAGACGCTTCTATTCCTGTAGCTTCATTTATGACCTGTTTTTCCGAATCTGTAAAACGATAATATGCTTCCTTATTCATTACCGAAAAGAAAGGAGTTGCAGAGAAGTTGCCAATTGTGATATAAGCCGCTATTTCATGTAGACGATAATTATAAAGCGCTTCCAAAGGAACCATCGCTCCATCGATAACACCTCGCTCTAGTGACTCATAAACATCTCCCATTGGCATAGATACAGGTACAGCTCCTAATGCTTCCAAAATATCATTAGCTAACGGAGATGGAGATCGAACACGTAAACCTTTTACATCTTCAGGTGATTCAATACGGTGATTTTTCGTAATTAACTGAGCAGGTTCTGCGGTAAATAAAAATAATGGTATCGTATCAGCATGCTCCTCCTGAATACTTGGAAATTCTTCATAGAGATTTGCTATTATTTCCGAACCATGGACAGCTGTTTCCGCCAAAAAAGGTAGTTCCATAACAGACATCAATGGAAACCTCCCAGGAGAATATCCATGAACGCTTAATGCAATATCTGCTTCTCCCGTAACAGCCATATCATATTGTGATCCTGCCACTCCCAATGCATTGGAGGGATATAATTCATAGATTATGTCTCCATCTGTCTTTTTTTCTATTTCATTACCTATACCTTGTAACACCTGAGTCTGAACCGGATGACTCCCGGGTAAAAAATGAGAAATAATTAAATTATGTTGTGATCCAGTGGAAGCTATTCCTTCAGAACAAGCTGTTAGTAAAAGCAATACAATAATCCCAATAAAATATCCAAGCTTATCAAACATCATTTTCCCTCCAAGGAATAAATTCAGCCATCATCCTTTTGATAACGCTTCCATTTGGTATACAAAATTATATATAAGATCATATATAATGTCAATTGTGAATTATCAGAATTTTTTCTCTTTCGATTAGAAACGTAACGACTGGCGAGTCAACGGAGATAAGGAATCACGGTGTGCTTACGAACCGATGATGACTTATTGTAGAGCAATTCATGAAGTCACCTCGTTTCTGAGCGCTGAACCTGGACCCGGCTTGACACGCCCATATTTATCGACATGGGCTAATTTTTTAATTTCCTAGACTATGTAAAAGGAGCTGTCTGTATTCGTCAGCTCCCTACTTACATAACAGGAATATGAGCCTTTTTTACAAGCACGGTTTTCATCTTGTGAACAAGTACATACTCCACCTTATCTGTTCCCATAAGCATTGCCATCGTGTATAATTACCAGCAAAAAAATCGATCCAATAACACCTTGCATATTATATAAAGGCATCTCCATGGATTTGGTTACGTTGATGTTTAAATGCTTCCTTTGTATTTAATTTATGCATACGAGCTACCTTTTCAACCGTTTCAAAATCAGCTTTTCTACGAAGTAAATCTATGAGTTGTTGATGCTCTTGAATAGAAGCAAAAGCACGTTTAGGATGAAATGCAGAACCTGTTCTCCGTATTGAGTCTAACTTTCTCCAAGATTTGCGAATTTCCTCAACCAAAAATCTATTTTCACAATGGGTATAGATTAAATCATGAAACTGCCGATTTAATCTTCCGAAAGCCTGAAAATCAAATGCTTCAATAGCCTCTTTCATTTGTTGATTTTTCGTTGATAACTCCGTTATTTTCTCTTCTGAGAAGCCCTGTTGGTTACTCAATGCAGTCGCATATCCTTCCATAACTGCTAATACGGAAATCGTATCTAAATACTCGTTTTTATCAATTGGCGTAACTACCGGTCCAATATTGTTCTGATAATCAATTAATCCCTCTGCTTCTAATTGCCGTACAGCTTCTCGTATTGGAATTGCACTTGTAGATAGTTCTTTTACTAATTGATTAATGACAATGCGTTGACCAGGTGCATAGTACCCTTCAATAATTCTTGATTTCATATAATCATAAGCTTTTTGTTTTTTAGTAATTGTTTTATTTTCCATAGTGGATTAATCATATACTATATTATATATGATGTCAAAATGGTTACATACCTCCTCTTCAACAGGTTACCCTTTAGGATAACATCAATTGGTGGCAGGCCTTTCCCAGCTATTTGGCATAAATATTTGATCGCTTTGTGCTAGTAACTATTTTGAACTTTCTCCAATACTATTTTTTATAGCGCTGATGAATATTATTTAATTTATACGTAGGAGAGATAAATTCATAGATTTCCATAGATAATGCAAGATAACGATCTTTATAGATCGTAGAAAAATGCTGTTCGATGGCACGAAACAAATCATCACCTAATCGCTTTTTTTCTTCTTCCGTTCGTCCTTTTCCTATTTTTAACGTAGCATGTACAAAAGCGTCATCTTGAGTACCATCAGCGACAAGATAATCACTCAATTCAATAGCTCTGGAACGAAGTCCACCAATCGGAATGATATCTTGATGGTTAAGTAGTGTGGTATTTATTGTTTTCAATAATTTTGGGATACTCGCCGCTTTTAAATTATCTGTGTATTCAATGATTACATGTGGCACAAGCTCTTCTCCTTTCGCCATATTAATTAGATAGAAAGGCTTCCTCCCCAACTATTGTATTGACAAGACGACCGATTTCTTCTATCTCGGTTACTACTTCATCTCCTACTGCTGTATCTATGGAGCCCTTTGGGGTGCCGGTTAAAATAATGTCTCCTGGGAACAGGGTCATAAATCCACTTAAGTATTCAATTAACTCTGGAATTCCTAAAAGCATATCAGCAGTTGATCCTTCTTGTGTTTTTTCTCCATTGACGTATGTACGCAATGCTAAATTCATAGGATCCTTCACATCGGCTTTATCTACATACCATGGTCCTATTGGTGTACAACCGTCACGATTTTTCACTCTTAAGTTTGGCCGGTAATAATTCTCTAAGTAATCACGTAACGCGTAATCATTTGCAATTGTGTATCCTTTAACATAATCATATGCAACTTCTTTTCTTATCTGTTTCGCTTCCTTGCCAATGACGACCGCTAATTCACATTCATAATGCATAAATGCAACATCACTTGGACGCATGGTGCTGGCTTTGTGACCAATTAGTGTATTTGGACCTTTAAAGAATACAAGTGGGTCTTTTTGAGTTGGAGAAAACGATAATTCCTTCGCATGATCGGCATAATTCAAACCTAATGTAAAAATTGTATTTGGCTTAACTGGAGGCAGCCACACTGCCTGATCTTCGCTTACCATTCTTCCATCATTTAGTTGGATACCATCCTCTGTAACAACTGCTTCATGGACAAGTCCCTGATAAGCAATTCGTGCATGCTTCATGCTCTCCCTCCTACTAGTGCTTCTTCGGTAGTTATCGTATTTTCTAATATACCTATCTTGTTAATTTCAATCTGTACAACATCATTTATTCTGGCAACAGGTGGGTCTTCTGGTATGCCAACTAATAGCACATCCCCTTTTGCTAATGTCATAAACGCGGTCACATCAGCAATTAGTTTCTCAACGGAACGAATAAGATTTTTCGTATTATTTTCTTGTTTCAACACACCATTAATCCTTACTCGAATCTGTAAATCATTAGGGCTATCTACAGAGTCACGTGTTACAACCCAGGGTCCAATTGGACAAAAACCATCGCGAGCCTTTTCTTTAATAGCTGGTCGATAAACACTATCATGTGGAATAGTAACATCATTTACAATCGTATATCCTTCTACGTACGATAATGCTTCGACTTCATTAACCTTGGTTGCTGATTTACCTATTACAACACCTAAGGCTGCACCCATCTCTAGTTCTGAAATGTCCTCAGGTAGGACAATCATCGATCCTGCAGAAGCAAATGTATTGACAGGTTTAATATATAAAATCGGTGCTTTGGGAGGGGCTAGATATGGTGCTTCATACATAGCCTTTTCTAGTTGTTTGTATTCGCCCTGATAGTTTAATAACGTACCGTAAACTGTTCCAGACACAGGGATATCATACGAAACCTCCTCTTGCTTATACGATGTTCCAGCAATTTCGATTTTCCCATTTTCAACATCGACCTTGGCTTCCCTATAATGCTGTATACCTGACATCTTTAAGCGAACGGTCTTCATGATTCATCATCCTTTTTTCTGAGCTATATACCAAGCTTAAGCAATACCCAATCCTGTTACAAAAGATTATTGCTTAAGCTCGAAGTACTATGAAAAAATATACCCATAAGCCTCATTGCCCATTGACTAGCTTACTTTTGCTCTTATGTTGTTCTCCTTAAGTGGGCTGTAAAAGTTTCCCGTATTCAACCAAGGTTTCACGAATTTCGTTTTGAAGCGATTTTGAAGGTAAATCCATCGGCAGTCGTAATACGGGTTCGATTTTCCCCATCATCCCTAAAGCTGTCTTTACTGGTGCAGGGTTTGTATCTTTAAATAGGACATCATTTAATTTCATTAATTCAAAATGCAAGTCTTGTGCACGCTTCACATCCCCCATTGTCCATGCATCATGCATCTCCGCTACCTTTGCTGGTTCTACATTAGCTGTTGCACTGATTGATCCTGCACCACCAATAGTCAACATCGGATAACAAAGTAATTCAATACCTGAATATAATAGGAAGTCTCTACCACAACGAAGCATTACTCTGTTCACATGTTCAAAATCCTTATTTGATTCTTTAACACCCACAATATTTGGACAATCCTCATTTAATTTAGCTAATGTTTCTACTTCCATATTTAATGCAGTGCGACCCGGAATATTATATACAATAATTGGTATATCCACCGAATCTGCTACCGTCTTGAAATGCTTATATAATGCTTGCTGATTCGGTTTATTATAATATGGAACAATAACCATGGCTGCATCTGCACCAATTTCTTGTGCCTTTCTTGTTAAATACATGGTTTCATCGTGGTTCGTTGAGCCAGTACCTGGTGCAAATGGTACTCGACCATTAATTGTTTTCTTCGCGTTATCCATTACTTTGACCCGTTCTTCAATGGTCAGTGAACTTGGTTCCCCTGATGTACCTGTAACAGAAATCGCATGTGTACCATTGTTCAACTGATATTCAATCAGTTCCGATTGTTTATCGTAATCAATTGAAAAATCAGCTTTGAACGGTGTAATAACTGGAGTGATTGACCCCCTTAAACGCTGCTTTATTTCCTCATATGTCTTGGTCATTTTGCTCATCCTTTCTTTTCATTAAACGATTTGAATTAACCTTATAGTACAAATTGCGGTTTTCTTTTTTTCAATTTCGGTTCATGTAGCGGCAATTTTCTCTCAGTTTGTACATCCAAAACTCTAGACGCTTCTTCAAACCAGCTGTCCGGCGCTTCATGTCCCCAAAATGTTTGTCGCATTGGATCATCTAAATCCCACTTAATTGGTTTGAAGTCGGGGTCACTCGTTAAATAATCTCCATTATATAATTCAATTCGATGACCATCTGGATCTCTTAGGTACAAGAAGAAGGCATTGGATAATCCATGACGACCTGGCCCACGTTCAATATTTGGTCCATACCCCATAGCCGCAAGCACATCACAACCATCTATTAAACTCATTGGGTCTTTTAGCCAAAAACCAATGTGATGTAGCCGTGGTCCTTGCCCATTCATGAATGCAACATCATGAACGGATGGCTTACGATGTAGCCAAGCAGCCCATATTTTATCTTCTTCTCCAACGGTATATTCTGAACACATAAATCCAAGTTGGTTGATATAAAAGTCATATGCTTGCTCCACATTTGGTACCATACAGTTAAAATGATCAATCCGCTGTACTTTCGCACCTTTATACAGGTCATAGCGTTGTAATAGGCGGTCAACCGTCTCCATTTCTGCGTAAAATTCTAATGGTAAACCAGAAATATCTTGAACTCGTAATGCACGCCCAAGTGCTCGTTGTGTTCCTTTTTCTAACCACTTCGCATCATTGCCTTGGCTAAGAAAGAATTTCTCCAGTTCATCGAGATCTTTTTCAGAGGTAACTTTATAGCTTATTGCTTCCACAGCAGCCTCCGGTTTCTTTCTTAACCAGAGGCTGTGATGATTGTGTTCTTCCAGCCCGCGGAAAAAAATATTCTCATCATCCGCTTCTGACTCGATAAATCCGAGCGCTTCATAAAAAGCTTTAGACTTTTTTAAATCGGTTACGTGTAAAATGGCACGACCTGAACGAATAATATCAAAGTTCATGCTGGCATTCCCCTCCCCATATAAAATCATGACAGCTATTACTTTCCAAATTGCGGAATAGGATGATCCTTTAAAGCAACATGGATAATTTGTGTTTCCGTATAGAATTCAAAGGCATAATGTCCACCTTCACGACCAATTCCACTGTGCTTTGATCCTCCAAATGGTGTTCTTAAATCACGTACATTCTGTGAATTCACCCATAACATACCAGAATCAATCGCTTGAGCAACACGATGCCCCCGTTGTATATTCTGTGTCCAAACGTAACCAGCTAAGCCGTAGCGAACATCGTTAGCTAAGTCAATAACTTCTTGTTCATCTGTAAATGTCATTGCAGCAATAACTGGTCCAAATATTTCTTCCTGTATCACACGCATTTGATTAGTTGCATTCAGAATAAGGGTTGGCGCAACGTAATTACCTTTGCTGTCTGGAACATTTCCACTAATTACTTCGCATCCTTCTTTTTTAGCAATTTCAAGATAATTCCTGACATTAGCATAATGATTTTTATGAATAAGTGGACCAACCTGTGTATCTGCTTCTAACGGATCTCCTACTTTTATCTTGTTTATACGTTGTTTTAACTTATGAATAAACTCATCAGCTATATGTTCATGCACATACAAGCGCGAATTCGCCGTACAGCGCTCTCCATTAAACGAGAATATCCCCCATGTACATGCATCAAGTGCACGTTCAACATCAGCATCGTCAAAAACAATAATTGGTGATTTTCCACCTAACTCCATAGAAAAGCTCTTCAAAGCGTCCGCACCATTTTTTAAGATTTCTGAGCCAGTAGTCGTCTCTCCAGTAAATGAAATCAACTCAACATCGGGATGTGCTACAAGGGAAGCACCTGCTGTTTCTCCATAGCCGTGAACTACATTAAATACGCCTTTAGGAAGTCCTGCCTTGTCTATGATTTCTGCCAATCGATTAGCAGTCAATGGAGACCACTCCGCCGGCTTTAAGATAACGGTATTCCCAGTAGCCAATGCTGGTGCTATTTTCCATGTTTCTAACATAAATGGTGCATTCCATGGTGTAATTAACCCAGCAATACCAATTGGTTTATGAATGGTATAATTTAAAAATTCATCATCCACTTGATATGCTTCTCCTACCATGCGCGTAGAAACCATTTCAGCATAAAAACGGAAATTATAGGCTGCTCTACTCACCATTTTCTTGGTTTGACTTATTGGTAAACCAGTATCAAATGATTCTAGAGGGGCTATCTCTTCAATATGCTCATCAATAAGATCTGCAATTTTGTAGACATATGCAAGCCGATCTTTTACTTTTAAGTTGCCCCATTCTCCGTTAAAGGCAGCTCTTGCTGCCTGTACAGCTTTCTTAATATCAGCTTGATCACCTGATGCAACCTTGTTTATGGTTTCATTTGTATATGGACTTATATTTTCAAATGTGTGCTGACTTTCGGCTTCAACGAATTCTCCATTGATATAGAGCTTGATATCTTTTGTTTGCTGTTTCATTTTCAAATGCTGATCAGCTACTTGATTAGCCATGTGATTTCCACTCCTTTGAATATAATATATTAAATCATATATAATAATTTCGATCGTTAACTATACATATTCAACGGGTTCATGTTTTCCGTATTTTCCACCGAAGAATGTTAACGGATTTCCATCTGTTACATTCATATCGATCACTTTACCAATAAACAATGTATGATCTCCAACTTTTACGCTACGATCTAAATCACATACTATGGAGGCTAGAGCGTTTTGGATTACCGGAACTTGTTGTATATAATCAAATTCTATTTCCTCGTCAGCATTTGCTTGACCAGCAAAGTGCATGGAAATATCCTGCTGCTTATCAGACAGAAAACTAACAGCAAATTTCTCAGACTGGTTTATTTTATTTAACATATTAGCTCGATTGTCAATGGAAACCGTTATCAATTGAGGATCTAGTGAAACAGACATAAACGCATTCGCTGTCATGCCATGATGATTATCTCCCGATTTTGTTGTAATTACCGTAACTCCAGTGGCAAATCTCCCCATTGCATTACGAAACTCTCTGTTTTCCATGCTAATTCTCCTCCTTTATTGTAAGATGGAAACTGACTCTACGGAAATCATGGAAATTACTTAGAACATCTATCTTGGTAGTCTTACTCATAACGCATTCGATTTTACTACCACCAACCATTGGCTATCACCGTTATATTGCAATACGCCACTTGAGAACCTTATAGCTTCCTTCATGTGGCTGCCTGTTGGCTTAAGTAAATTACAATTTATAACTGTATTAGAGAAAGTAATTTTCATTTGATAATGAACACCGAGCCAATTTCTAGGCTCAATGTATTACCATCAATTTTATTTGGCTTTCATAATAAAATATCGCTACATTTCTGATATGAAAAATGAAAATTTTATAATTTCACTTGCCCCATGTGCTGACTACTTAAAAAGTCCCGAACTTGGGCTTTATACACTTCTTTATCATATTTATCAAAATACGCCATGCCCATTTTAATTGGATCGCCAAAAAAGTAGTATTCATAATGCGTTTGGCGACTACCAAATGCACTCATTGTCAAATCCCAAGCTAAACGAAAAATCTGTACGCGCTCATAACCTTCAACGTTTTTTCCTTGCATAGCACGATGAAGAATTGGACCAATTTCTTCATTTTCGAAATCAGCATATGTTGGTATTCCCATCATGCCTGATGCTCCTAAAATCCTTAGTATTTCAGCCATTCTCGGATAAACACGAGGAAACCAATTTCTAGCAGCATCTAAAGCTTGGAAATTAGGTGTCATCATCCCCCACCTATCCAATTTTGCGCTATGCTCAGCTCGAAATAGATGAGATTTCATTGTTTCTAAGGTAAGCATGATTTCTGTGCCTTTATCTTTTACGTGCTGGAATCCATCAATGCCAATCGAATCCATTAGTGTAAGAACAACCCCAAGCAGGAATTCAGTTTTAGCGATATCCTTGACAATCACTTGATGTGTCATATGCACAACTGCATTCGTCTCAGAAAATGCCCGATTACATATGGATGAATTTTCTAAAACGAAGATTCGGTCCCACGGTACAAGTACATGATCAAATGCGACAATGGTATCCCCTTCTTCAAATTTAGAACTGAGTGGATGATCATATTGATTCTTTCCATAGTCAAACGATTCACGACTCAAATACTTTAGTCCTGGTGTGTTATTCGGAATTGCAAAAGCTAACGAATAAGGATCGTCTAATTCACCTGATTTTTTAACTGTAGATGGAAATACTAGAATTTCATCCGTAATACCACCTTGCGTTGCTAAAAGGCGAATCCCATCAACTACGACACCTTCATCATTTTTTTCTACTACATGAAGAGCGACATTTGCATCTTTCTGCTCAGCCTGAATCTTTGCACGATTCACCTGTGGGTGAATTAATGTATGGGTCAAACTAATGTCTTTTTCCCTTGCAAAAGTAGCAAAGTTCCTTGCGTTTTCAGCAAACATTGGGTCACCCTCGGCATAGAATTCACTTGCTGCTCCCATTGCCATAACATCAGCATTTAAATAATCAGGAGATCTTCCCATTAACCCTTTCGTAAAACTTTGCCATTCCATAATTGCCTCACGTCGCTCGATTAGTTCATCAATGGTGGTTGGTACCATAAATGTCTTCCCTACTTGGTCTCCTGTAGTAGGAGAAGTGTAGAGCATTTTTTTTGGTTTTTCATATTGAATATCATATAGTCTTGCCATGGACTGAACTGCATTTTTAAATGCCGGATGCTCTGTTACATCTTCAACACGTTCTCCATGAATATACACATTATTATTCGCTTGCTTTAAACGATCGATATATTGTTTTCCTGATTTTGCTGGCATATACTTTCCTCCTATACTTTATTATTGTAAGCGGTATCATTTCGGTCCAATGCACAAACTTTTTTCTGAATAATACCTTTAATTAGAATAATAGCACGATTATTTCTATATTAATAATATCTATTTCATTAGTAATCTATATATATAATATATATTTGTTTTAAAAGATATTGTTTTTGTACATCAAATCATATATAATCCAATGAAAGTAAGCGTTACCAACTAAAAAAGGATGAATAGCTCAATGGAAATAAGACATTTACGGTATTTTCAAGCTATAGCTAATGAAGGGCAAATTACCCGAGCAGCTAATAAATTACATATGGCCCAGCCACCACTAAGTCAAAGCTTGAAGTCATTAGAAGAAGAACTAGGAGTTAAATTATTGGAACGTAACGGGCGTAAAATGGAATTAACAGATGCAGGAACAGTACTCTATAATAAAATTAACGAATTGTTCGATACATTAGAAGAAACAATTACAGAGGTAAAAGAAACTGGGACGGGTACGAAGGGAAGTATTTCGCTCGGTTGTGTGAAAACTTGCTTCTCTCACATACCAAGGCAAATAAAGCTATTTCAGGAAAAATACCCTCACGTACACTTTTATTTAAAAGAAGGAGATTCCTATTCGCTTGCTGAACAACTAAGTAATCGAGATATTGACATTGCCATTATTCGTTTACCATTAGAGATGCAAGCCTTTAATTCCCTTTCCCTTCCGGATGAAAAATATATCGTAGTAATGCCAGAACAATGGTGCGAATCTTCCATGATAGCTACTACAATGAGACAACTAAGCACATTTCCATTGTTACTATTACACAGAATTAGCGGCATTGGACAATATGAATTAATCCTTGATCAATTTGAAAGTTTTAATCTACACCCTAAAATAGTCTGTGAATGTCCAGATGTAGACATGATTCTCCAACTTGTTAGTGAGGAGGTTGGAGCAACAATTGTTCCTGAGTCGACACTATCTGGACATCAATTACGTGGGCTAAAAACATTAACAATAGAAGATAATACAATCATTTCTCAGTCATCTCTTATTTGGTTAAAGGACCGTTACCTTTCTAAAAGTACAAGGCGATTTATTGAATTATTTCAATCCGAAAAGCTTGAGAAAGAAACTATCTTCGAATGACCGATTGGATGATACGCATAAGATTTGTTAGTTTCAACCATTTAAATCATTCCTCCAGGATGAATCGCATACATTTTACCATCTAATGCAAAGGAAGCTTTACCTGTTTCTTCTGATACAACAAGTACAACTGCGTCACTAATTTCAGATAATCCTAATGCAGCCCTATGTCGTGTTCCCATTTTTTTATCACCTGCTACCTGTTGAGAGAGAGGAAGAACATTTCCCGCAGAGATTATGGTATTCCCTTTAATTAGGACAGCGCCATCATGAAGTGGGCTTCCAGGGTAAAATATGGATTCCAATAAGGCATAACTAAGATTTGCACCAACTGGAATCCCAGAATGTAGGAATGTTTCCAACATATCATTTCGTTCAACAACCATGAGTGCCCCGTGTTTACGCTCGGAAAAATGTTGTATCGCTGTTGATAAGGCTTGATAGCGATCAGTGTATGAGGATAAGTATGAATTTAAATAATACGAAGCAGCTGTCTTTTGTAAATCATGAAACGTATGATGGATATGCTCAAACTCATTTAATATACAGCAGTCTTTTCTTTCAATTGTATCAAGCACATGATTAATATCAGATGTAATTTGTGTTAAATATTTGCTTAAATGGTTCTGCATTTCATCAGATAGCCCTAGATTAACATTATCCATTTTACACACCTCTATCTTTTTTATCGGTTCTACTTACTTTTTCCCTTTAAAAGAAAGGTATACGGACATCTATTGTTTTATATTATTTATTGAAGTATATATCGTTAATTAACATCCCCAAGATAAACGGGAGGCTTTACTTCAGCCATATATTCAATTAAATAGGGACGAAGTGCTTTTGGATATAGCCGATAGTTCTCAATGCTTGAAATAGGTAGCCAAGCTACATCAATTTGACCATCATCAGGAAGAACGCCATTCATTACTTGGCTTCTATCTCCCTCTAAACTAGCAATAAACATATATTCGATTTGATGCGTATCCCCATCATATGTGGCATGTTCATGATTTTTTCCGATATATTCACGTATGCACAATAATTCACCAATTTCTACAACTGCACTTATCTCTTCTAATACTTCTCTTTTTAAGGCCTGATGTAAATTTTCACCTTTATTTTGCCCACCTCCAGGCAACAAATAATAATAGCCATCTCTATCTTGCTTCATTATTGTTAAAATTTCACCCTCATGAATAATAATTGCTTTGGCAGAATTTCTAATCCCCATAACTTTCCCTCCTACGCTTTTTTACGCTTGTATTCTCATGTGCAAAGTTATTGATTAATTAACTTAGAGTAATGAATCGTTTATCATTACATATAAAATTAATCTAATTAAACCTAGATGAATAATTAGTCTTTTTATACTTTTCAAAACTGGCTGTAACGTAAGGCAGTGTATTATTCATGCGGAAAAATTACTCATCCTCTATGCTAATCTATTAATAAGGGAGCTCTATTTCTTAACATAGACTCCCTCTTGTTGAGATCACTTTGACTGGAGCTTCTGCTGGAGCAGACGTAATTCCTGATTTAGTTCAGCTAACATAACTTCCATTCCCTCTTTTTTAGTCAAATCTGTTGACAGATAAATTGGTTTGCCATATATAATTTTCGGTTTCACACGCGTCAACAGATCTTTAAAATTATTTGGCCCACTATAAGCCACCGGAATAATTGGAACATTCGCATGTCCTGCAATCGTAACTGCACCTCTTTTTAAAGGAACTTCCTCACTCGTTCTCGTACCACTTGGAAAAATCCCCACAACCTTTCCCTCAGATAGTAAACGTCTGGGAATTTTAATGGTACTCGGACCAGGATTTTCTCTATCAACCGGAAATGCGTGGAGCCCCTCCATCAACCATTTTAAAAATCGAGTTTGAAAGAGCTCTTTTTTTGCCATATAATGGATTTTTGTTGGCAGAACAGATACTCCGAGCCATAATATATCAACCCAACCTGTATGCGTACAAGCTATAACATAGCCACCTGATGTCGGTACATTTTGCTTTTCGTATACACTCAATCTTCCAAACAAACGTAATATTATTTTTAAAGCATGTGCTGCGAAATAATACATATCCTGAAACCCCTTCACTTTATAAATAGATTGATTTATTCTTACGACTTCATTCTAACATAAAGTATTAATACCTGATACTAATATTGTATAAAGCTCAACAATTTTTTTAAGCTTCTCTCAATAATATTCGTTCTCATTGCTAAGAAGATAGTAATCGGTTACGATAATCTTATGCTGCATAAGGTATAGCTAATATTATCCTTCCATTATTTGCAGTTGAACGACGCTGGTTCTTACAGGAATGGAGCAAAATTATCTTTTTCTTCCTGTGAGAGCGGAATAAAGGTGATAAGATGAATGAAAGAAAGCGACAAGTTTTAGTTACTGCACAACAACTTTTCATCGAGAAAGGGTTCTCTGCTACTTCCATACAAGATATTTTAGAGGAATCAAACATTTCAAAGGGAACATTTTATAACTATTTTTCCTCGAAGAATGAATGTCTAATAGCAATATTAGAATATGTTAATGAGGAGACATTTGTTAGGCGAAGAGAAATTCTTATTGGACAAAACCTTTCTGATAAAAAAGTTCTTGCAGAACAAATAGCAATTCGTATGCACATTAATCGCGAACAGAATCTATTTCTTCTGTTTGAAGCTATTTTCCATTCCGGTGACGATGAACTAAGAGATTTTGTCAAAAAAAATCATTTAGCCGAATTATTTTGGCTAAGAGATAGACTAATTGATGTATATGGCAAAGCATCTGCTCCCTATGCACTTGATTGTGCAGTCCTTCTACTTGGCATGATGCAACATATTATTCATATTTGGACTGCCTCATCAAAGAATTTAAGTGATATTACTGAGCTTGTAGCCTATGTGATTAGAAGAATAGATGCGATTGTACCACAATTGATACATTCAAAAGACCTGCTTTTAGATGACGATGTACGAAGCACATTAGCGAGAAACATAGGTGATAAGAAAGGATCCAAAGACCAACTTTTAACTCAATTAAATGGCTTCCACCAAAAACTTGATACGAATACTACATCAAGCGGTCTGGAGTACTTGCTATTTCTACTTGAAGAATTAAAAAAAGATGATCCTAGATATTTCCTGATCGAGACAATTTCGCACTCATTTAAAGAAGTATTTAAAACAACGCCCCATGAAGTAGAGGCCAGAGAAATAGCCTTCAAGCTATGGAATTTTGTAGATTCTACAAACACAAAAGAATAAGATGATCTGTAACTAGGAGCAAGCTCGATAGATTGAGATTGCTCCTTTTTGTTTTCTAAATATAGATTATCCAATTCAGACTGCCTTTTCACGTTTGACTTTCACTTGTTCTCTATACTTTCTCATAAAATAAAACAATTGAAATAATTAATTCTACTACTAAACAGAACATATATTTTGTTGTACAATGTAATAGTCTGTTTTTCTATAATCTCGTATAGGATGGAGGGAGTACTACTAAATGAATGGTACAGCACATGCAACAATTGGAGCAGCAACAGGATTTATTATAGCAAACAACCTTCAATCTACTCCTTCGCAAACACTTTTACTAATCGGGATCGGTACCGTATCAGGTTTACTTCCTGATCTTGATATCGATGGTAAATTAAGAGGAAAGATAACCTTATCTCATAAGATGTTTCGAGCGGTTGCACAATTAATTGGTGTTTTGCTTATTTGCTATAGTTTCTATGAAGGAGCAAATAATGAAAGGTACATTGGGATGGGAATCGGTTTAGCACTGTTGGCATTATCTTCATCGATCAAGCAAAAGCATATGCTAACCATTACCGGGATTGGTATACTAGCGGGTGGACTATCCTTACAGGAAATGTGGTTACTATTGCTAGGAATCTATATTCTTATTGCTTCCTTTGTAGCACACCGTACATATACGCATTCTATCTTGGGGGTTATTTTCTTTGGGTTTATTGCTGCTAACCTAGAATCCTCACTTGCTGTTGACGGCGTTTACTATACCTGCCTCATTGGGTATATTAGCCACTTAGTTGGAGATAGCAAGTTCCTCCCGTTTAACAAACGAGGCATTAAGCTTTTTCTACCAATTTGGTCAAAGGACATGTAAGTAAGTTAGGAGTTAGTGATAGCATTTTCTCCAAATGCCACTAACCTCTTGCTCTTCATCCCATGAAGTTCAGATTCAGTCGTAACTAGGTACGGTTGCTTCAAACCAACCTATGTATCTTCTACCAGTTCTCTATTAATATAGTGTTCCCACATGCTTCCATATGCTTTGTTTTCCCTCATGTCCCTTCTTGTTGATGGAAAATTAGATCAACAAATAATTGCTACTATACTTTTTTCAACTCAGTCAGTTTTCAGTTGTTTCCAAATAGAATTGCACTAAAGCTCCCATAAATTAGATTTAATGCCGCATGGCCATCTCTTCAGCCTTCTTTTTTGCTTTAAATACGAAGAAATAGTATTTGTCTTCATCATCGTGTACGATGATGAAGACATAATTATTTTTATTACGGAGTGATTACATGAAAAAGGTATTATTTATTCTATTGATGGGGGCTGCTGTTACAATTTTTCTCATATCGAATAGTGCTAATGCAGGGCAGGAAAAGGTCATATATGTATCTATAAATGGAAATGATCAAAATGATGGTACAAAATTAAAGCCATTTCGCACGCTAAATAAAGCCGCTACAAAAGCTAGTGCAGGAACTACTGTCTTCATACGAAAAGGAACTTACAACGAAAAGCTTGTCGTTAAACATAGTGGTACAAAAACAAAACCAATTACTTTTAAAGCCTACAAAAACGAGAAGGTAGTTGTTAGTGGAAAGGACCTAAAGGATGCTGAAGAGAATACTTCGTTAGTTACAATAAATAATAAAAACTATGTTACAGTTAGTGGTTTAATCATACAGGATTTAACTAGTAATGTAACAAATGAAACAGTAATGGGAATTTATGTGACAGGTTCTAGCAGTCATATTACTTTAGAAAATAACCATGTGCAGCGTATTGAAACTCATGCAAATGATGGAAATGGGCATGGAATTGCGGTATATGGAACCTCTCCAATGGTAGACATAAACATTTTAAATAATACAGTGGAAGATTTAAAGCTTGGCTCAAGTGAATCGATTGTACTCAATGGTAATATAAATGGCTTTAAAATAGAACATAATCTTGTTCGCCGAAATGATAATATAGGCATTGATATTATCGGTTATGAAGGGATATCTAATGATAAGAAAAATGACTATGCACGAAATGGCTTCATAAAGAATAATCAAGTTTATGATATTTCCTCTTACGGAAATCCAAGTTATGGAGAAGATTATAGTGCAGGTGGTATTTACGTAGACGGCGGAAAAAATATAACTATTGAAAAGAATACCATCTATCATTGCGATATCGGTATTGAAGCAACCTCTGAACATGCTGGGAAATATGCGGAGCATATTACAATTAGAAATAATATTATTTATGAAAACTATTACACAGGCATATCAATTGGCGGATATGATAAAGAACGAGGTGGTACGAAAAATTCCATTATCTCCAAAAATATTATTTATCGAAACGATACGAAAGGGTTAGACGGGGGACAGCTTTTATTACAGCATAATATTAAAAAAAATGTGATTGAAAAAAACATTTTAACTGCTGGACCATCTCGTCTATTTATTGCTAACCATTTTACAACAAATTATGCCAACAAGTTAATAATGAATGTATTTCATAAGGAAGTAGGAAGAACAGGTATTTGGGTATGGAAAGAAGAAGCATACACTTCTTTTCCTGAATTTAAAATTACTTCAAAAAGCGATTTAAAATCCAGTTACCTAGACCCAAAATATGAAAATGAAAACCAATATAATTTTAATTTAAAGAAGGATTCACCTGCAAAAAATATTGTAGAGAACTAAGTGCTATAAGTTCCTGTAAAAGAGGCTACATAGTAAGGGCTGTCACCAAAAAGCCAGTTTAAATTTCGGGAACAGCCCTGTTCGTCTATCAGCTATCAGCAGATTTACTGCATCATTATTGTGTTTCCAGTTCAATCCGTTGTTGTATCGCCATCATCTCTTTCGTGAGCAATGTGATCCTATTTAAAATGGAAGGATCTACGATTTCATTATCATCATTATATGAGTCATTATGAATAAAAACACTACAAGACGGTACGATCCCTTTTAAATAAGAAAGTATCGGTTTAAGCTGGTATTCAGACACAAGAAAATGCTTTTCAGATCCGCCCGTTGTTATAATTCCTGTCACTTTAGATTTGAAAGCGTCCACAGGAAAATGATCGAGCAGGTTTTTTAACACACCTGAGATCGAAGCTTGATATATTGGGGAGCCAAATACAATGATATCTGCTGCTAAGACTGTATTTACAACATACCAAGTATCTTCGTTATAATAAGCTAAAGGGGTTCCACGAACAAATTCAACTTCATAGTCTTTTAAATCGATTAACTCTGTCTCGACATCTTTTTGCTGGCGTTTTGCAGCAAGTAAAACCTCGTGCACAGCTTGTGAGGTTTTCTCTCCAACTATTGATCCGGAAATTCCAACAATTTTCACTGGTTTCCCCCCTTTTTTATATTCTGTATATGTATGGAATAATGCGCCAGAATAGCACATCATTCCATTTATTTGCATTATTTCACAGCTAACTCATATTTTTCAGCAACTACGTCCCAATTAATAATATTAAAGAAATTCTCAATGTATTCTGGACGTCGGTTTTGATACTTAAGGTAATAAGCATGCTCCCACACATCAATACCTAAAATCGGTGTTTTTCCTTCTGAGATTGGGTTGTCTTGATTTGGTGTACTTATTACTTCTAGCTTACCAGTTTGATTAACAACTAACCATGCCCATCCAGAGCCAAAGCGAGTTGTCGCTGCATCAGCGAATTTTTGTTCAAAACTGCTAATACTTCCAAATGCTTCTTTTATCGCTTCTGCCAGTTTTCCAGCAGGTTCAGCTGCTTCTTTACCTGGTGCGATAATTTCCCAGAAAAGCGTATGGTTTAAGTGTCCTCCACCATTATTACGTACCGCTGTGCGGATATCTTCTGGTACTGCTTCCAAATTACTAATAATTGCTTCTAATGATTTGTCTGCTAATTCAGCCTTACCTTCTAGTGCAGCATTTAATTTGTTTACATATGTTTGATGGTGCTTCGCATGATGAATCTCCATAGTAGTTTGATCGATGTACGGCTCCAATGCATTTGTTGCATACGGTAGTTCAGGTAATTCAAATTTTGCCATAAAAAATTCCTCCATCCTTTTTATTTTGTACTTATTATACTTATTGGTATAATAAGTATGCAAAAAGGATATCGCATCAATTTGTTAAAAGCAATTTATATGCTCAAAAACCCTAATAATTTTGTTGGTCACATAGTTTCTTTTTGCTTTTAACTATTGCTACTTTTTTATACAATAAAGGAAATCTATATTCTGCCATATCAATGACCAGGTTTAGTATGAGCCTAGACTTGTTGCTTCTTATACAGACAGTGACCGTAATTTCCTAAAAAGAGGTGTTAATTATGGAAAGGATTACTACGAAAGATAAGATACTTCATCTATTAAAAAAAGAGGTTAAATTGACTGTTGGTGAACTGAAAAGGCATTTGAATATCACAGATATGGCAGTTCGAAAGCATCTTTCTATTATGGAAAAAGACGGGCTTATCTTTTCAGAAGAAGTAAAACAATCGATGGGAAGACCGATGCAACAGTATTCGTTATCGGAAAAAGGCGAATTATTGTTTCCAAAAAGCTATGAAGGGTTAAGTGTAGAATTTTTAAACGATATTAGAGATTTGCATGGAGATGATTCCATTCAGCGATTATTTCAAAGACGAGAAAATCGTTTAACGAACGAATATAATATTCGGATGTACCAAAAATCCCCATCTGAAAGAATAAAAGAAATGGAAATGATTCAAAATGAAAAAGGTTATATGGCGGATATCACAAAGATTGACGCAAACACCTATGAGCTTACTGAATATAATTGTCCTATTATGGCAGTTGCTAAAGAATACAAAATTGCATGCCGATGTGAAACCTCCATGTTTCAAAAGGTATTACAAACGGATAATGTTACACGAACAAGCTGCAAAACAGAAGGAAATGATCACTGTCGGTTTTTAATAGCATTTTAATACCGATTGTAATCATTTCCCTTTTCATTCAATAGAAATATAAAGTGAAACTTCAATCAGTGGGGGGTGGTTTATCAACCCACTGATTGTTAGGTGAACCGCTTGAAGCGGCGATCTTATTGCTAGTTATATGCGGGATAAAAATGTTAAAAGACTACTTTTACACTTGTCGTTTATACCATGCTAATAAATATTCTGCGAGTTTTTTTGGTGTATTGCGAAAAGCATCATTCGTACTTCCAGCCATATGAGCAGTAATTGTCACATTATCTAATTGTAAAAATGGACTACTATCTCCTAATGGTTCATGATCAAATGTATCAATCGCTGCTCCCGCAATTTCTTTATGCTGTAATGCTTTAATAAGGTCTGCTTCCTTCATAAGTGCTGATCTAGCAGAGTTAATGACTACAGCCGTATTCTTCATTTGTTGGAAATGCTCATAGCGAATCATATGCTTCGTTTCATTCGTCAATCGACCATGCATAGAAATGATATCTGATTCGGTAAGCACCGTATTTAAATCAACCTGTTCAAACGTTGTTTGCCCATGAAAATACGGGTCGTAGAAAATAATTCGAGCATCAAATCCACTTAAGAAGCGACCAACTAATTGGCCAATGTTTCCAAACCCGATTAAGCCAATTGTCCTCTCTTCAAGTTCAGGTATAAAGGAACTATTCGGAAATTCTTTACGCCATTCACCTTGTTTTAGAGAAGCATGAGATCTTGCAATATTACGAATTTCTGATAAGATGAGTCCAACCGTAAACTCAGCTACACTTCGCGCGTTGCGTCCTGGTGTATTCACCACTTTAATATGCTTTTCTCTGGCTATATCATTATTTACGTTTTCTGTTCCCCCACGAAGTACACCTATTACTTTTAAATTGGTTGCAGAAGAAATTACCTTCTTATTTATAGGAGCAAATTGTGTAATGATCATATCAAACGTATCCATATCCTCTAGTAAGTCGTTCGGTACGTCAACAACCTCACTCCCGCCTTGTTCAATCGCTAGATTATCCTTTTGCAACTGCTCTAAATTTTCATGTTTCCATTCACGTATCGTAACTTCGATACCAGCTTCCTTTAATTTGGTTAGACCTTGTTCCATCATTTCTTTTGTAATAAATAAGTCAGCAATGGCTAAACATTTCAATTTCCATAACCCCTTTTTTGTTTTAATGTTTATCGCATCAACATGCCACCTGTAGCATCAATGGTTGCACCAGTAAGGTAGTTTGCCTTCTCTGAGACTAAGAAAGTTGCTATATCAGCAATTTCTCTAGGTGATGCAACACGCCCCAGCGGAATACGATTCATGTAGTATTCTTTATTTTTTTGTAATGAGTCTTTAATCATATCTGTTTCCACTATCCCTAAAGCAAGGTTATTTACATTTATTTCGCTTTTTGCTAATTCACGTGCAAGCGAAATCGTAAAACCAACCATTCCAGCTTTACTTGCTGCATAGTGAGCATGACCAGTTGTCGATCCATGAAATGCTGCTTGCGAGGTAATATTAAGAATCTTTCCTGATTTCTTTTTGTCTAAGCAATGATTAGAGAAAGTTTTACATGTTTGAAATACACTGGTTAAATTAATATCAAGAGTTTCCTTCCAATCCTCCAATCGCATATCTTTCACGTAACTTGTCGGCCATACACCTGCATTATTAATCAAAACGTCTACATCACCGAAATACGCAATACTTTTAAGCACTACTTCTTTTGCTGCATGAGCATCCGCAAGATTCACTTGAAAAGCTACGGCTTTGCAGCCCAAAGCTCTAATTTCACTTACTACATCTTGGGCTTTTTCTTGACTTCCTTGATAGGTAATAGCAATATTAGCACCTTCTCTTGCTAAAGCTAGTGCTGTTTCCCTACCAACGCCTCTTGAACCTCCAGTAATAATGGCTACTTTTTCTTTTATCCCTAAATCCATCGCTACTACACCCCTACCTTCCAAATTTGCTCCATCTTCTCTAGCGTTTCTTTATAAAGCTTATATTTTGTTGCATACACTTCGGCTCTGTTCGGATTTGGCTTAATGATATGTTCTACATGTACCATATTTCTAGCAGCTTCATCGATTGATCGGTAATATCCAGTCATTACCCCTGCACACATTGCTGTTCCAAGCGTTCCATGTTCTTTGACTTCAACAATTTCCAGTGGGATTTGTAGACAATCAGCAAACATTTGTAACCAAATAGCTGATTTAGTTACAACGCCAGCAATTCGCGATGATTCAAGTTGGTCATTATATTTCGTCAATCGTTCAATATGATATAAATGACTAAAAACAATACCTTCATACACCGCTCTTAAGAAATGCTTCAATTGATGCCAGCTATTCATTCCGATAAAACAAGAATTGGCATTCGGCACTGTATTGGAACCGAATAAAAATGGAAAAAACAAAAGATTACTCTCCTCAGGCTCAGTTGAAGCTACTAGTTCGTTACAAAGGTCATATATAGAACTTCCTTGTTTTTCAGCTTCTTGTTTTTCTACAGACATAAATTTTTCAATAAACCATTCCAAATTACTTGCTGAAGTTGGGCTTGCTTCAGTTGTAAGCCAATAATCAGACAAACAATAAATAGAAGTCATAAATAAATCCTTGTCTACAATTGGTTTCCTAGTAATATATTCATTTATACTCCAAGTCCCCGCTACAATGCATAATTTATCTTCTTCAACTAAGCCTGATGCTACAGCCGACGCCGCGATATCAAATATTCCTCCTGCAATTGGCGTCCCCTCCTTCAGCCCTGTTGCTAATGCAGCTTCTTTCGTAACATATCCGCAAATATCGGTTGATTGCTTAAGAGGAGGTAGCTTTGGCAACATTTTACTTAAACCAAAAAATTCAAGTAAATGCAGATCATAGCACTGATCTTTTACATTGATTAGATTCGTACCTGAGATATCAGTCAATTCCAAATAGGCTTCTCCAGTTAATTTAAACCTAATGAGATCTTTAACCATGAATACATAATCCGTGTTTTCTATTACCTCGGGTTTATTATCTTGCAACCACGCTAACAACGCTACCGGTTGGCCTGCCCACACAGATTGCATTGTTTTCGGCAATATTTCTGATTCAAACCTCGGATTAGCGTACCATTTCTCAATATAGCTTTTCGCACGGTTATCGGTAGAGATAATACCATTGTAAGTAGGGTCACCACTTTTGGTTGTTAAATATAAACCGTTACCATGTCCAGTAATGGAAACTCCAGCTATTTGTTCTGAATCAATGTTTGATTTCTTTAGTACCTCTTTAATAACCGTTACGTTGGCATTCCATAACTCATTAATGTCACGCTCTGTATGAAATGGCTTTGGCATAATCATCGTTGTCTTTTGAGAAGCAATTGCCACTTCTTTTCCAGATAGCGAATAGAGTGCTGCCTTTGTAACTGTTCCCCCATTATCAATACCTAGTAAATACTTATTCAAAAAAATCATTCCTCCCTATCCAAAAAATGATGCAATTTTAATTAATAACCAACCTAGCGGCGTTGAAGCTCCACCAACAAGATTTGCAAGCTCTGTTGTATCGCTTATGTTGTCAGGTAAAGTAACGTTTGCTAGATTAGCA
The DNA here is from genome assembly GCF_016919725.2 of Virgibacillus sp. AGTR. GTDB lineage: Bacteria > Bacillota > Bacilli > Bacillales > Amphibacillaceae > Virgibacillus > Virgibacillus salarius. The sequence continues at coordinate 197,243 of NZ_JAJERH010000001.1, forward strand.
GCTTCCGTAAAAGCAGTAGCGATATCTGTTCCGATATATAACACCATCGTCATAATTACCAGCCCTGTTATGTATAACCGAACCATATTTTGTTTTAAATAAGGTGCACACATCGCAAACAAAAATGAAAGCGATGCCAAGTCAGTGAATGGTAATAATCGGTTGCCAGGTAGGATAATTGCAAGTAAAAGCGTAGATGGTATCATCAACAAACCGGTTGCAAGTACAGCAGGATGACCAATTAACAACGCTGTGTCCATAGCAATGTAAAACTCTCTATCTGGAAACTTTCGTTTTAAAAACGATTCTGCTGCTTCACGAATTATTGATAATCCCTCTACAAGTACGTCAACCATCTTAGGTAAAAGTACCATTACCGCTGCTACTGTTACAGCTAACGTTAAAACAGAGCTTATATTAAATCCCGCTAAAATCCCTAACAGTGCTCCAATGATCGCCCCCAATGTAAGGGGTTCTCCCAATATCCCGAATTTTTTAGTAATCGATTCAGGATCTGACTCCACTTTACGTAATCCGGGTATACGCTCGATTATCCAATTTATAGCTATTCCAAATGGCACAAAAACTGCTGTAGTCCCGTGTGGGAATGATATCCCTTTTAAATTATAGTCTGATTGGATCCGTGGAGCAGTTACATCGCCAATGATCAAAACCACTATAAAATGAAGCAGTGATGCAACAACAGCTATTGATATACTCCCAGTTATACTATAAACGAGTGCACCTGTTATCATGAATATCCAGAAGTTAAATATATCAATATTGACTGTTTTTGTTATATTAAACACTAATAGAATTATATTTACTAGGATGATGCTAATTACTGCAAAAGGAACAATCGGTGTTCCCCAGCCAATTGCAGCTGCTACTGGCCACCCCGGATCGATCACCGTCAGTTGCAAATCAAATCGCTTTACCATTGCTTCTGCTGCAGGTCCCATACTCTCAAGAAGAAGTGTAATGATTAGATTTATACCCATAAAACCAATTCCTACAAGCATGGCAGCTTTAAAAGCACGACCTAACCTAATCCTAAAACATAGTGCTAAAATTAAGAAAATAATTGGCATCATAACTGACGGACCTAGATCAATAACCCAGTTTATTATTTCCATCCTTCTATTCCCCCTTTTTTTGTGCATGAAAAACCCCCCAAAGAAGACAGCCCTTTGTCTGTCAGCTTTGAGGGAATTATCACCTAATCACAAATACCCCTTCGCTATTTTGTTTTACCAAAGCTCTCTATTACTTGTCGTCACAGCAACAAATCCCCCATGAAGAATTTTATTTATTTTATCTTTTGTATCTAGAAAACCACCCGCAAGCAGGCTTGCTTCTGGGACGATGGATTGAATCCGTTCGACAAAATGAATAGCAAACGGTCCTGGTAAAATTTCAACACCATCAAAATGCGTATTTTTTAACGATTTCAATGACTGATCCAACGAACGAGAATCAAACAAGAAGATACGATAGATTGTCAGCATTCCCATTTTACTTGCAGCGTTTAATACACGTTGATTCGGAGAAATAACCCCATCGACTTTAAACATCTCTTTTAACCATTTAACACCCTTCGTATCTTTCGTTAACCCTTCAACCAAATCTAAATGTACGATGACTTTTTTACCAGCTTGGTGACAACGATTCGTTAGCTCTTTTAAATTGCCAATATGCACTTCAGAGAGAAATATATATGTTGACTTACTTGAAAGCGCACTTTGCAAATCCTTTAGTTGTCTTATAGAAGGGATTACAGTCTTTTGCGAAAACATCGCCCTCACCCCTTTTTTAAAGCGCTTGCAACTATTACTCTAGAAAACTTCAAAAAAAGTGTCAAGCTCTACGTATTTTACTAGCTATTATGTCTGATAAACTTCATACGCTTCTTCAGCTGTACCATTTTTATGAATAATTGTATTCAAACCAGCTACCACTTTTGATGGGTGTTCATTTTGCGTAATATTACGTCCTACAGCCACGCCTTTCGCTCCAGCATCCATACAATGCTTAACAAACTTAAAATAGGCTAACATGTCATTTGTCTTAGGTCCACCTAAGGCAAGCACAGGTCGTTGAGCAGCTTTCACAATCTCTACGTCACTAGCTTCACCAGAAAATCTAGTCTTAATAATATCAGCACCGAGCTCCGTCCCCATTCTTCCTGCAGAGGCGATGACTTCCGGTTGATTGGAGGCTTCACTACTTATCGCATAACCAAATGGTAATGTTTCGCACATAAATGGCATATTCCACTTATCTGCTTCACGTGCCAAATTAGCAGCTATTTGATGTGAACTTGCTTCATTCGTAGTTCCTGGAAACGTCATTGAAATCACACCATCAGCGCCGAGTTTTAATGCATCTTCAACTGTAATTAATCCAGTTGTATTTGGAACACTTGCATCAAACAGTTCTGTCGATATATCCGCACGTACTACCATGCCGACATTGGTAAAAGTATCAGCATATGTTTTAGCCATGCCATATGTCACAAGTACTGCATCTAGCCCATTTTCAATCATGCTTGGCAATTGAGCGATTGCCTTATCAATACCGGTCGTTTTCGTTGAAAAATAATACCCATCAAGAGCCAACGTTATTGACTTTCCATCTTTTGCAAATAGATTTGCCATTCGTCTAGTTTTTTGCATGCTATCTCCCCAATTTCTATAATATAGACAACAAAAAATCCCCACAACCAACTGACAGTTAACTGCCAATTATTGCAGGGATTCACCTAAGCACATACCCAATTGTTAATGCTATTTTGTTGTCGACTTTCATTAATTTTATCATATAGGATGGAGAACTATCTGTCAAGACCATTTGAATGCGCTTTCCTTAGGCGTTAGCAACATATAGCCTTAAAAAGGCAAGATGCTTTTGTAAGGGAAAGCTTTTACCTTAATGAATTAAAAGAAGTATTCTGCTTCTTTCTTTTCGCGAATAGCTGTATATGTTTCGGTTAATACAATTGTATCTTCCACTAAACGGTCAACTCGGAATCGCACATCATCATTAATTATTTCTTTTTGATAAAAGTCCTGTTCCTCAATAAATACATAAGACGGAACTATCTGTGCTTTCATATACGTTAAAATTGGTTTCAGTTGTTGTTCAAGGACCAAATAATGTTTTGGCGAACCAGCAGTTACTAGCATACTTACAACTTTATCAAGAAATGCGTTTACTGGAAGTAAATCAAATATATTCTTTAACGTAGCTGGAATCGATGCTTGAAATATAGGTGTTCCGATAATAATTGCATCTGCCTCCATAATTAATTGGGTAACATATTTTGTATCCCCTTCATAATCTAAATAATGACGGCCGTCACTGAACTGAACGTCATATTCTGCTAAATCCATGAAAGTAACGCCTACATGTGGATACGTATTCTTAATTGTTTTCATCGTATACTTCATAGCCGTGCTCGTTTTCGTACCAATCTTTGACCCAGACATCGCAACAATTTTCATTTTTTCCTCCTATTTTTCTGCTGTATATTTTTTAATGGCTGGTAGAATTTCAGCACCAATGATCTCGATATTTTTCTTTAAACGATCAAATGGAACACCACCAAAATCAATTTGGGCAATATAACGTTGATGCCCAAATAATTCATGCTGGTATAAGATTTTTTCAATAATCTGTTGTGGACTACCTATATTCATAACATTATGCGGATCTGCTCCTTGTGCAAAATGCTGTTTAGGAAATCCTTGTCCATTCGTTAGCTTCATTCCTTCATTTATATGAGGATACATTTCACGTAAAGCTTGCTGGGAAGTTTCTGCTGCATAAAAGAAGCCAGCAGTCGCGACTGGTAGCTTAGATGAATCGTGCCCACTTTTATTAGCAGCTTCACGATATGCATCAATCGAACGTTTAAAGCTTGTAGCTGGACCACCTAAATGAGCAAGAAACATTGGAACTCCAGCGTAACCAGCCTTGATGGCGCTAGCCGAAGAACCACCAACAGCTCGCCAAATTGGCATAGAATCATTTTTCGGACGTGGGAGAACTTCAGCGCTATTTAACGGCGCACGAAATTCACCATGCCAATTAACTATCTTCTCTCGATTGATTTTTAATAACAATTCGAACTTTTCCTCAAACAATGCTTCATAATCGTGTACATCATAGCCCAATAAATCAAATAATCCAATCCTTGATGCACGCCCAGCTACAATCTCAGCTCTTCCCTTTGAAATGAGATCAATGGTTGCAAAATTCTCATATACTCGTACTGGATCAGATGTGCTTATAATCGTCGAAGAACTTGCAAGCTTTATCTTTTCTGTTGCTTGGGCAATTGCTGCTAATACTACGGCGTGTGCCTGCGTTGCAAAATACTCCTGATGGCTCTCCCCAACACTAAAGAAATCGATACCTGCTTGTTCAGCTAACTTAGCAAATTCAATTATTTCATGTATACGTTCTTGTGCAGAGATACGTTCTGCTGTTTTAGGATTTGGCAGGTGGTCCCCTAGTGTATAGATGCCAAACTCCATTCCTTTACGTCGATCAATGCGATAAGTTTCCATTGTTCATCCACCTTTCCAATTACCTCTTATAGTGTTATTGTAGTTTATAACCATCACAAATATAAGTACGCACTTTAAGGTGACCTAGTATACAAAATGATACTTAGGAGGAATAGAATGGATAAAATACCAGAAGAATGTCGTGTAGAAGATGCTTTAGGTATACTTGTTGGTAAATGGAAACCAATAATCCTTTTATATTTATTACAAGAAGGAACGAAACGCTTTAATGAGCTAAGAAAAAGGATGCCCGAGATTACCCAAAAGATGTTAACGAAGCAATTGAGGGAATTGGAAGAAGAAGATATTATTCAGCGGGTGGTTTACCCACAGGTTCCCCCTAAGGTGGAATATTCCATTACGGAGTACGGAAAAACCTTAGAACCAATTTTGGAAGCCATGCATGAATGGGGAACTAAACATACATTGCATAAATTAAAAAAAGAGGAACATAGAATGAAATAACCACTATTAACGAAAGCTTGAAGACAAGCGTATTTTAATTAAAGAATAGTACGCATAACTAATATGATAAAGTGAAACTTCAATCAGTGGAGATATTGTATATTCTCCCACTGATTGTTCGTACCACAAGGGTATGACCTAAAGGCCCTAGAATCAATCGGACATTTACTGGCAGTCAATCCCCTCTTATTCATATTGGTTCCACTTTATTGAAATGGGATCTTACTGCCAGTTAGATGTGGGATAAAGTTTCTCCGGAAATATACTTCGTTTTCCTTAGGTGGCTAGAGAGCCTCCTCGTGCTGGCACACTGTAAGGTCTCACCGGTATCTTTCCTCTTTAGGATTAAGGAAAGCTTCGGCAGCGATACAGAAAAAGCGCTCTTCTTTTTCAAGAAGTCTAGTATATCTCCGGAGATAGAGTAGTGCCTTAGGTCCATAGAATAGACCCGCCTGTAATAATCGTAATATTTACTTATCTATTGAAAAGGCATAAAGTCTATTCTTTTAATGCTGTTATTAGGACATCTAGGTTTTGATACATAAGTGAAAAATAATCCTGCTCATTTTGTATATCTTCTTCAGTAAGAACAGATAAATTATGCAGGTCAAGCGACTTTACATTTGTTTCATTTTGAATAACTTTCGCTACTTTTGGCTCTACATTCTGTTCAAACAATAAATAGTTAATCTCATGGTCATCGACAATATTTATAACATCCACTAGCTGCTGTTGAGATGGTTCATTGGATGGAGATAATCCAGAAATAGCAATTTGCTTAATCCCATAAGCCTCTTCCCAATATCCATATGCTGCATGGGTAACTAAGATTTCATTTCTACTTTGTGCTTGAATTTTTTCATGATAGCTTTTGTTTAGTTCTTCTAATTTGGATTTCAAATCCGTAAAATTATTTTCAAATTCCGCTTCTGCTTCAGGCTGTAATTCTACTAATAAATCTTTAATATTTTCAGCAATCGTGATAGCTCGATTTGGATCTAACCAGACATGCGGGTCTTTGTCACCATGATTATGGTGATGTTCCTCAGGTTCCTCGTCATGATTATGGGACTCTTGATGTTCATGTGTATGCTCTTCTGTTTCATGGTCTTCCTGTCCATGATCGTGATGGTGCGTTTCTTCTTCCTCTTCCATCTCATTATGATGATGTCCATGGTCATGGTCATTTTCTTCGACATGACTGTGATGATGCTTATGCTCTAATAAAGGTATTCCTTTAGATGCTTCTAGTACAGTAACACCTTCGTCTTTTAATGCTTCCTTGATACTTTCCGCATAAGCTTCCATTTGGGCTCCGTTGTATATAAATCCATCCGCCTTAGCAATCTCAACCATTGTCTTGGATGTAGGCTCATATGTATGAGCATCTGCACCTAAAGGTAGAATCGATTCCACTTCCACATGCTCTCCACCTATTTGCTCTGTAAAATAGGTCAAAGGATATAACGTTGTATAAATTTGTAACACCTTATGATTTTCACCAGCTTCCGACACAGATAGTTCCTTCGCTACATTGCAGCCAGTCAAAAATAAAATAATAAAAGCAATATAGATACTAAACTTATAATATTTTTTCAAGTCGCTTCTCCTCCTTCATAAAAAACGTAATCATTACGATTTATATGCAAGAGGTAACCAATCAATGTAGGATATAGTTATTATTAATTTTTCCATCCTACCAGCTTGATTTCTTGACTCCTGGTAGTTGCCCCTTATGGGCATAATCTCTAAATGCGATTCGTGACATACCAAATTTCCTTAGGTACCCCTTTGGTCTACCGGTTACTTGACATCGATTTGTTAATCTTGTTGGTGAAGAATCTCTCGGTAGCTTTCGTAATGCTTCATAATCACCTTTTGCTTTTAATTCTCTACGAATCTCAGCATACTTTTTTACCATTGCCTGACGTTTTTTCTCTTTGACTACTTTTGCTTTTTTAGCCACCATATCCCTCCTTTCTAAATTTCATGCTTCAATATAAGAAGTCGCGCATTAAATCGTAATGATTACGATTAAATATTATACTTATAATCGTTGGTTTTGTAAATAGTAACGATTACGTTTTATGAAAGATTAGTTCAAATAGTTGGTTTTCTACCTATAAATGTGTAACCTTGAGATAAGAATAAGAAGGGGTGAATCGAAATGAACCTATCTATACCAGAAGTCACTTTAAATGATGGGATGGCTGTACCTTTTGTCGGTTTTGGTACATATAAACTAAATGGGAATCAAGGTGTAACAGCAATTAGCAATGCGATACATGCAGGTTATCGATTAATCGATACGGCGTATAATTATGAGAATGAAGGAACAGTCGGTGAAGCAGTGCGTCGAAGTTCTGTCCATAGAGAGGATTTAATAATTACATCGAAATTACCAGGTCGTTACCAAGCCTATGACAAGGCTATAACTACTATTCAAGAATCCCTATATCGAGCGAATTTATCTTATTACGATTTATATCTTATACATTGGCCAAATCCAAAGCAGAATACGTATATCGAAGCATGGCAAGCATTAATAGATGCCAAGAAATGGGGACTCATTCGTTCAATTGGGGTATGTAATTTTCTACCTGAGCATTTGGAACGTTTAGAAGAAGAAACTGGTGTGCTGCCAAGCCTCAACCAAATTGAACTACATCCATTTTTCAATCAGGAAGAACAGCGAAAATGGCATGAAAAGCATAACATTCGTACACAATCATGGAGTCCATTGGCGCGAGCAAATGAGGTATTACAAAATGAAATAATTAATGACATAGCGAAAAACCATCAAAAATCTAATTCGCAGATTATCTTACGCTGGCATTATCAGCTTGGTTCTATTGCAATTCCGAAGTCTGCTGCATACGAGCGACAGCTTGAGAATATATCCATTTTTGATTTTTCTTTAGAAGAGTCGGAAATGGAGGCAATCGCAACCCTAACTCGACCGGATGGTAGAAATAAAGACCAAGACCCTGCAACCTATGAAGAATTTTAAGGAGAAACATTGATTAGTCAGAAATAAAACAAGTACTGTCTGACCCTAAAAGAGACAAATACGTCTCTGAGATCAGACAGTATAACCTTTCAAACATTCCGACATTACCATTGTCTAGCTTTCGAACTCTTTAATTCTGCTATATTCATCCATCATCCATGCCATAATTTGTGAATTTTAGATACATCCGGGTATTACTGATCTGAAGAATGCAAACTGTCTTTCAAAAAAGTTTATGTAGCTACTAATCGGCACCAAGTCAACATGCGGTTAGCAACTTATATCGTTGGTATTCGAAAAATGGCAGAGGTTTCTCTTTTAAAGGCTGGGTGTAATTATTAGGAAAATTTCTGAACGACTTCGCTTACAGTATAAACAAAATAGCCGGGATATTTTCAAACACAGAGTAGAAAGATACATACATTAATTGAGGCTGAGACAAAAGAATGAAGAAACAATAAAACTGAACGTTGATTAGTTGACATTAATCCGTGCACGCGGAAAGCGGGTATATTTTCACGGGGCGGCGATGATACTTCTATTTATAACATGATTATTCGTATTTTGAGTAAAAAGTTGTGTTTTGTCCCAGCTTCTTTTATTAAAAATAGCATACAGCATATCCCCTAATTGGATTAGTAAAAATAAGGATGTAGATAAAGCTATCATTGACAAATTAGGATACAAAAAACTATGTTTCTCAAAATAAGTAGACATAACATATTCATTTGTAAGTAAGCTTAAGCCTACCGTCCTCACGGAGAAGAATTGTTTTTATACGAACACGCTTTGTATACACCCACAATATTATTAACAAAAATAGATTGACAATTTTATAATTTCTAATTAAAATAATTTTTATTCTTTTAAAAAATGTTATTATTGTTACGACTTTACTAGATGGGGGATACAATATGAGCATCGATATAAAAAAACGAAAAATCAATATTTGGTGGTCACTCGTTCCATTAATAGTTATGATTATTGCAATGCTTTTAACCATTGTTGTTTTTGAAGGTGAACCTCACATACCACTCATTATCGGTACAGGGGTTGCTGCTTTGATAGCTTGGAATCAAGGTTATAATTGGAAAGAAATCGAAGAAATGATGTTTCAAGGAATTAAACTCGCTCTCCCGGCAGTACTTATCATCATGCTTGTCGGACTGACTATTGGTGCTTGGATTGGTGGTGGCGTGGTAGCTACAATGATTTATTTTGGCTTAAAAATTATTTCACCATCCATTTTTTTGGTAACGATTACAATCATATGTGGTATTGTTGCATTGACAGTTGGAAGCTCATGGGCAACAATGGGGACAATCGGTGTTGCCGGCATGGGTATCGGTATGAGTATGGGAATTCCCGTACCGATGGTAGCAGGTGCGGTTATTTCTGGATCCTATTTTGGCGATAAAATGTCGCCACTATCTGATACAACAAACCTTGCATCTGGTTTAACAAACACAGATTTATTTGTGCACATTAAGCATATGTTTTATACAACTTTCCCTGGACTACTGATTTCTCTGTTTGTTTTCGCTTACTTGGGAAAAGATTTCGGCAGGAATACCATTGAGAATGCTAATATTCAACAAACCATTGCAGATATGCAAGCGAATTTTGTTATCTCACCATATCTTTTGTTGATTCCATTACTTGTGATTATTTTGGTAGCATTAAAGGTACCAGCGATTCCTTCAATCGCTGTAGGAATTATTATGGGATTCCTATCTGAAATTATCATTCAAGGAGATACCATAGCCAGCGCACTAAATGTGTTACAAAATGGCTATTCCATTAACACGTCAAATGAGATGGTTTCTGAACTATTTAATCGCGGTGGATTAATGTCAATGATGTATACTGTATCCATGACAATTGTTGCCATGACGTTTGGTGGTATACTGGAATACTCTGGTATGCTGCAAGCCATGATGGATCAGCTTTTGAAAATTGTAAAATCGACTGGTTCTCTTATTGCATCAACGATCGGTGCTTGCTTTTTGACTAATGCTACTTGTTCAGAACAATATATCTCCATCGTTGTACCATCGCGAATGTTTGCCAAAGTATATTATGATAGTGGACTACATTCGAAAAATCTATCCCGATCATTAGAGGATGGCGGTACGTTAACATCTGTCTTTATACCGTGGAATACGTGTGGTGTGTTTATATATGGCACATTAGGTGTACATGCTTTTGCCTATGCACCATACGCTATTTTGAATTTTACAGTTCCATTAATCGGACTACTCTATGCCTTTACCGGATTTACGATTGCAAAAATGGATAGAAATCAAGCTAATGATATCAATACCTTAGAAAATGAAGAAACTAGAGAAAAGAAAAGTAAACATTATATATAGGTAGAGATAATTATGAAAATAACTGCTATAGAAGTATTGCCAAGTAAAATATAGGCTTGGAACGTATCAAGCTGTCCATAAACATGTCGGCAAAAAACTGCTATTCATGCTGATGTCAACCAAGGCTGGCATTCTTCTGCAGCTACCTTACAAGCTTTAGATAAATTACAACATGTGTCTTTAAACTAGCTTGAGCAGCCAGTTATAGCTGATGATATGGATTCTCTAGCAGAAATAAAATTGAAAACTACTACTCCAATAAGGATTGATGAAGGATTACATGGTTTTAAAAAAATGCGTGAAGTAATAGCCAAGCGCTCACCAGATAAAGTGAATATTAAACTGATGAAATGTGGTGACATGTACCTGCTATAAAGTTAGCCGCGATGGCAGAGACGGCTCGGATAGACTGTCAGATTGGTTCTATGGTAGAATATTCCATCGGGTCTGCTGCCGGCTTTTATATAGCTTTTTAGAAAAAGACAATTACAAGCGTAGAATTAACAGGTCCATTAAAGTTTTCAAAAGACGTTGGCAATTTACAATATAATGTTTCCATTTATTCAATTGAACCAAACACATCGGCCTAGGAATTGATTTGATGAATCCACACTACTTACATTGACAGCATACAAAGAAGGTGTCCATATGAATCATAAGATTATTGCTGAAGGAAAGCTTCCAAAGTCTAAGCAATCCTTTTATGTTAGATTCTTAACCGTTGATGATATACCACAAATTTTAGAGCTTCAACAAATAGTTGAGCAAGCAATGGAAGTACCAGCGGCTTTACAGACGCTGAGCTATGAAGAATATCGCCATATTTTAACTGGAAATGGCTCAATGATTGGTATCTTCATTACGAACAAAATGATTGCTTTTCGAGCAATGCTCATTCCAAATATTGATGAACATGAACATTTAGGCATAGATGCTGGACTTTCGAAAGAAGAACGGTTAAAAATGATCTATTCAGAAATATCTAATGTACATCCTGACTTTCGTGGGAATCGACTACAAACGTATATGGGGGAATTACTATTTACAGAAGTAGACAAAGAGCGTTTTCAATATGTAGCAACCACAGTTGCACCATTCAATATTCCAAGTATTAAAGATAAGATTGCCTTAGGAATGGAAATAATCGCACTCAAAAAGAAATATAACGGAAAACTTCGTTACATACTACTCCGTGATTTCACAAGAGAATTTAATACTACTATAAAGAAAAAAATCGTTCGAATGATGGATTATGAAACACAGAAAAAACTACTGGAAGAAGGTTATCGAGGAGTTTCTATCCAAATAGATAATGACACGTATGTTCATTATAAAAAAAACTGAGCAAAATTCGCTCAGTCCTTATCACTAC
>NZ_JAJERH010000010.1 GCF_016919725.2 Virgibacillus sp. AGTR
AATTCATTAATGAATTATAGCTCGTTTTTGTGTTTCTTATTTACTTTTGTCCAGATTCTTTTTAATGACTAGATTAAATTTATGCGGAATAATGTCTCTTTACGACCTCAGCACAACGTGAACATAAAGCAGGGTGTTCACTATCTTCACCTACTGTTGTAGCAGAAATCCAGCATCGTTCACATTTTTCTCCAGCGTGTTTATCAACTGCAACATGAACATACGAATAAGGCTTAGTTTCTGACGTATCATCACTTACCTCAGCCTCTGAAACAATTAAATATTGATGTAGCTGCTCAATAGACTGTAATACATCTTTCGTTTGCTCATCTTTCGGTACTAACTTTATTTTTGCTTCAAGTGACTTACCAATTATTTTCTCATTTCTAGCTTCTTCTAATGCCTTTAACACATCATCACGAACACGCATGAAGTGATCCCATTTTTCTACAGCAAATTTTGTTATTTCTCTCGACTCAGGAATGTCTGTTAATTGAACACTATCACTTTCTACTCCTGGAATATACTCCCACACTTCTTCAGCTGTATGCGGAATAATCGGTGTTAATAGTTTAACTAGAGACGTTAGAATTTCATAATAGCCTGTTTGAATACTACGTCTTCTATGATTATCCTTTGCTTCAATATATAAAATATCTTTAGCAAAATCCAAATAGAAGGAGCTCAAATCAACTGCACAGAAATTATGAATTTGATGGAATATTGGTGAAAACTCATAGCTTTCATAGCTTACACGCACATCGTTTATTAATCGTTGAAGACGATAGAGCATATATTTGTCGACATCTTCCAATTCTGTATCAGCAACTCGATCTGTTTTCGGATCAAAATCAGCAAGATTAGCAAGCATAAAACGGAATGTGTTACGGATTTTACGATACGCTTCAGAAACCTGTTTTAAGATATCATTTGAAATACGAACATCAGCTTGATAATCTACTGAAGATACCCATAAACGAAGAATATCCGACCCTAGCTGCTTCTGTACTTTCCCAGGTTGAATTACATTGCCCAGCGATTTACTCATCTTTCTACCGTCACCATCAAGTGCAAACCCATGGCTAATAACAGTTTTATAAGGAGCTTTTCCAGTAACAGCTACTGATGTGGATAAGGATGAATTAAACCACCCTCGGTATTGGTCGCTACCTTCTAAATAAATATCTGCTGGACGATAATGATCTTCTCTGCCAAGTAATACCGCTTCATGTGAAGATCCAGAATCAAACCATACATCCATAATATCCGTTTCTTTGGTAAACATATTGTTTGGGCTGTGCTCCGAGGTAAAGCCTTTAGGTAGTAAATCATTTGCTTTCCACTCGAACCAAATATTAGATCCATGCTCCTTAAATAAATCAGACACATGACTAATTGTTTCATCTGTAATGATTGGTGTTTTATCCTCTGCATAAAATACTGGGATTGGCACACCCCATGTTCGCTGACGTGAAATACACCAATCTTCCCTATCTCGCACCATATTATATAATCTTGTTTCTCCCCATTGTGGATACCAATTGATAGCTTTGATTTCATCTAATATCGTATGACGAAAGTCCTTAATCGAAGCAAACCACTGTGACGTTGCACGGAATATCGTTGGTTTCTTCGTACGCCAATCATGTGGATAGGAATGCGTTATAAATGCGAGCTTTAACAATGCACCGGCTTCGTCTAATTTTTCTGTAATTACTTTATTTGCTTTATCATAAAACAGACCTTCAAAGCCAGGAGCTTCATCGGTAAATACACCTTTTTCATCTACTGGGCAAAGTGCATCCATACCGTAACTTCTAGCTACGTAAAAGTCATCTTCACCATGTCCAGGTGCTGTATGAACACAACCTGTACCAGCTTCTGTTGTTACATGTTCTCCAAGCATTACTAATGATTCACGATCATAGAAAGGGTGTTTAGCGACAACCTTATCCGCTTCTTCTCCTTTAAAGGTTTGAATTACTTCTGGATTGTTCCATTCTAACGCCTCTGTCACTGCTTCTAAAAGAGCGTGAGCAATGACAAACTTATCATCATTTACTGCAACTACAGCATATTCTAATTCAGGGTGGATACTTATTCCAAGATTAGCTGGGATCGTCCAAGGTGTTGTCGTCCAGATAATAAATTTGACGTCAGATTCCAATAAGCCTCTACCATCCGTTACTTCAAATGAAACGTAGATGGAAGGAGATCGTTTATCATGGTATTCAATTTCGGCTTCGGCCAAAGCGGATTCTGAAGAAGGAGACCAATACACTGGCTTTAATCCTTTATATATATAGCCTTTCTTCGCCATTTCTCCAAATACTTTTATTTGCGCGGCCTCATAATCCTTTGTCAACGTAATATATGGATTGTCCCAATCGGCACGTACACCTAGCTTTTTAAATTGCTCCCGCTGGTTATCTACTTGTCCAAGTGCGTATTCAGCACAAAGTTTTCGAAATTCAGCAATACTTAATTCTTTACGTTTCACTTTCTTATTTTTTGTCAGTGCTGTTTCAATTGGTAAACCATGTGTATCCCATCCTGGAACATATGGTACATGATATCCTGTCATCGATTTATAACGAGTAATAAAATCCTTTAAAATTTTATTTAATGCGTGACCAATATGCAAATCTCCGTTTGCATATGGAGGGCCATCATGAAGAATAAATAATGGTTTCCCCTTTGTTCTTTCTAAGCTCTTTTTATATAGGTCCTTTTCCTCCCATTCTGACTGGCGAATAGGCTCTTTATTTGGTAAGTTTCCACGCATCGGAAATGCAGTTTTTGGCATTAATAATGTTTCTTTATAGTCCATTTATGCTCCTCCTTCTAAATTAAAAAATCCCCTCTATCCCAAAAGGGACGAGAAGACTCGCGGTACCACCCTTATAAATTTGACTAACTGTCAAATTCACTCGAAATTCGTAACGTGAATGATCCCGTTCATTACTAATTCATTTCATAATGAAAGCTCAAGAGTGATTTTCTAAAAGTATTACTGTGTTGGGCTCCCACCATACCCCAACTCGCTATTCAGTAACTCACCTTTATACTAGCTCTATCCTTGCTTAATTTATTCAACTAATGATTCATAGACCTCTGTGTAAGAATTATATGTAAAATAGCGACTAGCGTCAAGGCTTATGATTCATTCTCTGCTAATTCTAGGTCTTCACCTATTTCCGCATCAAATAACTGTTCCCAATCATCAGTACCTATCATGTCCAACTGAGCTTCAACCAACATTTTTAAACGTGTACGAAAGACTTTGGCCTGTTTTTTTAACTCTTCTACATCCATTGAAATACGACGAGACTTGCTTAGAGCTTCGTTAATAATGCGGTCAGCATTTTTTTCTGCCTCTTTAATTATTAATTTGGATTCTTTTGTAGCATTGCCTTTTAGCTCTTCGGCAGTTTCCTGCGCAATAAGAATTGATTTATTTAGGGTTTCTTCGATATTCGTAAAGTGACCAAGCTTCTCATTTAAGTGATCTACTTGCTCCTTTAAATCCTTTTTCTCACGTATAACCATTTCATAATCTTTAATTACCTGATCAAGAAATTCGTTTACCTCATCTTCATCATATCCGCGAAAACTTCTAGTGAATTCTTTATTATGAATATCCAATGGTGATAATGGCACAACAGCCACCTCCTATTAAAGTTGTTTCACAAAACGTACTATCCCCATCTTACACTTTTATTCGACAAAAGGTAGCTAATTCCTGCATATTTAACAAAATTATTTCAAGATTGCAGTAGTTACCTTAATTTTATCTTTTTTTGTTTTCCCCCTAATTTGTACCACTTTACTCCTTCCCTTACCTCTTAGTGATAATAGATCACCTTCCTGTAAGAGAAACTTTACATCTTCGATGACTTTAAAATTCACCTTGACATGTGACTTATTAATGTAAGATACCGCATCTTTTCTTGAAATCCGGTAGATTTCTTTAACAAGTGTATCAAGTCGTAAGGAGGAGACGGTGCAATCTGATTCCTCCCAGTTCATTTGTTTCCGTTTAAATTCTGATAACGGCATTTCTTCCAACGTTATTTTTGTTGTTTTGATGGATAATAAATTAGTCTTCACATATGAAGCTATTTCATCTGCAACGACGATTTGGATCAGGCCATTGTCCACGTAAATATCTCCAAGCTTTTTTCGTTTAATACCTAAAGATAGAAATGCGCCCATTATGTCGCTGTGTGTCACATTTACAAATTTAGATTGATAACTAGCTTGTAATAATGTTAATTGAAAATCATCAGCTTGTATTGTGTCATAAAAGGGGGCAATTACTACCCGTTTCCGCTCCACATATGGATTTCCTCCATGATAGGCTAGTTTTACTTCATCGCCTTTGGAACCAATAAGCATGTCCATGATCTGCTGTTCACGAGGGTCAAGAAAATCTGTTAACCGTTGCTGAAAGGATCGCTCCACTTGTTCCTTCCATGACATGACCTGATCAATAAAGGGCTCCTCATCTTTCCTAAAATGCTGGTAGATCTCCATTGTTTAACCCTTTAAAAAACAAACATCTGGAAGAATTGTAATAACCCCATTCTTGCTAAATACAAGACAAAAATGGCGACGATTGGTGATAGGTCGATCATGCCGATCGGAGGAATAAACTTACGAAATTGCTCTAAATACGGTTCACATACTTTTGCTAATATTTGTCCGAATGAAGATTCCCTTGCACCTGGAAACCACGACATAAAAATATATATAATTAACGCATAACTGTATATAACAAAAGCAGTATCTAATAATCGATAAAGTCCAAACATTTATTTACTACCATCCTTTTTCATATTCATCTTCCATAAAAGCGTCTGTAATCGTACCAGACACATTGACATTATCAGGTGTACAGAGGAATGTTTGTGCACCCAGCTTTTGTATATCGCCATTTACAGCATATACTGTTCCACTTAAAAAGTCGACGATGCGTTTCGCCTGATGATTGTCCACGCGTTGTAGATTAATAACGACTGCTCGGCGATTAACGATATTGTCGGCTATTTCCTGGGCTTCATTGTATGTCCTAGGTTCACATAGTACAACTTTAGAAGTTGGATTTTGCATACTAGTAAGATTAACGACATTTTGATTTTTATCTTTCGGTTGTGGTCTAGGATCATTTTCTAGTTCATCAACATCAACATATTCATATTCATACTCATCTTCCATTGTGAAATAGTTTTTAATTTTGTTCTTTAAGCTCATTTTGTCACCTCACCCTACTAATTTTGTACCAATTCGGATATGTGTTGCACCCTCTTCAATTGCTATTTCATAATCATTACTCATGCCCATAGAAAGATACTGACAAGGCGCATGCGTATAATTTTCACGTTGTACGTTTGACCTTATATCAGCTAATCTACGGAAAATCATTCGTAGTTTTTCTTTATCATCAATGTGAGGAGCCATTGTCATCAAACCAACTACATACACGTTAGGATAGTTTGCTAAGTCCTCTATAAATGGAATAACTTGGTCTGGATCAATACCATGTTTCGATTCTTCGCCGCTTACATTTACTTGAATAAAGCAGTTCACTGGATCAGTTGCACGTTTATTTATTTCTTTCGCTAACGATAATCTATCCAGCGAATGCAAAAAATCAACTTGATTAATAATTTCTTTTACTTTCCTAGATTGCAGTGTACCAATAAAGTGCCAGGTCCCTTTGTCTTTTAAAAGATTATACTTCTCTTGGAAGCCCTCAAGTCGATTTTCACCGATATTCGTGATGCCAGCTAGTATCGTTTCCTCTGTTCGCTCTATTGTAACATATTTCGTCACACCAATTATGGTGATGTCCTCCAGATTTCGATTACGCTTCAAACATGCTTGTCTTATTTTTTGCTGTATTGCTGTTAAATTTTGTGCTACATCCATTATTTCCAATTCTCCTCCCTCGTATAATCATGATGAAAAGCCAATAAAGCCTAACATTCTACCAGTTCTCCCATGATCTCTGCGGTGTGAGAAAAATAAGTCATTCTCTCGAAACGTGCAATAATTTGTTACATCTATATTATTACGTAATACCCCAGCTTGTAAAAGAATATCTATATTTAATTGTTTTAAATCAAGTAAATATCGATTTATACCAGTTGGTAGAACTGAACTTTGTCTATGTGATAATGGAATCCTATCGATAACCTTTTGCTCTACTTCGTAAAACTGCTTTGTTATGCAAGGGCCGATAGCCACTAACAAGTCGCTCACATTTACCCCATGATTGGCTAGGGTATTGACCATATCATCAGCTATCCCACTAACAGTACCTTTCCACCCTGCGTGTGCAATACCAATATAAGAAGTAATTGGGTCGAAGAAAAATAATGGAACACAATCTGCAAAAAATCCAGTACATAAAATCCCTGACGTATTTGTAATTAATCCGTCTGTATCTTTAATTGCCGTATCATATTCGGTTGCACCTTTACCTTTGTCATTTTCAGTGACAGCATGTATGCGTGTTTGATGGATTTGCTCTCCACTAACCCAATTATTTAATGGAATCCTTACATGATTAGCAATTATTTCTCTATTTTTTATTACATTTTCTGTACTATCATTAACATGTAACCCACCATTTAAGGATGCGTATGGTTGCCTACTTACTCCACCATGTTTTGTGGTAAATCCAACTTTTAATTTTTCATTTCGTTTTTGCCATTTTTCGATATGTAATATGGAATCATTGTGCTTGATAAAGGGCTCTGACAATCTAACTACCTCCCACGTTCACTGCTTGTTTCATTTTACCACAAAATCTGCTGTTTTTTATTTTCTTTCCTGAATAAATGGTTCATTATATAATTTCGGCTTTTCGACATCTTTTACGAGGATAACATCCGATCCAATTCGAACAATTTGATTCCAATGGATAACAAGTTCTTCTGCCTTACCAAATAATCCACTTTTCTTATCCCTCGGAATGATTACAATTGCAAGAATTCTACCATTTGTTGTATCAATTTCTAAGTCATTGATATGTCCCAGTTTTCGACCATTGTCAATAATGATTACTTCTTTAATTTGTAGTTCAGATAATTTTATCACTTTTATTCACCTCACCCTTACTCTATATATATGCATAACTTTTGTGATCTTTCATGGAACAATAAATTTACAAGATATCTTTGCGATTAGTTATACAAGAATGCTTGCGTTGGAAGTTATAGATACTTATGACACGAACTCGTCAAAATTTGCAGGAGATTCGTTGTTTACTTCAAACAGGTTCGTAGCGACTAGAGCGAGTCAACGGAGATAAAGGAATCACTGTGAGCTTGTGAGCCGATGATGACTTAGATTAGGGTGATTCATGAAGTCGCATCGTTCCCTGGGCACTGAAGCTGGAAGCGGCTCAACACGCCCATATTTATCCAGATTGGCTAACACTTATAATTTCCTTAAATTACCAGAATAAAAAAGCTTGTAGACATTCTCTACAAGCTGAAAGTGTAGAAACACCTATAGCGTTTCTACACTCTGAGGGAACAGATCCGTAATCTTCCCTTGACTATCTTAATAGCCTTTCATTTATTCAAACATCTGTTTATTCATTTGTTTAATCGCTGCTTTTTCCAAACGAGAAACCTGCGCCTGGGAAATTCCAATTTCATCTGCAACTTCCATCTGTGTTTTTCCTTGGAAGAATCGTTTGTTTAGTATCATTTTTTCACGATCGTTTAATTGATGCATCCCCTCTTTTAAAGATAATTTATCAAGCCAGGTAGAATCCTTATCCTTATCATCACTTATTTGATCCATTACATAGATCGGATCACCGCCATCATTGTAAATTGGTTCGAATAAGGAAACCGGATCCTGTATAGCATCCAATGCAAAAACAATATCTGAATGGGGAATACCCATTTCTTCTGCAATTTCCATTGGGGTTGGTTCCTTTGATGTTTTGTTGATTAATTTTTCTCTTACTTGTAGTGCTTTATAAGCAATATCGCGTAATGATCTAGAAACTCTAATTGGATTATTATCTCGCAAGTATCTTCTGATTTCCCCAATGATCATAGGAACAGCATAGGTAGAAAACCTCACATTATGGGATAAATCAAAATTATCTATGGATTTCATTAATCCG
This sequence comes from Virgibacillus sp. AGTR, assembly GCF_016919725.2. Taxonomy (GTDB): domain Bacteria; phylum Bacillota; class Bacilli; order Bacillales; family Amphibacillaceae; genus Virgibacillus; species Virgibacillus salarius. The sequence continues at coordinate 8,150 of NZ_JAJERH010000010.1, forward strand.
ATGCAGCCAACCTGAAACAAGTCATCAACGTATTCTCCACGATTATTAAATCGTTGAATAACACTTAAGACAAGTCGCAGATTTCCGTTAACCAGCTCCTCCCGTGCAGATAAGTCTCCATCTCCTTGTTGCATTCTCTTAAATAATTCTCGCATTTCTTCATTCTTTAGTACAGGTAGCTTCGATGTATCAACACCACATATTTCAACCTTATGTCTTGTCATCTGCGTTCAACCCTCCCAGTTGGTGATGCTGTTCATGGACAGTATCTCCGACTGAGAAGATTTTTATGCAGACACTAGCATGAAGAAATACTCATAAAAACCTTCTTTACTTACAGCGACAAGGCTAGACCATTTTATTAAATTCTTTTTTTAATCGGCGAATAATTTTTTTCTCTAATCGGGAAATATATGACTGAGAAATACCTAACATATCCGCTACATCCTTTTGTGTTTTTTCTTCTTCTCCAATTAAACCAAATCTCAGCTCCATGATTTGTTTTTCACGGGCATTTAACTGTGACAGAGCATTCTTCAATAAGCTTTTATCAACGCTGGACTCTAGATTTCTTGTAATTATATCTTCATCTGTTCCTAAAACATCAGAGAGTAGTAACTCATTTCCATCCCAATCGATATTTAGCGGTTCATCAAAGGATACCTCTGATTTAAGCTTATTATTTCTTCTTAAATACATTAAAATTTCATTTTCTATACAACGAGATGCATATGTGGCAAGTTTAATTTTTTTCTCAGGATTAAAGGTATTCACCGCTTTAATAAGTCCGATTGTTCCAATACTAATTAAATCTTCAATATTTATTCCTGTGTTTTCAAATTTACGAGCAATATAAACAACCAATCGTAAATTTCGTTCGATTAAAATGGCTCTGGCGGATTTATCTCCCTTTGGAAGTAAGACTAATAATTCCTGTTCTTCTTGCTTAGAAAGTGGTGGTGGTAAAGCTTCACTCCCACCAATATAATATATTTCATCTGATTTGAGTCCTAATTTAATTAAAATTTTGTACCACCATAAACGAAGGCGTAATTTTGTTGATCTCAAAGCAATCTCTCCTTTATGCAGAATGAATTGTCGCTAATTTTATAATTTGTGGATGTAATAAACAATGATAGCTTTCATCTTTTGTTAGATTGGAAAACTGAAGCCCTACCAATACTTTACTCGTTACAATCTTTTGTTCACCATAATAGATAACTAATGTATCTGGTCGAATCGTAAAGAGAAATGTACTATTACCTTGAACACCTTGATAAGGTACTAACTGCAAATATTTCTCCCACTCCGTTGGCAAACTATCCAAATCTAGTGATTCACTGCACTTACGAACTCGTTTCCATTCTTCTTCCGTAAACCAATTCTTCAAGAAAGGTTCGTCGCATAAGATTACCGGTTTTTTTGTAAGCGGATCGATTAATTGATTACCACTATCAATGTACCCTGTAGTAGAATAGCTCTTTCCCTTAATTTGTATAGTTACTGGGCACAATTGATCATAGCGTATTTTTTCTGCAGCATGCTTGTCCATACGGGATTTTGTAAATACCCAAACCAATGGAAACCCGATTACAACAAATAGCCAGCTTACTGGATCTCCAAAGCCGCTGTTAAAGGTCAGAAATCCATTGCTGTCTAAACCAAATGGACGCTGAAATAAATAGTGAATACCTATTAATCCACCTCCAATAGAGAAGGTAATAAAATAAAATAGCAGCAATAATTTTATCCAACGGTAAAAATTATGATAACCAAATGTAGTTAAGATAATGAAGCACGAGAACAAGAGTTTTCCTATTACACTGGTAAAAAAAGTATCAGGAAAATAGAGAGAGATAGGAACGAGTAAAGATGCAACAAATCCCCCAATTACTATGCGGATAATCCGTGTACTATCTCTTGCTAAAGCTTGTGTGAGCATTAAAAGCATGATATCTAATAAAAAATTTAATGCCCAAACAGCATCCAGATAAATAGTCACACCTTTCCTTCCTTTCACGTATTCTGTCATATGAAAGATTTTAAATTATTAACTTCATAATGATTAAAGTATATCGAAGAGAAAAGGAAAAGTCTGTCATTTCCTGTATGGTTCGTATGACTAATTTTAACGAGTTGTTGGAATGTTTGTCGGTAATTATAGCCAAGTTAAAAATTGGACTTAAATGACCTATGCATGAAATTGGTTGATCCAATTTAAAAGAAAAGAGGATATACATAATGCTTAAACTTGATAATTTGGCCAATTTTTGTGTGGTGGGTGTAATAGTGAAGAAAATCGAGAGAGGAACTGGAAAACAGAATTTATAGTAATAAAGTACCAGTGACCAGTCCAATTGTTACTCATGTTCTAAATTCATTCATAGGATGGTTCTTTTCCTTATAATGAACAAATTGACAAAGAATAAAAGCGCAATCGCTCGATTAGAAACGTAGCGACTAGAGCGAATCAACAGAGATAAAGGAATAACGGTGAACTTGCGAACTGATGATGACTTATCGTAGGGCGTTTACGCTCGACGCGGCTCAACACGCTCCTATGTATCCACATGGACTAATTTTATAATTTCTTTGACAATAAAAAAGGCCAATGCACGTAATAGTAGCATTGCCTTCTTTTTATCATTAACGATTTCGATTACGGTTTCGATTTCTTAAGAAAGTTGGAATATCTAAACCATCTTCCTCTTGTCTTGGTCTTTGCTGTTGAACAGGTTCACTCTCTCTTTCTCTACTAGGTGGTTCTTCATTTACTCTAGTAGCAGCATGCTGATGATGATTAATTACCGGTCGATGCTGTTTTGGTTGCTGCTCCATTTTCTTAGTAGATTCATCAAAGCCTGTCGCTATAACCGTGACAACAATTTCATCTTTTAAGTTTTCATTAATAACCGATCCAAAGATTACATTGACTTCATTATCGGCAGCAGAAGTAACTAAATCAGCAGCTTCTTGAACTTCATACAGACTTAAGTTAGTACCCCCAGTTATATTCATCAAGATGCCGTGTGCGCCATCTATTGAGGTTTCTAATAGTGGTGAAGAGATTGCTTTTTTAGCAGCCTCAGTAGCCCTTGTTTCACCAGTAGCTACACCAATCCCCATTAGGGCAGAGCCCTTATCAAACATAATGGTTTTAACATCGGCAAAGTCAACATTGATTAGCCCTGGTTTTGCAATTAAATCTGAAATGCCTTGTACACCCTGACGCAATACATTATCAGCTTCGCGGAAAGCTTCTAACATTGGTGTATTTTTATCTACTATCTCTAGAAGACGATCATTTGGTATAACAATTAATGTGTCCACACTACCTTTTAATGACTCAATTCCAGAAATTGCTTGCGTGGATCTTCTTCGGCCTTCAAAAGAGAATGGACGCGTTACTACTCCTACTGTAAGGGCACCAAGATCTTTTGCGATCTGTGCAATAACTGGAGCAGCACCAGTACCAGTACCTCCACCCATTCCAGCAGTTACAAATATCATATCTGCTCCTTGCAGTACTTCCTCAAGCTGTTCTTTACTTTCTTCTGCGGCTTTTTTGCCTACTTCAGGATTAGCTCCAGCACCTAATCCTCTAGTTAATTTTCCACCAATTTGTATTTTCAATTCTGCTTTTGATAGATTTAAAGCTTGAGCATCTGTATTTACAGCGATAAACTCTACACCTTCAACGCCGTGTTCGATCATACGGTTAACAGCATTATTACCGCCACCGCCAACTCCAATTACTTTTATTGTGGCTAATTCTTCCATGTTTGTATCAAACTCCAACATATCTCGTTCCTCCTAATATGCAAAATTACAAGCGTTTCTAGAAGCTAATTAATTAGAGGTCACCTTAAAGTATACAGTAAAAAATACTGCTTTTTAAGTCGATGGAAATAATTGTCTAATCAAAAAAATACTTAAACAAATTAGCTATTCCAGATTCTTTTTTATTATTTTCTTTTGCTTCATTTGATTTTGACTGTTTTTTTACTCGCTTTGGTTGTATTTCTTGTTTCTGTTCGATAACAGATGGAAACAATTCTTTTCCTTGTATTTTCGCATTACGGTAGGCAAATTGCAAGATTCCAACCCCCGCAGTAAACTGTGGTTCTCTGACACCTATATAATCTGGAATCGCTATACGAATATTGGATTGATATATATCCTCCGCAAGCTCCAGAACACCCGGCATAGCCATCGTACCTCCAGTCAGTACATATCCACCAGGTAATCTATGATAGCCCATCTTTCTAATTTCTCTTTCAGCAAACGCAAAAATTTCTTCCATTCTAGCTTCTATCATATCTGAGATTTCCAATTGATTATACGTTTGCTTTGTATTACTTCCTATTATGGAAACATCGAATACTTCTTCCTCTAAAGCATGATCATAAAAGGCATGTCCATAATTTAGTTTAACATCTTCAGCCTCCTCTGTAGACGTTCGTAACCCAATCGACAGATCCTTTGTAATATTGTCACCGCCCAATTGAACGACACTTGTTGAGACAAGATGATCACCTTCAAAAATAGATACAGTTGAGCAACCACCACCAACATCAATCAATGCGACACCCATGTTCTTTTCATCCTTTGATAAGGCGGTCGTACCAGCTGCAAGTGGTTGAAGACAAATATCAGCAACCTGGAGATTTGCTCGCTCCACACATTTTAAGATGTTATGTAAAACCGTCTTAGAGCAAGTGATAATCGTACCTTCCATTTCTAATCGTACGCCAATCATTCCTCGTGGATCATTAATCTCGTCTAACCCGTCAACAATAAATTGTTTAGGTATGACATCGATAATCTCACGTTCTGGAGGAATGGACATAACTTGGGCTCCATCAATCACTCTCGTAATATCATCATCACTTATCTCACGGTTTTCACTTTGAACCGCTACTACTCCGTGACAAGGTTGTAATTGAATGTGATTTCCATTCACGCCGACTACAACACTATCAATTTGCATGCCTACCATACGTTCTGCTTGTTCAACAGCATTTCTAATGGACTGGACTGTCTGATCAATGTCTATAATAGCACCTTTCTTCATGCCATTTGATTTAGCAGAACCAACTCCAATGATGTTTAATGAATCGTTTAAAACCTCACCTATTATAACTTTGATTTTTGATGTACCTATATCAAGACTTACTAATACTTCACTGTTGTTCAAGTAAGGCACCCCCCAGTTCAGAAGCTGCACAACTAAGCAAACTTCTTATACCAAATTCTGTAATTATCCTAATAATGTAATAGTTTAAAACATTTCCTAAAAATAAAATATATATAGGTTATTCCACATAAAATATAGGATTCCTTTTATTTTTCGGTAATTTTTTTAAAAAAATTAAGCAGATTTTACAATTAATACAATGTGATCATTAATTATTTAGGAAAAAGAAACCATACCTCTTATATTAAACTATTTCGTAAAGAGAGCTGGAATTATGACTTTCATAAGAAATTAAATTCTTTTACTCACGATTTTCAGATGTTGCCTCCTGATTTATAGTATCTTCTACTGATTCTTCAGATTCAGTGGTTTCATCTTGCTGGCTCTCTTCTTTTTCATTAAAAGACTCAAAATAGGCTCCTACTCCAATATGAACAATTCCTTCACTGTCTGCATCCAATTGAGCAACAATAGATGGGTATACTTCCATTCTAGCTGCAAAATCCCGAATCGTTGCATCAACCGTTAATCCATCATTCATATATAGGCGAATTTTGTTTTTATTATCATCCGTTGGAGCCCAATGAATCTCAGAAATTAACTTCAATATACTTTTGGGAAGTTTTTCTAGTTCTGCTGTCATCCTATGTATATATTCTTTTTCGGTAAAATTGGATATTAATGGAGCATCTCCAGTAAAGGTATGCTGTTCCAAACTATTGAGCACAGTACCGTTCCCTAGAATTGGATAATATTTTGTTTCCTTTTGTACATAACCAACACGCTCATATTCTTCCACTTGAATAGTGATTGTCCACGGTAATTTTCTATCTACACTTGCGGATGAAATAATCGGATTATTCTCTACTGCTTTCACACTCGCTGATTTATCAATTGTCCATATATTCATATCTTCCGCTAAATTACTTATGCTTATTACTTCTTTATCCGATAAAAAGGTATTTCCTTCTACCTCGATATATCGGATATGACTTAATGAAGATTGCAGATAGACGATAATAGAAATTAATAAGAAAAAAATAGAAAGATAAAATATTAACCGTCGATTTGCCTTTTTTTTCCTAGCCTGCTTCAATTTCGGTATCCTATCTTCTATTGAAACAACTTTCTTTTTTGCCATCTCCATTTCTTCCTTTATCATAAATTAACAATAGAAATGGCAAATAAATACCATTTCCTTATGTTAATTTAAAGTATATCACATTATCCCTTTAAAGTTGTAGTGTACATAGATGGAAAATAAAGTTTTTAAGCTCTTTGCAATATCTCTGCAAACTATGGTTTTATAGTAAGTAATTTTAGATTTTCGTATATCTACTAATATTTAGCAAAATACCTACAGAACATAGTATTAATGTTAATGATGATCCTCCATAGCTTAAAAAAGGCAAGGTAATTCCAGTTACAGGAATTAAACCAATAACGACACTAATATTTATCATTGCTTGAATCGCAAGCATGGAAACTATCCCAAGTGCTAAGAAACGAGAGAATAGATCAGGTGCCTCCAGGGATACTTTTATCCCACGCCATAGTAAGAGTAGAAACAGCAATAAAACGATAGTACCTCCAATAAAGCCAAGCTCTTCTCCTAAAATAGCAAAGATAAAATCAGTTTGTGGTTCAGGTAAATAAAAATACTTCTGTAGACTATTCCCAAATCCTAACCCCATTAAACCTCCTGGACCAATTGCATATAGTGATTGTATAATTTGGAATCCATCGCCAAGTGGGTCTTCCCACGGATTTAAGAATGCAGTAATTCTACTAATACGATACGGTGCAGATGCAATCAGACCTACAAAGCCTATCAGCCCAAGTAGAGCTAGTCCAAAAAAATGTGAAAGTCTAGCACCAGCAGCAAATACTAAAATCATACACGTTAATACTAATACCATACCAGTACCTAAATCTGGTTGAAGCATAATTAAGCCAAACGCAGTAAATATCAGCATAATGGATGGAAGAAAACCTTGCTTCAATGAGGTAATATACTTCTGCTTCGTTGCTAAAAATGCAGATAGAAAAATAATTAAACCTAACTTCATAAATTCCGATGGTTGAATACTGAATGCCCCTATTCCAATCCAGCTTTGTGCTCCTCCACGTACCATTCCAATTCCTGGTATTAATACTAAAAATAAAAGTATGAAGCAAGCTAACAAAATCACTCTCGCGTATTTTTTCCACGTACTATAGGGAATTTTCATCACAAAAAGCATTGCTGCTACGCCGACGCCAGCAAATAATACTTGTCTTTTTACATAATACCACGCATCACCAAATTTATATTCTGCCCAAACATAGGAGGAGCTGTAGACCATAATGACTCCAATAAGTAACAAACTTATGATAACGCCCAATAAGATATAATCGGGTGAAGTATGTGATCTCGCTTTATTCTGGAACAAAAATAACACCCCTCTTTAGATTGAAATCGGGGTGTTGTTTAAAGCTATTTACTTCACGATGTTTTTTCTACTCGGTTCAAAAAGAAGGTGAGACATACTTCTTGAACAAGTTCTTTAAACAAGCCCCTATACTATCGTATGCACGGCTTGTATAAACATGTCTCCTCTTTCTTCAAACGTCGCATATTGGTCCCAACTTGCACAAGCTGGAGAAAGCAGAATGGTGTCACCTTCTTCTGAAAAATCAAAAGCAGTTTGTACCGCTGTTTCCACATTATCTGTTAATTTTATCTGGGGAACGCCTGCATGTTCGCCAACTGCCTTCAATTTTTCTGCAGTTTCTCCAAATAACACCATCGCTTTAACATGTTCTAAGTAAGGGATTAGTTCACTAAATTCATTCCCTCGATCTAACCCACCAGCCAACAAGATTACCGGTTTTTCAAAAGCTGATAACGCCTTTTGTGTTGCCAGAATATTCGTTGCCTTTGAATCATTATAAAACATCCTACCAAGATGTTTTCCGACAAATTGTAAACGGTGCTTTACCCCTGTAAAAGCAGATAGGGCAGTTTGAATCCCGTGATTCGTAGCACCGCTAAGCTTAGCAGCAGCTATTGAGGCAAGTATGTTCTCATAATTATGCTCTCCCATTAAGGCGATATTTGATCGATCCATAATCTTTTCATCTCTAAAATAAATCGATGTTTCATCCATCCAAGCACCATCTTCTAAACGCTCCTTAACAGAAAAAGGAACTTTATGAGCTTTGCTGTTTTCTACTGCATCAATCAAGCTACGATCGTTGGCATTATAGACGAGAAAATCTTCTTCCGTTTGATTCTTAAAGATATTAAATTTTGCCTGTTTATAATTATCAAGTGTTTTATGATAATCTAAATGCGCCTCGAAAATATTTAATAAAACTGCAATCCTAGGCTTGAATTTATCTATCCCCATTAACTGAAAAGAAGATAGTTCTAAAACTAAATTCTCGTTATTATCTATTGTTTGTGCTACTTCAGTTGCAACTATTCCAATATTTCCAGCTATCTTAACAGGTTGGTCACTCTGTGTAAGCATTTGAGCAGTCATCGTGGTTGTCGTTGTTTTACCATTTGAACCTGTGATACCAATGATTGTTGCATCTGTTAACTGCGCAGCTATTTCTATTTCAGTAATAATTGGAATTTCTTTTTTTATAGCCTCGGCAACAATTGGATTCTCATAGGAAATTCCTGGGTTTTTTACGATTATGTCGATATCATTTAACACAGAAAGAGGATGGGAACCAACAATTATCTCTGCACCCATCTCCCTTAATCGAATTACCTCTTCATCTGAAGCAGTTGCTTTTTTATCGTTTATACGTACCTTTTTCCCATCTTTCATTAATACCTCAGCAGCAGCTGTACCACTCTTAGCTAAACCTAATACAAGTACATGTGAATAGGGAAAATCATTTAGCTTTCTCAATTTATGCCCACCTCAATGTATATACCTAAAGCTGCAAAAATTAAGCCTACTAACCAGAAGGTTGTTACGACACGCCATTCAGACCAACCTAATAATTCATAATGATGATGTAGTGGGCTCATTTTAAACACCCTTTTTCCAGTTGTTTTAAAAGATATAACCTGAATAATGACAGATAACGTTTCAATAACAAAAACTCCACCGATAATAACTAAAATAATCTCTAATTTAGTTAAAATGGCAATAGCAGCGATGGCTCCACCTAACGCTAATGAGCCTGTGTCACCCATAAATACCTTAGCAGGATGTGCATTAAATACAAGGAAACCAAGCAGTGCACCAACTACAGCTAATGAAAAAATAGTGACTTCATTTTGTGGAATTCCATACCAAGCTAGAATTCCGAATGCACCAAATGCAATAGCAGCGGTACCTGCAAGTAATCCATCCAAGCCATCTGTAAGATTAACGGCGTTAGAAGCACCAACAAGCATAAAAATAATTAAAAGTGCATAACCCCAGCCCAATTCCCATTGAATAGATGTACCTGGAATTGAAATGTAGGTCGGAAAGCCTTGATCTCTCAATATAAAATATACAACAAGTGCAATAATCAGCTGACCAAACATCTTTTGTTTTGAAGTCAAACCAAGGTTCCTCTTCATTGCGACTTTAATAAAATCATCTAAGAATCCTAATAATCCGTACCCTACTAACACAAAAATGAGTAACCAAAGTTCATAGCCAATGCCATCTGAATTTGTTTTCAAGGCCATAATTATTGATGTGATTATAACACTTAGAACAATCATTAATCCACCCATTGTAGGCGTACCTGTTTTCTTTTTATGTGATTTTGGCCCTTCTTCTCTTATGCTTTGTCCAAACTTTAATCGTCTTAAAAATGGAATAATAATAGGAGACATAAGGACGGTGATTAAAAATGCTATAGCAATCGTTATGACTAATACGAATATATTCATTGTTTCTCCTCCTTGTTAGAAACCGTCCATCTATTGTAAATAACTAACTTCTTTTATCATTAATTCAAATTTCAATCCTCTAGATGCTTTAAACAAAATTACAGTGTCTTTATTCAAATAAGGTTGAAGTGCCTCAATGAGCGCTTGTTTATCCTTAAAATGCGTTGAGGGAATTAGAGAATGTTTTTCTTTCATTGCTTTAGTAATGTATTTAGCATCCTCGCCAAATGTGAAAACTTCTGTCACAGGTTCTGATATAACTTCAGCTACAGACCGATGTAACATTTCTGAATGATTTCCTAATTCTAGTATATCACCTAGTACTAGTACTTTATCCTTAAAATCATGTAATTGTTTTACAACTTTTATTGCAGCCTTCATCGATGTCGCAGAAGCATTATAGGCATCATTAATAATGGCTACACCATTATTACCTGTTAGCCATTCAAATCGCATTCCTGTCTTTTCCATTTGCAAAAATGATTGCTGTATTAATGCGCCGCTAATATTTAACAATTCTCCAAGTGCTATTGCAAATGTTGCATTTTTAGCATGATGCTCTCCTAAAAAAGGTATGCTATATTCCTCATCTTTACCTAGCTGAAAAAGTGTCTGTGCATGTTTTAACTCGACCGATATGATTCGTTTATCGTTCGTATGATTAAATCCACATGTACGAACATTAGCTTTTTTATGCATATGATAAAGCAATTCCTCATCACCATCGATAATTAAATAACCATCTGACTTTAGTCCGGAAGTGATCTCAAGTTTAGCTTTGGCAATACCTTCGCGTGAACCTAAATATTCAATATGTGATTCGCCAATATTGGTAATTATGGCATAATCTGGCCTTGCAATTTCGGATAATTGTTCAATTTCTCCAAAGTTGCTCATTCCCATTTCTAAAACCAATGCTTCCGTATCAATCGGCATAGATAAAATAGTTAATGGTAATCCGATATGGTTATTATAATTTCCATCTGTATAATGTGTTCGATATACAGCTTTCAGCATAGCTGCCACGATATCTTTCGTAGAAGTCTTACCATTTGAACCTGTAATACCTACTACGATTGGATCAATCTTTTTCCGATAATGAAAAGCCATTTCCTGTAAGGCAGTAATCGTATTGTCAACAAAGAAAATCGGAAGGTCATCGGGAACCTGCTGTGGTAGAGCCTTCGCCTGATCCCAAAATACAGCAATTGCTCCATTATGAATTGCCTGTTCCACATAAGCATGACCATCAAAGTTCTCCCCAATAATCGGAATAAACAAGGAATTTGGCTTTTGCTGCCTACTGTCTGTATGAACATGTTCTATTGATTTTCCGTGGATATCCCCCGTAAAGTCTGGAAAAAATCCCGAAAGCCAATTTAAACTAAACATAATCTCTACTCCTTAGCTAAAATAGCTTGGCGAGCTATTTCTCGATCATCAAAATCATATTTAACATTGCCGATTTGTTGATATGTTTCATGCCCTTTACCTGCTATTAGAATAACATCACCAGCTTTAGCATGTTCTACAGCATACTGTATTGCCAATCTTCGATCTACGATAACTTGATAATCTTCGTTAGCATGCAAACCATTTGTCATATCATCCAAAATTTCTTGGGGATCCTCCGTTCTCGGATTATCAGATGTGAAAATAGCATGATCTGCATATTTTAATGCAATTTCCGCCATAAGTGGCCGCTTCGTACGATCACGATCACCACCACAGCCTACTACTACAAACACACGATTTTCTGCAAATTCTTTCACCGTCTGTAAAACATTATATAATGAATCCGGTGTATGTGCATAGTCAACAATAACTGCAAAGGACTGCCCTTCATTCACAGGTTCAAATCGACCATTTACACCCTCCATTTTTTCTAAAGCCGTTTTAATGTGGGCAATCGGAATATCACTCACAATTGCTACAGCACTGGCCGCCAACATATTATATACATTAAACATACCAATAAGCTTGCTTTGGATTGTTAACTCTCCAACAGGTGTCGTTAATTGGAAAGTTGTACCTGCTGCACCAAGTATAATATTACTTGCCATTACTTGAGCAGAATTTTCGATTCCGTACGTAATCACATGTTGAGCTGTACTTTCTTTTAATAGTGTACTTGACGCATCATCTTCATTAATTACGGCATATTTATCTTCACCGCTATAACTATTGCCTAGCTGCGCAAACAAGAGGCTCTTGGCTCTTAGATAGTCATCAATATCTTTATGATAATCTAAGTGATCCTGAGATAGATTTGTAAAAACCGCTATATCATAATCACAACCATAAACCCTTCCCTGCACAAGCGCATGCGAAGAAACTTCCATAATTGCTTGGTCTACATCTTGATCTAGCATCTTTTTGAACGACTTCTGAAGTAGTAACGCATCTGGAGTCGTATTGGCAACCGGATATGTTTCATTTCCTATTTTCATATGAATCGTTCCAATAACACCTGTCTTTTTCTTATATTCATTAAATATCGTTTCAAGCAGATACGTCACCGTAGTCTTACCATTTGTTCCAGTGATACCGATTAAAGGTAGCTTAACAGTAGGGTTATTATAATATTTCACACCAAGCATCGATAATGCTCTGCTTGTATTAGCGACTTTAATTATTGGTACGCTTGAATGTACTTCTTGATCGACAATAACGGCACTGGCTCCATTTTGAACCGCCTGCTCTACGTAGTCATGTCCATCAACTGTAAAGCCTTTGATGCAGACAAAAAGATTACCGGATTCTACTTTTCGCGAATCCATTTCAATACCAGTTACCTCTATATGAGCTATATCATCATTTGTTTCATAAAAAGGTATACATCCTAACAAATCAATTAATTTCATGTTTAACATCCCAATCTAAAATAATGTCCCACATATGTATTCTCGTAGATTACAATTTTTAAGAGGGTGACAGCACCCTCTTTTATTCTTTTTCCACCTAAATCATTATAGCAAATTTATCCCTGTTTAACGATTATTTTCCGATAAATAAATGCGGATTTTTGATCCTTGCTCTACTTTTGTTCCAGGACTAGGTGCTTGATCAATAATATAATCACCCTTTCCACTAGTTTCGATGGATAGGTTTGTCATGTATTCCGTTAATTCTTCTTTATCTAGTCCCACTAAGTCAGGAACTTCTACTTTCGGTTCTTCTGGCCACTGATATTCTTTGTCCAGTCCACCCTTACGAGGTTCGACTTCCATTGCCCTTAGGCTATCACCAATAATTGTACCAACAATTGGTGCTGCTACCACACCACCAAACTGGACCGTATCTTTCGGATTATCAACAGCTACATACACAACGATTTCAGGATCATCTGCTGGAGCAAAACCAATAAAGGATACCACATAGTTATTTTCCATATATCTACCATCTGGTCCAACTTTTTGTGCTGTACCTGTTTTCCCGCCAACTCGATAGCCATCAACATATGCAGGTCGTCCTGTTCCTTGTGCAACAACACTTTCTAAAGCATGACGTATCTCCTTGGAAGTCGATTCGGAAATAACTTTCTTTTTCATGGTAGGTTCCACTTTTTCGGTTGTCTTTTTTGTTTTAGGATCAATCCACTCTTCTGCAATATATGGTTCGTATAAATAGCCACCATTAACTGCAGCTGCTACCGCCATTACTTGCTGAATTGGAGTAACAGATACACCTTGTCCAAAAGCTGTAGTAGCCAATTCAACTGGTCCTACATTTTCTGGTTTAAACAGAATTCCATTCCCTTCTCCCTGCAAGTCAATTCCTGTCTTTTTACCGAATCCAAAACTATTGATATATGAAAATAGCTTCTCCTTTCCTAACATTTGACCAAGGCTTACAAAGCCAGGGTTACAAGAATTCTGGACAACTTCCAAATAACTTTGATGCCCATGACCACCGCTCTTCCAACAATGTAATTCGGTTCCTCCAACAGAGATGTCACCATCATCGTGAAAGTGATCATTTTCTAAATCTACGACTTTTTCCTCAAGAGCAGCAGCTAATGTAATAATTTTGAATGTGGAACCTGGTTCATACGTACTCCAGATCGGCAGGTTTCGATCAAACACATCGGAGTCTACTTCTTGATAATTCTCGGGATGAAAGTTTGGACGTGACGTCATACCAAGAATTCCCCCAGTTTTAGGATTTACGGCAATCGCAACTGCACCATCTGGATGATATTTGGACTCAGCTAGATCAAGTTCACGCTCCATAATAGTTTGTACTTTTGTGTTAATAGTTGTTTTGAGGTCTAGTCCATCCTTGGGAGGGCTGTATTCATCTGCTAATCTATCTAGACGTCTACCTTTCGCATCTGAGTAAAAGGAGAGACTGCCTTTATCTCCACTTAATTTATCATCATAAAATAACTCAAGACCCATTAATCCTTGATTATCAATGCCTGCAAATCCGATCACGTGGGAAAGGTCATCTCCGTATGGATAATGTCGCTTAGAATCTTTAGATAAATAGACACCATCCATATTCAATGTTCGAATAGCGGTTTCTTGTTTTTCATCTATTTTCCTGCCATCTGGATGTATGTTCACACTCGATGCATTTCGTGTAACATATTCATAAGCCTTATCATATGAAATGTCTAGAATATTGGACAAATTCTTTGCCGTTTCCTCAGGCTTATCAACTTGCCTCGGTACAACTACAACGGATGGAGCTGTTACATTTTCAGCAAGTACTTCACCATTACTGTCCAATATATTTCCTCTTTCAGGTTCAAATTCAATATCCCTTGTCCATAATTCATTGGCTTGTCCCATTAATTTATCGCCTATTACAAATTGCACATACCCTAAACGAATATCAATAACTGTAAATATTAATAAACCAATAAGAAAAACAGCGACTATCCGTTTTTTTGTCGTCACAGCAGATACACGTTTCATACTACATCTCCTTTTTATAGACATGCTTGTATCCACTATATGAACAATAAAATTGGATTAGAACACTGTTTCTCATCGCCACAAAATTATATTACTTGTGTTATTCCCCTGTATCTTCTTGATCTGATGAAGTGTTTTCCTGCTTTTCTTGATTCGGAGGTACTAATTCAATACCTAAATAGTCTTTAGGCTTTACAGGTGTACCTTCCTTTATATTCTGAGTAACAACATAGCCATTACCAAAGGTCTCTGTTTTCAATTCCAATAGATTTGCTAACTGTAATGCATCACGTAGCGACCAGCCCACGATGTTAGGCATCTTTGGTTTTTCAGTTATTAATAAAACATGATCATTTGGTAACACTTTTTCACCTTCTCTGACATTACTAGCTACAATTTCCCCTTGACCAGCTACCGTAACTTTCAACCCATGCTTTTTAAGCTCTTTCTCCATTTTACTAGCATCTTTTCCTACTAAGGTAGGGATGCTTACTTGTTTAACCTTGTTGGTCTTCTCTTTATCAGGATTAATATTCAAATAGTGAAGCCCATTCTCCATTACATTTTTAAAAATAAAAGATACTGGTGTCGAACCTGATTCCGTTGGCTCTAACTTGGGCTGCTTAACAGATACATACATCATTAACTCCGGATCATCGATGGGTGCCATGCCTAAGAAGGAAAAAACATGATTTTCTTTACCAGATAAATATCCTCCTTCAGGATTAGGAATCTGCGCTGTCCCTGTTTTACCTCCAACTGTATAATCATCCAGTTTATACTTTTTACCCGTCCCATCTTCTCCATTTACAACAGATTTCAAAAGCTCTAAAACTTGTTCAGCTGTCGCTTTAGAAATTGGTTTGCCAACTACATTTGGTGACTTCTCTTCGATTATTTCTCCAGAATTAGCGTCAACAATTTTTTTGATCACATAAGGCTGTAGCATTTTTCCATCATTTGCAATAGCTGTTGCAGCTTTCATTTGTTGAATTGGTGTTAGCGTACTACCTTGACCGAAAGAAGTACTTAACTTCTCACGCGGCCAATTATATAAAATTTCACCAGCTACCTCATTGGGTAAATCAATTTCCGTTTTTTTATCAAATTGAAAGGCCTTTAAGTATTCTAGATATTTGTCGGTACCAATTTTTTCCCATACAAGCTTAGAAGCTGCTACATTGGATGATCGTTGGAATCCCTTATCAAATGAGATTTTCCCCCAACCGTTACCTCCATTATGGTCACGCACAGGCTTTATTTGCTCATTGGGTTGGTAGCTACCTGACATATAAGGTTCACTACCATTATATACATTCTCTTCTATCGCTGCTGCCCAAGTAAACATTTTAACCGTTGAACCCGGTTCAAACGGTGTAGAAACAACGTCATTAAACCAATTTTCTACTTTTGGATCATTCGGATTATAGCTTGGTCGATTACTCATCGCCACAATTTCACCCGTTTTAGGATTCATTACAACAGCAGAAATGCGCTCAGGCTCATACTTTTCATCTGCCTGTGTAAGTGTATCCTCCAGTAAGGTTTGAATTTTCTGTTCGATCGTTAAATAAACATCATCTCCATCCTCAGGTTCAGTAACAACTTCTTCTGGATGCAAGAGCTTTTTATTATATTGATCACGCTGATAAGATATGCGCCCATCTTTACCGCTTAATAAATCATTCATTTCATGTTCAATGCCAGCTACACCTTTGATTTCTTGTTTCGTACCAGTTTTGTCTTTCTTATCAACTTCTGTTTCTCTTGCAAACCCAATAATTTGTGAAGCAAACATTCCATTTGGATAATAGCGAATTGCTTCTTCCTTGAAATTAATTCCAGGCAAATCTAAAGCTGCAATTTCATCTTTTTTCTGCTGAGATAATTCTTTACCGTTATTTCCAAACTCAACCTGAAATTTATTTTTTTCGATGCCAGCATTTAACTGTTCAAGCACTTCACTTTCTTTCATATCTAATAAAGGAGCCAGCAATTCCGCAGTTTTCTCCGGATCTTTTACATGCTTTGGCTCCTCTAAATCTTCGGAATAGGATTCATCTACAATGGCGTATAATCTATATGTAGGTCGATCATAAGCCAGCGTCATTCCATTACTATCGTATATTTTTCCTCTTTCTGCGGGTAATGTATAAGATGATGTTCGTTGTTTATCTGCCCATTCCTCCAATGATACTCCGTTTATTTCCTTTGTGGCTTGAATGTAGAGAAACCGTCCTGACAATGTAAGAAATGCACCTACGAAAAGGATTATAAAAATGCCTGCCATGAAGTGAGTCGCTTTATTTTTCCTCATAACCATGTTCCCCTTGATTCTAATTATTCATTTTCTGAGCTTGTTTCACTTTGGTATCTTGAATTTTTAGACCATTCTTTTCAGCTATATTTATAATTCTTTCCGGCCTACTCAACTCTTTCAACTCATAGCTAAGTTGATCATTAACAGCTTGTTGTAACTTGACTTTGCTTTCTAATTGTTGTAATTCTCGATTAACCGTATCCGTTGATGAAGAAAAAGAAACCATATACAATCCTGCTACAATTATACATACCCCAATTATGGAATAAATTAATTTTTCTCCTTTTGTAATCCAACCCTGCTTCTGCACTTTAACAGGTATGGATTGCTCCTTCTTCGGTGTCTGCTGCGGTCTAATTTGTTCCCATGATCTAGCATGATTTACACTCATTATTTTCTCCACCCTTCTTCATACCTAAAATGTGGTTTCCAATCAGATATTTTTTCAATAATACGCAGCTTAGCAGATCGTGATCTTCGGTTAACCTCCAACTCATGCTCATTAGCAATAATCGGTTTTCGGTTAACTAGCCGAAAAGGTGCTTCATTAGCTTCCGGTAAAATAGGCAAGTTTCTTGGTGTAGCCTTTGGTGTACTCCATTTTTTAAAAGCTTGTTTACAAAGTCTATCCTCTAATGAATGGAAGGTAATTACTGCAATTCTTCCACTAATGCCTACAACTCTTGCAGCTTGATGTAAGGCATCGTTAAACACACCTAACTCATCATTTACCGCAATTCGTAAGGCTTGAAATATCCTTTTAGCAGGATGTCCCCCTTTACGTCTAGCGGGTGCAGGAATACCTTCTTTAATAATTCCCACTAATTCATGTGTCGTGTCTATCGTTTTAGTTTTCCGATAGGCTTCTATTTTTCTGGCAATTTGTTTGGCGAATTTTTCTTCACCATATTTAAAGAAAATTTTCACCAAATCATTATACGACCAGTTATTTACGATCTCATAAGCGTTCAGATCTTTTGTTTGATCCATTCTCATATCAAGTATTGCATCATGCTGATAGCTAAAGCCTCTTTCTCCCCTGTCCAATTGAGGAGAAGATACACCTAAATCGAATAAAATCCCATCTACTTGGTCAATTTGATGCTCTTCTAGAGCTTCTTCTAGCCTGCTAAAATTAGAATGAACAAATAATATTCGATCTTTATATTCCGCTAATCGTTCTTTTGCAGCCTGTAATGCATCTAAATCTTGATCAAAAGCTATTAGTAATCCGTTTTCGCTTAATCTTGAGGCAATTTGCTCAGAATGCCCTCCACCCCCTACTGTACAATCAACATACGTACCAGTTGGCTTGATCTCCATTCCTTCAATTGTCTCTGTTCTTAAAACACTATAATGTTCAAACATTGAAACACCCATTTCTATCGTTTGCCGCCTTCATGATGTCAAATGTCCTCTCTAGTTGATTAGATATCGAAGTCCATTAGGTTCTCTGCAATTTCTGCAAAGGATTCTTCTGAGTCTGTCACGTACTCTTCCCAATTCTCATTCGCCCAGATTTCAATGCGATTTGAAACACCAATCACGACACATTCCTTTTCCAATGCAGCGTAACTGCGTAAATTCTGCGGAATATTTATTCTTCCCTGTTTATCAACTTCGCATTCAATTGCACCAGAAAAGAAAAATCGCGTGAATGCTCTGGCGTCCTTCTTAGTAAGTGGGAGTTTTTTTAACTTTTCCTCCAATAGTTTCCATTCGTCCATTGGATAAGCAAATAAACATTTATCTAGTCCACGGGTCACAACAAAGCTTTCCCCAAGCCCCTCACGAAACTTAGATGGAACAATCATTCTTCCTTTAGTATCAATGTTATGTTGGAATTCACCCATGAACATATAGTCCACCCCACCTTTGTATATCCAATATTACCACATTCCCCCACTATTCACCACTCATATTTAAAAAAACATAAAAAAAAAGCTGTTTATACAGCTAAAAGCTAACGGTAATAACAACGGAAAAAGCTGTCATATCAATATATGACAGCTTTTTTATACGATGGTGGTAATTAGTGGGAGAATAATTGCCTTTTTATACATAAATAATATAATGATCAGTTGTAAATTGATAGGAATGATTCATTAATTCACTTATAAAGCCTAAACCATACTTATTAATCCAAGGTAATACATTCCAAACACGCTCTTGTAAACCATTTTCTGGATGTAATACTATATTCATCAAATCAAATGCTTTTAATTCTTCCTCATGTTTTGATCGTAGTGCATTTATTAACTTACTCTCCAAAAAGGATACATCTGCTTTTAAAAATTGCAGATTCTTATTAGCTAAATCACCTAAATCGCTTCGCATATCAATCGCAACTTCCCTCAAAGGCAAATGCGCCCTTTCAACATCTTTTTTTACTTGTTCAGCAATTTCTTCAATAGCTGGCTGATTCTTCTGAGCGAACCAATGTTCTTTAAGGTGAACAGTGCCATGATTTATTGCGTCTTCAGCTGAAATTTGAAACTTGTGCATTGTTTTCTCTATATGACGTTCTACAATCGTTAAAGATAGCCTTGGTAAGACAGGTGGCATCTTTAACTGAACCGAATGAAAGGCAGATTTTAAAGAAGCCCAATAACCTATTTCTCCTGGTCCTCCGATAAATGCCAAGCTAGGAAATAAAAACTCTTGCATTAATGGACGAGTAACTACGTTGTTACTTAATAGATTTGGATTTTGATTAGCAATGTATACTAGCTCGTCAGTAGTAAGCACTACCTCATTTTGTTTCCCTTGCCAGTCACCATTTTCCATACGGCGTAATAAAATTCGCTCTCCATTTCTGTGAAAAAACAAGTGACCATCCGATTCTTCCACATCAAGAGATAGAGAATAATTTAATTCATTCAATTCCTTAATCGTTGCATGTACACCCTTACTGATCTCGGGCTGTTGTTTAATCATTTGCACAAAGTACTCTTTTTCCAGTTCACGTACGCGATCATCACCCGAGTCAATGAGTACGACACCTTCATTTGGAAAAAGGGCAAAAATTATTTGTGCAAAAAAATCAACATAGCTAGCAGAATCATTCAAGCAATGCTTCATTTGCTCATATAATTCTTTTGTATAGTTTGTTTCTTTTAGATCTTTAAATAACTGCTGTAACCAAATTGCACTTTGCTCTTTATTAATCTGCAAATCAGATAATGAAATTTTGTCCCAAACCTTATGTTGCACCTTATATTTTTGTAAATGCTGTTGTTGAGGAAGGTAAATATGATTTACTTCATCAAAATCATGGTCTTCTCCGGCGATCCAAAAAATAGGAATAACTGGAACACCGAGAATTTTTTCTTGTTCCCTAGCAAACTGTATAATTGAAATAATCTTATTTATCGTATACATTGGACCCGTCATTAATCCTGCTTGTTGTCCCCCAATTACAACCACACTGTCATCCGCTACTAACCGTTCTATATTTTCCAATGTAGATGGAGGAGCGTTCCAGCCTTGGTTCAATTCATGCAATACCTCACATAAACTTTCTCGTTGAAAAGAACGTTCCATTAGTTCATCATATCTTTTATCAAAACTGCCAAATGGAGCATAATCAAAAAAAGATTGAATTTGCTCGTCGTTATTTCTATAATCCTGTATTAATTTATTCCGTTTCTTCAAAACGATCGGGTCAATCCGCATAGATCCCATGCTCCTTTATATGTAATGTCCTTTTTGTATTGTACATAAAAAGAGCGTAAATTTCATGCGATCTGTTTTGCAAGGTACAGTTAGAAAAAAATTCGCTGAATAACTCCTAGTAAAACAAGTAAGGCATATAAAAAACCGAAAATCAAAAATGAAATCCGTAACATAATTTTAAAAGCCCTCGCAAAATTAACCTCCGTTTGCATACGCCACTGTAAAACAATAATGGTAGTGATGAGTACAAGCAAAAATGTAATTATAATGCCAATAACATTGAAATTAAAAATAATTGACCCTATTACACATACAGATAGGATGTAAAATATTGTTGTCCAATGAACTGCAACATGTAAAGCCTTTAAGGGGTGTATACCTGAAGAACGAGCAATGTAATACAATATCCCAGTAGCAAATAGTGGAACTGTTACTAACAATGCAATGAAATAGCTAAGTACATTAATCATTTATTACCATTTCCCCCGAACTGTTCATCGTTAAAAACGCTAAATAATTCTTTTATTTTCATATTGTTCCTTTTATATTATAATAAATATATAGAAAATCCAAAATAATTGTAACAAAGTAAATGACAGCAACGATATAGAGGGGGAACTTTTATGGAATCCGTGAAAGTGGAAAAACTCATGATCAATTACAAAACACTTGAAAAATTTAAACATTTCAAGGAATATGGCAATCAAGAATTATCAATGCTGGAAGACCTAGAAAATAATATGATCGAAAATCAAAATGACTCGCCATTCTACGGGATTTATGTTGGGGATAGTTTAATCGCCAGAATGAGCCTTTATAAAGTAAAGAAAAAATACGACTTTTATTTCGAACCACCTCAAGACTATCTAACACTCTGGAAGTTAGAAGTTTTACCTGAATATCAGGGAAAAGGGTATGGTAAAGTACTTGTTAATTTCGCTAAAAGTTATCAATTACCTATTAAAACGAATCCTCGTATTAACTCCCACGGCTTTTGGGAAAAAATGGGATTCCAAAAAGCGCATTATGAAATGGAAAGAGACTTAGGCGAAAATCCTTTAATATGGATGCCTGAAGGGGTAAAAGAGCAAGAAAGTTCAAATTAAATTGAAGCTAAAGACATGAATGTAAAATTGCATTCATGTCTTTTTATCTCGCATATAACTGGCATTAATACCCTCACTTCAAGCAATAAAGTAAAACCAATATGGTAAGTGCGGGATAAACAAAAACCCCCACTGATTGAAGTTTCACTTTATCTGAATTTGGCTTTTGTTTACATTATATAAAACATAAAAAAGGCTTTAAATTATCTACTTATGCGCTAGACAAATCAAGCGCAATGAGTTATCTGTTTTTATTACTTATCCTGTGAATCCGTTTTTACCCAACTCCATAATTTACCCATTTCTTCCCAAGCATTTTCATATCGCGTAAGTTTCTCTTTTAGATGCGCATTTTCCTTCTCTAAATGCTCCGCATATTCTTTATCATTCTTGATATCTTCTGTTTTTTGTGTTGAAAAATTGGATCTCATCTTTTCTAATAGCAGAATCGCAGTTTCTATCGTATCTCTTTCTTGAATTTTAGGCTCAGTAAAGCTCCATATATCCTTTCTATTGCCAAGCTTTCGTTCCTCTTTCGCTGTTTGAATTGCATCCTGATATTGTTTACGAATTGTCGCATTCCAACGAAATCCACATGCAGCTGAAGTTCTTGATAATTTTTTAGCTACCTCTTTAAAAGCTTCTAATTGTGTTTTTCCATCTCGTATATAGCGCAGGACCGTTTCTGCTAACAACACATCCTCATCTTTAGTCCATGCATCTTGTCGAGTTGCATTCATAACATCCCTCCTTATACATTTGCTATCAATGTATGCAAAAAATAGGAGTGATAGAATAAAGTATTATGTATTTTTAACAGTTTTTTTAATTATTGTACAAATAAAAGTAAAAATAGAGGGTGCGCTTATCTAGTGAAATCCTTTCCTATATAACAGGTTCCAGCTAACTTGGAGTGAAAATAGACAACCATAGATTCCATAACTACCTGTTGATTATATAAAAAACAGATCACAATTTGTGATCTGTTTGTAAGCTATGATTATACTTTATTAGTTACTTACTACTTCTTTCCCGTCATAATGTCCGCATGATTTACAAACATAATGTGGTTTTGTTAATTCACCACAATTTGAACATTCTACCATGCCAGGTACGTGTAATTTTTTATGAGTACGACGTTGATTTTTAACTTTTTTAGAAGTTCTTCTTTTAGGTACTGCCATGACTTACACCTCCTTCATAGAAGATAAGAAAACCGAGTAGAATGATGTTAGTCTTTCTTCTCGTCATCTTTCAACAATGATTCCAATTTCTTAAAACGCTTATCTATCGTCTTTTCTTTTTTTTCTTCTGAAATAAACTCCCAACCTTTCCCTTCTGTAGGGGACTTCATTTGGTCATTTGTTTCATCTGAAAATACTCGATACGGAACCTCTAATAGAATATTTTCCTTTATAAGCGGGGTTAAGTCAAGTACTTCCCCATCAATCGGATGTATTTCTTCTTCCGCTTCATCTTCAGTAACGTATGGTGCAGTAGTAAATACTTCATCTGCATGAATATCAAACGGATACGGGACATCTACTAGTGTTCGCGCACAAGGAAGTATCATCTCTCCACTAATCTCCAATGAAAAAATGATTTGGTCTCCTTGAAAAAAACACTGTCCATGAACACGAACTGGTTCAATTTGACGAATATCGTTATTCATTGTCTCCAGTTCAGAAACATTTACTTTTTCATCAAAAGTGAATGGTTCATTATAAGCACTTTTCTTTAATTGAGCTAATGCAAATTTCAATATAATCACCTCAAGGCAACAAGAGTAATTTTAAAAGAAAAAAAGACTTTTGTCAACATATTTTCTTTACAGAATACAAAACTAATTGATTAGCTATATCCTTTATATAGAGTGTTCCCGATCACTCCTATCACTAGTCATCATAACAGTAGACCAAATGCGAAATAATCTATTTTTTGATACAATAAAGTGACACTTTATTCAAAAGTGTACTACTTCTGAATGTTAGTTGAACCAATCGGGCTTCTACGGGCAATTTCCTCTACGTGTTATTACTTTTTCATCTAGATTTACTGCCCAGGTTACCGGTAATAAAGTGAAACTTTATTTGAACTAGGAGATGATGAAAATGGAAGCATGTGGGCTAGTAGTTGAATATAATCCATTTCATAACGGGCATGTATATCATATACAGGAAGCTCGAAAAATAAGTCAGGCAGAATGTATGATAGCCGTGATGAGTGGGTCCTTCCTACAAAGAGGAGAACCAGCAATTATGGATAAATTTTATCGTGCAAGAGCGGCCCTAAGCAAGGGAATTGATTTAGTAGTTGAGTTACCATATCCATTCGCTGTGCAAAGCAGTGATTTATTTGCTAAGGGAGCAGTTTTAACCTTAAGCGAATTAGGTGTATCTAGCTTATGCTTTGGTAGTGAATCAGGCAATATTGACAATTTTATAAACAGTTATCACAGATTAAAAACAAATCAACAAGACTATCAAAACGTTCTTAGAGACCAGTTAAATTCCGGAATATCTTTTCCAGAAGCTAGTAAAGCAGCATACCGTCATATTAGCTTATCTACTGATGAAATGGATTTAACCAAACCAAATAATATTCTAGGGTTTAGTTATGTAAAAACCATTATGGATCATAATCTCCCGATTAGACCATTAACTGTCCAACGCTCCCAAAGTGGTTACCATGATGAAACAATTTCAGGATCAATTGCCAGTGCAACCAGTATACGAAAAACTCTAACAGAAAGAAACACGATCACACATGAAATTAGCAACTCTATTCCTGATACAACAAAAATGGAATTAGAAAATTATAATCAACGCGCTGGAACTTGGCATGTTTGGGAAAATTATTTTCCATTTCTACACTATCGTGTAACAACTATGTCGCTACAGGAACTTTCTATGATTCAAGGTGTAGATGAAGGGCTTGAACATCGATTAAAAAAAGCTGCTAGGAGTGTTCATTCATTTGGAGAATGGATGCAGACGCTAAAAACAAAGCGTTACACATGGACACGATTACAACGTATGTTCGTACATATATTGACGAATACCAAAAAGAAAGAAATCGACATCTTATGTAATCCATCCAAGATGGCTTACGTTCGTGTACTTGGATTTAATAAAACGGGGCAAGCTTATATTCATCAACAGAAGAAGAAAATAGATGTTCCTCTTATTCAGAAGTTGGGTCGTACCATGCATCCGATGTTAGAAATGGAAGAAAGAGCAAGTGATGCCTATTATAGTATTCTTGCTCCAGATGTAAAATTAGCTCTACGTAATCAAGAAATCCAACCACCGATTAAAATATTATAATAGCATTAAAAAACAAGACCTATCCTCTAAAAAATCTAGGTCTTGTTTTTTATTTACTTCAACTGCTGTAAATAATCAAGCGCATCTTCAAATGTATCAACAGGGACTATTTTCATATCTGTTTCTATTTCCGCTGCCTTTTTACGTGCGATTTCATAATTTGTCTCACCATTACCTGCCTCGTTTGGAGCAAAAAAGATATCCGCACCTTCTTTATCAGCAGCAACCACTTTTTTATCGATTCCCCCGATTCGATGTACGTTACCGTCATAGTCTATTTCGCCCGTACCTGCGATTTCATAACCCTTCGTCAAATCCTCTTCCGTTAATTGATCATAAATTTCCAAAGAGAACATGAGTCCTGCACTAGGACCACCTATCTTCCCGCTAGAAAAATGTACTTGAGGGTTTACTGAAACCGCACGATCAGTTACTAATCGAATACCTATTCCAGGCTTATTACCTAAATCAGCTAATGATTCGAGTGTAATCTTTACAGACATCTCTTTTTCGTCACGAACGAAATCTACAGTAATTGTTTCGTTAGCCTTTTTTTCTTCTACGTAATGAATTAAATCATTCGCTTCTTTAATCTCCTCTCCATCAATTCCAATAATTCGATCTCCCATTTGTAATTTCCCATCAGCAGGCATATTTTCAACAATTGAAACAACGTATACGCCATTGTAATCGATTGATATATCTTGATGTGCAGCTTTATATGCAACTACAGTCGATGCTTCTTGTGAATTTTCCATCATTTGCAATTGAGCATGCATATACTCATCATCTGTTATACCATCGGGGAAAACTTCTTCAATAGGAACTATTTGATGATGAGGTAGCACCTTTGCCAATATGTATTGTACTGGTGTAGCTTGTCCGCCACTAACTGTAACAAGATGCATATCTCCCTTACTTTCATAACCTTCTTCTACTTCAACAATTGGATTGAGCGCATCTGCACCACCAGGCTTATAAATATAAAATGGAAGCTGATATGCCGCTAAAAAATAAACAGCAACTATCATTAGAAGTAAGCTAGCCAAGTATTTTTTTGTCATTTCTTTACCCTCCACTATGTTCCACTAACACCATCTGTTTTAAAAGTGTATGGCATAAATTCGCTAGGTATGTGCGTATATTTATATAGACTTGTACATCGCATTAGGAGAACGCGCTTTCTCCTAATGATATTCCAATTCTACTACTATCATACGAATAAGTACAGAGCAAGGCTAACAATTAGGAGGCGCAACATTGTCACAAATAGTTAAAACAATCCTTCTTTCTGGGACAACGGCATTTATCGCATTTTCACTAATACAATTTTCAGATCAAACATTTGAAGCCAGTATCCGTGGCTTAAGTATTTGGTGGGAAGTGGTATTCCCATCACTATTACCTTTTTTTATAACTGCTGAACTACTAATCAGTTTTGGTGTCGTGAAATTTATTGGCGTACTATTTGAACCAATCATGCGCCCTTTATTTAATATTCCAGGTGTTGGAAGCTTTGGATGGATTATGGGGATGGCAAGTGGTTATCCTACTGGCGCCAAAATCGCAAGTAGACTAAGAGAAGAAAAACAATTAACACAAATTGAAGCTGAAAGATTAGTTTCATTTACTAATGCCTCCAGCCCATTATTTATTTTTGCAGCAGTATCTGTTGGTTTTTTCCACGATACAAAACTAGGAATATTACTAGCTGCTTGTCATTATATTAGTAATGCATTTGTTGGTATTTGTATGCGATTCTATGGAAAAAACAAAGAAAAACAAGATATGATGAGAAGGGAAGTTCGTGGGAGAGTATCAATCGTTAAAGCATTTAAAGATATGCATGAAACAAGATTAATGGACAATCGACCATTAGGAGAAATTCTCGGAGATGCTGTCCTTCATTCTGTTAAAACACTAGTAATGGTTGGTGGATTTATCATTTTATTTTCTGTGCTTACAAAGTTATTCTTTTTAACTGGTATATCCACATTCATATCTGTATTTTTCCAACATATTTTACAATTATTTTCTATGTCTCCCGAATTTGGTTTACCTCTATTATCTGGACTTTTCGAGATAACAATTGGTGCGCAGAGCATTTCAGGAATAACAAGTGATACGCTTCTAACAAAAGCTATCTTAGTAAGTTTTATTTTAGGTTTTAATGGTTTGTCGGTTCAAGCACAAGTTGCGAGCATACTTGCAAAAACAGATATTCGTTTTGCGCCTTATTTTTTTGCTAGAATTCTTCATGGAATGATTGCTGCCATCCTTACTATCGTCCTTTATAAACCGTTATATTTGAATAAACAAGCATTTGATTCCGATCATATCGCTGTATCGCAAGCCGTTCATGAAAATATTTGGAATAAGGTATTGGAGAAAATAATAACATATGGTCCAATCATTACCATCATTTCCCTAGGAATTTCTATTATTATAATTGCTATTCGACTAAATGCTGCAAAATAAAGCGATGGTTAGCTGTATAAATAAAAGCGCAAGCGCTCGATTAGAAACGCAGCGACTGGAGCGAGTCAACGGAGATAGAGGATTCACGCCGATGATGACTTAGATTAGGGCGATTCATGGGCGCTGGGAGCTGAACGCAGCTTAACACGCCCATAATTATCCAGATGGGCAAATTTTATAATTTCCTAGACTATAAAAAGAGGCTGGGACAAAACACAACTTCTTTTACTCAAAATACGAATAATCATGTTATCAATAGAAGTATCATCGCCACACCGTGAAACTATACGCGCTTTCCGCGGGAACGGTCTCAGCTAACTTGGTAAAGAAAAACAAGTTACTAAGTGGATCTTCGGACTCGTGCTGTTCCCGCCGGAGTCTCGCTTATTTCAGGTGCTAAATGAATAATTCTAATCAAAAAACGAACGATAATTAATTTCAACTAATTATTGTTCGTTTTTTATTGCTTCTTCATTCTTTTGTCCATTAATTATACTTTTGCTCTAATGCTGCTTCTACAACATTAGGAACTAGATCACTAACATTCGCTTTATACTTCGCAACTTCTTTCACGATACTTGAGCTTAAAAATGAATATTGGTTATTTGTCATCATAAAAAAAGTCTCGATATCTTCATTTAATTTCCGGTTCATCGAAGTAATTTGCATCTCATACTCAAAATCACTTACAGCTCGAAGACCACGAATAATTGCCTGCGCATTTTTTGACCTTGCATAATCCATTAATAGACCATTTGATGAATCAATAGATACATTTGGTAAATCTGCTGTACATTGTTCCAATAAGTTGATACGTTCTTCTACATTAAATAAAGGGGCCTTTGATTGATTATTGAATACGGCTACAATAACCTGATCAAAGATCTTTGCTCCTCGTTGTATGATATCTAAGTGTCCATACGTCACAGGATCGAAACTGCCCGGACATATCGCCAATCTAGTCAAGATAAGCGCTCCCTTCCTCATTCATTTTATAAATGGTGATTCCTATCGTACCACCATAATGGGTTTGTTTTACTACGTTTAAATATGGGTGATCCGATGGCAGTTTTTCAGACATGTCATGCTCACAATATATCCAAGCACCTTGTTTTATAAGCCGAAGTTGAATCATTTCGTTGATTAACTCTTCATAGTTTACCTTTCCATAAGGAGGATCGAGTAAAACGAGTTGAAAATCCAGTTCACGTTTAGCTGCGGCGTGAATTGCACGAAATGCATCTGCGCGGAAAATTTCCACTCTATTTTCCAACTTCAGTTGTTTACTATTTTCATTAATGGTATGTACTGCCTTTGGGTGTTTGTCTACGAATACAACCTTCTCCACACCGCGGCTTAATGCTTCAAATCCAAGCGAGCCGCTACCTGCAAAGAGATCTAATGCATTCCCACCCTGAAAAAATGGACCAATCACTTGAAAAACTGCTTCCTTTACTTTATCAGTTGTTGGCCTAGTTGTCTTCCCTGGTACAGCTTTTAGCTGCCTTCCCTTATACTCACCAGCTATTATACGCATTATTCCACCTCGATTTTACCCTATTCGACATTTATCCTACCACAAAAGTATGAAAACGAAAACAAGAATTCATTGAAAAAATTTTTTAGCTAGGTGTATATTATCCTTATGATCGACCATACTAACATAATGAGACAGCTAAAGGTTAGCTTGGTTGTTTCAAAACACGGAGAAGACTTACTCTTCCCCATAAGTTCTTCTTCCGGTTTCTCCTCTCCCTTTGCCTTTTTGTTTTCTAACAAGAAAACAAAGGGACCTGTAGAATCATTTCTGCAGGTTTTTTCTTTTGTATAAGAGAATTGTTTCAAACGAAAAGCTGCGAACAATCAATTCGCAGCTTTTCCGTCATATCCCCATTTTATAATCATATTGTTTAGCCTTATCTGGTTTCGCATTTTCAAAATCAATTCGAACAAAAGGCTTGTAGGAGCGCTCAACCTTAGAAACAAAAGAAAGCCTTAATAATTTTTCTTCTACTTTTTCTATTTCCTCTTGATCGACATATAATACAGCATATTTCATTTTCTTTGAACTGTATAAAAAATGACCATGGCGCTTAATTTGCTTTAGATTCTTCATATGTTGAAACCAGACCACAATTCCTTGACGTTTTGTTCGCATAAGTTACCTCGCTAAAAATAATATACTTTTTCCATCATTTAAGATGCACATCCACATCCGCCACCGCTACCACAACCACATCCACTATCGGATAATGCAGCACCATCTTGTGGGGCTTTGACTTGCTCACTTACACTATGAGCAACATAATTACTAATTTCATCCAGCAATTTTTGTAGATTACGTTCAGCTATCTTAAAGGAAGCAACTTTATCATTCATGTCCATCTCCCTTTTTACTCTTCGAACTTCTTTCATAATCGCATTATAATCTGGATGATATCTACCGAAACGTTGAACATCTTCATAATGACTTTTTATATCTATAAATGCTTGTATAAGCCGTTGTGCATGTTGGTCCTCATCAAGTTCCTGCTGAGATCGATTATAGGCTTCCATAACGTCTGAGTCTAAAATCATTCTACCAAGCTGCTCAGACCGATCTAGAATATCTACATATTCCATTGTCGCAATCATCCTATCCACCTCCATCCTTATCTTATCACTTTTCCTGCTTTCTGAAAATAATTAATCCTTCATCGCTCCAGCAAACTGCATTAACATTCCCACCATTTGAATGTGATTATTTACTTTCTCTACCTGCTGAGGAAATGTTTTTCCATAGAAGCGTTTGGACTCCTTTCTCATGTCTTCGATAAGATTAGGATCTCGTGATAAATATCGATACCAGATAGGATTAAGTCTAACAAATCGTAATAATTCAGGATTTTGTCGTAAGTAGTTATAGGAATTCGGATCCATATTTTCACTCCTTAGTCGCGAAACCATCCCATTCTTTCATTTGGTTGTTGTGAAGAAGTGCTTTTATTTTGTTGAAATTGTCCAATAAGTTCTTGTATCGTCGTAATGGAGTCACTAAACTGTTCAATTTGCTTTTGAATTTTTTCTAGATCCATTGATTCTGTCATTTTCATTAACTGACTGAATAGCTCTGAATTTTTTTCCTTTTTTGCTTTTTCTTTTTGGGTTTTTGTTTGCGATTTATCACCCTTATATTTTTCCCAAAAAGGGTCATCTTCACCTAGTAATACCCATTTTTCATATGTTTCCTGCCATGGTCTACCACTTTTTCTTATATGCTCAATCAGCTTGGGATGTTCGTTGATAAATTGCTTAAATTCAAGGACTGAAGGGTGTAGTTTCTGGTCACTCATCCTCATCACCTCTTTTAATACATAGTCATATGCACTATTTATTCTATGCATAGGCATGATAGATGTGATTCAAAATCAGCAAGCGAAGCATTATAAATCTTCGCTTGCTTACAATTAGAACGCTTTTGCTAAGAAATTTTGTGTATAATATAAGCGGTAAACGCCTACCCCTAGGTGGGTATAATCATCACTCAGCAATGCCTTTCGATGCCCTTCACTATTCAACCATCCTTCCATAGCAGCTGCAGCATCTGGATATTGCGCGGCAATGTTCTCACCTGCTGATACGAATGAAACCTTCCCTTCATCTAACCGATCTTTTAAACCTCTTCCATCTAAACTAGAATGGGAAAAATAATTATTATCTGACATATCTTTACTATGCAGAAATGCTACTTCACCTACAGATTTTTCCCATTTTAACGTTGTTTTCCCTTGCTTATGTCGCATCACATTTGTTATATCAAAAATCTGTTGTTCCATACCTTCCTCTACCTTTGCCCATTGTTCGTTTGTTAAATCGGGCTGCTCAGGCAAATTCCCTCGGTACTGAAGCTCATAAGGCTGATGCTTTAATAACGTTTCCGCTTCTAACACTCGTACAGAGGATAATGTATTCGTAAATGTATCGAAATAGAGTTGCATAAAGACAGAATCGGATAATTTTACGAGTGGCCGCATTTTTTTATCTTCATCTTTAAGCATAAACGTATATGAAGTTAATCCATTTCGATAAGTTACTTCATCTGAAAAATTAAACTGTTTGCTTATGTTTTCATAAGACTCGCCCAGTGTAACAGGCTTTATGTTAATATTATTTCCAGTTGCATAGATTGTTTGAATTTTATCATCTGCCACCCCAAATTGCACATAGGTTTCTTTTTGATCCGTATAAACCCACCAAGTGTATCCGTAAGCACTTGGATCTTTTCTAGTAGGTTTTCCCATGCTTTGAATTAATGCATCGGTTGATTTACCAAACCATTGAAAAAGTTCACCTGCTAATGGAATTTCTTCCTTTTTCTCAGGTACAACTTTTGTTTTAAGTAATTGTTGCTTTTCTTTTACCGAATCACTAATTGATTCTATTGTTGCTTCCGGAGACATATCATTTTGCTCCAAGAAATAGAATCCTACTACCGCTAATAGAGATAAAAGTATGATGCTTTTAATAAATCGCATTATATAGTCTCCTTTTACGTTTTATGGTATATATATGATTCTAATATATAAATCATGCTATCTTCTCTATTATTTTAATGGTAATCATATAAAAAAATGCCAAGTTCGGCAAATAATTTCACTTTCAAAATACGCAAATAGAACCCATTACAACAATTTCAGTCCTGCGAATATCCAATAGTTATATTAGCAGTCATCCTGTAGGAATTTATCCTATTTTTCAATATGTCTTTTCAATTGCAAGTTCTTGCAATTCATACTAATATAGTATAGTGAGGACTATTAGGTGAGGTGGATAAAATGAGATTAGAAAATACAGGACTGGAAGACTTGGTTATTGATTTAAAGCCACTGGATCATTTAACTGCTAAACATGCTTTTATTCGTGCAGGTCAATGGGATTATGAACGTGTCACTTATGATTACCGAATGGATTCCAAAGAAAAGAATATTACATACTACATTCGAATTCAAGGCTATGCTGTTGAAGGTGATGTCGATCGTGGAAACGCCGTCATCAAACTAATGACACCTTTATTAGGAAAGCACTATTACCCGCATGGGGTTGAATATGGAGAGGAAGAAGGCTTTCCAGAAAATTTAGTTGAACGTGCAAATAACTTAGTTAGTAAAGTGAAATCTGAAATTGAACAATTCAACCAATAAATAACTAGCAGCCGACTACTCCTAAGTATGAGAGTAGCCGGTTTTTTTACACATTCCATGTATATATGTAACATAACATTTAGATATAAAAAGTATATAAGCCGTTGTGCATGGAAGTTTTTAGAAATATTATTCTGTTCAAATTCAAAAATAAATGCTATATTTTTTATATATTTGTAACTGTTTTTTCTAGGAAAGGAGCCATCGTAATAAGTTGTTTCGAAATATGACAAAACGCCATTGGACACTCATTTTTTTAGGTATATTCATCATTTTAGTTGCGATTTTTATTTTGCCCATATCAATACCTTTGATTGTAGCATTTGTTTCTGCCCTTTTCCTAAATCCAGTAATTCGACTAATTCAAAGAAGATTAAAAGTCAACAGAAAAATCTCAGTGACTATCGTTTTCTTACTGTTTTTAATCGTACTTGGAGTAGCAGGGACCTTTACTGTTACAAGGGCTGTCACACAAGTAGTTAATTTTGTTGAAGATGTGCCTTCTCATTTCAATGAATTGAACCAAATCTATAGGGAATGGGAAACAGAAGTTCAGCAATATACAGATGATTTACCATCTGAATTTGTTAATCAGGTATCATCTAGCATTGAAGCCAATTTGAATGCACTAAGTGAAACTGCTAAAGAGAAATTCACGCTTGATCGAATTGCACAAGTATTTGCAACGGTTCCTCAATACTTAATTAGTTTCATTGTCTATTTAATTGCTTTATTTTTATTTATGGTTGAACTACCATTGCTAAAGGCCAAAATGTATCACGTAATGACGAAAGAAACAGCAGAAAAAGTATCGTTTATGAACGCAAGGCTGACGAGTGTATTTTTGGGTTTCTTCAAAGCTCAGTTTCTTGTGAGCCTTATTATTCTAGCTGTAACATTGATTGGATTATTTTTCATAGCACCTGAAGTAGCGATTATTATGTCATTAATCATTTGGGTGATTGACTTAATTCCAATCATTGGTTCAATTGCCATCCTTGGACCTTGGTCGATATTTATGTTCCTAGCTGGCGATACGGGGATGGGGATTCAACTCGCCGTGCTTGCTGTTATCCTACTTGCTATCCGTCGAACAGTTGAGCCAAAAGTGATGGGACAGCATATAGGATTGTCACCATTAGCCACCTTAATATCCATGTTCATTGGACTAAAACTCCTAGGTCTATTCGGATTTATACTCGGTCCACTACTAGTAATCGCGTTTAATTCAGCAAAAGAGGCAGGTATTATTAACTGGAATATAAAAATATAAAAAGAGTTAGAGGCTTAAGCCTCTAACTCTTTTCTATGTTCCTAAAATTGCTTTTATTAAACTAGTTGTTTCTCCACCCTCATAGAGTATATATAGTAAAAGATAAACAATTACTCCGGTAGACGCGCTTAAAAACCAAATTATACTCGTAATCGGACCTATTTTTCTATGTACGCTGATCTTACGCTTAAATGCCAATACCAACGTTGTAATACCAAAAACAGCCCCCGTTGTAGCTAAGGTAATGTGAAAAATCAAGAAAATCGTATAATATATTTCAAGATCCTCTGGTCCTCCAAAGCTCGTATTACCAATAAAAATAGTTCTTGATATATAAATAATAAAAAACAGCAATGCACTAATTGCAGCGGCAATCATCGTTTTCTTGTGGCTTTTCGCCTCTCCTTTAACAATAAATCGCCAGCCAAAAGCGACTAATACTGCACTAAGAACAATAAAAAACGTACTAATAGTGGGCAATAAAGGCATAGAAAATATGTGCTCCCTTCTAAAAATGCATAAGTAACTCAGCAAACCTCAAGATTATGCTTTTATATTTTATCATATTTTGTTAAAGGCTAAAATCACGACGTCCTGATAAAGTCATTATGGACGAATCAGTTTTAGCTTATGCTTAAAAATACGGTTTCCATTTAAAATAGACTTACTGATACTATTTTTACAACATAATGTCATATTATTAGTATTTCAATTTTACACCAGTATAAAAAAATTCCTAAACACAACAAAGCCCCCACCTAATTACCAAGTAACTAGATAAAAGAGGTGAGGCTTAGGACTAAAATTGCAATCAAGTAAAGTGCTGAAAACAATATTAGTAATCTTTCTATAGGAATAAATCTTTGTTAATTTCTTATATCTGCTGGTATTGGATCGACTCTCAAGCTCTCTTGATTAAACCACTTAAAGAAAATTCTACCTAACAGAATACCATAGGTGATTTCCTGCATGATTTTCATAATAATCCCACCTAATTGCTGATCCTCAACGGTACTCATTGGGGAGAACATTTCAGGTCCAGAAATGGAAAAAGATATTCCCTCTAGTACCTCTCCCGGAACGCATAAAGCAAGCGCCTGTAACCAGGCTCCATCTTGACTATATGCAGCAAATAAAGGATGGTCTGCAAATATGATCAACACACATGCTGGAGTGATTAACACACCATTAGCAAAAATATACCCTATTTTCACTAGTGGTCGCATTGTATCCATTTCTTTAATTGGTGATAAGATTGGCCACCAAACAATGAAAGCTGCTGCAAGTATTACAAGCGAAATAGTTGTATGTGCAATCGGATTGGATTTAGCAAAGTCAAAGATTACAGGAATGTGATAGATGGAAAATAGTGCATTAAACAGGAGCAGTGAAATTAACGGTTTAGTTAATAAGTTAAAAAGCGGTTTAATAATTGGTGCTCCAATTACTTTTTTCCAAATCCAAGTTGGAATTCCCTTTATTACGAGTATAGGAAATACTAAGTAGTAAATTGCCATCTGTACCATGTGAGCAGTTAGCATAATATGTGAAAGCAAATCTATCGGTGCTCCCTTAACTACGTAAAGTAAAAAGATTGCGATATAGAACATAACTTGCTGTTTACCCGTCGGTTTATCAGTTCCACCAAATTTATGACGATATGGACCTGTAACTAAAAAGTAAGCGACACCCAATCCGATTACAAATAATAGAAAATACGGACTCCATAAGGCACGAAATCCGAAGATCTGTAATTCTAGCCACATTATTATTCACCTCTATAAAAGGATTGTCCTCACTATTATAACTGAATATGAATATTAACACACACTTATAATGTGACGACTTTTAGAAAACACTAGCATAAAGCAAGAACAAAAGCGTAGCGCCGAATAGAAACGTAGCGACTGAAGCAAGTCAACCGCGATAAAAGAATCACGGTGAGCTCGCGAGCCGATGATGGCTTAGATTAGGACGATTCATGAAGTAGCCTCGTTTCTGGGAGCTGGAACTGGACGTGACTTAACACGCGCCTATTTATCCACATGGGCTAATTTTATAATTTCCTAGACTAAGAAAAAGAGGCTGAGACAAAACACAACTTCTTTACTCAACATACGAATAATCATGTTATCAATAGGAGTATCATCGCCGCACCGCAAAAACATACTCGCTTTCCACGGACACAGCCTCAGCTAACTTGGTAAAGAAAAACACGTTACCAAGTGGACCTTCGGACTCGTGCTGTTCCCGCCGGAATCTCGCTTATTTCAGGTGCTAAATGAATTATTTTGATCAAAAAACGAACGATAATTATTTTCAACTAATCATCGTTCGTTTTTTTATTGTTTCTTCAATCTATTGTCTCAGCCTCTTTTATCCTACCACCAAACAATGGCTACTAATGCTGCTACCGTTAATATAGCAGCCCATATACCACCATAAATCATCATGGATGGAAACTCATGTCCCTTATCCTTCATATGCATAAAATAATAGAACTGAAATGCTACTTGAACTACTGCTAAAATTAGCAGTAGAGGAATAGCGAACATTTTATCCATTGCTTCAGTTGCAACAATAGCAAAAGCTATAATGGTAAATCCAATCATAAGAGCAAAAGTAATAAGTTGCTTCTTCATTTCTTCTTTATTCTTTTGCTTTTGGAACGAATTGATATTGGTGTTATCCGTCATGAATTAACCCACCTTTCCCATTAGGTATACAACCGTAAAGATAAATACCCATACGACATCAATAAAGTGCCAATACAAGCTGAATGTGTAATATTTTGGTGCATTATATAGGTTTAAACCACGCTTCGCATTTCGAACCATAATGGCAATTAACCAACTAAGCCCAAACGCTACGTGCCCTCCATGGAAACCTACTAACGTATAGAACGCTGAACCAAAAGCAGACGATCTAAACGTAAAATGATACTCGTGAATATAATGATAAAACTCATATATTTCACAAGCTAGGAATCCAATACCAAGAAATGCAGTGATCCCTAACCATAATTGCATTTTCTTAAAGTCATTGTTCTTCATATGATACATCGCATACACACTAGTAAGTGAACTAGTTAATAAAAGCATTGTCATTAGAAAAACAAGCTCTAAGCCAAAAATTTCTTCACCAGCAGGACCGTCTGCAGTTGAATTTCTCAATGCTAAGAAAGTCCCAAACAGACTGGCGAATAAAACTGTCTCACCGCCTAAGAAGAACCATAGCCCAAGGAATTTATTTTTACCTTCAAGGGTAGCCTTTTCTGGTTCCTGAGGCATCGTTTCTGGATTTAAGGAATGATCGTGACTCATATTAGTCAGCCTCCCTTTCAAGTTCTTCTTTGGTAATATGAAAGCCATGGTAATCTTTCAAAGAGCGAATAAGCATACAAGCTAGCGCAATACCCATACCGGCAAACACAGCTACTAACCATGCTTTTTGATCCACCTGATAAATAAATCCAAACCCTGCAATAAAGAAACCTAATGACATGATGAAAGGTAAAATAGATCCATCAGGCATATGAATGTCCCCAAGTGGCTCGGCGGCAGTCATTTCACCCTTACCTTCCGTTTTCTCAATCCATAGTGGATCAAGCCCACGTACAAGTGGTGTTTGCTTAAAGTTATAGAACGGTGGTGGAGAAGGAATAGCCCATTCTAACGTACGACCGTCCCAAGGATCCGCTGGAGCTTTTTCTCCTTTAACAGATGTATAGATGATGTTAATAACAAATAAAAGACCTCCAACACCCATTAACAGTGCTCCTATAGTACTAACTAGGTTACCTATATCCAAGCCTTGATCCTCTAAGAATACCCAATAGCGTCGAGGCATACCCATTAGACCTAAAAAGTGTTGAATAAAGAAAGTTAAATGGAAGCCGATAAAGAATAACCAGAACGATAATTTACCTAAGGCTTCATTTAGAATTTTTCCAAACATCTTCGGCCACCAATAATGTAAGGCTGCCAAAATACCAAATACTACTCCACCTACAATAACATAGTGGAAGTGAGCTACAACAAAATAAGAATCGTGATATTGATAGTCTGCAACAGCTGAGGCAAGCATTACCCCTGTCATTCCACCGATTGTAAATGATGGAATAAATGCTAATGACCAAAGCATTGCGGAATTAATCGTAATGCTACCGCCCCACATTGTTGCCAACCAGTTAAAGATCTTAATACCAGTAGGTACGGCGATCGCCATCGTAGCAATCGCAAAAATAGCATTAGCAACAGGTCCAAGACCCACGGTAAACATATGGTGTGCCCAAACCATAAAACCTAAGAATGCGATCAGTATTGTAGCAAATACCATGGCAGTATAACCGAATAATCGCTTCTTAGAGAAGGTTGCGAATATATCACTAAACACACCAAATGCTGGAAGTATTAAAATGTAAACCTCTGGATGACCAAATATCCAAAATAGATGCTGCCAGATAACTGCATTTCCTCCAAGCGAAACTTCAAAGAACGCAGATCCGAACATACGGTCAAACATTAATAAAAACAGTCCAACTGTTAAAGCTGGAAAGGCAAATAAAATGAGCACGCTTGTTACAAATGTCGTCCAAGTGAAGAGCGGCATACGCATATATGTCATGCCTGGTGCACGCATTGTAACTATTGTTACTAAAAAGTTAATACCACCCATTAATGTCCCTGCACCCGAAATCTGGAGACCTAGGATATAAAAGTCCACTCCATGACCAGGAGACGTGGTTGATAATGGTGTGTAGGCAGTCCAACCTGCATCAGGAGCGCCTCCGAGGAACCAGCTACAGTTTAAAAGAACCCCACCAAACATAAATAGCCAAAACCCAAGTGAATTTAAAAATGGAAAGGCTACATCTCGTGCCCCAATCTGTAAGGGCATAATAGCGTTCATTATTCCTAGCAATAATGGCATAGCTGCAAGGAATATCATAGTCGTACCATGCATCGTTATCATTTCATTATATAAACCTGCACTTAAAAAATCATTCTCAGGTTTAATCAGTTGTATACGAATAAACAATGCTTCAAGTCCGCCAAGTAGGAAAAAGAAGCCACCGCCGAATAAATACAAATGCGCAATTTTCTTATGATCGACTGTGGTTAAATAATCCCAAATAACAGCACCGAAGCCTTTCTTTTGAGCAGCTGCAATACTCAAATTTTAAACCTCCCTTTTACTTCTTCCACCCTTTAGTTTAATTAGTTTCCTGCACTCTCTGGAGTTATCTCAGATGGCTGCAATTGCAGCAAATACTCTGCGATATTACTTGCTTCTTCTTTAGATAGTTCAGGGTAATTATTCGTCATTTTGTTCCCTGGTTTTATGGATTCAGGATCCATAATCCAATTAACTAACTTCTCTTTTGTTGGTTCCAAAATACCAGCTATTCTAGAGCGATCACCAAAGTTGGTTAAGTTTGGACCTACCGCATTTGGCGAAGAACCAATAGCGTGACAGCTCATACAGTTATTTTCCTCAAATGCTGCCTTACCATCTTGAGCCACTGCATCTTGAGGCTGCGCTTCTGGATCAACACCTTGCATGTCTTCAACCCATTGATCATATTCTTCTGGACTAACAGCAATAACTTTAAAATCCATCAAGGAATGTGAAGGTCCGCATAGCTCTGCACATTTGCCCCAGTAAACCCCTTCTTCTTTTGCTTCAATATACATGGTGTTGACATTTTCAGGGTTAACATCCATCTTACCAGAGATACTTGGTACCCATAATGAATGGATTACATCTGATGATTGCATATTTAGATATACTTTTTCTCCTGTTGGAATGTATAAATCCTGACTTGTTTGAATTTCTTCACCAGCATAACTAAAGTGCCACCAGTATTGATTACCAGTAACATCAATGTTGATACCATCTTTTGATTTGGATGTATCTGCCAAATCAAATGTAGCAGCAACGGTTGGTACTGCAAGCACAAGCACTAAAATAATTGGAATAACTGTCCATACTGTTTCCAAGGTTTTGTTGCCCTCTACTTGCTTTGGTATGAAATTTTCCTGTCCCTTCTTTTTGCGAAAACGGACAAGTGTAATTACATAAACCAAAAATACGATAACAAACACAAATAACATAATAATTGATGATAGAATAATTAAATTCATGGAAGACTCTGCTCCATACCCTTTTGGTACAAGGGCAGTTAAGTTTTCTTTCCCACACCCAGCAAGGACAAGTGCAAGTAAACTTAAAAGGAATACAGATTTGAATTTTCCCATCCAACCTTTCATGTATCCATACCTCTCTTTCTTTTCTTGATGCTCCTTATATATAAATTAAATTAAGGACGAATTAACTAAATGGAGAGTTCCATGTTACTAGAACCATCATTAAAAATAAGATAGTTAAATAATTCAATGAATAAATAAAAATGATGTTTGCCCATTTCAGATCATTTTTCATAAAGAATCCACTGATACCAATTGCTAGCCATCCAACATTAAGTAAAGTAGCAATAACCATGAACGTTGTTCCCAACGAAGCTAGGTAAAACGGTAATGGTAATAAACATGCAATGTAAATTACAATTTGACGTTTCGTGAATTCAAAACCATGTACTACTGGTAGCATTGGTATACCTGCTGCTTTATATTCTTTACTTTTTCTCATTGCTAATGCAAGAAAATGTGGAGTCTGCCAAATAAACATAATTAAAAACAGAATAAATGGAACAATATGAAAATTCGGTTCTACTGCCGCCCAGCCAATTAAAGGTGGTGCTGCCCCAGAAAAACTACCAATTGCTGTATTCAGCGTATACTTTCTTTTAGACCACATCGTATAGAGAACAACGTATACAAACCAACCAATAAACGCAAATAATACCGCTTCAATAGTTGTAAACAGGAGTAGTCCAAATCCTATTAATGTGGTAACGATACCAAGTGTAAGAACAGCTTGAAGTGAAATGGTTCCGGTTACGGTTGGGCGTAATTTCGTTCTTGTCATAATTGGATCAATATCAGCATCGTACCAATTATTTAACATACACCCTCCGGCAATCACTAGTGCACTTCCTACCATTGTTAATATAAATGTTCCAATATAATCTGTAAAAGAAGATCCGGTAAAATATAGCGCTAACCAGAAACCTGCAAATACAGTGATTAAATTGGAATTAATGATTCCAACTTTGATCAATGACTTAATATCTGCAAGTAACGTGTTGGAACGTTTATCGTCGGAAACACCAGCATTGCTTACAACCGTTGATGTAGGTGTCTCTGCTTTATCCATTCATATCCCCCCTTCAAGCGCCTACCAAAAGGCATAATGAGACAAGGTATACTTTAGTGGAAAATCCAATAAAAACAAAGTATCCCCAAAAATTAATTGTATCATGGAATTGTTTTACAATCTAATAACTACCTAGTAATTATTTTACTGTAATTCACTCATGTTTTTGTGACGATTTTGTGAATCATTTTAAAACAATAAAGAATTGGCTATGTAGGATGGTAGTTATTTTCGCGTAATGATGGTAAGTATATCAAACTCCCCTACACTATTTCTAGCAAACAACAGACAACAATGCAAGCGTTTTTTATATTTTCTATAGTGAAAAGAAAAACAAAACATGATACTATTACAATTGTGTGTCAACACAATCCATTTTTGAGGCAAACCATTGCTTTTTCT
This sequence comes from Virgibacillus sp. AGTR, assembly GCF_016919725.2. Lineage (GTDB taxonomy): Bacteria > Bacillota > Bacilli > Bacillales > Amphibacillaceae > Virgibacillus > Virgibacillus salarius. The sequence continues at coordinate 50,198 of NZ_JAJERH010000010.1, forward strand.
CAGGTATTAATATTATGATAAATCTATCGGATTTGTAAACATACTATTTTTTAAATTACATAAAGTGAGGATTTACTAATGATCAAAATCTTAAAGTGGTTATCTGTCGTGGCAACCATTGGTATGATGTTCGTTTTATTAGGTGGTGCACTTGTAACGAAAACAGGATCAGCTGACGGATGTGGAGATAGTTGGCCATTATGTGAAGGAGAAATAATACCAACTACGATTACACCAGAGTTAATAATTGAATTAAGTCACCGTATGGTCACAGGTATTGTTGGTTTTGCAGTATTGGGCTTGGCAGTATTAGCTTGGAGACATATTGGCCATATTCGTGAAGTGAAGTTCTTGTCATTTCTTTCATTATTTTTTTTAATTCTTCAAGCACTTATTGGGGCTGCAGCAGTGAAATGGGGGCAATCTGACTTTGTATTAGCTGCACACTTTGGCATTTCGCTAATTTCCTTTGCTTCCGTCTTTTTGCTTATGCTTCTCGTTTTTGAGGTTGACAAAAAATTCGATGCTAAATCTCTATTTATTAAGAGGTTTCATCGTATCGAAATATATGCATTAACGATATACACTATGTTGGTTGTTTATACTGGCGCCCTTGTGCGCCATACTGAATCTAATCTGGTGTGTGGTGGATGGCCATTCTGTAATAATAATGCTCCATTTGCTTTCTCAGAATATACTATACCTCAATGGATTCAAATGGGACATCGATTAGCTGCGGCAATATTATTTATATGGACAGTAATAGCTTTTATACAAATGATTAAAAATTATCGTTCCAACCATATTATGTATTGGGGTTGGATCATAACATTATCATTTATCTCCTTACAAGTATTCTTTGGAGCAATGATAATCTTTACTCGACTCCATCTAGGTACGGCACTTTTACATGCACTCGTAATTTCTCTTTATTTTGGCATGCTGAGCTATTTTGTTTTGCTAGCAACAAGAAGTGGCAAGTATGAAAAGCAAACGCAAGATAAGCCCAATATTTCATCAACTTAATATGGAAACTGTTTATGTCAATTATTTGCATAAAAAAATCTCAAGGAAATTTTTTTCCTTGAGATTTTTTATTTCAGGTACACTTTTGGCACAGCTATTCACATAGTAACAAGCTACGTCAAGTAGCGCTGACCAACACCCTATTAATCAAGTGGTATCCCATTTAATCAAATTCGATGAGCAAATCTCCTACTTCGATCGTATCGGCGTCACTAACGTATATATTCTTAATTGTACCTGTAAAAGGTGCTTGAACAGTTGTTTCCATTTTCATAGCTTCGGTTATTAAAATATGATCACCTTTATCTACTTTTTCACCAACATTTCTTAAAACCTTAATAACCGTACCAGGCATTGTTGCTCCGATATGCTTATCATTTCCTTTATCCGCCTTTGGCTTTATTTCTAATTCTGACTGGATATTTTCATCCTTAACGACAATTTCACGTGTTTGTCCATTTAACTCAAAATAGATAACCCTAGTACCATCTGCCCTTGCTTCAGATATCGATACAAGCTTTACAATTAGCGTCTTTCCTTGTTCGATTTCTACTTCTATCTCTTCACCTAGATTCATACCATAGAAGAAAGTTGGTGTATCTAAAACCGACATATCTCCATATGTATCGTAGAATTTATTGTAATCCATAAATACCTTTGGATATAATGCATGTGATATCAAATCAAAACTAGTAACCTGACGATCTAGTGTCTTAAATAACGTTTCTTTTAATTGGGTAAAATCGATCGGATCTAGTAGTTCGCCTGGACGTACCTTAATTGGTTCCTTACCCTTTAGAATAATGCGTTGCAATTCTTGAGGAAACCCTTGATATGGTTGTCCAATATAGCCTTGAGCAAATTCTATTACCGAATCAGGGAAGTCGATAGATTCCCCTCGTTCATAAATATCATCTTCTGTTAAATTATTTTGTACCATGAATAATGTCATGTCACCAATAACTTTTGAGGAAGGAGTTACCTTAATAATATCGCCAAACATATCATTTACTTGCCTAAACATTGCTTTTACTTCATTCCATCTGTCTTCTAAACCGACTGCCTTGGCTTGCTGTTTTAGATTACTATATTGTCCACCAGGCATTTCATGCATATATATTTCTGTATGCGGTGATTTCATACCACTTTCAAAGTCACGATAATAGTCTCGAATCCCTTCCCAATAATGCGAAAGTTTTTCATAAGCAGAAACATTTACCTTTGGCTGTCTCGAATGGGATTCTAACGCATGATATAGTGTTTGTGCGCTTGGCTGTGATGTTAACCCAGCCATTGGCCCAGCAGCAACGTCTACAACATCAACACCTGCATCTATTGCTCGAGCGTATAAATAAATTCCATTTCCACTTGTATCATGCGTGTGCAAATGAATTGGTAAATCAACAGTCTCTTTTAAGGTTGAAATCAATTGATATGCTGCTTCCGGTTTTAATAATCCAGCCATATCTTTAATACCTAGTATGTGGGCACCAGAATCCTCTAATGATTTAGCAAGTTTTTTATAATATTCTATGTCATATTTAGAACGGCCAATATCTAATATATCTCCAGTGTAACACATTGTGGCTTCAGCAATTTTGTTATTTTCGCGAACGGACTCGATTGCTAATTGCATTCCTTCAACCCAATTCAAGCTATCAAAAATTCGGAAAACATCTATTCCTGCAGTAGCACTTTTTTCAACAAATTCTTTAATTAAATTATCTGGATAATTTTTATACCCTACCGCGTTACTTGCACGTAGCAACATTTGAAAAAGTACGTTTGGCATTTTTTCTCGAAGCTTTAACAGACGTTCCCATGGATCTTCTTTTAGGAAACGATAAGCAACATCAAAGGTCGCTCCACCCCACATTTCTACGGAGAATAAATTTGGTAATAATCGTGCTGTCGGCTCAGCAATTTGATACAAATCCTTTGTTCTAACCCTCGTTGCTAATAAAGATTGATGGGCATCACGGAATGTCGTATCAGTTAATAAGACTTCCTTTTGCTCTTTCAACCAATTTGCAAGTCCTTCAGGTCCTTGCTGATCAAGAATTTGTTTTGTGCCATCAGGGATTTTCTCTGCTGAGTCAAATTTAGGAATTTGTAATTTTGAAAAAGATGGTTTTGCCTTCTTCCCTGATGCATCTAACCCATTAATAGTCGTATGACCAATATAGGTTAACATCTTTGTACCTCGGTCCTTTCGTTTCGGAAAAACGAATAGCTCCGGTGTTTGGTCGATAAAGGTCGTATTATAAACACCTGAAAGAAAATTCTCATGTAAGATGACATTTTCTAAAAAAGGAATATTTGTTTTAATTCCACGTATCCGGAATTCTTTTAAGTTTCTGACCATTTTTTGTACAGCTTGCTCAAATGTTAGTGCCCAAGTAGATACCTTTACTAAGAGTGAGTCGTAATGAGGTGAGATGACTGCTCCTTGAAACCCATTACCTGCATCTAATCGAACTCCAAATCCCCCACCAGTTCGATATGCCATGATTCTTCCTGTGTCAGGCATAAAATTATTTAAGGGATCTTCTGTAGTTACCCGAGATTGAATAGCAAAACCATTTGTAACCAATTTATCTTGTTCCGGTATGCCAATAGAAGTATCATGTAAGTTTCTTCCTTCAGCTACCTTAATTTGTGTCTGAACAATATCCACACCCGTAATCATTTCAGTTATCGTATGCTCTACTTGAACACGTGGATTTACTTCTATAAAGTAAAATTCATTTTCTGTTACAAGAAATTCTACTGTTCCAGCATTAACATATTGAACATTGTCCATTAGGTGTACTGCTGCACTACATATTTCCATCCGTAATTTGTCAGGCAATGATGTACTAGGTGCTACTTCTACTACCTTTTGGTGTCTTCGCTGGACAGAGCAATCTCTTTCAAACAGGTGAATTGTATTACCAGCATGGTCACCAATTATTTGCACCTCAATATGCTTTGGATTCTCAATTAATTTTTCAACATAGATCTCATCATTTCCGAAAGCAGCCCTTGCTTCAGATTTCGCACGGTCATACGCTTCTGCAAGTCCTTGTTCACTGCGTACGATGCGCATACCTCGACCGCCACCACCAAGTGATGCCTTTATTATAATTGGAAAGCCATGCTGCGTAGTGAATTCTTCTACTTCTTCTAAAGAAGTAACTGGCCCATCGCTTCCTGGTATAATAGGAATTCCTGCATTAATCGCTTGTGTTCGTGCTTTTACCTTATCCCCAAACATATCGAGATGCTTACTTGTGGGACCAATAAAAATGATTCCTTCTTCTTCACAACGTTTCGCAAATAAAATATTCTCCGAAAGAAAACCATACCCAGGGTGAATCGCATCCACACCAACTTTTTTTGCGAGCTTAATAATGCCTTCAATATCAAGGTAAGCCTCAATTGGCTTCTTTCCTTCACCGATAAGATACGCTTCATCCGCTTTATACCGATGGTAAGAGCTAGAATCCTCCTTAGAATAAATAGCAACTGTCCGGATGTTTAATTCAGTACAAGCCCGAAAAACACGTATTGCTATCTCTCCTCGGTTTGCAACTAATATTTTGTTTATCTGCTTAAGTTGTTCTTCCATGTTTTTCCTCCTCGATTAGTATAAAGTACTTTACTATCATTATTCTGTTGTTCGGTTGCTGGTTCTTGTTCTCTCTTCTTTACTTGCATTGCTATATTATTTAAAACCCCCATCGATATCATTAATACCAATAGAGACGAACCACCATAGCTTACAAACGGAAGTGGAACTCCTGTGATAGGAAGTAAACCACTAATTGCTCCTAAATTAATAATAGCCTGCAAACCTACCATTGACGATATACCTATAGCTAATAATGCTCCAAAGCTGTCTTTTGTTTTTCGCGAGATAAAAATTCCGCGTAAAACAATAATGGCTAACATTCCTATAACGATAACCACCCCTAAAAAACCAAGCTCTTCAGCAACAATTGCCATAATAAAATCAGTATGAGCCTCGGTTAAATAGCCGAGCTTTTGAACACTTTGCCCGAGCCCTTCTCCCAAAATACCACCATTACCTATCGCCAGATAGGACTGAATTAATTGATAGCCATGAGAATCGGGTGTTTGAAAGGGCTGATATGCTCCTGTAAAACGGGAAAGCCTTTCGTCTGTTATCATATATGGTATTGCAAATAATAATAATGCAACACCAATACCTATTAATATCAGCAAGTGTTTTAATCGAATTCCTGAACTAAAAATTACGGAACATGCAATCAAAAAGATAATTGATGCTGTTCCAATATCAGGCTGAAGGACGACTAAGCCTAAAATTATGCCTGTTAGTATAAGCGGTGGAAGTACTCCTTTACTAAACTGATCAATATATTCTTGTTTTTTCGAATAAACAGAAGCTAGGTACATAATTAGTGCAAGTTTAGCAAACTCAGCAGGCTGTATTCCAAATATCCATGACTGAGCATTGTTTACATTTGAACCAAACAATAACACAGCTATTAATAATAAAATGATACCTAATATGATTGGTTTTATTAATTTTTGGTAATACTTATAAGGGAAAATACAGCAAACTATAAATGCTCCTAATCCCATTGCAAATCTAACAGATTGTAAGCCCAAATAATGCGTAGGTTTATACTCATTTACTACTGCGAATACCATACTCGCACTATAAATCATTACTAATCCAAATGCAGCTAAGAGGATTGGGGTAATCATTAAAGTAAAATCATAATTTTTTAATTTCTGTACCATTTTCCTTCTCCCTACTTTTATGTATTACAAGCGGTATTGTTTTCTATAAATTCTATATTTATTATGTCTTATCGCAGGGTATGAAGCTACTCACTTACCTATTTACATTGTGTTTAAACAAAAAAACCTTGCCGTTTTAGTTTGTAGGCAAAGTTTTTGCATCTTCGTTCAACCCGCAACTAATCTCGTGACGTTACTATCACACGGATTTCTGCGCTGCTTCATGCAGAATATTTAACTGCCTCTCCAAATTTTCAAGGAGTGCTTTACCTTCATCTTCGCTGATTAAGTTCAAACGAACAGCAAAATCAATTTCCCTGGAAAGCCCAAACATTTGTGTATCGAGAACTTCTTCGTATAAAGGACATTGTGGCATTGTTAGGTTATCTATTTGAACTTCTATTAGTCGCAAAATTTTGTCAGCATCAGCCTTAAGAAGGGCATGGGCTTTTTCGCGATGATTTACTGTCACCTCATGAATCAAATCTATCCCCTCCAAAAATAAGCTTCCTTCTCTATATTATATTATCGTTAGCATCAATAAAATGCAAATAAAATTAAAGAAAATCATAATCTTAGAAGTGAAAAATTAGTATAGGTCTGCTATCCTTAAGAAGGACAACTTTTAAGAGGTGATAAATATGATCGTACCAATAAACGGGAAAGTAGCGTATCCCATTACATTAGATCCAACAGTGTGGATATTCGATGACAGAAAAATAGAACTAGAGAAAGCTTTTACAGAAAAACCAGTTGATACCAATGATCAAGACGAATTAGAACGTGCTTCTCAAAGATGGAGCCAAGAGGTCTATCAACAAAATATAAAACCACCCGTAAATAGAAGTATTAAAAAATACGAGCGCGAAAAAATCTTGGAAAGCTCTTACGTGATGCCAATAGGTCATTTTCTTGATAATGCAGAAATTAGCAAGGATGCATCGGGTGCAATTTTAGTTACTGATAGTAAAGAAATCCCTATTTCCATTGATGATTTATACCATAGTTATTTTCTATTCGCTCGGGATGGAAAACCTCTTAAAGAAGACGGACCGGTTCATTTATATTATCAAGACGGTTCCAACAAGGATAATCCTATTAAACATATTACTGCTATAAAAATAAAGTAACACTAACTTAGACATCTTCTTCTTTCTATTTGACCATAGAACAACGGAAAGAAATAATGGGAAAGCAGTGATGAAAAACTTTATTAAAAAGTTACCGAATGATTTTGAAGGTTGTGCACATTGTTGCGACAACCTTTTTTTATAAGCAGGGAAATTATAAATTTTCCCATGTGAATAAATCTTGGCGTGTTGAGCCACGTCCAGCACCAGCCTTCAGAAACGAGGCGACTTCATGAATCGCCCTAATCTAAGTCATCATCGGCTCACAAGCACACCGTAATCCTTTATCTTCGTTGACTCGCTCCAGTTACTACGTTTCTATTCGGGCGTTTGCGCTTTTGTTCTTTGCCGAAGTAATTTTTTCTAATACTATCTTTATCATAGTTTTCGTAAATAACCCTCAATATCTTACCGTTTTGTATAATTTATATTATTTCATCCAAAATAACAGTAATCGTTTTTATTATGGATGGAGGAATTTCTAATGAGATGGCGAATAGGTTTAATATTACTTGCTAATATATTTATATTGGCAGCATGTCAGCAGCAAAGTCAAGAAGAGCCATTATCGAATGAAGAGAAAGACAATCAAATGATTCAGGTAAAGAATTCGGACCCTCACGAACAAAAAAACCTTACAAATACAGAAATCGCAGATCACCTTGCAAATATTGCAAGTGACGTTCCTAACGTTGAAGACGCGACATCTGTTGTAGCTGGCCCCTATGCAGTTGTAGGGATTGATGTAGATAAAGACCTCGATCGATCGAGAGTAGGCACGATAAAATATAGTGTGTTAGAAGCTCTTTATCATGATCCTTATGGAAAAACAGCGGTTGTTGTAGCGGATGCAGATATGACAGAAAGAATTAGAGGAATGGCAAATAAAATTAGACAAGGACACCCAGTCCATGGCGTTGTAGATGAACTTGCTGCAATTGTAGGAAGGTATATGCCAGATTTTCCAATCAGCGATGACAGACCTCAGGAACCGGATCAAAATAAAGAAGTAATACCCGAGGACGAAAAACAAAAGCTAGAAGATACAGAAGAAGAACAATCTAATCATCATAATAATGAATAATAAAAGAGTTTCCGACTATTACGGAAACTCTTTATCCTTATTGTTGATGCTCAATGGCATTATTATCTTTATGCTCTGTATAGTATTGAACTCCAAATTGAGAGCCTTCTGAAACCATTTTAGCGTTTTCTAATTGTGCTAGATCCTGGTTTTCTGATTGATCCGGTACACCAGCATCTTCAAAAGTAGTACGTATTCCATTTTGATAATTTGTTATTTTGTCTTTTACTTTTTGCCGATTATCTTTATTCTTTAAAAAATATCCTGCCATTGTTGCACCAATCACACCAGCTGCACCAGCAGAATACAAATATCCTTTCTTCATCAAATCGCCCTTTCTTTTACTTATTTATGAGGTATTTACCCTATTCCACCAATCATCAAACATGACATACTTCTTTTTCAGGTCCACATTGTGTTACACTAAGATTAGATTATGATGACAAATAATGATGATATTGTCGACAATAATCTTAAGCCTATTTTTTTACGTTGAGGTGAAATTATGCAAGTTAAATGTACAATTTGCGACAATATAGAAAGTATTGATGATCATTCCTTTGAAGCGAAACGATTAAGAAACAGGCGAATCCATATGTACCTTTGCCAATTATGTTATGAACGAATTGAGCACAAAACGAAACAACGTCATGCTACCGGAAAATTTCGTTTATATACAGAAAAAAAAGCATCTGACGATTTTATTTAAGTCATAAAGAGCGGGGATAAAAAAACAGCTTTTTACGCAAAATACAATAATCATGTTACCCCGCAGGAGTCTCGTATATTTTAGAGCGCAAGTGTCCGATTAGAAACGTAGCGACTGGAGCAAGTCAACGGAGATAAAGAAATCACGGTGAGCCTTTCGAGCCGATGAATGAATTAGATTAAGGCGATTTGTGAAATCGCCTCGTTTCTCGGTGCTTGCACTTTACGCGACTCAACACGCCAATATTTATCCACCCACATGGGCACATTTTATAATTCCTAGACTATCAAAAAAACGAAAGGTAATTAATTTACCTTTCGTTTTTTATTGTTTCTTAATTCTGTTGTCTCATTCTCTTTATTCGTTGCGTTTTCTGGTTCTTTCCTTATGTAGTCGTAATCGATAAATACCTAACACGAGTGAAATAACAACTAAACTCTCTGTAATTGGCATTTGCATAACACTACTGAAAATCGTAAGTACAAATACACCAATTGCCAACATGATATATACCACAATCGTTTTAATCATCGGAAGCTTTCTAGCAAACCCCAGCTTAAATGCAATAATACTAAAGATAAGATTTAAAATATATAATCCTTCAAACAAATATTCCGTTCCAACTTGCTCGAGAACAAAATCAAATACTAGACTGAAATTCGAGTTCATATGTATCCCCCACTACTTATGTATAGCAATTTAAAATCCTTTTATTATCATACTAAATATTTAGCATGTTCGCCAGCCTAATATATGGTTACATACTTATATAAAACCCTTTGATCAAATAATCGATTTCCGATATACTAGATTTTGAGATAAAAGAGGTGTGGACATGAAAAATATAAATTTTCCAATGCTCTTATTAGCATTACTCGTTATTTTAATGTTTGTTGGCGTCAGCATATCGATAGCCTACCGTAATATATGGTTAGTGATTTTGTTTATATTATTGGGATTTGCTTTTATGGGATTTGGTATAAGCTTAAAGAAAAAAAGGAAGTGACTTTAAAAAGTCACTTCCTTGCTTTACGTACGTAATCTTCAAGAATGTTCTGTTGTATTTGTGGGTTACAGGTGAAGACAGAGTTCTTATCTAACATATTTATTTTATCCCCATCAATCGTTGAAGTTACTCCACCTACTTCATTAACAATAACCATTCCTGCCGCAATATCCCACGGTGAAAGACTAAGCGTTAAGTAGCCATCTAAAATGCCTTCAGCTACGTATGCAAATTCCAACGCTGCGGAACCATAAGTTCTCGTGCCTCTTATATCCCGAACGAGCTGTTGCATGATAGTTTCATCGACTAGACGATTCTTACACAACCAAAAATGGTTTAATCCGATGATCGCCTCATTAAAACGGACGTCTTGATTTAATAAAGGAAGTCTCGTCTCGCCTTTATAAGCCCCTTTTCCTCGTTGTGCACTATACAATATATCATCCATCACATTGTAAATAAGCCCAATCTCACCGATGTTGTCATGATAAATTCCAATTGATATAGCAAAATTTCTCTTTTGATGAACAAAATTCATTGTTCCATCAATTGGATCGATGATCCAAACCGTTCCATCCATTGTTCTTATCTCATCACCAAAACCCTCTTCACTTAATATAAAATGTTCTGGATATTTTTTCTTTATCCGGGAAGCAAAGAAAGCTTCTGTATCTTTGTCCATCGTCGTGACTAAATCATTTGCATTGGATTTTGTATCAATAGTTAATGGATCGTTCATATGATTTCTAATTGTCCTTCCAGCTTCAAGTACCCATTCTACCGCTTGATGGTATACTTCTTCACGATACACTTCATCCATATGTATTCCTCCAATGTTTTCTATATAATACTATAGTATCAGAACTCTTGATGCGAGTCATCGGTTTCACTACCTTAGCTATAATCATTTCTAGTTAGTAAGAAAAAAGCGCAAGCGCCAAATTAGAAATGTAGTGACTGGAGTGAGTCAACAGACATAAAGGAATCACGGTGAGCTTGCGAGCCGATGATGACTTAGATTAGGGCGATTCGTGAAGTCGCCTCGTTTCTGGGTGCTAGAGCTGGACGCGGCTCAATATTTCCATATTTATCCACATGGGCAAATTTAATAATTTCATTATCTAGACTATGAAAAAACCCTCAATACGGATGAAATACCGTTATTGAAGGTCAAAGCACTCTATTCATTATCAATCTCCATTAGCTGTCTCCTCAGCTGCTTTAATCGCTCTTTACTTTTTATAATTCCTACAGTATCTTCACTCTTCATCGCATCATAAAGTGTTACAAGTTCATAATCAATTTCCATGCGGATCACAGGCAATTTTTCTTGGGCTTCTTTACGACGTAAAGCCTCCATAACGTACTTCAATTTGTACACAACCTTTCGATCGCTTTTAATATATTTATGAATATCATCACCATTTGGTTCAATAAATCTTATAATTCCGCTACTTATTGTTATAATTTCCCCTTAAAACGACTTGTTTAAACATTATATTTATAAAACTTGACTTGCTTTAATAAATACTTAATAATAATTATTATAATTAGAATCTGCAGAAATACACCTTGATAACTAGACAGAAGAAAGGGAGATTAAAATGGTTTTTAATGGTTTTGAAAAAAAAGATTTTGATACATTTTTCATTGATGGACTTGAATCAAGAATGGAGGCAATTCAAACACGGATACAGCCAAAATTTCAAGAAATCGGTAGCTTTTTGGCAGATTATTTAGCTACGCAAGTAGGGAATGAAGTATTCGTACATATTGCCAAGCATGCGCGTAGAACAGTAAATCCGCCAAAAGATACATGGCTAGCTATTGCTGCGAATAAACGGGGATACAAAAAACACCCACACTTTCAGGTAGGTTTGTTTGATGATCATGTATTCATTTGGTTAGCACTGATTTATGAACTAGATCATAAATCAGCCATTGCCCAGACATTCATTAATAGTTTTGATGAATTAAAACAACTTCCTAAAAACTTTGTCGTATCACTAGATCATATGAAAAAAGATGCAAAAAGTATAGAAGACTTAGAGCTAAAAGATGTTAAACGATTCCGCGACGTAAAGAAGGCTGAATTTCTAGTTGGTCTACATTTAGATAGAAATGATGACCGTGTGTATGATGGAGACGCATTCTTACATCAAGCAACAAGTACCATTGATTCTCTACTACCTTTCTATAAAAAAGCAGTAAATAGTAAATAGTATAGTGAACTACTCCCCCCACTTACCCTTACGGGTTGCTTGAAGAGGGGGCTTCTTGGGTAATCGCCACTTTTGGTAGCTGACGAAATGGACCAAGCTAACCCTCTTGTTCCAAGAGTTTATATTTTCATTAGGCACTTGCTAATAAGCGAATGCCTTCTTTTTTGATATGAAGCGCTGAATTATAATCTCTATCGAGATTTAGCCCACACGAACAAGCGTATGTTCTAATTTCTATAGGCATTGGTTGGGTATTTCCGCAACTCGAACAAGTTTTGGTAGATGGGAACCATTTATCAATATCCTTTGATTTTCAATCTATTTTTTTACTACTTCAATAGGCGAACCGCCAGTTGTCAACAAACCAAAACTTCTTGACCAAAACATTTCTTTCCATAACTTTTTACGAACAGGAGGAAAATCCCTCTTGCTAAGTCTTGAACTGGCACTTTTATAGGCATTGATGAATTTCGATCATTCACTGTTGGGTTGTGCTTTGAACAAAAAAGGAAAAAAGCCTTTGGGCTGTCGCCCAACCGAAATTCATCTCCCCCCTTACCGTTGGGCTCCGCCCTTCACACGCTTGAAGATGGAGACTTCTTTCGGAAGTACGTTAAAATACGCTTCGCCAGTTTTATTTCATAGATATTTTATGTTGATCTGAATCCCTTGCGTGTCTTATAACCGGAAAGCATGCATATCCAGATCCCTGTTCAAATTCTCGAAATAGTTTCTTCTCTTCACTCTTCGAGGGAACGACCTTCTTAAAATCATTATATACAGTCAATAATACAGTACGGTCAACGTTTTTTTCATATGCTTGTTCGACCAGTGAAAAGAATTGAACCACCTGTATTACTTCCTCCTTCGTCCAGGTTTCATCAATAGGATAATGATAACTCATGCCACGACCCCTTTCAGCATCAAGCTTTTATGTTTTGATAAGTCTCTTTCTATAACTATCTGGAAGATATTCTTCTCTGTGTCTGCTTCGCTCATTGCAGCAATCTGCTAACTCACTAGCATTCCCTACCGATAAATCAGCAAAAGCCGAATGAGCTAATCTCTTTGAAAGATTGGGTTTTTAATGTTTTTTAATGTTTAATTGCTAAAAACCTTTTCTAAATAATTATATCAATAACTATTTCTTCTATTTTAGCATTTATTCTTGTTGAACGACTAGTATTTATGGTTGTCTTTTGCTATAATACTTTCGATATTTTAGTCTGACATCATAGAGAGGTGTTCCTATTGGATGAACAGCATCATACACCATTATTTACCGGTGTATTAGAACATATTAACAAAAATCCTATCCCCTTCCATATACCAGGTCATAAACAAGGAAGGGCTGCTGATGATACATTTCGTACGTTCTTAGGCGAGAATGCCTTTAAGATGGATTTAATTAATATTACACCTTTAGATGATCTACATCATCCACAAGGAATTATTAAGCATGCTCAAGAACTAGCTGCCAAAGCATTTGGTGCGGAGCACACCTTTTTTTCTGTGCAAGGAACAAGCGGTGCTATTATGGCAATGGTAATGAGCGTCTGTGGCCCTGGTGATAAAATAATTGTACCCAGAAATGTCCATAAATCTGTAACAGCTGCCATTATTTTTTCTGGTGCTATACCTGTTTTTATTCATCCAGAATTAGATAAAGTATTAGGTATTTCTCATGGAATTACGCCAACTTCTATTGAGCAAGCTCTTGAAGCACACCCGGAAGCTAAGGCGGTTTTGGTTATTAACCCTACCTATTTTGGTATTGCAGCAGACTTAGAAGAAATTGTAAAGATGGTACATTCATATCGTATACCTGTTTTAGTTGATGAGGCACATGGAGTACATATTCATTTCCATGATGACTTACCAATATCTGCCATGCAGGCTGGAGCTGACCTTGCCGCTACAAGTGTTCATAAATTAGGAGGATCATTAACCCAGAGTTCGATTTTAAACCTTCAAGGTACGCTTATTTCACATGAACGAGTACAAACAGTTATATCAATGCTAACAACGACTTCTACTTCCTATTTACTGTTAGCTTCTTTAGATACTGCAAGAAAACAATTAGCTACTAAAGGGAAAGAGCTCCTAACCAAAACGATAGAACTTGCCAACTATGCCAGAATTCAAATCAACAGCCTAGCTTATCTTTATTGTGCTGGCTCTGAATTATTAGGATCAGAAGCAATAAATCAATATGATCCGACTAAGTTAATCATTTCCGTGAAAGATTTAGGAATTACCGGTTATGAAGCTGAACTATTTTTAAGGGAAAAGCATGCGATAGAAGTAGAACTTTCCGATCTCTATAATGTATTATGCATCATTACCCCTGCCGATTCTCTTTCTTCCATTAGTAAATTAATGGAGGGGCTAAATCATCTAGAAAAAGTTAAGAAACAATCTGTAACGGATGTACAAGTTACCGTACCCGATATTCCCATCCTTGCTTTAGCACCTAGAGATGCATTTTATGCAGAGACAGAAACCGTCTTATTTCAGGAGGCAGCAGGTAGAATCAGCGCAGAATCCATTATGATCTATCCACCAGGGATTCCTATATTTATACCTGGAGAGATCATTACGAATGAAAATATCTCTTATATTCAAAAGAATATTGATGCTGGACTACCTGTACAAGGACTTCTAGATGAAACACTTGAAACGATCCAGGTAATTAAGGAATATAAGCCGTTTAAATGATTTTAAACTAATAACCAGTTTAACCATAATAGCAAACAATTTTTTATACTCTCTATCCACATTCCACATAAATTAGCCTATAATCATATTTTTAAATCCCATAATTGTACACAAAAAGATAGCTAGCCCTAATGAGAGCTAGCTATCTTTAATAGGTATATATTAACTTTATTATTTATTTTCACGGCAAGTCGGACAAGTACCATATAAAGTGGTAACTTTCTCTTCATCATAATGTTCAATGACTTTTTGACAATCTTGGCAAACAACTGTGCCCATTTGGCCCAACTCCTTTTTAATGAATTGTGATAGCGTATTCATATTATAATATGTCATATTAAAAAAATCAACCTTAAAATAGTATGACACATTTAATAATTAATCCAAATTAAAAACCGCTACTTTTCGCAGCGGTTGTAGATTACAGTATTATAATGTTTTGATTAGATGAGGATCAACCATTTCATAGCCCTTATCTCTCAACCCATTCACAATATTCTCTAATGCCTCGTTTGTCCATTCACGGTCATGCATCAATAAATTAGCGCCGGGTTTGAGCAGTGAATAATCAACCCCTACTTCAGGCCCCTCACCTGTTATCATTGCCGTGGTCAATTTCTTTGCATCCATATAAGGCTTAAAATAATCATATCCATATGTCCAATTCATTAGGACCATTCCTTCATCTTTTACAACCTGTTTTGAATGCTCCGTGTTAGACCCATGCGGTGCTCGAAAAAATAATGGTTTTTCGCCAATTATTTCTTCAATTTGATCACTAACTCTCACTATTTCTTTCGTTTGCTCTTCATCCGTTAAATCTTTTAAATTTGGGTGACTGTATGTATGATTACCAATTACAAATCCCATTTCATGAATTTGTTTTAGCATATCTCTTTGCTCTGGTGTCTCTAAGAAGTGTCCATTTACAAAAAAGATAGCATTTACATCTAACTTTTTTAAAGTGTTTGCCATTTCCAAAGCATGTTTATCAGGTACATCATCAATGGTTAATAAGACTACTTTTTCATTCGTATCTTCACCCAAAGGTACAACTGATGAATCATCCGCTATTTCATACATAGGCTCGGTTTGATCTTCCTCTTTGTTTTTTATGACCTCGGCATTTGAATCTTTGCCCTCTAATTCTCCACTGCTTTCTTTGTCGGTAGAATCGGTTGAATGATCCTGTTCTTGCTCTGGTTGTTGCATCGCTTCATTTGCACCACATCCAGCAAGCAGAAAAAGTCCTATCGCGATTATAAGTGTTATGAATGATGTCTTCATCAGATCGTCCCCTTGTTTAGTTTATTATTCTGTCACCTATATTATAGCCTCCATAAAATGCACTGACAATATGAGTAATATACCATTTCCTATAAAGTGAAAGTTTAAACACACTACGAATTGGGTAAGAAAATATATGGTATGATCCTCTTTGACAAGGGAATAGTAAAAGCATGAGGTGTGAGATTTGCCTCAGACCTTTACTATATGTTTTAATACACTAAGTGCGCCTACTACATAAGATCAAAGAAATTTTAAATAGAAAGGACAATTTTTGTGAAAAAAGTAACACGCGTATTTTATATCTCAGCTATTATCGCATTATTGTTTATTATTTGGGGCATTATCCCGAAAGATATATTGCCTAATGGAAATTTGGATAATGTAACGTCAATTATTCAAGGCTTTTTGGTAGATAAATTTGGATGGTTTTACTTATTAAGTGCAACTGCATTTCTAGGATTTGCGATCTACCTTATTTTTTCAAAATATGGAAACATCAAGTTAGGTCGACCAGGTGATAAGCCAGAATATAGTTATTTAACATGGTTTGCTATGCTTTTTAGTGCCGGTATGGGAATTGGACTTGTTTTCTGGGGTGCAGCAGAGCCTATTTCCCACTTTCATAACCCTCCATTTGGAGAAGCAGAAACGAATGATGCAGCTAAAGCAGCAATGCAATATAGCTTTTTCCACTGGGGATTTCATCCATGGGCAATCTATGCAACGATTGCATTAGCACTAGCTTATTTCAAATTCCGAAAACAGGCTCCAGGTGTGGTTAGTGCCATACTAGAGCCGCTATTTGGTGATCGCATTAAGGGTGGATGGGGTACCGCCGTAGATTTCATTGTTGTATTCGCAACTATTTTTGGTGTTTCAACCTCCCTTGGACTTGGCGCCATTCAAATTAGTGGTGGTCTTTCCTTTGTAACGGGTATTGAATCAACAATAACCTTGCAGTTAATTATTATTGCTATTGTTACAGTATTATACATGACTTCAGCTATGACAGGTTTAAACAGAGGAATTAAATATTTAAGTAATGCAAATCTAATGCTCGCATTATTATTAATGCTTTTCGTATTATTCTTAGGGCCAACGAATTTTATCATGAACTTTTTCACGACAACTCTAGGAAGTTATTTACAGAACCTTCCTAGCATGAGCTTAAGAATGACTCCATTCAACGAAGAAAATGCAGAATGGATTAATGGCTGGACCATTTTTTATTGGGCATGGTGGATTGCTTGGGCCCCATTTGTAGGAACATTTATCGCTAGGGTTTCCCGCGGTAGAACGATACGTGAATTTGTTTTAGGCGTCCTGCTCGTACCAACTATATTCGGAGCACTTTGGTTTTCAGTGTTTGGTGGATCAGCCATACACTTAGAAGCGAATGCAGGTGCTAATATCATGCAATACATTGAAAGTGGCGGTGAACAATTAGCCTTGTTTGCTGTACTAGAACAATTTCCTATTGGTATCGTTATATCCATCATTGCAATTTTATTAATCTGTACATTCTTCATTACATCAGCAGATTCAGCAACTTTTGTATTAGGAATGCAAACAACAGGCGGTAGCCTAGACCCAGCTAATTCAGTAAAATTCATTTGGGGTATTATACAATCGAGTGCTGCAGCAGTACTACTTTGGCAAGGTGGATTAAATGCTTTACAAACGGCATCCATAATAGCTGCCTTTCCATTTGCCATCATAATGCTACTTGTTGTTATCTCGTTAGTTAAGTCATTTAGACAGGAAGCAAAGGAAATTGATTTAGGAAGCAAAAGAAGGGGTTAGAACCTCAGCTTGTAGAAAAAGCCTTGTGTGTTTTCTACAAGCTTTTTTTGCGCAAACAGCAATAACAACAGTTTTTTTCTTTGAAGCTACGTTTTACTTTTTCTTTTCTCATACGGAAAATCCACTTACCATCATTAGAAAGGCGGTTCAAACGAACCTGCTCTTCCTTCTCACACATGACGAGTAACAGTTTTCTGGTGCTTGTGTACATTTTGCAAGACTCGAATCCCTATTACATCTGCATTTCGTTTTATTTATAGCTTTATTACTAATCCAACAGATGCGTTTCAATCCATTAACAGTTCAATAACAAACGCTATGTTAAGCATTCTATTTGGTAAACTGATGTATATATGATTATTAAACAGGTAGGTGAGGAAAATTAGAAGCTTATTCATCCCTGTACTTGCTTTATTCCTACTGATTTTTTCATCAGGATGCCAAGCGACAAATGCAACTACAATAGACGTTATTTCATTTCAACCGAATGGTTACAATGTTATGTTTTTTACAAATAACTCGAATAGTGATTTAGAGAATATATATTTTGATGCAATTATTGAGATAAAAGCTAAATATCCATCCGCTTTTAAAGATGTACAAAAAGAGGAAAAAACGATGGACGATTTAGAAATGGGATTAAAACCTGAATCACCTTCCTTAGTTATCATGAAAAACGGGAAGACAATCGAACATTTATCTGGAGATATAGCAAAAAATGATCTCATGGATAAATTAGAGCAAATCATCAACTAATAGATGGACTGAATGCTCCTATAAGTTGTTTGAAATAGAAAAAAACTCCCCCAGAAATAGTTTATCTTCTGCGGGAGTTTTCTACTATGTCTTATAGCAAAAATAGCAGTGGTTTTACCTGTACCTGGCTTAGATAATAATAACGACTAGACTGCCAGCTAAGGAACTCTTTATGCGAATAAAAAAGGCTACCTCAGCTGTTGTGAGATAGCCTCTAATTTATATTACAGCATATGAATTGGTGTACCTAAAGCTACCTCTGCAGCTTCCATCGTAATCTCACCTAAACTAGGATGAGCATGAATAGTTAGTGCGATATCCTCTGCTGTCATTCCAGCTTCAATCGCAATACCAATTTCAGCAATCATATCACTAGCATTTGGTCCAGCGATTTGTGCCCCAATTACAAGGCCGTCTTCTTTACGAGTGATTAATTTCATAAATCCATCACTATCATTTAATGATAGCGCACGACCATTAGCAGCAAATGGGAATTTAGCAGCTTTTACATCGTAACCAGCATCTTTTGCTTCTTGTTCAGTATAACCAACTGATGCTAATTCTGGATCAGAGAATACAACTGCAGGCATACCTATATAATCAATCTCTGATTTTTCTCCACTAATTGCCTCCGCAGCAACCTTACCTTCATAAGATGCTTTATGAGCAAGTGGCATACCTTCTACAATGTCACCGATAGCATAGATATTATCTATGTTTGTGCGACATTGTTTATCAATTTTTATTAGACCACGATCATTCATTTCAATACCTACTTGTTCTAGACCAAGCTCTTGGGTATTAGGACGACGACCAACTGTTACTAATACATAATCTGCTTCAATGGTTTCCTCTTTACCATTAACTTCATAGGATACTTTTACGCCATCTTTGGTTTCTTCAACACCTTTAGCCATAGCTTCTGTGATGATATTTACACCTTTTTTCTTCAGACGTTTTTTCACAACTTGCTTCATTTGTTTTTCGAAGCCACCGAGAATATCCTTTGTACCTTCAAGTACTGTTATTTCAGTACCAAAATTAGCATACGCTGTACCAAGTTCAGTTCCAATATATCCTCCACCGATAACGACCATTTTCTCTGGAATTTCTTTAAGGTTTAAGGCACCCGTAGAATCCAATACACGTTCAGAGAATTTAAATGTTGGAATTTCAATTGGTGTAGAGCCTGTTGCAATAATACAGTTATTAAAGGTATATGTTTGAGAGTTTTTCTCATCCATAACTTTTGCTGTATTTTTATCCACAAAGTAAACTTCACCTTTGATAATATCTACTTTGTTACCTTTTAACAGACCTTCTACTCCTGATGTTAATTTATTAACAACAGTACCCTTCCATTCTTGGACTTTAGTAAAATCTACAGTTACGTTCTCTGTTTTAATACCTAACTGTTCATTTCCATAAGCATGTTCTGTTAAATGTCCTGCTTGAATTAATGCTTTTGATGGGATACACCCAACATTTAAGCAAACTCCCCCGAGGTTACCTTTTTCAACAATTGTAACTTTTTGACCTAATTGTGCAGCTCGAATGGCAGCAACATAGCCACCTGGTCCAGCTCCAACAACTAACGTATCTACTTCAATTGGGAAATCTCCTACAACCATAACCTACGCCTCCATCATAATTAATTGTGGATCGCTTAATAATCGCTTAATTTGATTTAGCGCTAACTGTGCAGTTGCACCATCAACAATGCGATGATCAAAGCTTAATGATAATGCGAGTACCGGTGCAATTACTATCTCTCCATCTCGAACAATTGGTTTATCAGCAATTCTGCCGATTCCTAGAATTATTGCCTCCGGATAATTTAATACCGGCGTAAACCATTGTCCGCCTGCAGAACCAATATTTGTAATTGTATTTGAAGCACCCTTCATCTCTTCAGGTGATAGTTTACCACTTCTAGCCTTTTCTGCCAATTCATTAATTTCTTTAGAAATAGCAAAAATAGATTTACGATCAGCATTTTTTACAACCGGAACAAGTAGTCCTTTTTCTGTATCAGCTGCAATTCCAATATTATAATAATGCTTCTGAACAATTTCATTTGTCTCATCATCCACCGCAGCATTTAAAATCGGGAATTTCTTAGAAGCAGATACAAGCGCCTTCGCTACATATGGCAAGTAAGTTAGTTTAATATCTTGCTCCGCAGCTACAGCTTTAAATTTCTTGCGATGTGCTACTAATTCTGTAACGTCAACTTCGTCCATTAACGTAACATGCGGAGCTTTCGTTTTCGAATTAACCATTGCTTTAGCAATAGCTTTTCGAATTCCACTCATCGCTTCACGTGTTTCAGGATAGTTACCTTCAGTCACAGCAGTTGTAGCCGTAGGTGCAGAAGCTTCTTTTTTCGTTTCTTTAGCTTCTTCAGAAGTTTTAGCAGGCTGATCACCGCTTAGGAAGCTATCAATATCCTCTTTTAAAATACGGCCATTTTTCCCAGAACCAGTAACCTCTGAGATATTCACATCGTTATCACGCGCATATTTTCTAACGGAAGGCATTGCGATCACTCGTTTGTCGCTACCATCATTTGTAGTATCTTGCTTTTTATCAGCTGCTGTTTCTTGTTTTTCTTCTTCTTTAGGAGCTTCTTCTTTATTATCTTCAGAAGCTGAATCTTCTGATTCATAACCTTCTGCGTCAAACGTTATTAGTACATCTCCTACAACAGCTACCGTTCCTTCATCCACATGGAGTTTTTTTACTGTACCCTCAACTGGAGAAGGGATTTCTACGACAGCTTTATCATTTTGGACTTCACACAATACATCATCTTCTTTGATGTCATCGCCCTCATTTACGAACCATTTGACAATTTCGCCTTCATGAATTCCTTCACCAATATCTGGAAGTTTAAATTCAAATGCCATTCGTATTACCTCCTATCTCTTATTAAAAATTCATTACAGTGTTTACTTTTTCTACGATGTCTTTATGGTTTGGTAACCATACTTCTTCTGCTGCTGAGAAAGAATATACTGTATCTGGAGCTGCAACACGTAATACTGGTGCTTCTAAATGTAAAATTGCACGCTCTTGAATCTCAGCTACAACATTTGCAGCAATACCTGCTTGACGCTGTGCTTCTTGGACAACAACGACACGATTTGTTTTCTTAACAGATTCGATAATGGTATCAATATCTAGAGGTGAGATCGTACGTAAGTCGATAACTTCAGCCTGTACACCATCTTTTTCTAATTCCTCTGCTGCCTTCAATGAAGCGTGTACCATGGCACCATAGGAAATAAGCGTAACATCTGTTCCCTCACGCTTAACTTCAGCCTTTCCTAAGTCGATTGTATATTCTTCCTCAGGTACTTCTCCGCGGAATGAGCGGTATAGCTTCATATGTTCTAGGAATAGCACTGGATCATTATCACGAATAGCTGAAATCAGCAAACCTTTTGCATCATATGGAGTTGAAGGAACTACTACTTTGATTCCTGGTTGTTGTGCAATTAATCCTTCTAAAGAATCAGCATGTAGCTCTGGAGTGTGTACTCCACCACCAAAAGGTGAGCGAATTGTAATTGGTGAACTATGTGATCCACCAGAACGATAGCGCATACGTGCCATTTGTCCACTAATAGAGTCCATTACTTCATATACGAAGCCGAAGAATTGAATTTCTGGTACTGGTCGATAGCCTTGTAAACCGAGTCCAATTGAAAGACCACCAATGCCAGATTCAGCTAACGGTGTATCAAACACACGATCTTCGCCAAATTCAGCTTGCAGTCCTTCAGTAGCACGGAATACGCCACCATTTTGACCAACATCTTCTCCGAACACAAGCACATTTTCATCATTTTTTAATTCTGTGCGTAATGCATCCGTGATTGCTTGAATCATTGTCATTTGTGCCATGATTTACTTCGACTCCTTTTCTTTGTATTCTTCCATTTGTTCTTGAAGGTTATATGGAAGTTCCTCATACATATTGCTAATAAAATCCGTTACTTTTTGTTTTGGATACTCATCAGCTTGCTTGATAGCTTTTTTGATCTCTTCTTTTGCTTCTTCAATTACTTTGCTTTCGTCTTCTTCAGACCATAGATTTTTACCTTCTAAGAATTTGCGGAAGCGAACAAGTGGATCTTTTTTCTCCCATTCGTTATCTAAATCATCTGTACGATAACGTGTAGGGTCATCTCCAGCCATCGTATGTGGACCATAACGATATGTTAATGTCTCAATAAGCATTGGGCCCTCACCATTAATAGCACGTTCACGAGCGTGTTTAGTTACAGCATAAACAGCAAGTACATCCATTCCATCTACTTGGATTCCTTCAATACCAGCAGCTACAGCTTTTTGTGCCAACGTTTTAGCATTTGTTTGCTTTTCAACAGGTACTGAAATCGCGAAGTAGTTATTTTGTACAAAGAAAATAGCAGGCGCTTTATATGCACCAGCAAAGTTTATTCCTTCATAAAAGTCCCCTTGTGATGTACCGCCATCACCAGTGTAAGTTACAGCAACTGCTTTCTTACCACGTTTTTTAATACCTAGAGCTACACCAGCAGTTTGTACATATTGTGCTCCAATAATAATCTGTGGACTAACTGCATTTACACCTTCAGGCATTTGATTACCATGAAAATGACCTCTTGAGAATAGGAAAGCTTGGTATAAAGGTAATCCTTGCCAGATTAATTGTGGAACATCGCGATATCCTGGTAAAAGAAAATCATCCTTTTCCAATGCAAATTGACTTCCTAATTGAGAAGCTTCTTGACCAGCAGTTGGTGCATAGAATCCTAAACGCCCTTGACGATTTAAAGCAATAGAACGCTGATCTAACACACGAGTGTATACCATTCTACGCATTAGTTCCTTTAATTCGTCATCAGATAGTTCGGGCATATCATCTTTATTGACAATCTTTCCATCTTCGTTAAGAATTTGGAACATTTCGAACTGACTTTCAACACTTTCTAATACGTGTTTCAAAATAGTTCACCTCTTCCTTTCTTTATATCCTTATTGGTATTGTCATTTCTAGCGTACCCAAAATACGAAAAAAATCTGTACTTTTTGCTATTAACTATGTACCCTTTTCCGTTTTAGATTAATCAAAGCTACTTTCACATTTATCTGTTACATAAATAAAGCAAAAATCATTAGTACAATTTCTTTTCATGTAAATTCTAGCTTAATTATTTCAGTTGGTCAAACACTTTGTTTTTATTAATTTATTTTTAAAACAGCCTAATAATGGCTAGTGATTTATATGGCATTTACCTCCCCTCTGTTATATTACATATTAAAAACTGTATTATAATCATTACCATTAAAATATTTATAACCAATGTTTC
>NZ_JAJERH010000100.1 GCF_016919725.2 Virgibacillus sp. AGTR
TTTTTTGAGCGGGTTTTGCTAAAAAAGTTAGCTGAAGGACAAACCTCACGGAAAGGGAA
Source organism: Virgibacillus sp. AGTR (assembly GCF_016919725.2). GTDB lineage: Bacteria > Bacillota > Bacilli > Bacillales > Amphibacillaceae > Virgibacillus > Virgibacillus salarius. Next base: position 60 of record NZ_JAJERH010000100.1, read on the forward strand.
GTGGGCAGCTGGAGTGGTGGTTAAGCAGTAGCTATTATTCCATAATAGCTACTAGAGGAAGCATAAATCTGAGCATGTAGTGATAAGGACTAACCATTTTGCTCAGTTTTTTTGTTAATGATCATGCGTAGTCTAATAACGTGAAGTTTCTAGGCGTGCCTGTTACCCTATAAAAGAAGGTAAAGTTAAATACTAACGGAAATGGTGATATCATGTATAATCTAGAAGATAAAGTTGTTCTTGTAACAGGGGCATCTAGAGGGCAAGGCGAGGCACAAGTACGCTACTTCTTATCGTTAGGTGCTCGTGTAATCATTGCTGCACGGGAGCTGAATGACGCGGAAAAACTGTCACAAGAATTTGATAAGAATAAAACACTTCCTGTTAAGCTTGATGTAACAAATGAAGTACAATGGGAAAGGTCAATTCATGCTGCCATAGAAGCATTTGGTAGGATAGATGTTCTCGTGAACAATGCAGGATTATACTACAATGCTGCGTTGACGGAGACAGAACTTCATCAATATCGTGAAATTATTAATGTTAACCAGATTGGTGTATTCCTTGGCATGCAATCGGTTATACCGATAATGTCTCAGCAAAAGAAGGGCTCCATCATTAACAATGTCTCTATTTCAGCATTTGCACCTTTAGATGGAACGGCTGCATATGCTTCTACGAAAGCAGCCGTTGTGGCAATGTCAAAAGCGACGGCTGTAGAGGTAGGGAAAGATGGGATAAGAATAAATATCGTACACCCTGGCGGAATAAATACGGGAATGGCTCAAACAAGTGGAACAATACCTATTTATTCTCAAACTCCTCTAGGAAGAATCGGTGAACCACAAGAAGTTGCACATGTTATTGGGTTCCTTGCTTCAGATCAAAGTTCTTATTGCACCGGTGCCGAAATTGTTGTTGATGGCGGATTAACACTAGGTACAAGAATAGAATGATCGAACATCTGTCGCTTCTTTAAACTCAAACATGTATGGAATATTCCTTAAATGCCTTATTAAGAGAAATAGTATATGACGTTTTTTGTAATCGCAGCCTTTACACTATCAATTTACTAAATTCTGAAAAATAGGATAGACAAATGATACAGAAGTGATAGAATTTATAGTAATAGATACAAAGGAGTGCGCTCTAAAATGAAGCAATGGATGAGAAAAATAGCTGTTGTTCTTATCACAATTATGACATTAGGGATGTACGTTCCAACTTCATTAACGGCAGATCCTGAGGAGCATAAAGAACGTTATGATTCAGGGTCAGGTCTAGACGAAGCTACACCTGTCTCGGTATTAGAAACGCCAGAAGATGTCGTCCCTATTCAAGCATATACCATAGATCAATTAACGGAAAAGGCGAAAGAACAGGCATTAATAAAGATGGGTCCAAGAATTTCACATCGAATTGAGGACGAGTTTACAGCCGTTATTTTACCGAACATAGAAAAAGTGATGGAGACAATTTTATTTGATGATAAAGCGCCTGTGACTTACTATGACATATCGGAGGATCCCGCTGATGGCTATGGAGAAAGAATATTTAATATTTATGACTTGAAGGCGCAGGAAAAAGTGGCTAAATTCCATGTGAGAAGGGATCATCGTCCATTAGCAGGTCATTGGTTTAATTTCCATTACCATCTCCAAGCTGATAATTTTGAAAAACACTATGACATTGGTGAAATATATTGGGATAAAAACACACCCCCTAAATGGATGACGTAATAAAAAAGAGGCTGAGACAATAGAATGAAGAAACAATAAAAAACGAAAAGATAATTAATTTGAATTAATTATCTTTTCGTTTTTTGGTTAGAATCATTCATTTAGCACCTGAAATAAGCGAGACTCCGGCGGGAACAGCACGAGTCCGAAGATCCACTTGGTAACGTATTTTTTCTTAACCAAGTTAGCTGAGGCCGTGTCCGCGGAAAGAGCGTATATCTTCACGGTGCGGCGATGATACTCCTATTGATAACATGATTATTCGTATGTTGAGTAAAGAAGTTGTGTTTTGTCCCAGCACGTTTTTAATCACCATACAGAAAAGTTGTTTATCCCGCATATAACTGGCAGTAAGCTCCCTACATCAAGGAATAAAGTGAAACCAATAAGGATAAGTGTAGAATCAACTGCCAGTAAATGTCCGATTGGTTCACCTAACCATCCGTGGGGATAAGCAACCCCCCACGGATGGAAGTTTCACTTTATCCCGCATATAACTGGCAGTAAGCTCCCCACTTCAAGGAATAAAGTGAAACCAATAAGGATAAGTGTGGGTTCGACTGCCAGTAAATGTCCGATTGGTTCACCTAACCATCCGTGGGGATAAGCAACCCCCCCACGGATGGAAGTTTCAATTTATAGTTTAGATAACTCAATTATCTTGCTTCTTACTGGTCTAATTCAGTTAATACGTCTCCTATTTGTCGATTGTGTATGAGCATATCTGCGTAAGCATCTAATGCAGTAGGTTCTTGATTAATGATGACTAATCTCGCACCACCTTCTTTGGCGATTAACGGAAATTGGTTTGCCGGTGTTACACTTAATGATGAGCCAAGGACCATAAATAAATCAGCTTTTTCTGATTCAGAGAGTGCCGCTTGAAAAGCTTGGGCAGGCAATGTCTCTCCAAATAATACAATGGAAGGACGTAAGATGCCACCACATTTACAAAAGTAGTCTTTGTGTACATATTCTTCACTACTATATTCCTTCTGGCAGGATTGACAGTGGAGCCTTTGCAGCGTGCCATGAAGCTCAGCAACACGATTACTCCCAGCTTGCTGGTGAAACCCATCTACATTTTGCGTTATAATCGATTGTATGGTACCGGCCTTCTCCCAATCTGCAAGAATATAATGGCCTTTATGTGGTTTATAGGATTTCACTCCCAATACTCGCTCTCGATAAAATGTTGTAAATGCCTCAACGTTATTATTTAATGCATCAGTACTAGCGATTTTAGCAGGATTCTGCTTGTTCCACAACCCTTGATTAGCTGAACGAAAGTCTGGCAAACCACTTTCTGTCGACATCCCAGCTCCCGTGAAAACAACCGTATATTTCGCTTCGTAAAGCCATTGTTTTAGCAAGATATTCCCTCCAATCTCGCACTTCTATAGTTAATTATTTTCCACTTGAGCATTCCCGTTTTTCTTTTTATGTAATCGGAACGGTACGATAATAAGTACAGCAATTAAAAACAGACCTAAATAACCAATTAGGGGGTAGAAAAAGGAGACCAATTCTGTAAAGCCAACAAAACTTAAAGCAAATGCGGTAAGAATTGTGAATACAATAAACATACGAAATGACTTTGTTTCACTTTTCATAAACCGAGATCCAAATGAAAAGAACATGCTAACAGCAGTATTAAAAATCATACCAAAAAGAATGATGGAATATAGCATTCCAAGTATAGGAGAAAGATCATCCGCGATTTTTAAAATAGGCATCTCGTAGCCAACAACTGCTTCCATATTAGAAAAAATCGCTAAATGGTTAAAAACAATAAGTAAACCGATCCCGAGACCGCCGAGTAGTCCGCCAATGGTAGCAATTCTTTCATTTTTTTCAGATCCCCCCATAACTAATGCCATAGGTGCACCTAAAGCTATATTAAACGATACATAATTAACGGCAGAGATAAACCAGTTTGATAAAGCAGCTGGCTGATTTCTAGCAATTGGTTCCATTGCTGCAAAGGAAGTATCCATTGTCATCATGCTATAGATGGAAAGTAAGATGACGGTTAGAATTAAAAAAGGTGTAATGCTTGCAATAACCGCAATTACACGATTGACATTCATCATAACGGTAAGGATAACGAGTATCGTCATTACGGTAATTCCAGCAAAGGATGAAAGCCCAAATTGTTGACTAAAGATTGATCCAGCCCCTGCGATCATGACTACTCCTACACCGAACAATGTAAAGACAATAATGTAATCAACCATTGTCCCTAAAAAGCGCCCGCTCATCAGATAGATGACTTCTCGATGCGAGGTTGTTTGATACTTGCTCCCAAGTCGTGTAAGTGTCATACCTAGATAGGCGAATAAACCAGTGGAAACAATGGATCCAATTGTCCCAATGTAACCAAAGCTAGTAAAGTACTGCAAAATTTCTTGTCCAGAAGCAAAGCCTGCTCCAACGACTATTCCGATAAATGCACTGGCAATCTTTAAAATTCTTTTCATGTTGTTTCCTCCGTGCTGATGTTGTTTGTAAGTAGTTAAATGGAATGATATAAATTTTAATCTTGCTCGTTTTCTCTATTATAATAATAGTAAGTGTAATGACTCCCTTCAGCTTTTTCACATAATTGTATTTATTATCGTATCATATTTTTTTAACAGATGAAGGGATCTTTTATTTAAAAGGGGTAGATACATATAGTTGAAATGTCCCAATTACGAAGAACTCAAAATAAGCAGTCAGAATAATGGGGGTATATATTAATCATGTCAACTATAAAGAGATTTATAAAAATAATGAAGATTGAAAGAACCTAATCAACATTATCTAATAAACACCACACATCTAAGATGGTGGAAGAGCAACAAAAATTCAATGAAGCCTTACAACAATCATTTGATCGGTTAAATCAATCCGTGGGGGATAAACAACTCCCACAGATTGTTAGTACCATAGAGGTTAGAACCAATCGGACATCTACTGGCAGTTGATTACCACTTCGGATTAATCGAAATGATGGAAACAATCATAAATAAGTTGAATAATCTAGAAACCTCTTGCTTAAGGAGGTTTTTTTTCGAGTAATGGACAGCCTTACATCTTCTATCACCAGCTTTCTCATAAACTTCTCATTTTTTTTAATCCGTCTCTCACGATGTATTCATTTTCAAATGATACATTCACATTATCAAAATTTTCCAAGGGAGCGGTAGAAATGAAAGTTGTTATGATACCATCAGGTTTTAAAGAATGTCTTCACGCAGGAGAAGTAGGTATTGCAATGGAAAGAGGGGCTCGACGCTATAATAACCAGATAGACGTAGAAATCCTACCAATGATTGATGGAGGTGAAGGTTTTAGGTCATTTCGGCATTTTTGAAGAGGATGGCAAGAGAACGGCTGTCATTGAAATGGCTGCAGTATCAGGCCTGCATTTAGTTCCGAAACAGCAAAGAAATCCTTTGAAGACAACTTCGTTTGGTGTAGGTGAACTAATCGCATATGCGATGGACTTACATATTAATCAATTACTAATTGGCTGTGGAGATTCCGGTACTTCGGATGGAGGAACAGGAATGGCACAAGCACTAGGGGTACAATTCTTCAATGATAATCACCAATTGATTACGATTGAAGGAGGAGGGGATTTACGAAGGATTGCCTTTATGGATACGAATAAACTTGATAAACGCTTACGTCATTTACAAATAGATGTAGCTTGTAATTGGAAAAATGTATTATGTGGGAATCAAGGGGTGGCTCGTGTGTTTGGGCCTCAAAAGGGGGCAACGAGACGACAGGTAGAACTGCTTGCTACTGGATTAGAACATTATGCAGAGGTCATTCAATCGCATATGCATGTCGATGTACGAACAATGCCTGGCAGTGGTGCTTCTGGTGGATTGGGAGCAGGGCTTATTGCATTTGCAGGTGCGACATTGCATGAGCGGTTTACACTGATCCGGGACTTTATTGACATGGAGCAAGCAATTGCTTCTGCAGATGTAGTTTTTTCCGCAGAAGGTAGCTTGGATTTCCAAACGCCAAATGGAAAAGTACCAGCTGAGGTTGCTAGGATTGCTCGAAAATATGATGTGCCTGTGGTTATCATTGCAGGAACGATCGGTAAAGGTGCCACTGCGAATTATCGTGCAGGGATTCATGCATATACAAGCATTACACAGAAACCAATTGCTTTAAATGAAGCATTGGAGCTAGCACCTAAGTGGATTGAGGATAGCGTTGAATCCATATTAAGGCAAATAGAGATTGGTACTAAACTAGCTAAAAGAAAGGATGTCATCCATGTCAAAGGAAATGGTCGGGCCTTTCAAAAGCAGTAAATGGACAGTTTTTGATGCTAGGCTTTCTAAAAAGTCAATATGGATGATTAGTTTACATTTTCTTTTCTTCATGGCTACTATGCTAATTGGTGAGCTTGATTATTCGGCAAGGGTTTCCCTATTTGCCTTCCTATCAGCCATGACTTTCTGGGTTATGACTTCACTATCTGCGGGATTCGTTGCTATTATGGTTATTATTGGAATTGTATTGTTCCGAGCAGCAGAGGCTACATTATTATATGAGTCCTTTGCCCAAGAAGTAGTATGGTTAATGATTGGAGCTTTTATTATCGGAGAAGCTGTTAAACAATCAGGTTTAGGAGATAGGCTGATTTATTATTTGTTACGTAAATCAAGACAGAAACATACGCTTCTTTTATTTTTAACAAACCTCCTTTTAGTAAGTGCTTTTTTTATCCCTTCTACCTCCGGTAGAGCAGCGTTAACTAAGCCAATCATAAGTGAATTGGGTCAACGATTTCACACAAACGAAGAGCGAGGGTTCTTAGCATTATTAGCACCTGTGGTTATACTGATGAGTACATCAGCAACGTTAATTGGTGCTGGGTCACACTTAATCGGGGTTGGATTACTTGAAAATACAACGGATCAGTCCATTTCCTATATCCAATGGTTTATTTGGGCTGTGCCTTTTACCATTGCCATTACATTTATCACTTTTTTCATCATGAAGTGGTTCATATGGCCAAGTCATTCACTAACAGAGGTAGGGAAGTCGATTTCCATAAATGGACACCAGATGAAGCCCACAACAATGACAACTAAGGAAAAGCAAACATTACGCTTGATTGGTCTTTTGCTCTTAGCATGGTTAACAGAGCATGTTCACGGCTACGATATTGGCTTTATAACAATGGCGGGCGCATTGTTGTTTATGCTGCCAAGAACCGGAGTAATTAGTTGGAAGGAAGGTATTAATGCAATATCCTGGCAATTAATCATGTTTGTTGCTGCTGCTACAGCTTTAGGGAAAACGCTTGTCGATACAGGTGTTGTAGGCTGGATTGAAGGTGGATTACTTGATGTCCTCAATGTATTTGATCATATTCCCAATTGGCTATTCATGATAATTATGTTAGTGATTGCGGTGACAAGTCATTTATATGTACATTCACATACCACAAGAGCAATTATTTTTATTCCAAGTATTATTGTATTTAGTGAGTCCATAGGGCTAAACACTGCGGCAGTTGTTTTCTTGAGTTTACTTGGAATGAACTATTGTTTAACATTTCCAGTTAGTTCAAAAGCAATATTACTATTCTATGAAGCAGGTGATATGACGATTGACGCAAAACAATTGCTTCAATTAAGTACAATACTTATGCCAGTTTATATCCTTGTTATGATTGTATTTTATTTTACGTATTGGCAATGGACCGGATTACAACTATGAGTATGGAGCTGCCCTCAGCTCCATACGTACACGAATGGACATATACTTTCCCCAAAACGGGCTTTTTCCACTTATGAAACATCACATTTTAACTTCTAAAGCTTCCCACCTTAGAAGCGTTCTGTCCTTCTTAGTTGTTATATAAACCGAACCATTTGAGACACAATTCTATTAGTTGTCTAATTGTAGTTCGTGTAGTCCTTGTATGTCCACAATTTGCTCATTTTCCATTTCATCTAGAGGAAAGATAGTGGCTGTTGTATTTTTTTCATGTAACGATTTGATGTAGACTGGGATTCCTCGATAGCGGACTTGTATCATCTCTGCTGCATTCATTATCTCTTGAGCTCTTTCCTTATCCATCTGAATCCACCTTCCTTTCTGTTAGTAGCGTATGTTTATGCTCCAGTGAAGTAGTTTCGTCTTATTTTTTCTAACTTTCACCTAAAATATGTGCAGGATTATAGGGTTAATCTCACAGTGGTTTGGCCCAGTGAAATGGTGGGAAATATAATGTATCATAGGTAAATGACTGACATATCCTAACAAGTATATGAACTTACATAAGGAGGAAGACATACGTGATCATTGCGATCATTATTTTATTATTTGTATCTTTTTTCTTTTCAGGCAGTGAAACGGCATTAACCGCGACAAATAAAATGAAATTACAGACAAAAGCTAAGAATCATGATAGACGATCTGGGAAGCTGCTTGAATTAGTATCCAAGCCAGAACAATTTATTACAGCAATTCTAATAGGGAATAATATTGCAAATATCTTACTACCGACGCTCGTTACTATGGTAGCGATTGACTACGGTATAAATGTAGGGATTGCTTCAGCGTTATTAACGATTACGATTATAATCTTTTCAGAAGTAATTCCTAAATCAGTAGCGGCCGCCTTTCCTGATCGAATTGCACATGTGGTCTACCCAGTTATTCAAGCAGTCGTTACTATTTTTAAGCCATTAACCATGCTGCTTAATGGAATTACTGGTGCTATCATTCGCTTTTTATCAAAAGGACAGGAAGATAGTACATCTGTATCGAGAGAAGAAATTCGGGCTATGGTGGATATAGCGCGTACCGAGGGTATTTTTAAACAGGACGAGACCTATCGTATTAAAGGGGTACTGGAATTTAATAATCTTAATGTGAAGGATGCATTGAAGACACCCCGTGTGGATATTATGGCACTTCCTTGTGATTCAACATTTGAAGAGGTTAGAAATATTGCTATTGATAACCCATTTACAAGGTATCCAATTTATGAAGAGGAGATTGACAATATTGTAGGTGTATTCCATTCAAAGTATCTGTTGTCTTGGGCGATGGAACCGGAAAAATCATTAGAGTCGTTTAGCGATATGAACCCGTTAATCGTTTTCGAATTCCATTCGGTTGATTGGGTATTCCGAAAAATGATACAGGATAAAAAGCATATGGCAATTGTTCTTGATGAGTATGGTGGTACGGAAGGGATCATAACCCATGAAGATATAATCGAAGTCTTGATTGGTTTAGAAATAGAAGATGAAACAGATAAGGGTAACGAATCATTGGTAGAGAAAGTCACAGACTCTGAAATTATATGTCATGGAAAAATTCCACTTCATCGCTTGAATACCATCTTTCATACTGACATCCCGGAGGAAGAGGATGTCCTGTCTGGGTTCTTGCTTAAAGCCTTTCATTATTTTCCAGAGGCAGGTGAGGAAATATCAACAGATCATTTATGGTTTAAAGTTTTATCTGTAGAAGATCGTACAATTAAACGAGTACAAATTAGAAAGCGGGAAATACGGAAACATACAGAACCAAGTCATGAGTAAGGGGATTCCATTCCCCTCAGTTATCAAGATAGATTTGACTCAGTATTAGGGAGAGGAGGAAACACTGCTGTCTGTTATGGCCCCGGATAATTTTCGATCGTTCGTGAAGGGATGATAGTCTGATTCCATAACTTGGCACAGAAGACAGAATTAATGGGAGAAATAGCTTGTTCAGGTAGGAAAACGAGGAGACGGTTCAATCGCTGTCTGTACCTGTTGTGAAATCAACTGTATTTCTATATTTGTATACAGATCATTTGGAGTTTTTTAACGAGAAATGATTAAACGGATTTTTGGAATAAATAGGTAATTAGGTTGGTAGTGGTTTCACTAAAGATCTGCATTCTTTTTAAAGTTAGAGTGCACAATAAGCTTTTGTTTATGCTATGATGGGACAAAGGAGCGAAGTAAGTATGAAATACGATGAAAAAGTAATGAATCGAATGAAACGAATTGAGGGTCAAATTCGTGGGTTATTAAAGATGATGGAAGAACAAAAGGATTGCCGAGACGTTGTAACACAAATGTCAGCTGCTAGGAGTGCATTGGATCGCACAGCAGCACTCATTGTCAGTCAGAATCTAGAAAAATGTATTCGTGAAGAACAGAGAAATAGTGAAAATACGGAGGAATTAATAAAAGAAGCAGTTAATCTACTTGTGAAAAGTAGATAGTAACTTGGAAGCTGACATCTTTCATGCATAAGCATGAAGTGGTCAGCGTTTTTTATAGTCTAGTAAATTAAAAAATTAGCCCATGTGGATAAATAGGCGTGTGTTGAGCAGAGTCCAGTTCCAGCGCCCAGATAACGAGGCGACTTCACGAATCGCCCTAAGCTAAGTCATCATCGGCTTGCAAGCTCTTTATCTCCGCTGATTCGCTCCAGTCGCTACGTTTCTAATCAGACGCTTGCGCTTTTGTTATAGTAATACATAAGGAATAAATATCTTGAATATATAAGTATATACTTATATACTTATATTAATGAGGAGGGTGTTTATGCAGGATACATCAGTAGAAACAGATCGTGCTGCTTTGATCTGTAAATTATTAGGAGATAAAACAAGGCTAATCATGATGAAGATCCTTGATGATCAAGATTGCTGTGTTTGTGAATTTGTTGAGATCTTTCAAGTTAGTCAACCATCCATTAGCCAGCATTTACGTAAGTTAAGAGATATTGGTTTGGTACAGGAGGAGAGAAAAGGTCAGTGGATATTTTATTCCATGAATAAAAATAGTTCGGAATATCCTTTCATCCAAACACTACTTGATCAGCTTCCAGATCAAAGTTACCAGTTAAAACAATTGGAAGAAAACGGAACAAGAATTAATTGTTGTAAGTAGGAGGGAGTATGTTGACATCATCGATTTTTCTAGCATTAGTTATCTTTATACTAACTCTCCTGTTTGTCATTTGGCAGCCTAGGGGGTTATCCATTGGGTGGTCCGCATGTGGTGGGGCTATCCTGGCGTTGCTACTGGGAGTTGTTAGCTTTAATGATGTGATTGAAGTAACTCAAATTGTCTGGAATGCGACCTTAGCATTTGTAGCTATTATACTTATCTCACTGATTTTAGATGAAATAGGATTTTTTGAATGGGCATCCTTGCATATGGCAAGATTAGCTAAAGGTAACGGAGTTAAGATGTTTATTTACATCAGTATTTTAGGTGCCATCGTTGCCGCCTTTTTTGCCAATGATGGGGCTGCACTAATTTTAACACCAATTGTTTTGGCAATGGTTCGTAATTTAAATTTTAAAGAAAAAATGATATTTCCGTTCATTATTGCTAGTGGATTTATAGCTGATACAACTTCACTTCCTCTAGTCGTAAGTAACCTTGTTAATATTGTTTCGGCAGACTTTTTTCAAATTGGTTTTGTAGAATATGCCTCTAGAATGATTATTCCAAATCTCTTCTCCCTTGTAGCTACGATCGGTATCTTATTGCTTTACTTTCGAAAATCGATTCCGAGAAGCTATGCAGTCGACCAGCTTAGAGAGCCGAAAACAGCTATCCGCGATCTAAAGATGTTTCGACTATCATGGTTCATTCTTGCAATTTTATTAATCGGTTATTTTGTGAGCGAATTGATCAGTGTGCCAGTCTCCATCGTAGCTGGGATTATTGCCATATTCTTTCTATTGATGGCTCGTAAAAGCAATTCAGTCAATACAATGATGGTAATTAAAGGAGCACCTTGGGCTATTGTGTTCTTTTCGATTGGAATGTATGTCGTAGTATATGGTCTACGGAATGCTGGTCTTACTGAAATGCTGGCAAGTATAATTCAAGCAAGCGCAGATAGAGGATTATTCGTTGCTACAATTGCAATGGGATTTATTGCTGCGATTCTATCATCAATTATGAATAATATGCCAACAGTAATGATTGATGCTTTAGCAATCGCTGAAACTAGCACTTCTGGAGTAATAAAGGAAGCGCTGATTTATGCAAATGTAATTGGATCGGATCTAGGTCCAAAAATTACACCAATCGGATCACTCGCTACCCTGTTATGGCTTCATGTGCTATCACAAAAAGGAGTAAAAATATCGTGGGGCACATATGTGAAGACAGGCATTATATTAACTGTCCCAATTTTGTTTATTACACTCATAGGACTATATATTACGTTATGGTTATTTTAAAAGGAGGATGAAAATGACGAAAAAAATAATTTACTTTTTATGTACAGGAAATTCATGTCGTAGTCAAATGGCAGAGGGCTGGGCTAAGAGGTATCTAGGTGAAGATTGGGAAGTAAGAAGTGCTGGTATAGAAGCTCATGGGGTCAATCCTCATGCCGTGAAGGCAATGAAAGAGGTTGGTATTGATATCTCTGATCACACGTCGGATATTATTGATCCGACTATCTTACAGCATGCTACCATCGCTGTGACGCTATGTGGAGACGCTAAGGACAAATGTCCTGTCACACCTTCGCATGTACATCGGGAGCATTGGGGCTTTGATGATCCAGCAAAGGCGGAAGGAACGATAGAAGTGAAGTGGCAGGTATTTCAACGAGTAAGAGATGAAATTGGCGCTCGAATAAAGCGATTTGCTGAAACAGGTAAATAGCTGCGTCCAGCTCTAGCGCCCCAGAAACGATGTGACATAACGAATCGTCCTAATCTAAGTCATCATCGGCTAGCAAGCACACCATGATTCCTTTAACTCCGTTGACTTGCTCCAGTCGCTACGTTTCTAATCGGGCGCTTGCGCTTTTGTTCTAAGTTAAGAAAGTATAAAATCAGTGCAATGACTGCGTTAAGCCA
>NZ_JAJERH010000101.1 GCF_016919725.2 Virgibacillus sp. AGTR
TTTTTTGAGCGGGTTTTGCTAAAAAAGTTAGCTGAAGGACAAACCCCACGGAAAGAGAAGTGGGCAGCCGGAGTGGTGGTCAAGCAGTAGCTATTATTCCATAATAGCTACTAGAGGAAGCGTAAATCTGAGCATGTAGTGATAAGGACTGAGCGAATTTTGCTCAGTTTTTCTAATTTGCAGAACATATGCAATTGCTTATACGGAAAATATCTTATTAAATTGGAAGTTATATTGTACAAGGAGGGTTACTTGCGTAAATACATTCGTATGATATATATTGAAATTACTTTGTGAAGTGGGTAAGATAAATATTGATGTCAATTTAAAAATCGGGGGAAAAGGAATGTATTGGTATTACTTAATTGCTCTATTCATTATCGGCTTGGATCAACTAACAAAATGGATGATTGTTCGATCAATGGAACTTGGAGAACAAATCACGGTTATTAATAATTTCTTCTACATAACATCTCATCGTAATACTGGAGCAGCATGGGGGATTTTAGAAGGCCAGATGGTGTTCTTTTATATTGTAACAGCTATTGTTGTAGTAGGTGTTATCTATTACATGCAAAAACACGCGAAGGAGAGTAAGACCTTAGCAGTTTCGCTTAGTCTTGTATTAGGTGGGGCAATTGGTAATTTCATTGATCGTCTATTTCGTCAGGAAGTGGTTGATTTCTTTGATTTTATTATTTTCGGCTATGATTTCCCAATATTTAATGTAGCTGATTCTAGTTTAGTTATTGGTGTAGGTTTAATAATCATTGCAATGCTTATCGATGAAGCAAAGAAAGGAAAAGCAAAATCATGAAACCGTTAGAGCATACTATAACAGAAGAACAACATCGCGTTCGTATTGATAAAGTATTAGCTGATCTAAACAAAGATATGTCCAGATCACAGGTACAAACTTGGATAACACAGCAACTTGTTTTAGTAAATGGAGAAGTGGTCAAAGCTAATTATAAATGTCAATTGGGTGACCATATAGAATGGTCCATTCCTAAAGCAGAACCATTACAATTAGCTCCTGAGGCTATTGAATTAGATATAATTTATGAAGACAGTGATTTATTAGTCGTAAATAAACCAAAAGGAATGGTTGTTCATCCATCTGCAGGTCATCAACATGGTACACTTGTTCATGCGCTGCTATATCATTGTGAAGATCTATCAGGAATTAATGGAATAGAACGTCCAGGAATTGTCCACCGGATTGATAAAGATACGAGTGGTTTGTTAGTCGTGGCAAAAAATGATCAAGCACATCAGCACTTATCTAAGCAATTAGCGAATAAGGATATAAAAAGAAAATATCATGCTATGGTTCACGGCAATATTCCACATGAAAAAGGATTAATTGATGCACCGATTGGTAGAGATCCAAAAGATCGACAAAGAATGGCTGTTGTGGAAAATGGGAAGCCTGCGGTTACTCATTTTCAAGTTATAGAACAATTTTCCGATTATACACATATTGAATGTCAATTAGAAACGGGAAGAACACATCAAATACGTGTTCATATGAAATATATTGAATACCCGTTAGTTGGTGATCCAAAGTACGGTCCAAGAAAAACGATAGATGTAAACGGACAAGCTCTCCACGCAAAGGAGATCGCGTTTACACACCCAACCACTAAAGAATGGATGCATTTTGAAGTAGATTTACCTGATTATTTCCAAGAGTTGATTGACTACATTCGTAAAATGTATTGACAATCAAACCATGGTTTGTAATAATAAAACAGACGAATAAATATGATCCTTTAACTATAGCCCCGTGAGGCTAAAAAGGTTACGGAAATTGATGCAACATCGGAATCCAAATCCCTTTTCCTCATGGAGAAAAGGGATTTTTGTGTGCAATTTAACATATAAACATGTTGGGTCTAACCCAAATTTTTCTTATGATTGGTTGGTGGAAAAATGAAAAAGAAAACGGATATTTTAGATAAGCCGGCAATAAACAGAGCCTTAACAAGAATTGCTCATGAAATTCTAGAAAAAAACAAAGGTGGGGACGACCTTGTACTTGTAGGAATAAAAACAAGGGGTGTTCCACTGACCAAACGATTACAGGAGAAAATTAAACAAATTGAAACGATCGAAGTGCCAATCGGTGAATTGGATATCACCTTATATCGTGACGATTTAGATAAGGCCACGGAAGGTGAAGACCCGGATTTAAAGGAAACAAATATTCCAGCAGATATAACTGGAAAAAAAGTTATATTATTAGATGACGTTCTTTTTACTGGGAGAACTGTGCGAGCAGCGATGGATGCTGTTATGGACTTAGGAAGACCTTCGCAAATTCAGCTCGGCGTCTTGGTCGATCGTGGCCATCGCGAACTACCCATTCGAGCAGACTATGTAGGGAAAAATATTCCGACATCAGAAAAAGAGATTATTATGGTTCAATTAGAAGAAATCGATGGAAAAGAAGATACTGTTTCGATATATGAAAAATAGGAATTAACCTTCTTTAGAAAGTAAATGAATAAAAACTGTATACGAAACCTTTAATCAGATACGAGAGATCTGAAAGGTTGCCCAGACCTACGTGTGTTCTTCTCTACACGTATACCTCTTTGCGACCTTTAGGCAAAGAGGTTTTTTTATGAAAATTAAAAATATGCATGGATAAGGAGGAACTATGCGACATTTTTTTTCTGTGAATCAGTTAAAGGAAGATGAAATTATTCGCGTTTTACATCAGGCAGAACAATTACGGTTACAGCAACAATCATTTACGAAGCAATTATTCGCTGCGAATTTATTCTTTGAGCCCAGTACGAGAACAAAAATGAGTTTTATAGTTGCTGAGCGTAAATTGGGCATGGACGTGCTTGATTTTCATGCTGATTATTCTAGTACACAAAAAGGTGAATCATTATACGATACGGCAAAAACATTCGAAGCTATAGGTGCTAACCTATTAGTTATTCGACATCAAGCAGATTATTGGATGAATGAATTGAAGAATCAACTTAGTATCCCAATTATTAATGCAGGAGCTGGTAAAGCAGAGCATCCAACGCAGTGTATGCTTGATTTACTAACAATCTATCAGGAATTCCAACAATTCCATGGGATTAAAGTTGTTATTGCAGGTGATATATTGCATAGCAGAGTGGCAAATTCCAATGCACATACATTACGTAGGCTTGGAGCAGAGGTGTATTTTGCTGCTGCTGACGGTTGTAAAGATAACAATCTTGATTTCCCTTATCTGTCCATCGACGAAGCAGTAGAATGTTGCGATGTTCTTATGCTATTACGCATTCAGCATGAAAGACATCGGGAAATTTTCATAAACAACAAAGACTACTTAAGAAAATATGGATTAACAAAGGAACGGGAAAGGAAAATGCATCCGAAAGCAATTATTCTACATCCCGCACCAATTAACCGAGGAGTAGAGATTGATACGGAATTAGTAGAATGCGAACGTTCTAGAATTTTCAAACAAATGAACAACGGTGTGTATACACGTATGGCCATTATTAAAAAACTATTGCAGGAACGGGGGATTATCCATGAAACGATTGCTGAAAAACGTAAAAAAACTGTCATCAACGGGTGAACTAGAGAGCTGTGAGCTTCTCATTGAAGGTACATCTATTACAAAAATAGCTTCTAGGATAACGGAGAGAGCTGATCAAATTATTGATGGAAAAGGGAATCTATTGGCTCCAGGTTTTATAGATGTGCACATCCACTTACGAGAACCTGGTGGTGAACATAAGGAAACGATTTTTACAGGTACTAATGCTGCTGCTAAAGGTGGATATACGACTGTTTGTGCAATGCCAAATACGAATCCAGTACCAGATAATACGACTACTATTCAAAATATATTAGAAAGTATAAAAGCAGAAGCTGTGGTTCGTGTTCTTCCATATGCTGCCATAACAAAAAAACTGCAAGGTAAAGAACTAGTTGATATAAAAGAAATAGCCCAAACAGACATTTTTGCTTTCACAGACGATGGTGTGGGCGTTCAAACGGCGGATCACATGCTTCAGGCTATGAGGGAAGCAAAGGCATGTAATAAAGTAATCGTTGCTCATTGTGAAGATAATTCTATTGTCTATGGTGGTGTGATGCATGATGGTGAAGTTAGCAAACGTATGCAGATGCCAGGCATTCCAGCTTTGAGCGAATCGGTACAAATTGCAAGAGATGTACTGCTAGCTGAAGCAACTGGATGTCATTATCATGTATGTCACGTTAGTACAAAGGAGTCTGTCCGAATTATTCGCGATGCGAAGCGGGCGGGAATTCATGTAACAGCTGAAGTAACGCCACATCATTTATTACTTAATGAGTCGGCAATCACAACAGATGATGCGAATTTTAAAATGAATCCTCCTTTACGTGCAAAGGAAGATCAGCAAGCCTTATTAGAAGGATTGTTGGATGGCACAATTGATTTTATTGCAACAGATCATGCACCACATGCGAAGGAAGAAAAAGAACGTGGTTTTCTAGAGGCGCCATTTGGGATTGTCGGACTAGAAAATGCATTTTCTTTGCTCTATACATACCTTGTTCAAACAGGGAAAATTACACTCAAACAGCTTATCGATTGGCTAACGATCAAGCCGGCAGAAATATTTCAACTACCATACGGCAAGCTTGATGTTGGTAGTGTCGCAGACTTAACTTTAATAGATTTGAAAAAGTCATTAACCATTGATAAAGAAACGTTTTATTCAAAAGGTAAAAATACACCTTTCCATCAATGGGAGGTTACAGCTATTCCAGTTTTAACAATTTCGGAAGGAAACATAGTCTATGAGGAGGATCTAAAATGACGAAACGACAGCTTATATTAGAAGATGGATCGGTATTTGTTGGTGAAAGGTTTGGAAGCGAACAAGAAACAACTGGAGAAATTGTCTTTAACACAGGGATGACTGGTTATCAAGAAATTATAACAGATCCTTCGTATTGTGGTCAGATTGTCATGATGACATATCCACTGTCGGGGAATTACGGCATCAATCGAGATGATTTTGAAACGGTAACACCGTTTATTCATGGTTTTATTGTGAAAGAAGTTGCTGACTATCCTTCTAATTTTCGTAATGAGGAGACGTTAGATCATTACTTAAAAGCGAATGGTATACCTGGAATTTCTGGTATTGATACACGAAAGTTAACAAAGATTATTCGAAAATATGGAACGATGAAAGCTAAAATTGTGAATGCAGAAGTCCAGCCAGAAAAAGTTATCTCCCAGCTTAAAGGAATAACATTGTCGAGAAATCAGGTTTCACAAACATCAACGATTAAACCGTATGTGGTTCCTGGAAGAGGGAAACGAGTGGTAGTGGTTGATTGTGGTATGAAGCATGGAATTCTTCGTGAACTAACAAAACGTGATTGTCATATTACGGTCGTTCCTTATAACTATAGCGCAGAAAATATAGTACGTATCAAACCAGATGGCATTATGCTTACGAATGGTCCAGGAGATCCAAAAGATGTTCCAGAAACAATCAACATGATTAGACAGGTAATTGGCAAAATCCCGGTTTTTGGTATTTGCTTAGGACACCAATTATTAGCACTTGCATGTGGAGCAGATACAGAAAAAATGAAGTTCGGTCATCGTGGATCTAACCATCCAGTAAAGGATATCCGAACGAATCGAACATATATTACATCCCAGAATCATAGCTACGCTGTAAAACAAGCATCTTTAATACAAACGGATTTAAAGCTTACACAAATTGCGCTTAACGATAATACCGTAGAAGGAATTGAACATTCTATTTACCCCGCTTTCTCTGTACAGTATCATCCAGAAAGCTCACCAGGGCCAGAAGATACAAGTTATTTATTTGATTCATTCTTAAAAATGATGGAGCAGGTAAAAAAGGAGGAAAAGGTATATGCCTAAAAACACTTCAATAAAAAAGATTTTAGTAATAGGCTCTGGACCGATTGTTATTGGCCAGGCGGCAGAGTTTGATTATTCGGGAACACAGGCTTGTCAAGCATTAAAAGAAGAGGGATATACCGTATTATTGGCCAATTCTAATCCAGCAACGATTATGACGGATCATACGGTAGCTGATAAGGTCTATATGGAACCTCTAACGGTTGAATTTTTAACAAAAATTATTCGCACAGAACAGCCAGATGCTTTATTACCAACACTTGGTGGTCAAACAGGACTGAATTTGGCAGTAGCGTTGAACGAAACAGGCATATTAGCTGAATATCATGTAGATTTATTAGGAACATCCTTAGAGGCTATTCAAAAGGCAGAGGATCGTGAGAAATTTAGAAATTTAATGAATGAATTGGCTGAACCGGTTCCAGCTAGTCAGATTGTCAACACGGTGGAACAGGCTTGTGCGTTTGCGGAGGAAATTGGTTATCCAGTCATTGTTCGACCAGCCTATACGTTAGGTGGCACAGGTGGTGGAATGTGTAATAGTGAAATAGAATTAAAAGAAATTGCACGAAATGGTCTGGCTTTATCGCCTGCTAGTCAATGCTTGATTGAGAAGAACATAGCAGGATTTAAGGAAATTGAATACGAAGTGATGCGAGATAAAAATGATCAAGCCATTGTCGTGTGTAATATGGAAAATGTTGATCCAGTAGGCATTCATACAGGGGATTCCATCGTTGTTGCACCTTCTCAAACATTAAGTGATCGCGAGTATCAGCTATTACGAAATGCCTCGCTAAAAATTATTCGGGCATTAGAAATTGAAGGAGGATGTAATGTCCAGCTTGCAATAGATCCTAATAGCTTTCAATATTACATTATTGAAGTAAATCCAAGAGTTAGTAGATCCTCAGCACTTGCGTCGAAAGCTACAGGCTATCCAATTGCTAAAATGGCCGCTAAAATTGCTGTTGGTTTAACACTGGATGAGATTATTAACCCGATAACCGGCAAAACCTATGCATGCTTTGAACCAGCACTTGACTACGTTGTGTCAAAAATTCCTCGATTTCCGTTTGATAAGTTTACTGCAGGCGATCGCTATTTAGGAACACAGATGAAAGCTACAGGGGAAGTAATGGCAATAGGTCGTAACTTTGAAGAATCATTGTTAAAGGGTATTCGCTCACTAGATATTGGAACAGAGCAATTATGGCTAGCCAATTTAGAATGTACAAGTGATGATGAATTAAAACAGCGGTTGCAAAAGGCGGATGATGAAAGGATCTTTGTTTTAGCGGAAGCTTTACGTAGAAAGTTGTCTGTTGACGAGATATTTCAATTAACAAAAATAGATCGATTTTTCTTAAATAAGTTACAGCGTCTCATCATCATTGAAGAGAAATTAAAGCGTAACAAGCAGGAACCTTCCATGCTTTTAGAAGCTAAGCGCCTTGGGTTTTCCGATGCACATATTGCTCGTTTATGGGAGCAATCAGAGGATGATATATACAACTATCGAATCAAACAAAATGCTTTGCCTGTTTATAAAATGGTCGACACTTGTGCAGCTGAATTTGAATCGGAAACGCCGTATTTTTATAGTACCTATGAAGAGGAAAATGAGTCTATTCAATCTGAGCAGAAGAAAATCCTTGTACTTGGGTCTGGGCCAATTCGGATTGGTCAAGGGATCGAATTTGATTATGCGACGGTTCATTCCGTGTTAGCGATCAAGGAGATGGGATATGAAGCCATCATCATGAACAGTAATCCGGAGACTGTTTCCACTGATTTCAGTATTTCAGATAAATTATATTTCGAGCCATTAACATTAGAAGACGTGATGCATGTAATCCAGTTAGAACAGCCAGAAGGTGTTATTGTTCAATTCGGTGGTCAAACTGCCATTAATTTAGCGGCAGGACTTGAACGTCGAGGTGTGAAGATATTAGGGACAAATTTAGAAGCGATTGATCGAGCAGAGGATCGAGACAAATTTGAGCTATTAGTAGATGACTTACAGCTCTTAAGACCACAGGGGAAAACGGTGTTAAATATGGAAAAAGCGAGAGAGGTAGCTAACACGATTGGTTACCCTGTGTTAGTAAGACCTTCTTATGTCATTGGTGGAAGTAGAATGGAGATTGTTTATAATGACCATGAATTAGAATCATATCTTGCTAAGACAGATCATGTTGCAGACTCTCATCCAATCTTAATTGACAAATATATTACCGGTATGGAGGTAGAAGTTGACGCGATAAGTGATGGCGATACGGTTATCATCCCGGGTATTATGGAGCATATTGAACGTGCCGGTGTTCACTCTGGTGATTCAATAGCCGTGTATCCACCCCAACGAATAAGTGAATCTGTGAAACAAAAATGTTTGGATGCAGCTACTCGTATTGCCTATGCGCTTCAAGTTAAGGGGCTGATTAACATTCAATTCATTGTTTGTGATCAAGCGGTATACGTACTTGAAGTAAACCCAAGAGCAAGTAGAACAATTCCATTCTTAAGTAAGATCACTGGTGTAACGATGGCAAATATTGCTACGAAATGTATACTTGGGGAAAAGCTTCAGGAGATGGGCTACGTAACGGGAATCTTACCTGAAGACGATCAAGTATCCGTTAAAGTACCTGTGTTCTCGTTTGAGAAGCTTCGTAGTGTTGATACCATTTTAGGTCCAGAAATGAAGTCTACTGGTGAAGCCATCGGTTATGATAAGACATTAGAAAAAGCATTATATAAAGGGCTTATCGCATCAGGAATTAAATTACCACAAGAGGGAGCAGTGCTATTAACGGTTGCTGATAAAGATAAACAGGAGATGCTTGGAAATGCAGAGCGATTTCATCAATTAGGCTTTCAATTATACGCTACCGAAGGAACTGCAGCTTATATTCGAGATGCTGGAATACCAGTTACTAAAGTAGAAAAAATTGGTGCAGAGAAACCAAATGTCCTTTCGATTATTGAAAATGGGGAAGTACAATATGTAATCAATACGTTAACTTCAGGACAGCAGCCACGTTCAGATGGATTTAGAATTCGTAGAGAATCTGTGGAACATGGTATTGCTTGTTTAACAAATTTAGATACTGCAAATGCAATCCTTAATGTAATAGAATCTATGACATTTCAAGCTAAACCGATGCAGCAAAAAGAGGTTGTCATCTTATGATGCGTAAAGAGAACATGGTTATTTTAAAGAAAAGCCCCATAGCGCAAGATACCATCGAAATGGTGCTTGAGAACAAATATATAAGCAATACAGCAGTGCCTGGACAATTTTTGCACCTACAGTTGAAAGGGCATATGCTAAGACGCCCAATATCTATATCTCAGGTTGATGAACATGCGGAAACAGTCACGATTCTTTTTAAAGTTGTTGGTAGTGGTACGAAAGAATTAGCTTCCTATCCCATTGGAAATTCCATCGATGTACTTGGTCCAAGCGGAAATGGTTTTCCGCTTGAACCTAAAGCTAATTCAACAATTCTTATTATAGGAGGCGGTATCGGTGTACCTCCACTCTACTATTTGGCACGAAAATTAAAAGAGCAACAGGTGAATATTGTCTCTGTATTAGGCTTCCAAACCAAAGAGAGTGTGTTCTATGAAGAAAAATTTGCTGAACTCGGTCGGACAATTATTGTAACTAATGATGGCAGTTATGGTAGAAAAGGATTCGTAACCAACGTATTAGACGATGTAAGTAGTATTGATTGTTATTACTCATGTGGACCATTACCGATGTTACAGGCTATTACCGCTCAAATGGCAGGAAAACATGGGTATATCTCTTTGGAAGAGAGAATGGGCTGTGGAGTAGGCGCTTGCTTTGCTTGTGTCATTCCTACAGATGATTGCGGAGGCTATAAAAAGATTTGCAAAGATGGTCCTGTATTTCCTGCACAGGAGGTGCAACTAGTATGAGCTTGGCGATTGAATTACCTGGTTTATCATTAAAAAATCCAATTATGCCTGCTTCGGGATGCTTTGGGTTTGGTAGAGAATATAGTCAATTTTATGACTTGAACAAATTAGGTGCCATCGTTATGAAAGCTGCCACAATGGAACCTAGATTTGGGAACCCAACTCCACGAGTCGCCGAAACAGCAGCTGGGATGTTGAATGCCATTGGATTACAGAACCCTGGTGTTAGTAGCATTATAGAAAATGAAGTGCCTTTTTTAGCAAGCTTCTCCACACCAATCATCGCAAATATTGCTGGTAGTACGTTAGAAGAATACGTAGAAGTAGCAAAAGCATTTAATGAAGCAGGTGACGTTACTGCCTTAGAACTGAATATTTCCTGCCCAAATGTTAAGGAGGGCGGGATCCAGTTTGGAACAGATCCAAAGATGGCAGCAAAGGTAACAGAACGTGTTAAAAAGGCAAGTAATCTACCTGTCTATGTTAAACTCTCACCAAATGTATCAGATATTGGGACAATGGCAAAAGCAGTAGAATTAGCTGGAGCCGATGGGTTATCGATGATAAATACACTTACTGGAATGCAAATGCATTTATCTGCAAAACGTCCTTTACTGGCAAATAAAACGGGAGGGTTATCTGGACCAGCAATTAAACCAGTAGCGATACGAATGATTTATGAAGTAAAAAAGCAAGTCAATATTCCAATAATTGGGATGGGAGGAGTAGTAAACGCGGAAGATGCTCTTGAGTTTTTATTAGCGGGAGCTAGTGCGGTGGCTGTAGGTACGGCAAATTTTCAAAACCCTTATGTCTGTATAGAAATTATCGAACAACTACCAAAAACATTAGCTGCGTATGGTTTTAATTCCGTAAATGATGCAATTGGAAAGGGGATATGTTCATGAAGACACCAATATATCTTGCATTGGATTTTCCCAATTGGGAACAAACGAAAACGTTTCTTGAACAAAATGATTTACATGGTGTACCAGTAAAGGTTGGTATGGAGTTATTTTATAAAGAAGGGCCCATCCTTATCGAACGATTAAAAGAAAATGGACATGCTATCTTTCTTGATCTAAAGCTTCATGACATTCCAACAACGGTGATGCGTGCTATGGAAAATATTGCTAAGCTGGAAATAGATATGGTAAATGTTCATGCCCTTGGAGGCAGTGAGATGATCAAACTGGCCAAGGAAGGGCTTATAAATGGCAATCCAAATTTCCAAACGAAATTGCTCGCAGTAACCATTCTAACCTCGATGGATCAATCGATAATGAATCAGGAAATGCTACTTTCAGGTGATGTAGAAGCAAATGTCCTTCATTTTGCAACGTTTGCTAAACAGTTTGGGGCTGACGGAGTTGTCTGTTCTGTACTTGAGGCGAAGGCTGTGAAGGAACAATGCGGGACTTCGTTTCTAACCGTAACTCCAGGAATTAGGCTCACTAATACCGATAATAATGATCAAAAACGAATTGCAACACCTTCTTTCGCCAGAGGTAACGGGTCAGACTTTATTGTTGTGGGTAGAACCATTACAAAAGCAGATAATCCAAATAAAGCATATAAACAATTAAAAGAGGAGTGGAAAAATGCAGGAGCATGACCACATCGTACGTGAATTACTAAGAATCAAAGCTGTACAAATAAAAACAGATGGGTATTTTACTTGGACTTCTGGTATACAGTCGCCAATTTACTGTGATAATCGTCTAACCATGTCTTATCCTGAAGTAC
Organism: Virgibacillus sp. AGTR; assembly: GCF_016919725.2. Classification (GTDB taxonomy): domain Bacteria; phylum Bacillota; class Bacilli; order Bacillales; family Amphibacillaceae; genus Virgibacillus; species Virgibacillus salarius. The sequence goes on from NZ_JAJERH010000101.1 coordinate 11,615, forward strand.
GCAAACAGATTACCACATCCTTTATTAAACGAATGAATGATTTGCAAATAAAGCCTGATATGATTGCTGGATGTGCTACTGCTGGAATACCACATGCAGCTTGGTTAGCAGATGAATTAAACCTACCGATGATCTATGTTCGATCAAAACCAAAAGGTCATGGAAAAGGTAATCAGATTGAAGGCGAATTAGAGTCTGGTAAACAGGTGCTTGTTATTGAGGACCTCATTTCCACTGGTGGTTCTTCGATTGAAGCTGCGCAAGCAATTGAAAAAAATGGTGGAAAGGTTTGTTCTGTATTTGCTATTTTCACCTATGGATTAGCTACTGCAGAAACAGCTTTTACTGAAGCGGGTTTTTCCCACCATACCATTACGGGCTTTGATCAATTAGTGAATGCGCTACTATTAGATAAAGAAATTACAGAAAATGAAAAGCAAAAGTTATTAAAATGGAGAGAGGACTTGGGGAAAATCAATAGTCGTTTTAATAGCTAAAGTGTTCCTTATGTTATAAGTCTAACATATTGTTAATTGATTGCAGAAAGGGTTAGGGACGAACCTAAAATAGTTAACTCAAAAGCCGTGAAACAAAAATAAATGTTGATACGAAGCGCGGTCAAAGGACATAGACTCCCACGGGTACGGCCTCAGCTACTTTGGTAAAGAAAAACACGTGGATCTTCGGACTCGTGCTGTTTTCGCTGGATAAGGAAGGCTTCAGCAGGGATACATCGTAGCAGAAAAAGCGTTCTTTTTCAAGGAGTCTCGTATATTTTAGGTGCTATATTAATTATTTTATCAAAGAACGAATGATAATTAATTTGAAATAATTTTCATTCGTTTTTGATTGTTTCTTCATTACTTTTGTCTCAGCCTCTCTTACTGCCAGTTATAGGCTATATGCGGGATAAAAAGGTCTTTAGGCCTTTCTTATAAGTTAAGAAAGTATAAAATCAGTGCAATGACTGCGTTAAACCAAGTAGTTATTTTGAAATGTTTGATGTATATTGGCAATGCTCCGACTAATTACTT
>NZ_JAJERH010000102.1 GCF_016919725.2 Virgibacillus sp. AGTR
ATATGTTTACACTGTTCTTATGCACTTTCGGAAGTATCAGATGTAGCATCCGAGTCTTGCTCATTTTGCTTTTGCTCATCGTTTACATGAGATCCTGAGTCTTCCTCGTTATTCTCATCTTCCTTCGGCTGCTCTTCGGAAGTGTCATCTACCTGTTCATTTTCTTCCTGTTTACCTTCTTCATCTGCAGAATTCTCCGCATCCTCTGTAGACTCCGCTTCTTCAGAAGCTTCCTCTGTAATGCTATGAAGAGCACTAACTGGTTGATTAAAGAATGCTTCTGGATTAACTTTGTTGCCATCTTTTCTTAATTCAAAATAGACATGTGTTCCACTGTCCTTACCAAATACATTTTTACCTGCTGTACCAAGCTTATCACCCTGTTTTACTTCTGCACCTTTTTTCACACTTACTTCTTCAAGGCTAGCATAGTATGTCATTACCTCATTCTCATGTGAAAGTATGACAACATTACCAAGCAATGGGTCCTTTTTTACTTCTTGTATTGTCCCACTCAGTGCTGCAACTACATCAAATGTCTCACCATTTGCTGATGCAATATCTACACCATCACTTTGGTAGTATTTGTTGTTATACAGAATTAAAGCTTTCTCAAGTTCCTCTTGTTCTGCATCAGGATCATAAAATTTAGTTACGATTTCTGCTTCTTCTTGGTTTGTTACTGGCATTTGAATAACCTCTTGCTGATCCAAAACTGGTTCTGCTTCTTGATCATGAGATGGAATGTATTCACCATTCTCTTCCTGTGCGTCTGGAACTTGATTATCCATATTTTGATACCATACTACAACAGATAACAATACAGCGGCAATTGTTAAATAAACAGCTGGAAAAAACCACTTCTTGCGAAAAATTCGGCTCCACTTATTTTTTGAAGCACCTTTGTTTTCCTCTTTCATAAGATCATCACCTCAACAACCATTCTGATCAGAAAAAGGAATTTCTATACATTTTCAAAAAAATATTTTGAGAATTAATGCATTTTTTATAAAATAATGGGGAAATTAAATGAATTTATGAATTCATGACAACTGGAAAAATGATACATGCATAAAAACCCCCGCTTATTTTGCAACGAGGGTTGGAGCTATATTATCTACAGTACTTATTTGTACATTCTGATAATAATATTGCACAATATCTTTATATGATTTTCCGTCTTTAGCCATTCCATTTGCGCCATATTGACTCATGCCTATTCCATGGCCAAAGCCTTTCGTAGTAAAGATAAAATGATTGTTTTTTTGCTCTACCGTAAAATCACTTGATCGTAAATCTAGCTTCTCACGTATATCCCTTCCTGAGAATTTTTGTCCAGCAATTTCTATCTCCTCTACTCGTTTACTATCGGTTCGTGTTAATTGAATGGGTAACGGAGTTTTATTAGAAAAATCTAGCTCTAGTGCTTTTTCTAATTGATCAGAGGAGAATGTCTTTTGATCTAAATATTTTGGAGATTCTTTATCCCAAGGACTAGCAACACTCCTTAAATAGGGAAGTTCATTTTCCCAGTAATCCTCGGAATTCTCTGTATAACCATTACTCGTTGAAAAAAATGCGGGAGTAATTGGTGCATCTTTATACGTTAATATTTCTCCCTCTGTTTCGAGCACCGCTTTCTTTACTTTATTTATCTTCCAATTAAAGTCACTTCCCCATTGCTTTTGAAGCTGATACTCATCTTTGTATACTTGATGCTGCACCGTATCTGTAACATCTGATTTCTTTGACTCTTCCTCATTACCATGAAGTTTATAGTTTACTATATATGTTCTTGCAGCAAGAGCCTGTGCCTTCAGTGCCTCTTTCTCAAAATCTGCAGGCATCTCTGAGGCCACTACTCCAACAACATATTCTTCTAGTGGAATACCTTCTACTTTATCGGAAGCCGACCTCATTACCGATACTGAAAAGGGAGAGGAGCCTAATTCAACTTGTGCTGTAGTTTCATTCTCTGTAGGGGTAGCTCCTTCTTGCCGATCCCCCTTGGCAAATGGAACAACAATTAATGTTGGAACAACCAAAATGATTATTATTAAAGTAGACAATAGGAACATCACAGGAATTTTCCACTTTGATGGCTGCTTTGGTGGTTTTGTTAAAAAATACGGCTTTTTAGATTTAATCGGTAAGAGCTTGTTTTTAACAGGCTGCTTACTAGGAAGCTTTTTGTTTTTATACGAGGCTCGTTGCTTCTCTTTAATTTTCTTTAACAATGAAGAATTACGCTTCTTCCAATCTTTCAGCCCGCTCTTTTGTTGGTATTGGCTTTTTTTCATTACCTTCCCCCTTCCAAGTCATTTAATCTAGCATTCCTACTATTAAATCTATACACCGAATGAAAACAATAGAACCTAAAAATAAAAAACCTGAGACGCCCTCAAGTTTTCCAATAATTCTAATTATTGATAAATACCTTCTCCTTACCTATACATTAATATAACTAGGTAATTCCATTAGTTATGTTTCTCAGAATGACGATTTAAAGACATAGCTTACTTTTTCATAGTTCATTATGTTTTCATAAAATCGATGGGCAACATCCCTTTGAATACCTGATGATAAAGCAATTGTTTTGTATTTATTTTCTTTAGCCCATTGATGAACATACGTGAGTAATTTCTCCCCATATCCCATTGATCGTTTATCATCATCAACAACCAAATCACAAATCCAGACGAATTTTCCGTAATATAACGTGATCATTGGCTTGAATCCGATAACTCCAACTATCTTTCCTAGCTCAAGTAATGCCATCAATTTATAGTGATCATATTTCATGGCGTCTATAACTAAGCTTTTATATGTCTGCTCATCTAGATGTGTTCTTAATTGTTTCATTATGGGATATGCTTCCATAATTTCAGTAGTTGTATTTAGTTCCTTCACACTTATTGAATTCATTCTTCAACTCCTAATTCTATGACCTAAATAAAGTAGGGTCTTGCTGCCGTTTATATGTGGGATAAAACGATTCCATTAGTTTCTGATTAAGCTCTTAACAGGTTCTTTATTTTCCACTGTTTCATCATATAAGTGACATGCTACATAGTGATCTTGTGTTACTTCTTGCCAAGCTGGCTTGGTCTTGGAACAAATCTCCATTGCCATTGGGCAACGCGTTCGAAAAACACAACCAGATGGAGGATTAATCGGGCTCGGCAACTCACCTTTTAAAATGATCCGCTCTCTTGCTTCTTCAATATCCGGATCCGGAATGGGAATTGCTGAAAGCAGTGCTTTCGTGTAGGGGTGAAGTGGATCATCATACAATGTTGTACTTTCTGTGAGCTCTACTAAATGACCTAAATACATCACTCCAATTCGGTCAGAAATTTGCTTTACCATAGATAAATCATGAGCAATAAATAAGAAGGTTAATCCTTTTTGAATCTGCAACGCTTTTAATAAATTTACCACTTGCGCTTGTACAGATACATCCAATGCAGAAATCGGTTCATCGGCAATAATAAAATCTGGTTCCAGTGCTAATGCACGTGCAATTCCAATGCGCTGGCGCTGGCCACCACTAAATTCATGAGGATAACGATTTGCATGATCTCGATTAAGTCCCACCTCTTCCAAAAGTTGATAAACCCTGTTTAGTTGCTCCTTTTTATCTCTATATATGTTGTGTATTTCCATTGGTTCGGAAATTACTTCTTTAACAGTAGACCTGGGATTTAGTGAAGCGTAAGGATCCTGAAATATCATCTGCATACGACGGTAAAATTGAAATCTATCTTTCTCATTCAAGTCATGTACATTCCTACCATCATATAAAACATCTCCATCTGTCTTATCATATAGTCCAAGAATTGTACGACCAATCGTAGATTTCCCACAGCCTGACTCACCAACAAGACCGAATGTCTCTCCTCTTTTCACGTTAAATGTAACATCATTTACCGCTTGGAGAACTTGACCTTTTCCAACTGTAAAATGCTTCTTTAGGTGAAGTACTTCTAATATCTTGTCATCCATTATGATTCTCCTCAGTGTTGAGCCAATACCGCCTAGCAGTACATAACTCCTTCTCATATTTTGTGTCTTTAATCGCTATTATCTCAGTACCTTTGCCAGTTTGTGGAGAATGCAGCATTTTCCCATCTCCGTAATATATTCCAACATGGTGAATCGTACCGCTTCCTTCTTGATATGCAAAAAATAGTAAATCTCCTGGTTGTAGTTCGTCCACTCTAACTTCTATTCCATCATTAGCCTGATCTCCAGCATCTCTAGCAATTAAATAGCCATTGGCTTTGTGTGCAGCATATGCTAGACCAGAGCAATCATAGCCAAATGAACTCATACCGCCCCAGAAATAATTTAATCCTGTATAAGCTTCTACTGCTTTAACAATCGATTTTCCTGTCCCTTGTTCCAATCCATCAGATGTAGAAAAAATATGAACATCACTTAAATCTAGATAACCCTTTCCATGAGGCGTTTGCACTTGTACACGATCTTCATACACATCATGTACCGGTAAAGTGGTTAAATAGCTTAATTTAAAATCATGATTTTTGCCCTCATATGTTAGCCATGACTTATCCTTTATTACCATAGCTCTCTTTTTTTGATCCCATAGCGATCTGTCAACTTGTTTTAGTTGATGAATAGGAACCCAACCAGGATAACCCCTTTTATCTTTATAAGATGGTTGAGAAGGAATTACAACATGTGCCCATTCTCCTTTTATTTCTGTAACATAAACTTGTTCACCATACAATACTTGTGTCTGCACACGATTGTCCTCACATAAGGCAAGTTTATCCTCATAACTAAGCGTCTCTATCCATCTATCAATATCCGTCGGTGTACTTATTCCAAATGTATCAATCTCTCTACTAGAATCTGGCGAAGTCCAGACAGTTGCTACTTGAACAGATGCAACCCATTGGAACGCATCAATTTGATCAAACGTTTGTTTAGGCAAGCAAAGCGCCCCCTTTCTCTTATTTTGATAATTCCATTTGTACAAATAGATAATTCATTGCTACCAAACCTGTAAAGTCCCCATGTAATCTATTGTATTGAATGATAGGTTAGCCTTCCTATTGATTTCTTTTCTCTTATAAAAGCGTTAAAATTATTTTTTGTTACATTGGTTGGCTCTAAATGAGCTACGCTACAGCTGTATATCAGGTTTAGTTTCTAGCCTATTTCAAAACCAACATTCCATTTTCCTTTTCACTATTGTACACCAGGTTTGGCAATAAGCTTTTTATCATATGAGGAAAGACACGCTTCTACCCCTAATGGAATAGCGATATGAGGCATACAATGACCAATTTTAAATCCCGAAATAACTGGAATATCTAATTTTCTAAAATAATCGTCAAACACCTTATCTAGAGGCAGTGATGGTGTTACTTTTGGCTTGGCATCAGCAAAATCACCTAAAATAATGCCTGCTGCTGTTTCTAACTTTCCAGCAAGCTTCAATTGATTAAGCATGCTATCTATCCTATAGGGCTCTTCCCCTATATCCTCTAATAATAACAATCGATTCGTAGTATCAATCTCAAACGGTGTTCCCAGCGAGCTTACTAATAGTGAAAGATTCCCTCCTACCAATTCACCATTTGCATTCCCTTCAGCAATAACATGCAATGGGGATATTTCCTCTGTATACGTATAAGTAGTTGGCTGAAAAAGCTGTTCAAACATACGTGCAGACAGATAATCAAAATCGTCATTCCCGATATCGGAGGCAAGCATCGGACCATGAAATGTGATTAGTCCTGTACGCTGTCGTATTGCAGTATGTAAATAAGTTATATCACTATACCCCCAGAATATTTTTGGTTGCTTTTTGATACAAGCAAAATCAATGTATGGTGTTATACGTGCACAACCATACCCCCCTCTTGCGAAAACAATAGCTTTAATAGCAGGGTTCGTAATCATATCCTGTAAATCTTCAAGCCGTTCACTATCTGTTCCTGCTAAATAACCGTTGCGCTTATCTATATGTTTCCCCAACTGCACACAAAGTCCCATATTTAAAAAAAAGGATATAGCTTTTTGTAAACGAGTTCTATCAGGAGGCCCAGCCGGTGCAATCACACCAATCGTATCTCCTTTCTTCAACCTTGGAGGGTGAATCATGAGCAAACCTTCTTTCTGTTCATCATGTTCTCTGGGTAAAAAAGGAAAGGGCTCAAATACAATCTAATCTGTAATTGAGCCTTCCTCATGGCTTACTGCTTATCTGTATGTTTTAACTCAAGATAACCGACCGGATGGCGCAAAAGGTTGGAGACACCTTCTTGAACAACTTCTACTTGATTATAGTAGCGAATCGGAAATGCTGGCATTTCTTCTGCCAAAAGCTTCTCAGCTTTATACATATATTCCCAACGCTTTTCTTCGTCAGTTTCAGACTTAGCATTTTCAATTAATTCATCGTACTTTTCGCTAGACCAGCCAGTTCGATTCATATACGATCCTGTAATAAAGCTTTCTAAAAAATTTACTGGATCTGCATAATCAAATAAGAAGGAGCTACGAGATAGTTGGTGCTTTAATGCCTTTTGATCTTCTTGGAATACATTCCATTCTGTGTTTTCTAAATTCACTTCAACACCAAGGTTTTCACTAAACATACCTTGAAGTGACTCTGCTACTGCCTTATTTACGTCACTTGTGTTATAAGACAAGGTAACCTTTGGAAGCTCATCATATCCTTCTTCTTCCATACCTTCTTCAAGTAATTTCTTTGCCTCTTCTGGATCAAACGTTACCAATTCACCATTTACGTCACGGAAATCGTCTCCCGACGGATTTTGAAAGCCTGGCGATACAAATCCATATGCCGGTTTTACTTTATTTTTAACTACAAACTCAGCAATATTCTGACGGTTAACCGCCATCGCAAACGCTTTACGGATCTTTGCATTTTGGAAAGGCTCTTCGGTTACATTGAATCGATAAAAATCCAATCCACCTTGTTCTTCTATTTGGACATTATCTCCGTCAATAAGTTGATCAGACATCTCTGCTGGAATATCAGCTGAATCTAACTCACCACGCTCAAACATCTGGTATTCCGTATTCGTATCATTAACCATTGCCCAATGTACACCATCCAGCTTCACTGCCTCTGCATCCCAATATTCTTCGTTTTTCTTAAATACCATTTCGCTATCATGTTTCCATGACTCTAATTTAAATGGGCCATTTGCAACGAAAGATTCTGCTTCTGCATGCCATTCTGGATTTTCCTCCGCCACTTTGTGATTCACCGGAAAGAAAGCCGGGTTAGTAACAACATGCAGGAAATAACCCGTTGGATTTTCCAATTCTACTTCAAATGTCTTTTCATCAACAGCCGTTAATCCAAGATCATCAGCAGAACCTTCTCCGTTATTAAACGCCTCTCCACCTTTTATAAAGTATCCTAAAAAGGCTGCGGAAGAACCAGTTTCAGGATCTAGAAGCCTTTTCCAAGCATAAACAAAATCCTGTGCTACAACTGGATCACCATTAGACCAATTTGCATTCTCGCGTAAATAAAAGGTATATGTCTTTCCATCTTCCGATATATCCCATTTTTCAGCGATAGCTGCTTGAGGTGTATGATCCTCTCCTAATCGTGTTAATCCCTCTAATAAGTTATTTAAAGCATTCCAAGATACTGCATCAAACCCGATTGCTGGATCAAATGATGTTGGCTCTTCCCCATTATTCAGTTGCAATATTTTCTCTCCTGTTGCCTCTTCCGTACCCTCTCCTTCTCCATCACTCTCTGGTTCTTTTCCAGCATCCTCATTCGCTGTACAAGCTGATAGTACAAAAGTGATAATAATCGTAGCTACTAATAATAGCCATTTCTTTGTCATGCTAAAGTCCCCCTTCTCGTGATATTATTTTTCGGCTGATGTAGCCAATAGCTGTTTTGCCCGATCATCCTGCATCCAGCAGTCCACTTTATGAGAATCGCTTCGTTCAGTCGTCACGGGATAAACTTTATCGCACACCTCCATCGCTAAAGGACATCTTGCTGTAAATGGACATCCTTGTGGGGGTGAGAATAAATCAGGTGGTGTACCATCAATTGGAGTCAATTTCTCTCCCTGTAAATCTAATCGTGGGACCGAATGCAATAAGCCCTTTGTATATGGATGCTGTGTCTGATAAAAAATCTCACGTTTTGTACCAACCTCAATGATTTTTCCAGCATACATAACGGCTATACGATCAGCAATTTTAGCAACAACCCCTAAATCATGTGTAATAAGTATGATCGAAACTCCAGTTACTTCCTGAATTTCATTAAACAGTTCAAGAATTTGAGCCTGAATTGTTACATCTAAAGCAGTCGTTGGCTCATCTGCAATCAGTAATTCTGGTTTACAGATTAAAGCCATCGCAATAACAATTCGTTGTCGCATCCCACCACTAAATTGATGGGGATATTGCTTCAACCGCTCTGCTGGATTCGGAATACCCACTAAGTTCATCATTTCTATCGCTTTAGATTTAGCCTGATCTCCTGTTATTTGTTGATGCTGTTGTAATCCTTCCATTAATTGTGTGCCTATAGTGAGTGTAGGATTAAGCGCAGTCATTGGGTCTTGGAATATCATAGAGATATCTACCCCACGGATTGATCTCATCTCTTTTTCAGAAAGCGTTGTTAGTTCCTTATTTTTAAAAATAATGGACCCGTTTGAAATCTTTCCTGGTGGTTCAGGTATGAGTCGCATAATGGCATTAGAGGTTACACTTTTCCCACACCCAGATTCACCAACAATAGCCAGGGTTTCACCTTTATTTAAATAAAAATTAACTCCCCTTACTGCCTTAACAGTCCCACCGTAAGTTGAAAATGTTACATGAAGGTCTTTTACTTCTAGTATTTTGTCCATCTGTTCACCTACTTCCTAAGCTTCGGATCAAGTGCATCCTGAAGACCATCACCTAATACATTAAACGCAAACATCGTAAACGAAATGAAAAATGCAGGAAAAAACAATGTCCACCAGTTTCCAGATAGAATCGCACCTAATGAATCGTTAGCCATTACTCCCCAGCTGGCAAAGGGTGCTTGGATACCTAGCCCTAAAAAGCTTAAGAAAGCTTCTGCGAAAATTGCGCTAGGAACAGTCAGAGTCATTTGTACAATAATTGGGCCCATCGTATTGGGTAATAAATTTTTCCGAATAATTCGAGGTGTCTTCGCCCCAAATGATTTGGATGCGAGGACAAATTCAAAGTTCTTAATCTGTAATACTTGGCCCCGGACAATCCTTGCCATTCCAACCCATCCAGTAACGGTTAAGGCAATTATTATTGTGCTTAAGCTTGGGCCAAGTACAACCAATAGTAAAATAACAACTAATAAGTAAGGTAGACCGTACAATACCTCAATAATTCGCATCATAATGTTATCCGTTCGACCACCTTTATAACCAGCTATTCCACCATATAAAATGCCGATGGAGAAATCGATTAAGGCAGCCATTAATCCGACAAACAAGGAGATTCTTGCACCATACCACGTTCTGGTAAATACATCTCTACCTGCATTATCTGTCCCAAACCAGTGGTCTGCTGAAGGCGGTTGGTATTGATTTGGTAAATCTTGTTTATTCACATCATAAGGTGAAATCAAAGGGCCGAATATTGAAAAAATTACGAGTACAATTAAGAAAATTAAACCTGCCATAGCTAGTCTATTTTTAACTAGACGCTTCCATGCATCCTGCCAATAGGATAACGATGGTCGGGCAACAGCTTCTGCAGCTTGATTATCTTTTTCCTTCCAATTAAACCAATCATCTGGTATGTCTGTAGGAGAATAGAAATGTTTCGAGGGTTTGTCTTTTAATTTCATACTATTCTCCTCCCTTTTTATGTAACTTAATTCGCGGATCAAGAATACCGTACGCAAGGTCAACAAGGAAAAGCATGATAATTAAGAATGCACTATAAAATACGGTAGTCCCCATTATTACTGGATAATCTCGTTGATTAATGCTTTCAACAAAATATTTCCCCATGCCTGGAACTGCAAATATTTTTTCAATCACAAAGGTACCCGTTAATATTCCAGCAAGCAAAGTCCCCATAATGGTAACAACTGGCATTAACGCATTTTTTAATGCATGCTTGATAACGATTTTCCAAGGAGAAAGTCCTTTAGCCCGCGCCATTTTTATGTAGTCCTGTGTCAATACCTCTAGCATTGTAGATCTTGTCAAACGTGCTATGATAGCCATTGGACCAGTCGCTAACGCCGTTACTGGTAAGATCATATGTGCTGGACTTAGCCATCTTGCTACTGGGAATAGTTCATAGTTTACTGCTAGTTGTTGTATTAACAATGTTGCTAATACAAAATTCGGAATCGAAATACCCAGAACTGCAAATCCCATTGCCATGTAGTCGATTACTTTATTATGTTTGAGTGCTGCAAATATCCCTAGAGTGACTCCAGAAATAACAGCAACAATAATGGTAATAATCCCCAATTCAAATGAGATTGGAAAACCACGACCTAACATATCATTTACTGTCTGCGAAGGTTGCTTAATGGATGGACCAAAATCAAACGTTACAATTGATTTTAAGTATAGAAAATACTGTATAACATAAGGTTCATCTAAATTATAATGAGCCTCTAAGTTTGCCTGTACCGCTTCGTTTGTTCCTCTTTCACTATTAAAAGGGGAGCCAGGAATTGAAACCATTAGAATAAACGTTAATGTAACAATAATCCAAAGTGTTATCACCATGATAAGTAGCCTTTTTAGTATGTATCGTAGCATGCTTTTTCCTCCCTATGAAAATTTTGTGTTCATAGCGAGCTCCGTCATAACAAGCATCGCTTGATACGCTTCTAATATGTCTTTTGCCTGAAAAGATACAACGGTAGATTCAGGCAGTATTTGCGTTCCAGGCATTAAATTTGCCCATTCCGCCTGACCATAATTGTTAAATTCTATCTTTAATATTGGTTGTTTTGGAGGTATTAATGGCTTTACTTGATTTCGATTAGTAATGGCGTGTTTTACTTTCATTGTTAGAAGTTCACCAGCTTTTTTGGGTGTTAAACTTTTAACGGCAGACCTAGATATGGTTTCCTTTACTGTTGCAGTTGTAACATTGGGAATCAGCTCCTGTGCTTCTCTAACTGCCTGGTCATCCCCCGCTACAAAAATTATTGGGACTTGATAATAACCTGCTAAATAGGCATTTAATCCCATTTCCCCAATCGGATGATCATTAATATAAAAATTACGTACAGCATGGATCATTGCATGTGACATAACGCCAAACTGACCTGCTCGAGCATGATATCCGACAAACATTGCTCCATCATATGTATTATCTAATCCTTGCATCATGGAAAAAGGCTTTACATCACCTGTAATTAATTGAGCGTCTGGATGTAATTGGTCTATAAGTATATTATTCATTTTAGAATGACTATCATTTATTAAAATTTCTCTGCAACCTGTTTGAAATGCCGCTTCAATCACATAATTGGTTTCATCTGTCATGATTTTCCTAGCTCTATCATAGTTATGCTCATTAGAATCCACATAGGTATAATCAGGTAAACCTGTTATTCCTTCCATATCAACCGACACATATAATTTCATGATGAGTACTCCTTTTAGGTCTTTTTCAGTATTAGTAATTTTCTTTCAATTTTAACATACAGTTAATAAAATGAAAAGTCGAAATATAACGAATACAAAGAAGGTAAACGCTCTTAGGATCCTCTATTAGTAGTACTTCAACTATTGATTTAGGTTACGTTTCTTCGCCCATACATTCTTTTAAATAGTAGGCAAAAGATTAGCGTAAGGAAGTGCCAAGAATAGGAAAAGGCTTGGACAAAACACAACTTCTTTACTCAAAATACGAATAATCATGTTATATTTATAAAGTGGGAGCAGTACAAGTTATATACGGGGGAAATTAGACAATAAGAAAAACGGAGCAAAATTCGCTCAGTCCTTATCACTAAATGCTCAGATTTACGCTTCCTCTAGTAGCTATTATGGAATAATAGCTACTGCTTGCCTGACCACCACTCCGGCTGCCCACTTCCCTTTCCGTGGGGTTTGTCCTTCAGCTAACTTTTTT
>NZ_JAJERH010000103.1 GCF_016919725.2 Virgibacillus sp. AGTR
CAATAAAAACGAAAAGATAATTAATTTGAATTAATTATCTTTTCGTTTTTTGATCAGAATCATTCATTTAGCACCTGAAATAAGCGAGACTCCGGTGGGAACAGCACGAGTCCGAAGATTCACTTGGTAACGTGTTTTTCTTTACCAAGTTAGCTGAGGCCGTGCCCACGGAAAGAGCATATAGTTTCACGGTGCGGCGATGATGCTCCTATTGATAACGTAATTATTCGTATTTTGAGTACAGAAGTTGTGTTTTGTCCTAGCCTCTTTTCATTACAAGAATATTTCCCTATACGCGTAACTTTGATAAGATAAATTTAAAGAAAGTGTATAAAGGTATCTAAAGGGGAACTGATATGAATGGCTCCATTAAATGAGGATCAATTATCACAGATTCGAAATGAACGAAAAGACCAAATTATGCGAGCAGCTTTAACGGTATTTGCTGAAAATGGAGTAAAGCTGACAAAGGTTGGAATGATTGCAAAAGAAGCAGGAATTAGCCATGGCTTACTTTATCATTATTTCCACTCCAAAGATGAAGTTCTTTATCAAAGTCTTAAATGGGCAATGCAAGGAACTGACGAACTGTTTAAAGAAATTCAAACCCTTCAACTATCTCCATTGGGAAAAATAAAACATTTTACAAGGATTGCTATTGAAGAGGGGAATAGTGATATCTTCCGAGTCATTCAACATATTACAAAGAGCAGCTATCCTATACCAGCACAAATCCACGAATTAATCGAATCATCTGGAAATAGCTATTTTAAAGAGCTACTTCCTTTATTTATAGAAGCACAGAAGCAGGGAGAGATGATTGCAAATGATCCTCAAGAACTTCTTGATCTGTACTTAACGGTTATATCTGGAATAATTGTCGAGGATCTTCCTTGGATACAGAAAGATACAGAGAAAAAGGTTGATCTCATCTTACGAATGTTAACCGTACGATAGATTCTCCTTTAATTAATAGTGATCTTTCCTTAGGCTCCATTTTGATAAAACGCTTACAATCCAGGGGATTTTGACGTATAATTTTTACTAATGACATATGGAGGGAATGAAGATAAATGTTTAAAAAGCTGTTGAATTCTGTTGGTATCGGTAGTGCAAAAATTGATACGAAATTATCAAAAACAGAATTTGTTCCTGGCGAGGCTTTAGAAGGTGTTTTAGAGATTGAAGGGGGCAATAATGAACAAGAAATTGACGCAATCTACTTAAAGCTAATGGGTTCTTATACATACGAATATGGCGAAGAAGATAAAGAGGCTGAGAGCTCTGTACTATTACAAAAGTATGAATTAGGTAATCATTTTACTATTGAGCCTAATGAATCTAAAACGATTCCTTTTCATTTTGAGTTGCCTGCCGATATTCCAGCAACATTAGGGAAAACAAAGGTATGGATCGAAACAGGTCTGGATATTAAAAAGGCAATCGATCCAAGCGATCGTGACTATATCAAGGTATACCCCCATCCGCTTGTCGACGCATTTTTACGAGCTGCAAACAGCCTTGGATTCAAATTGAAAGAAGTAACTTGTGAAAATGCACCACGTCAGCTACGGAAACGATTACCTATCATGCAAGAATATGAATTTAAAGCATATCAGGGTAAGTTCAGAGGAAAATTAGACGAGATAGAAGCCATATTCTTCGTATCTGAATCTGATGTTGAGGTTATTTTAGAGATTGATAGAAAAGCAAGAGGGGTTGGCGGCTTTCTTTCAGAAGTTCTAGAAATGGATGAAAGTAGAGTTGGCCTACGCTATGGGCCAGACGATATAGATAATCTTTCTGACGATCTAGAAGAGATTATTAACCAACACAGCTAGCTCCATTGTTAATGTTAGGATAAAGAATAAAGTGAAACTTCCATCCTTTGGGGGTTTTATTTATCTCCACAGATGATTAGTACCACAAGGAAAGGCCCGTGAACCAATCGGGCATTTACTGGCAGTTTATACCCATTTACCAATACCTTGATGTGAAGTCTTACTGCCAGTTATATGCGGGATAAACTAGCCTACTTGATTTCAAAAACACATTGACATTGAGTAGGCTTCCCTTTAAGCTTATATTGACTGATTAAGTCAATCAAAAACAAAGTGAGGGAAATTAATGATGGAAGTTAAGCAAGCATGTAAGTTAGAGAAATCTGTTAAAAGAGCAATTAGTTCTATATTTGTTGATGGATTTGGCGAGCATCTCACCTTCTTCTCTAAGGATAGAGAAACATTAATTACTGCCCTTGAGCACATGTTTGTAACAGAGGTTTTTTATGTAGCTATTATCGATGGAGAAATTGCTGGAATAACCGCATGTACAGACGGTCATGCTCTATCTGTTCACCCCATTAAGCAAAAGCTAAGAAAGCATTTAGGTTTCTATAAGGGCACCTTTGCCTACTATGTTTTTAAACGGGAATTTAAAAAGCCTCCAATTGAAACTGGCCCGGGTAAGGCATCTATAGAATTCGTAGCTACCGCTCCTCAGTATCGGGGAAAGGGCGTTGCTAGAGATATGATAGAGCAATTGCTTGCTCTTCCTACTTTTACAGAATATATATTAGAAGTAGCCGACACCAATACGAAAGCGATGAACCTCTACACGAAGTTAGGTTTCAAGGAATTTACCAGGAAGAAGCAATCATTTAGCAAAATAAGCGGGATAAATTATCGTGTTTATATGAAATATACGACAAAAAATTAGCATCTCCATTTAAATCGTAAGTCCCCCCTTTCGTCCTTTCCTAACTAAAGAGAGAATCTTTTCATATATCCCATTTGTAGTAAAATTAAGTATTTAATAGAAATCCTGTACGAAAAGATTCCTTGTGGTATAATAAACTGTCTGTCAACAAACTTCCTCACTCTTAAACACATTCGCTTTCAGTGACGAGCCACATTTATCAAGTACCAAACTTCATCTAACAATTTCATAATGGGGGGTAATATATAGAAATGACTAATTTTACAATTTGGGCATTAATGATTGATATTAGTATTATTTCAGGATTGTTATTAATTGGAACCATTCTACGCGCAAAAGTGAAATGGATACAAGCTTTATTTCTACCTGCTAGTATGATTGCTGGCTTTATTGGACTTGCCTTCGGACCAAGTGGAGTGAATGTATTACCTTTTTCTGATCAATTCAGCACATATCCTGGGCTGTTAATTGCGGTTATCTTTGCTGCTATTCCTATTGGTGCAGCCAAAGTTAACATAGGAGACGTATTTCATCGCGTTCGTAACATGTTCTCTTATTCCATGATACTCACGCTTTCCATGTGGGGAGCAGGAGCGTTATTCGGCTTGCTTATCCTCGTGCCTCTTTTCTCAAATTTACCTAGTGGATTTGGTCTTATCTTAGGCGCTGGCTTTCTAGGGGGACACGGAACAGCCGCGGCCATAGGCGAAGGGTTTGCACATTACGGGTGGGAAGAAGCAATGGACCTAGGAATGACTTCAGCAACCATTGGAATATTAGTCGCTGTATTAGGTGGATTGTTTTTAATTAAACGCAGTACGGAAAAAGGACAAACACAATTTATTACAAGCTTCAAAGACTTACCGGACGAGCTTAGGTCAGGACTAATGCCTAAAAACAAACGGTATCATATGGGACAAGAAACCGTATCTTCTAGTTCTATCGATCCGTTTGTTCTACACTTGGCAATTATAGCTTTTGTCATTGGTGTTGCTTATTGGCTTACGAATATGCTAACTGCTTTCATTCCTTCTGTATCTATTCCATTATTCAGTGTTGCTTTTGTGTTAGGACTTATTTTCCAATCCATTAGCAGAAGGATACATGCAGATGATTATATAGATCAACGTGTCATGGAACGTATTGGTGGAACTGCTACTGATTTCCTTGTCGCAATTGGTATTGCTTCCATAAATATTACAGTAGTGATCGACTATGCTGTACCGCTTATTCTTTTGTTTGTGTTTGGGATCCTTTGGGCATACTTTTTATTCCGCTTTATTGGTCCAAACATATTTCAAGAATACTGGTTGGAAAAGTCATTATTTGGCTGGGGATGGAGCACGGGGACAGTAGCTATGGGACTAGCGCTTTTGCGAATTGTTGACCCAGAGCTGAAGAGTAAAACGCCAGAAGATTATGCATTAGCTTATATTGGTGTTGCTCCTGTAGATATTATTATTGTTACGTTTACACCAATTCTATTCTCTCTTGGATTTACTTGGATTATTCCAGTTGTACTCTTACTCATTTCTGCACTTATAGTCGCTATATATAAATATACAGGTCTATGGGGCAAAAACCATAAACAACAGATGTAAAAGAACAGAAGCTGGGACAAAACACAACTTTTTTACGCAAGTTATCAATAGGAGTATCATCGCTGCACCGAAAATATACGCGCTTTCCCCGGGCACGGCCACAGCTAACTGGGTAAAGAAAAACACGTTACCAAGTGGATCTTTGGACTCGTGCTATTCCCGCCGGAGTCTCGCTTATTTCAGGTACTAAATGAATAATTCTGATCAAAAAACGAACGATAATTAATTTCAACTAATCATCGTTCGTTGTTTCTTAATTCTTTTGTCTCAGCTCATGCCTTGTTTATACAGCGATTATACAAAACTTTGTAGAAAAGAACCATGTGCAGCCACTAGAATGAGTGGGGGGGATCACACAAGGCTGATCCTTGCCCACAGAAGAGAAGTATACTCTCATTGCACAGGAATAGCGTTTCCTTTTAGAACAGCCCCTTGCTTACCCTTATACTACTTTTGGGCCAACTAATGACATTGGTTTTTTTCCAAGTACCAAACCACTTAAATTGCTATAGCCAATTTGCTTGTAAGCATGTAATAGCTGTTTAAGATCATTTACCCGTTGATCTTCTTTTAATTTTTCAATTTCCGTATTATATACATTTAGTATATATTCATCCTGAACAGCCGGCCTGAATTTCTTTGCATCTTCATCCATAATAAGGCAGCCCATGTATTGAAAGTTAAATTGCAACTGTCTTGTTAATTGAATGACATGCACGAAACGCTGATATACAGCTGGTTTATCTTCTTTGAATTTAGCAATGGCCTGCTTTGCATGTAATAAATCTTGATAGCTAGATGTGATAATCATGAAGTCTTCTCCCCTTTTGCTTACTCATCCCAAGGCTTTTTAACCGAAAGCTTGGCCACAAGGTCTTTGTTTTGTTGCCTTTTCAACTTACGTATCTTAGCTCGTTCTTCACCAGTTGAATAGAGAAATTGCTCCTCTTCAGATTCGGGAATAATGGCTGGAACGTCAATTGGCTTTTTATTTTCATCTAAGGCAACGAACGTTAAAAATGCTGTAGCTGCAATTCTTCGCTCTGCTGTAATCATGTCTTCTGCAATTACCTTACAGAAAATTTCCATAGAGCTTTTACCCGTATAAGAAACAAAAGATTCGATACATACCGAATCACTTTGACGTATTGGTGAAATAAAATTAACGGAGTCCGTCGAAGCTGTCACACACTCCTTCACACGAGAGTGTCTTCGTGCAGATAGCGTAGCACATGCATCCAGCTTCTTCATAAGCACTCCGCCAAACAACGTATGATAGTTGTTTAAATCATTTATCAAAACTTGATCATTTTGAATGATACGTGTTTCTTTACTCTTCTTAGCTTGCATATATAAATCACCTTATCTATTAATTTCAGGGTCGGCTCTCACCTCACCACTAATCCATTATAAACCCCTACACTTTGGTACGTACAATGCCATTAATGTTGATGTACCATAACAAAATGTTATGTAAAGGCTTAACTTGTGAAATGTATGTCCTTCATTAGTCAAGAGGTAAGCGCAAGATGTGGGTTTCTATTTAGATGAAGAAAAAAAGCGCAAGCGCCCGATAGAAACGTAGCGATTGAAGCGAGTCAAGGGAGATAAAGGCATCACGGTGACCTTACGAGCCGATGATGACTTAGATTAGGGCATTCGTGAAGTCGCCTAGTTCTCTGTTTAGCTGGACGCAGCTCTCAACACGCCTATTATTTATCCACAGGCTCAAATTTAAAATTTCCTAAACTATAAAAAAAGCTTGCAGAGAAATAGAATCTCTACAAGCTCATTCATGATTCATTACGTAATAGCTTTTCTTTGGCGAAGCGTATAAACTCTTCCATCACCTGAGGAAGCTGTCTATCTCTTTTCCAGATCAAAGCAAGATCCCACACAATTGTAGGATTTTCCACAGCTATTGCTTTAACATCATTAGTCAGTTCTGTACTGGTGCTCTCTGGTAATAAAGTAATCCCGACATTGGAAGCTACCATCTCCTCCATAAAATCTAATTGAGAAGTTTCCGATATAATGTGCGGTTCAAAGCCTGCATCTTCACATGCAGTAACGATGCTATCTCTTAATGAAAAGTCTTTATTAAACATAATAAACGATTCATGCTTCAAATCTAGTAAGCGAACCTGTTGTTTAACAGCAAGCGGGTGACCAGATGGAACAACCACTTTTAAACCTTCTTTTATAAACGAATAATGATAAAATTCGTCATGTGTAGTCGGTAGCACAACAACACCAAAATCAAGCTTATCATGAAGGACCTTCTCTTCGATTCGTTTAGATCCATCCTCATCTAATTGAAAGGTTATTTCTGGATATTCTTCATGAAACGAAGCGATTAACTGTGAAAAGAAAAAAGAATTCGTTATCGAAGGTAATCCAATACGCATATGCCCCTTTTTAAGTTGTTGTACTTGATCTAGATCTAACATCATCGCTTGATATTGCTCAACAAAATTTTGGGCATGCTCGTACAAAACACGGCCTGCTTCCGTTAATGACAATTGCTTCCTCGAGCGTATGAATAATGAAACACCAAGTTCTTCTTCCAGAGATTTGATGATTCTGCTAATAGCAGGCTGAGTTATATATAATGTAGTGGCAGCCTGCGTAAAACTGCCTGCTCTTGTGACTTCAATAAAGTATTGTAGATGCTTAATCTCCACTACCTTGTTCCGCTCCCTATTTGAGAATCATTTACGTGCTCATGTCATTTTAACATAATACACTATGGAATTACTCATTATTGACTCGATTTAAAATGCTCTTTAAATGCTGAAAGGAATGCTTCCGGTGAGGACTTCACTGTATAGGTATATACCCCGCGTAATGTATGCAGATATAGAATGCCGCCTTGGTTGGCAATTTCTCGATAAGAAAAGTCCATAACATCCTTTATTGGAAATTCTCGATTTTGTGTGACAACGCGATCATGGTATAAATAAATCACCCGCTGATGTTCTATATCTATTTGCTCCACACTGGTCACTTTTCGTTCTATTTTTATATATGGATGCTTTGCTATCAAATACATTCCGTCCTCCTAAAATAAGGCTTAGATGTTTTTATCGTAACATATTTACTATTTCCCAAGCTTCTATAAACCATCATACCAAAAGTTTTGTATCCTTACTTTCATCAAACTTTCACAAACCTACGTTATCATGTAAATACTTGAAATTTTATGGAGGCCAAGGATTATGCCGTCAGCAACAGTTCTTACAACAATTTCAATACATGTAATTAGTATGAGTGTTGGATTTATTGCCTATTTTCTTAGCAGTAATTTACCTATAGCAGAGCGAAAGCAAGTATCGCAACAAATGATATCTTATTTAGTGAATTTTGTAATCTTTATTTGGATAGGGAAAATAGTTCTGAACCTCTCCTTATTTATTTCTGATCCAATTGCTGTCTTAGCATATCCGAGTAATGCACAAGCATTTTATTTCGCACTGTTTCTACTAGCAATACAGCTATGGTATAAAGCAAAACGTAGCGAAGTTGACATAGAAATACTGTTGTACTGCTATGTCCCTGTATTACTCGTAGCATCATTCATGTATCAATTTATCGAAATCATTTGGAAAAATAATACACTTGCTTGGGGGGACTTTATTCTCTTACTCATTCTGCTACTTACATTTCTGCTTTTACGCGATCGATTAAGGAAATCCACCCTATTGCTTTGTATGGTCTGGGTCTGGGCAATTGTAAAATTAAGTATAACGTGGATAATGCCATTCACAACCATATTTGGCTATATGATCCACCCATTCTTTTTCATTACCGTCGGGCTTATATTTAGCATTTTATTCGTATTCAAAAGAAAGAAGGTGTCTGAATGATGCAAGCTGCAGATCTTACTATTTGGCTAGCTCTAGGTGCGGGAATGCTTTCATTTCTCTCACCTTGTACATTACCTATATTTCCAGCTTATCTTTCCTATATAACTGGGATGAGTGTAAAAGAATTAGAAAATAACAACAACATAAAAATTAGAAGTAAGCTCCTAGTTCACGCTATTTTCTTTCTTATAGGAGTGTCCTTGATTTTCATCGGCCTCGGTGTAGGTGTGTCCTTCCTCGGTCAATGGATTCAAGGAATTTTAGCAGGAGAATCCGGTCAACTCATTCAACGTATAGCTGGAATTTTTATTATTATCATGGGTTTATTTGTAGCTGGTTGGCTAAAAATTACCTCCTTCATGAAAGAAAAACGATTTCGCTTTACCAAGAAACCGGTAGGATATGCAGGAACTGTTTTTGTTGGAATGGGCTTCGCTGCAGGATGGACGCCTTGTATCGGACCTATATTCGCTTCCATCTTAGTAGTCGCTGCAGCGAATCCAACACAAGGAGCTTGGTACACGCTTTTTTATGTCATTGGTTTTGCCCTACCATTTTTGATTTTAACGTTTTTCCTTGGGTCAACAAGGTGGATTGTCCGATATAGTGACAAGATCATGAAAGTTGGAGGAACCATTATGATTCTCATGGGAGTACTCTTGTTTACTGGACAAATGCCTAGAATATCAGCCTTTTTATTAAAGCTTGTTCAAGATACATGGTTAACCAATTTAGGCTAAGGAGGGATTTTAATGAAGAAAACTATACTTATCGTCGTAATTCTAGCAATGTTTTCTTGGGCACTCTATGATTTTGTTTTTTCATCAAATCAAACCGTTCAAGAGGATGAAGAGACTTCCGTTGAAAAGAATACCATTACTTCGGAGGTAAAAGATAATCCAGACGAAGAAAAAGCGGCGAATACCGATAAGGAAGGTCTAAATATTGGCAATATGGCGCCGGATTTCAAATTGCAAACACTAGACGGTGAAACCGTTCAACTTTCTGATTTCCGGGGAAAACGGGTCATGATTAATTTCTGGGCAACATGGTGCCCACCATGTCGTGCTGAGATGCCTGATATGCAGAAATTCCATGAGAAAAAGGATATTGTTATTTTAGCTATTAATTTAACCGAAACTGAAAGTAATCTTCTTGATGTTAAACGTTTTGTAAAAGATTTTGAACTTACCTTTCCTATTTTAAAGGATGAAAAAACGACGGTTGCAAATCAATATCAAATACAGCCAATACCTACCTCGTACATGGTTGACTCCAAGGGACGCATTCAATACAAAGCCTTCGGAGCAATGAACTATGATTTAATGGTGCAGGAATTTGAGAAAATGCAATAAATGATACTTTTTTCTACTTACTTTATAGCATAGCTTTTTTCAGCAAGGATTGTTTACCATTTGAAGAAAGAGCGAAACATTGAATAAGAATGCAGTACATTATATTCTTTTTCTGCAAATTACGGTAAACTAACGCATGGGTGGTGAAAATATGAAGCAAACAATTATGGTTGTTGAAGATGATAAAATGATTCGAAAACTTATTCGATTATATTTAGAGAAGCACCGTTATGAAGTCATTGAAGCAGTGGATGGAGATGAAGCAAAATCCTTATTCTTAGCACACCATCCATGCTTAATCATCCTTGATTTAATGCTGCCAAAGGTAAGTGGTGAAGCTTTCTGTAATTGGGTTCGAAAGCAAGTAAATGGTGAAGTATCCATTATTATGTTATCGGCAAAAGCGACAGTAGAAGATAAAATTACTGGCTTAAATATTGGTGCAGATGACTATATAACCAAACCCTTCGATCCTAATGAGCTTATCGCCCACGTTGAAGCAGTTTTACGCCGCACCAGCCATTTTTGTCAAAAAATCGTTAGTGATGGGCTCTGTATAAAGCCTCGTAAAGGCGAAGTGCTTCTTTATGATCAGCAGATTAAGTTAACAAAGCATGAATTTAACCTGCTCCATTATTTTATGCAAAACCCAAATTTTGTTTTATCACGGGAGCAGCTTGTTTCGCAAATCTATCCGAATGCTGAGCAAATGGTAATGGAAAGGACAATCGATGCACATATTAAAAAGCTTCGCGAAAAAATAGAAAGAGAGCCTGGCAAGCCACAGCGCATTCAAACCATAAGAGGAATGGGGTATAAGTTTGTCACATCTACGTAAGAAAATAACCAATATCCTACCTGAGAGCTTCTTATGGCGATTAACGATATTACATTTTCTCGTCATTGTAGTTGCCATGATTATTAGTGGCTGGGCGTTATATCATACTGCCTGCTTCTTAGCAGCAGGAGTTGGTAATTTAAACGAACAGCGACAAGAACAATTCAATCAAACATTATTAAATTATGTATGGTTGTTTATTATCATCTCTATTATTGCTGGTACTATCGTTTATTTTTATCTAACTAGACGACTACTAAAGCCCGTTCGTAGTTTAATGCATGCTACAGAACTATTAAAAAGAGGGGAGTATCCAGAAGCAATTACCGTGTCCAGAAAAGACGAAATTGGACAATTAGTGGAGCAGTATAATGAATTGATTGAAAAACTAACGAAAAATGAGGTAGAACGTAAAAAGCTTGTTTCCGATATATCTCATGAATTCCGAACGCCTCTTTCCAATCTGAACGGCTATTTACTTGCTTTAAAATCTGGCGATATAACAGGTGATGAGCAATTATTTGCAGCACTTTATCAAGAATCCAAGCGTCTAACTTCTATGCTCGAACAGTTTGATCAATTAAAAAAGTGGGACTATACTACATCGCAAACACCGTACCATAAAGAAAAAACCGCCATTCATACACTAATCCAACAATGTATTGCTATGTTTAATTGGACGTTAAAGCAGGAAAAGATAGCAATTGATGTACAACTAGAGGAATCTAGCTTATCCTTACACCCAGAAGGAATTCAACAAGTAGTTAGCAATCTGCTGGATAACGCAATCCGATATTATCAGGGTACTGGAGCTATATATATATCAGGCAAAGTACAGCAATACCAATATATTATTTCCATTACAGGTCCAAGTGAAAACATACCTCAAATGGAGCAAGAAAAGCTTTTTGAACGATTCTATCGGCTAGATTCTTCACGAAGCAGGGAAACGGGTGGAGCGGGCTTAGGTCTTGCTATTACAAAAGAAATCATCGATCAACATGATGGAAGCATTACTATTCGTTCTTCCGACAACCAAAATACCTTCAACGTTTACTTACCAATAAAGTGAAACTTCAATCAGTGGGAGGGGTTATCACCCCACTGATTGTTAGTACCACAAGGGTATGACCTAAAGGCCTTTGAACCAATCGGACATTTACTGGCAGTTGCCTCCTCACTAACCCATCCTTGGTTTCACTTAAATGTTTGAAGAGGGGGCTTACTGCCAGTTATATGCGAGATAAAGTGAAACTTCCATCCGTGGGGTTTTGTTTTTCCCTACGGATGGTTAGTAGAACCAATCGGACATTTACTGGCAGTTGCTTCCTCACTAACCCATCCTTGGTTTCACTTAAATGTTTGAAGAGGGGGCTTACTGCCAGTTATATGCGGGATAAAGACAGCGTATTTCTTCA
>NZ_JAJERH010000104.1 GCF_016919725.2 Virgibacillus sp. AGTR
TGCGCGAGCCGAAAATCCACTTTGCAACGTGTTCTTCTTTGCAAAGTTAGTTAAGGCCGTGCCCGCGGAAAGCGAAGTAATTAATCAGAGCATTGCCAATATACATCTAACATTTCAAAATAACTACTTGGCTTAACGCAGTCATTGCACTGAATTTATACTTTCTTAACTTATAAAAAGGGAGCCACACTTGTGCTCCCTTTGGATGTTATTCCTATTCCTTTATCCATTGATTGACTAAATCTTGATTTTCTTCGACCCATTTCCTAGCACCATCAATCGGTTCATCAGCGTCCTTGACATAGGTCATTAATTCCCCAATGGAATCATCATCCATTTTCCAATCTTTCATCCACTTACTAACTTTTGGAAAATCTTCTGCAAATCCTTGACGAGCTGCATGATGAATCTTTTCTACGCCACCATAAACCTCTTTGGGGTCTTCCAGGTATTTTAAATCATACTGTGAGAAGACACGATGCGGACTCCAAAGCGGTGCAACAATTGGTTCTTCATTCTTAATAGCTTCTGCAATTTCCGTTATCATAGCTGGTTCAGAACTTGGCAATAATTCATAATCAAGATCGTATTCTTTAATTAAATCCTCTGTTACTTCCATCGTACCTGCCCCTGGATCAAACCCGGTAATTTCACCTTCAAACATGTCTGCATGTTTATTTAGATCCTCTATACTATTCATGTTTTCTAAGTATTTTGGGACAACAAGACCAACTTTTGCGTTATCATACCAAGTTTCTTCTGAAAAGAAAACCTCATCTTTATACTCTTGCAGATAGGCCTGATCCTGAACTGGTAGCCATACCTCTAGATTAATATCCAATTCATCCTCTGCCAATGCTTTCATAATTGTACCCATATCAAGCAATTTCAAATTAACTTCATAGCCCTGATCTTCCAAAATAACTTTCCACATATTGGTTACAGCGATATTTTCAGCCCAATTGATCTGTGCCATTTCAATGGTACCTTTATTCTCAGTTCCATCCTCTTTGGCATCTCCGGAACCTTTTTTATCTGACTCTGCACTTTCTCCACATGCTGCTAATACAACGACGAATGCTAATCCTATTAGTAGAAGTTTACTTTTAATGAAACGCATAAATTGTCTAATCCTCTCCCATCACGTATTCTTATCGTCTGGATCTTTTGGTAAAAACTCATATATCTCTTCTGATCGTATGCTTGCTACCAACCGTTCAAGCCAGCGGTAATATATTTTTGACTGATCAAGCAGCTCATAAATTTTACGTGCTTCATCAACTAGCTCTGCTGATACATTTTCATCTTCAAAAATTTGATCTAATTCAAATTCAGCCTGTTTAATTGCCTCCATGTTCATTTTTGCCTCTCGGTCCCATAATTGACAAAAATAAGACATAAACGAATGGAAGAAATTCTTTTCGGCCGCATACGTATGTTTACGAGATCCACGTTGAAATTTCTTTTTAACCATCTCATTTTCTTGTAGCTTTCTTACACTTGTGCTCATACTTGGCTTACTCATCCCAAGTTCCTCTCGCATTTCATCGAGATTCATTTGATCCTTAAAATACATCGTTGCATAAAGCTTTCCTGCAGCTGGTGTTACACCATAAACATCCATCGTTTCGGCGATAGTTTCAATGACATATCCCTTTGCCTCTTCCAGCTTCTCCCTAGCCATGTCATCATTTGAAGCCGCCATTCCGTCACCTCCTATTTTTTAAAAAATTTAATACGTTAAGAATTTATTTTACAAACTTAATGGTAACGTATCCTCGAAATATGTCAAATAATAATAAGAAAAGTTTAGTGTATTTTTAATTAAACCCATACATTAAAAAGAAAACCGCTTACTACTATTTTCTATAACCAAATTATCATATTAACAATTATACGTATTCACTTTGACAACAATAAAGCAACATGTTACATTAGTTTTGTTCAAAACGTTAAATAAATATTTAACAAACTTAACGATAGAGGAGGTTTTCCCTTTGGACTGCAAACGAAATTATATTGATGGTGAATGGGTAGCATCAAAAACAAATGCTACTCGAGACATTATTAATCCTTTTAATCAAGAAGTCATTGCTACAGTTACGGAAAGTGATGAAGTTGACACACAGACAGCCATTAAAGCTGCAAGAAAGGCATTTGATTCTGGGGAATGGGCAACAACACCAGCAACAGAAAGAGGGCACATTGTTAGGACCATTGCTCAATTCATTGAAAGAGATAAAGAGGAATTAGCTAAGCTAGAATCACTTGACACTGGAAAAACAGTTGAAGAAAGTCGTGGAGATATGGAGGATATTGCTGGTGTCTTTCACTATTATGCTGAACTAGCAGATAAAAATGGCGGAGAAATTATTGACTCGCCAATTCCAAATACGATAAGTAAGGTCGTACATGAACCTGTTGGTGTATGCGGACAAATCACACCTTGGAATTATCCGCTCTTACAAGCATCCTGGAAGCTTGCTCCTGCATTAGTAGCAGGCAATACACTTATTATGAAACCAAGTGAGATTACACCACTAACTACCGTTAAGGTGTTTGAATTAATGGAGGAAGCAGGTGTTCCAGCTGGAGTCGTTAATTTAGTACTTGGACCAGGACATTCCGTAGGTGCTGAACTTTCTGCTAATAAAGAAGTTGATCTTATTTCCTTTACTGGAGGTATTGCAACTGGTAAGAAAATTATGCAAGCAGCAAGTTCCAACGTGAAAAATTTAGCACTTGAACTTGGCGGAAAAAACCCAAATATCGTTTTTGCAGATGCTGATTTTGATACAGCGGTAGATCAAGCACTAAATGCAGTCTATTTTCACGCAGGACAAATTTGCTCTGCCGGAACAAGATTAATCGTTGAGGAAAGCGTTCATGATGCGTTTATTGAGAAACTTGTTACACGAGTTATGGACATTAAGCTAGGTAACGGTTTTGATGAGGCAACACAAATGGGACCGCTAATTTCTGAGGAGCATTTAAATAAAGTTATTGATTATGTGGAAACTGGTAAACAGGAGGGAGCTACCGTTGCGGTTGGCGGAGATCGCCCAAGTGACCCTCAATTACAAAAAGGTTTCTTTTATCTTCCTACCGTACTCACAAATTGTACAACGGATATGAAGGTAGTTCAAAACGAAGGTTTTGGTCCTGTTATTACCGTAGAAACATTCCAATCAGAAGAAGAAGCTATTCATCTAGCCAATGATTCAATTTACGGTCTGTCTGGTGGCGTATGGACAAATGATATTGCTAAGGCGGAGCGTTGCGTAGCAAAGATGCGCATGGGAACGGTTTGGATTAATGAATACAATCTATATTTTCCGCATGCACCTTGGGGCGGATTTAAACAATCTGGAATTGGCCGAGAACTTGGCAGAGCTGGATTAGAAGAATATCAAGAAACGAAGCATATCTTTCAAAACTTAAAACCAGAAGCAATAAATTGGTTCTAAATATAAAATTTCAATCTTAGGAGGAATCGTCGATGAGTTTAAATATGAAAGTTGAACATATGCATAAATTCCATACATTTGAAATCCCAACAGCGATCAAGCATGGGATCGGAGCAATTAAACATATTGGTGAAGAAGTTAAAAACCTTGGTGTTACCAAAGTTCTTCTCGTAACTGATCCTGGTATCTATAAAGCAGGGGTAACTGAACCTGTTGAGAAACATCTAAAAGAGGCTGGAATTGAGGTTGTTGTCTTTAATAAAGTAGAGCCGAATCCTCCTGTACGTTTAATCGCTGAAGGGTCTAAGGTATTTACAGAAGAATCATGTAATGGACTCGTAGCCGTAGGTGGCGGTAGTTCAATGGATACAGCAAAAGGAATTGGTGTTGAAGCAACACACGATGGTAGTGTACTAGATTACGAAGCTGCCGAAGGTAAGAAACCTTTAGAAAATCGTATTCCGCCATTAACTACCATTCCAACAACTGCAGGTACAGGTTCAGAAGTTACACAATGGGCTGTTATAACAGATGAAGAACGTGAATTTAAGTTTAATACAGGTGGCCCATTAATTGCGGCACATTTAACCATTCTTGATCCTGAATTACATGTGTCCATGCCCCCACATGTAACAGCTATGACAGGTATTGACGCACTTGCTCATGCAATCGAGTGCTATACGATGCATTTTGCACAGCCGGTAACAGATGCAGTTGCACTATTGGCAATAGAGTACGTAGGTAAATATATTCGTCGGGCATACGCTGATGGTGGTGACATTGAGGCACGCTACGGGATGGCACAAGCTGCCATGCTTGCTGGACTTTCATATGGAAGTGAATCAGCTGGAGCAGCACATGCTATGTCTCAAACATTAGGCGGTATTATTCCCGTTGCCCATGGACAATGTGTGGCTACGATGATGGGACCCGTGATGGAATATAATTGGAAAGGACATCCTGACAAATTTGCACGTATCGCACAAGCACTAGGTGCAAACACATTCGATATGACAACTGAAGAAGCAGCAAAAGCAGCAGTCAATGAAGTTTATCGTTTAGCAGAAGACTTAGATATTCCTAGTTTAGAAGAGCAAGGTGTTTCACCTGATATGATCGAGCGTTTATCAAAAGAGGCCATGAAGGATCCACAAACAGTAGGAAATCCACGTGATCTCACCGAAAAAGACTATCAGTGGATTTATAAGCGTTGTTTCGGATTAGTGGCAAAAACCGTATAATCCAAAGCAAAATTGCATGGACCCCGTAGTTAAGAAACTAGATAAAAGAGACTGAGACAAAAGAATGAAGAAACAATATAAAACGAACAATAATTAATTAAAATTAATTATTGTTCGTTTTTTGATTAGAATAATAAATTTAGCACCTGAAATAAGCGAGACTCCAGCGGGAACAGCACAAGTACGAAGATCCACTTGGTAGCGTGTTTTTCTTTACCAAGTTAGCGGAGGCCGTGCCCGCGTAAAGGACGTATATTTTCACGGTGCAGCGATGACACTCCTATTGCTAACATGATTATTCGTATTTTGAGTAAAGAAGTGTGTTTTATCCCAGCCTTTTTCATTTCCCTTTTTTATCATCATGTGAAAATACCAACGTATTATGAGATAAACATCAACTTATACAGCGAACTTAAAACATACTCTCTCAGCTATTTTACATTGAATTTACAGTGGTTTTATATTGTGTTATTAAATTTTTATTATCATAACTATATAAAGCAAAGTTTATTTTCCAGCTAGTAAAATAATTAGTGATAGGAGGAATGTTATCATGAAATCGAAGAGCAATTTTTGGGTAATTTTGGCAGCCCTTACGTTAGGACTAACAGTTTCATTTTCTAGTGCACAAGCTTTCTCGGAATCTTCAAGTTTAGTAAACAACAATCGTAAACCAGAACTTGTTTTTCCTGTAATAAGTGATGTGCATATTGACAATAGTTCAACAATAGATGATGAGAAATTTAAAGCAGCGATGAACCAACTAAACAAAGTTGCCCCTGATCAGGATGCTTTTGTTGTGGTAGGGGATTTGACTGATTACGGATATGAAACAGAGTATGATAAATTTTTCTCTATTTATAATGAAAAGAAACAAGATGGCGTCAATTCCTTGTTTACAATGGGTAATCACGATTATTGGAATGGTCTATCTATTAAGGATGCACAAACTCGCTTCTTGGAAAAAACAGCAATGGAATCGATCTATTATCACAAAAAAGTAAATGGCTATCATTTTATTGCGTTAAGTCCTGAAGACAGCACCACTCATGGTTTGTATACGGTTGATCAAATTAACTGGCTGAAAAAACAATTGGAGGCAGCAGAAAAGGACAACCCGGGAGAACCGATTTTTGTGTTCCTACATCAACATATTAAAGACACAGTTTACGGAAGTGATTTGTGGGGTACCCAAGAAAATAAAGAACTTCTATATGATACATTGAAGGAATACCCCCAAGTAATTACATTCTCTGGACATTCTCATTACCCACTTGAAGATCCTAGAACGATTCATCAAAAAGATTTTACATCTGTCGGTACCTCTTCCGTCAGCTATTTGGAATTGGAACCAGGGAAACTTCAAGGGTTTCATCCACAAGGATATCGAGATATTAGCCAAGGTATGGTTGTAGAGGTTTATAATAATGAAGTCGTGATTAAGAAACGTGATTTCCATAAAGATAATTGGGTAGGAGATCCTTGGGTGATAAAATACCCAGCTAAGAAAAATAAATTCAACTATACAGAAGACCGTGACCATATAAATCCGGTATTTCCAACAAAAGCCGATGCATCAATCATAGAAGAAAAATCAACATTAAGAAGTTTAACTATTGAATTTCCACAGGCAACTGATAACTTGCTAGTACATTCATATCAAATTAAGGCCAAAAATTTAAAATCAGGAGAATATGATGCAGATTTCAAAGCGTTTTCCAATTTCTATTATGATCCTATACCTAAGAAATTAGAATTCCCAATAAACGGTCTTCAACCAGGTACTACGTATGAAATTGAGATACAAGCACTGGACTCATTTGGAAACACAAGTAAAACAAAATTAAAAACTGAAGGAACTACAAAAGCTTTAGAGATGGTATCAACACAAGCTTCTCCTACTCTAGTAACGAATGGTGAATCAACATCCATTCAAGTAAAGATGAAAAACTATGGCAGCAAAGGTGTAAACGGAAAAATTAAGATTGATGCACCTACTGACTGGACATTGGTAAATCATGAAATCGCTTATGAGCTTACAGGTTATGAAGAAAAGACGTTGAATGTTAAAGCTACCCCATCTGAAGCAATTTCAGGTGCATCTGAATTCACAGTTACAGCTTATGAAGGTGAACAAAAAATCGGATCAAAAGATGTCCAAGTTCTAGTAAACATGATGCTGGGACAAAATTTTGATTATTTACAGTCTTCATTAAAACCTGCAGTTAATGAAGATATCCCTGACTCAATTCTAGGTTGGACTAGCGAAACTCCAAATGGGTGGACGATTACCAATAGCTCCCATATGCCTGCTGGGACAATAGAATGGCAAGGGTGGAGCTTTACTACAAAAGATTTTTGGACAAAAGCTGATACACAAGAACGTGAAGATTTTGATCTTGGACAAGGTGTTATTGCCGTTGCTGACCCAGATGAGTGGGATGATAATGGTTCACCAGCATCTACCGGATACTTTGATAGTACATTAACGTCACCTTCTATAAAAGTTAAAGGTGATCAAAACCTATCATTAGGATTTGCCTCTCATTATAAACAAGAAGGAATACAAACAGCTGAAGTAACAGCAGTTTTTGATAATGGTGAAAAACAGCAAGTACTTATTTATGACAACAAAAGCACTTCTGACAATGGGAACAGCCATGTTTTAAATAAGTATGAAGTTAAATCAATTAACGTTCCTGAAGAAGCTTCTTCAATGAAACTGAAATGGAGAATGTATAATGCGAAAAATAATTGGTTCTGGGCGATTGATGATATTAGACTTGATGATCAAATCATTGTGCCGCCAAATTAAAATCTAAAATCAAGTAGGAGGGGATGGCTAGTCCCCGAACTTTACACCACCATCATACTTACCGATAGGTACACGGTTGATTCAAATGATACGATTTCGGTTCCGTGTCCTAGTAGACAGGGACAGAGGTGCACGATAATCAGTTCTATGATGCTTGCGATTGATGACAGCATCTCTGTCCTAATCATAGGCCTACTCTTTCGATAACATCTAACTTACTTAATCCTTTTGCACTTTGTTTTAATTCCTCAGAGTCCATGGATGAATGTTTCTTCATTGATTACAAAGAAAGACAGCCTGGATATCGGTAATCTTTTTCTAAATAAATAGGAATAGTGGTTGGCTATTATCACACCCTCTTCTTGCAAGAGTACTTATTATGAAGTAAGGATACTTCTGAAAGACTACTAAATTAGTTGGTTTTACGATTATCATCATCTTTAATAATCGCGTACATACATATATCCCGATGTTTTCCTTTTATAAACAATCGTTTTTTCAATATACCTTCTAATTTTAATCCACATTTCTCTAATACTTTTTGGGAGCCAATATTTTCTACGAAACTCCTTGCCTGGATTCGCTGTAACTTCATGGTTGTAAAACCATATTTAATCACCTCCTGACAAGCTTCGGTAACAATCCCCTTCCCCCAATGCGTATTTGTTAGGACAAAGGCCAATTCTGCCGTATCATTTTCTTGTTCCCAAAAAACGTATTCAATCATGCCAATCAACTTTTTATAAGGTTTTAACTCTATCCCCCACGGAGCTAATTGATTATTATCATATTGATCCAATACAAAATTGATAAATAGCTTTGTCTGTTCGTGTGATTGATGTGTATCAAATGGAAGATACTGCGTGACTACATCTAATGATGTAAAGGCATGAATTGCGGAAAGATCTGTGGCCATTATTTTCCTAAGAATGAGTCTTGGCGTTTCTAATATCGGTTGTTCCAGATCAATTTCCCTATCATTCAATTGCGCCATATCAACCCCCCTTTTTTTTCCACCGTCAATGACCTTTAATCTAAGGAACCTTATATCTAACATCTTTAAAGCAAATGACCTATTCTATGCTATTTTCGAATAAGGTTGATCTATAACCTATTTACCACTAAAAAATATAGATACATTAGTTAAGATAATATATTGAATTATATGTCTATTTATTTTTTTATGAATAATGATATACTATATACATTTGCAAAATGAAGGGGGTTATCATTCATGAAAAACAAGTATATTTTCCAATCCGAACGACTAGGCTTTAGAAGGTGGCAGGAATCAGACAAAGATTTATTTTCAGCCATGAATGCTGATCCTATAGTTATGAAGTACTTCCCTAAACCATTAACGAAAGAACGATCAGATTGGTTAATAGATAAATTTGAACAGGATTTAGCTGGAAAAGGATATGGTATTTGGGCAGTTGATCGCTTAAAAGATCATCAATTTATCGGTTTTATTGGACTGGCTGACATAGATATGCCTGATGTTACGTCGTCTTCCATCGAGATTGCATGGCGATTAGATAAACAGTTTTGGAAAAAAGGGTATGCAGTTGAGGGTGCTAAGACTTGTTTAGATTATGCTTTTCAGACGTTGCGCATGGATGAAATCTGTGCTTTTACCTCCACGATAAATAAGCCCTCTGAAAAAGTGATGGAGCGTATTGGAATGCAAAGGATTAAAACATTTGGACATCCTAAATTAGAGATTGATAGTCCACTGAAGCAACACGTTTTGTATCAGATTCGTTATGATTACTCCTCCATCTCAGAGCATTGTGCATATATAACAAAAGCGCAAGCGCCCGATTAGAAACGCAGTAACTGGAGCGAGTCAACGGAGATAAAGGAAGCACGGTGGGCTTGCGAGCCGATGATGACTTAGATTAGGGCGATTCGTGAAGTCGCCTAGTTTCTGGGCGCTTGCGCTCTGGACGCGGCTCAATACGACCATTTTTATCTACATGAGCAAATTTTAAAATTTCCTAGAATATAATAAAAACCAGAAAAGGATACAATCTATCACCATTCCGGTTTCTGCCTGCTCTTATCTAAAGCATACTAAGCTGATAGGGGAGACTTGCCTTTACTGAATTCCCGGCATCCCTTAAGTTTACCAGGTAAACCTTATGGTTATGCGTAAAAGAATCAGCAAAATAGTCCCCTGAATGATTAAATTCGGAATAATAATGCGTTACACATAAAGGAGTTCCTTCCCCATTACAAAACACCTCAAATGTGCCACGAGAAGTTTTAATTAACTGCTGATCCCACCCACTCATTAATTTATCTCCTTCCCTAGCTACATTTAAATCACTACATATAATCATTCAAACGCCAATCGATTTCCTTTCTGCCAATTTCTTTTAATAGATTATTTGCTCTAGAAAATGGCTTGCTACCAAAAAATCCTCGATATGCAGATAATGGACTAGGATGCGGGGATTTAATAATATAATGCTTATTTGTATCAATCAAAGCACGCTTTTTCTGGGCGGCCCCTCCCCATAATATATATATTACAGGCTCCTGCTTTTTGTTTAATGATTTAATAACTTCATCAGTAAATTGCTCCCATCCCATACCTTGATGAGAATGCGCCTCGCCTTGTCTAACCGTTAATACATTATTTAGTAATAATACACCTTGCTCCGCCCAGTTTACTAATGATCCGTGATCTGGTATTGGATGACCTAAATCAGTATGCAATTCCTTAAAGATATTCTTTAAGGAAGGTGGTATAGCAACTCCTTTATTTACAGAAAAGCTTAGTCCATGCGCTTGGTTCGGACCATGATACGGATCTTGCCCTAAAATAACTACTTTCACACTTTCAAAAGACGTATAATGAAGAGCGTTAAATATGTCGTTCATATCTGGATAGATTATTTTAGAAGCATATTCCTTTTTTAGAAATTCTCGAAGCTGTTGATAATAAGGCTTTGTAAATTCTTCCTGTAACAACACTTCCCAATCATTCTTTAAAATTTGTTTTTTCAATTCCAATCATTCCTTGTAAATTATATCGCTCCTATTATTCTATCATGTATGAACCGTATTTCGATACCATTCCTTTTGTCATTAAAAGTAACCTTTAGGTAACCTCCGCACAAAAAAGTGCATACTTCACAGTTGTTTTATGCTCCTTTAAAATAATTCATGTAATGAAAAAGAATAGAGGAAGAAAGGATGTGTGTGTTGATGAGTAAAAAAATTGCTGTACTAGTTACTAATATGGTTGAAGAGATTGAGCTAACTGACCCAGTACAACATTTCAAAGAAGCAAATCATTCCGTTGATTTGATCGAAGGAGAAGCTGGCAAAGAGATTACTGGTAAAAATGGTAAAACATTCACGATAGATAAAGGAATTGATGAAGTGAAGCCAGATGACTATGATGCACTTTTAGTACCTGGTGGATTTTCACCAGATTTATTGCGAATCGATGAGCGAAATGCCACGTTTGCCCGAAGCTTTATCGAAGCTAAAAAGCCAGTCTTCGCCATTTGCCATGGACCTCAGTTTCTAATCGATACGGACCTTTTAAAAGATGTAGACATCACTGGTTTTACGTCAATTCGTAAGGACCTGCTAAATGCTGGTGCAAACTTCAAGGATGAAGAAGTAGTAGTTGATCAGAACATCGTTACTAGCCGAACTCCCGATGACCTTCCAGCATTTAACCGTGAAGCATTAAAACTGCTTCATGCTTAATACTTCACTTATAGTTGCCG
Organism: Virgibacillus sp. AGTR; assembly: GCF_016919725.2. Classification (GTDB taxonomy): domain Bacteria; phylum Bacillota; class Bacilli; order Bacillales; family Amphibacillaceae; genus Virgibacillus; species Virgibacillus salarius. Next base: position 11,273 of record NZ_JAJERH010000104.1, read on the forward strand.
AGGAACTTTTCTCGGCAGTTATTTTTGTATAACTAAAGGAAAGAACCGTTACTTTCTTCGCTAACACACTATGGGTTCTTAGTTATTTA
>NZ_JAJERH010000105.1 GCF_016919725.2 Virgibacillus sp. AGTR
ACCTCCTTCTTAGGTGAGATTTAGTGGTCGGGAAACCAACTTTATCTTACCATGAAGAGAGGCTTTTTTTTGACCCCACGCTTAAAGCTTTCCGGAACCCCTGGCACAGCCAGGGGTTTTCAAAAACATAAAAAAAGGGATACTGTTTTTACACAATATCCCTCATTTTCCTCCGTTTCCTCTGGCGGAATTTTGGCGGAGAACCTATTCATTTTTAATTGTTTTATCCATTTTACGTACCATCGAAATGCAGCCAAATCAACGTTTTCACTTCAAATGTCCTTAGTGAGTTACTCCCACTCAATGGTTGCTGGTGGCTTAGAAGTAATATCATACACAACGCGATTAATGTGCTGTACATCATTAACCAGTCTTGTTGAAACTTTCTCTAGAACGTCCCAAGGAATACGTGCCCAATCAGATGTCATACCATCTATTGAGGTTACAGCACGAATACCAATAGTGTAATCATACGTTCTTGCGTCACCCATAACACCTACACTACGGATGTTAGGAAGGACAGTGAAATATTGCCAAATATCACGATCTAATCCAGCTTTAGCAATTTCTTCTCGTAGAATGGCATCTGATTCACGGACAATCTCTAGCTTTTCTTCTGTAATTGCTCCTAAAACACGGATAGCTAATCCAGGTCCTGGGAAAGGCTGACGCCAAATAATACGATCAGGAATTCCCAGTTGAGAGCCTAGTTCTCTAACTTCGTCTTTAAATAATGTATTTAATGGCTCAATTAGTTCGAATTGCATATTTTCTGGTAATCCACCAACATTATGGTGTGATTTAATCGTTTGTGCGGTTTCCGTACCACTTTCAATAATATCTGTATAAAGCGTACCTTGAGCCAGGAAGTCCATATCCTTTAACTTGGTGGCTTCATCATCAAATACATAGATGAATTCATTACCAATAATTTTACGTTTCTTTTCAGGATCATCTACACCCTCAAGCTTCGATAGGAATCGATCTTTCGCATCCACTTTAATAATATTCATATGAAAATCATCAGCAAATACTTTCATCACATCATCCGCTTCATTTTTCCGAAGTAGACCATGATCTACAAAAATACACGTCAGCTGGTCACCAATTGCTTTGTGAATTAAAGCAGCTACGACTGATGAATCAACCCCACCACTTAACGCACATAAGACATTGCGATCTCCAACTATTTCTTGGATTTTTTCTACTTCCATTTCAATAAAGTTTTCAATTGTCCAGTTGCCTGTACTTTGACACACATCAAAAACAAACTGCTTTAGTAAATGATTGCCGTATTCAGAATGGCGTACCTCCGGATGATACTGAACACCGTATAATGCCTTCTCTGGATGACTCATTGCTGCAATTGGTGTAGAAGAACTCGTTGCATCAACAGTGAATTGCTCAGGCACTTGCTTGACTTTATCTCCATGACTCATCCAAACTGTTTGTTGCTTTGGTGAATCTTTAAATAGAATAGGGTCGCCATTTAAGTCGATAAGTGCTTTTCCATACTCACGATTAACTGCCTTTTCCACTTGACCACCAAAGTGTAGAGCCATTAGCTGCATTCCATAGCAAATTCCTAAGATAGGAATATCTAATTCAAATAATTCCGGATCACATCGGAAACTGTTTTCATCATACACACTATGCGGTCCCCCAGAAAGAATAATTCCTTTCGGGTTCATTTCCTTAATTTCTGCCGCTGTAAGCTTATGTGAATGTAATTCACTATATACGCCTAACTCTCTAATTCGTCTAGTAATGAGCTGATTATATTGACTGCCAAAATCCAATACTAAAATCATTTCGCTGTTGTCCATGTGCATAGCTCCTATCTATATTTTTTCTCCGCTCGCCTACTAGTTGTCTCCTGATTTTATGATGGAATACATGAATATAAAAAAGTGAAAGAAGCTTTTAAGGCTATTCTATAACTTTGCCTACACCCATGTGCAAAAATATACATTTTTACCATATAATGAAAACTGGATTCCTACCCCATGCAAATAAAAACTACCAGTAGCTAGCTTTGTACGCTGTATCCGATTCGATACTACGTAGAGGCGCACAGCTACAAATAGCGGAAAAGGATAGCTTTTAATAACTACTATCCCTTATCTGCAAAAAGACAGAAATCCAGAAATATACATTATTCCGATCTTCTGCCTTCATAGTCAGAGCATTTACGGCGCTCCGGTAGAAACTTTCGAACCATATTATCGAGGATATACGAACGGCGATATTGATATTACTATAATTATGTTCCTATTCTACTAACCATCATGACGGAGGTCAAGCCAATATCCGTTTGATTAAATTTTTCCATAATTGCGCAAGTTCTTGTTTAGGAGCTTGCTCGTTTTGTTCTCGATAGAGCAATTCTTCATAATGATAGGTCAGCTTACGCATTTCATTTGTTTCATATTTACGATCGATTTTCATTGCATATTCTCGTAAGGTTTCATCTGGAAGTTTGCCATTTCCATTATGTGCTAATAATTTTAATAAATAATGATAGGCAATTTGATAGTTCCTTGCATTCCAATTACTTGATACTTTTCGCTTTAAGAACCAAGTTTGCCAATGGTATCTAGTACGATATCCAATATACACCATAATCACAACCAAAATAATTGGAATAATAATATATTCCCACCTCATCGAAACCTTAATTTCTTCTGGTGAAGCTCCTGCAGGTTCTACCTCTGGCTGCTCCTTTGCTTGCTCTTCTTGTTCAGGCAGCTCCTGCTCCTCTTGTTGCTGCTGTTCCTGTTCATCATCTGTTTGCATACCAGTATTATCAATAGACGTTTGAAAATCCGCTAGGTTAGAAAATCCTTGGGTCGGCTCAAAAGGCACCCAACCTATTTCTGGGAAATACACCTCTACCCATGAATGTGCATTTGCATTCGTCACTTCGTATAAATTATTTCCTGACTGTTTATCAATTAATTCTCCGCCAGTAAAGCCCTTTGCCCACCTCGCTGGGATATCAAGCGTTCGCAGAAGCACTACCATCGATGTAGAAAAATTATCGCAATAGCCTGCTTGCGATTCAAATAAAAATTGATCAACATAATCTTGGTGTTTCTCCGGAACAGGAACTTCTGTCGTTTGATAGGTAAATCCATTACTGGAGAAATACTGTTCAATTGCCTTTGCCTTATCATAACGATTCTCTTTATCTGCAGTAATTTCTTGCGCTAGTTCGCCAACCCGTTCCGGAAGGCTATCAGGGAGCTGTAAATATGAATCATAAGGATCAGCTTGACCGGAAGCTTCTCGTAATGCGGTAATATCAAATGTTGGATAATCATAATTAATCGTATAGGTTTCCATGTTATCCATCAGCTCATAATCATCATTACGTAGCTGAATGGCTTCGGAACGTGCGTCCACAAAAGCCTCTGCAATTTTTGGATCGAGTTCTTTAAAACCATATGGCTGTAATAATTTATCAAACGAATGATTACCAAGAAACTTGACAGTTGCCTGCAACTTCTGAGAATCTACCGAATCATCGTACATTGGTGGTATCTTTTCAAATGGTATATAGTGTGGACTACCAGAAAACTCCCACCCTTTTCCCGTATAAACATCCTTTGTCTCGATTCGCCAGTAATGATTTTGCTCTGCCGTTGCTTGAAAAACCGGTGTATAATCCTGGACAAATGATCCACCCAAACGTGAATCATCTTCGCCATAACCAACTTTTTGGATGAGCGAATTATTTCCAGAGCTACCAGCATTCTCTGCAGTGCTTGTAATAAATGGTACAGGGTCCGGCCATTGTGGATCAAACTTTGGTGCAGCGAATCCTACAACAGAAGAAAATAATACGGTTAAGATTAATGGCAATATCCAATCAGGCGATTTCTTCACCCAAGTAAATGGAATGGATTCTCGATCCAACTCCTTCATAAAATTAGCAATACCTAACGCAATAAAGGCAACAATGAAGGTTCTAAATATAGCAAATCCGCCATTATAGGCTGTGAAGGTGTCTAATATCGTTAAGTAAATAAATGTTAATAAAACAAATAGCAGTATTCGTTTCATCACTACAAACCAGTAATGTAGCAGGTAGCTCATTAGCCAAATTAATAGAAGAAAGAGAACACTTCTAAAAAGTGGCGTCAAATCGTACCAGGTTTGCGCAAATAACGCTTGTACATTATATGAGATATCAAGAAATAACTGTTCAAACCACATCGGGCTTAAAAAAGTCGGATCTAGAAACAAGCTGTCAATAATAATAAATAAAGCAGTACCCTTCAATATAAATGAAATCCACCATTTTATTTGAAATAAGGAAAGACTAAAACAAAAGATACCATAAAGTATAAATATCATGATATTATTTGTATCTGTTATTTCCTGCAAAGGGTATAACCATTCTAGAAATAGCATGAAGCCACAAATATACAAAATAGAGGTGTAAAATATCGAATTACGTTGTTCCTGATTCATCATTTTCCTTTCACCTCTATTGGATTTTTCATCAACTGTTGTTGTGACAATACATGAATACGAATACCTTCAAACTGTAGTTGATGAATATAATGCTGATTAAGAGACATTTCTTTCGGCGATTGAATGAGCAAAACAATGACTCGCTTTGAACGCTGGTTTACTTTTTTAGTCATTTCATTAAAGTTATTATCAATATGGCTAGTAATAATTAAAATAACGCTCCCACTAGCTATCTTCATTCGTTCACGCTGCATCTGTAGCGAAAAGGATTGATTGCCACCAGGCTTCATTCTAGTAAGATGCTGTCTTACCATATCTGATTTTAATGGGTCATGATGTATCGGAAAATATACTGTACTAGCTCCTACTGTTAACAAGCCTATTTGAGTAGATTGCTTTTTCACATGTTCCATTAAAGAAAAGGTGACTTCTACCATTCCCTCAAACGTAACATCATTAAGATGCTCATCGGAGCAGCCATCTAATACTAGTAAGATATCCGTACTCTTCTCTTGTTCAAATTCCTTTGTCATAACCGTGTTCTTCCTAGCTGTCTGCTTCCAATCAATCCACGAAAATCGATCTCCAGGCATGTATTCTCGTATTCCTGTTGCCACATTTGTGTTATTTAATTGTAGCGCGGAAGAAGTCGTCGCGCCTTGCTCAAAGCTAATTATCTGTTCTTTAAATACCATTGGACGAGCATTTGGGTACACTACTAATTCATCAGCAAGTTGAAACACATGCTCCTTCTTTACGAGACCAAAGAAATCACCAGTACGTATGCGAACAGCATTTAAATAATGCTCACCTCTAGGGACATGTTCCAATTGATAAGTAAAACTAAACTCCCGTCTAAATGCAGGAAAAATGACTTTTTTTAAAGTACGACTAATAGTTAGCTTATCAGGATTATCCATATACCGATACTTGTCATTTTTGTTATCCAATTTTCGTAACGAACTTGGAATCACTTCTTCACATATGCAATAGTACAAAGGGAAAGCCAATTTCCTACGAATCGTTATGGTCACGGACACACTCTCACCTGCCCCAACAACCGACCTAGAAAACTTCCTTGTCACCTTCCAATTTTTTATGGGATGTAATAGAAACCCTATCTGATAACAAAAAATCGGAATAAATCCAAAGAATAAGAACCAACTTACGAATCCACCCTGAAACATTGCATAAGAGAATAATAATAGGAATAAAAAGACAACAAACAGCCCATTTAGTATCATTCGCACATGAGCGTTCATTAACTAAATTCCTTCCGAATAGGTACATGAGTACTTTTAACAATGGATGAAATGATATCATCAGCTGTTACGCCATCATATTTCGCCTCTGAGGTTAATATAATTCGGTGTGCTAAAACATATGGAGCAAGAAATTTAACATCATCAGGTAATACGTAATCACGCTCCATAATGTATGCATATGCTTTTGCTGCTTTCATTAGGGCGATGGATCCTCTTGGACTAACTCCTAAATAAATAGACGGGTTAGATCGTGTACTAGAAATTAAATTGATAATATAGTGCTGGACATTTTTGTCCACATAAACATTTGTTACTTCTTCTTGTATCCCTTTTAACTCTTCTCTAGTAAGTACAGCTTCAATAGATTCAATGGGTTGTTCACGAGCATTCCGTTCTAGCATTTCAAGCTCCTCTCCAAACGTTGGATAACCCATCTTTAATTTTAAAATAAATCGGTCTAATTGTGCTTCTGGAAGTGGATACGTGCCTTCATACTCAATTGGATTCTGTGTTGCCATTACAAAGAATGGACTAGCTAGAGCAATCGTTTTTCCATCTACGGTAACATTTTTTTCTTCCATTGATTCTAGGAGGGAAGATTGTGTCTTAGGGGAAGTACGATTAATTTCATCAGCTAAGATAATATTCCCCAAAATAGGTCCGCCACGAAATTCGAACTCTAACGTTTTCGGATTATAAATAGAAACTCCTGTGACATCAGAGGGGAGCAAATCTGGTGTAAATTGAATTCTACGAAAATCACAATCTAATGATTTAGCTATTGTCTTTACGAGCATTGTTTTCCCAACACCTGGTACATCCTCCAAGAGAACATGCCCTTGAGCTAGTAGTGCTACTAAACTAAGAACAGCTGCATCCTCTTTTCCAATCATTACTTTATTTATATTAGTTAATACCTTTTCAATCTTTACGTTATATACTGCCGTACCCTGCATACCCTTACCCCTCTCTGCCAAAACTGTTATTTTCATGTAATTTAAATATTCTTTCAGTTCAATTTATACCTATTTTATGCAAATTCCCTTTACTATCCATCCCTTTATCTCTTTACTATCATGCATATCTTTAGTGCTAATCCTTTGTCATGACTTAAAAAGAATTGGGCGAAATTTTGCTAAAGCACATTTATAATATTTACATCTAAAAGTTGAGATTAACTAGTCTATAAAGTGAAACTTCCATCCGTGAAGTTTGGTTTATCCCCCGCTGATTGGTAGAGTACCACAAGGGGATGACCTAAAGGCCTTTGAACCAATCAGACATGTACTGACAGTCGATCCTCTCTTACCAATATTGGTTTCACTTTATTTGAAGCGAGAGTGTTACTGCCAGTTATATGTGGGATAAACCTAATTAAATAAACATCTATTTCTAATTAGCCTACTATTACTATACTAAAAAAGCCCTACTAGTGAAAGGTAGACAATTAAATAGTTTTCCTTACTAATATAAACGTTTATGACAATACTTATACCTACAAAGGTGAAAATTCAATTCGCGGGGGTTACTGCCAATTATATGTAGGATAATAGCGAGTAATAGACTAGTTCATTATTTTGCGAATGAAATAGGAGATGGAGAAAAAAGTAGATACTCTTTTTCTATCTTTTCTATGTATCTTAGAAAAGCTCCAGCTTACTTCTATCCATCGTTTACATACACCCTTTTAATCCGACTCATTAAACTAGCAAGTACTTCATCTATATTACTATGTATCCAATCGGCAATGTCTCTCGCTGAGATAATCTGCTCATGCTGGCTTCCGATAATAACAACTTCATCTCCTTCATGAACATTAGGAATAGCGGTCAGGTTTACAAATGTTTGATCCAAGGATATTGTACCAATTATCGGTACACATTGGCCTTTTACCAACACCAGGCCATTATTAGAAAGTAATCTTTTAAAGCCATCACCATGACCGATAGGAAGAACGCCGATCTTCTCATTCGCTTTCGTTACATATTCTCCACCATATCCTACACTAGAACCAGGCGGTAAGGACCTTATATGAATTAGCTTTGATTTTAAAGACAATACTCTATTTAACGAAATCAGCTTATCCTGTCTACGATCTGGAGTATATCCATAAAGGGCAATCCCAGTTCGTACCATATCAAGATGCATATCCTCTCTTTCAATCGCGATTGTCGAAGCACCTACATGGTGTACGGGAAAGGAATATCCAGCTTCATGGAGCTTCTTTGTCGTCTGCGTAAACAAATGAAATTGGTTTTCTGTTGTCGCCCAGTCCCCTTCATCCGCACTAGAAAAATGTGTGAATATCCCTTCCCAGGACAGCCCGGGTAAATGATAACAAGCCTTACAAAAGGAGAGTGCATCATTTGGTTCGATCCCAAATCGTTGCAGACCTGTATTTAGTTTTAGATGAACAGGCATGCGTTTTTGCTGTCTAACAGCCATCTTACTAATCGATTCTGCTATATCTACTGAACTGATCGTTGCTGTCAAATGATGATATACAACATCCTTTGCTTGTGAGGAGGTTATAGGTGGTAGAATATGTATTGGGACATGGATACCACATTGACGGAGTAGAGACCCTTCTTCAACACTGGTCACTCCTATCCGATCTGCGCCAGCTTGGATTGCTTCCTGAGCGATGGGAACAATTCCATGACCATAGGCATTTGTTTTCACGACAGCCATCATCATACAATTTTTTAATTGTTTCTTTACCATTATTATATTATGACGAAATGCAGTAAGATTAACTTCCGCGATTGTATGACTAGCAGCTAATGTATTTACAAATTGGAACATTTTCTACCCCCCATTTACAATGAAGCTACCGTTCACTTAAGTCTTGAATAGCTGCAGCAAAACAATTGATAATCTCCCGAGTGATTTCACCAGGCTCTCCTGTTCCAATCTTATGATCATTTACAAATACAATTGGTACAATATCTAATTTGGTTGCTGAAATAAAAACTTCATCAGCCATCCGTAAATCATCTATAGTAAAGGCACACTCACGAACTGGAATGCCAGTTTCATAGCATAATTCAAGTATTTTCATTCTTGTAATACCGTTTAAAATGAAATGATTCGCTGGGTGTGTCATTACACAATTATCTTTTACAATGAACACATTAGAAGCACTTGCCTCTGTAATAATACCCTCTCGATGGAGAATAGCCTCTACCGCATTATTCTCTACTGCCTTTTGTTTGGCCATAACATTCGGTAGTAAGTTTAATGTCTTTATGTCACAACGTAACCAACGTATATCCTCCGTTATAATTGCCTTTGCTCCATTTTTCGCTTCTTCCTTCATTGTTTCTTCCACTTTTGTATAAGCAACTAATACAGGAGAAACGTTACTTGGATATTGATGCCATCTTTCAGCTACCCCTCTTGATATTTGTAAATAGACAACACCTTCCTTTAATTGGTTCATCGTTACAAGTTGTTTTAAGTTGTCCTTCAACGTGTCGATAGGACAAGGTAACATCATTTGAATTGCTTCAGCACTTCTTTTTAATCTTCTTAAGTGATCATCCAATAGAAAAAAATCCCCATCATACACACCAATAACTTCATAGACTCCGTCACCAAACTGATATCCTCGATCCTCTATATCAATAAGTCTACTTCTATCCATAATCGTTTGATTGTATAACATTTTATTCATCGCCAGACCTCCTAATGATTATTGAGAATACCTCTTTGCCAGATCTAACACCACCGATGTATCTACACGATTTCCACTAATGATAAGTACGACGTTGGAACCAATGAGAGTAGCTTTATTTTCTAGTATAGCTCCAATACTTGCCGCTGCAGCACCTTCAATAACTTGATGATGCTTATCGAGCATAAAAGCCATCCCTTTAGCAATTTGCTGTTCGTTTACTAATAAAATGTCATTTACATATTGTTGAACCATGGAAAATGTATATTGATTATTTAAACCAATACCACCAAGAAGGCTATCTGCTAGCGTATTATTTTCCGTAACTTCCATTGGCTTGCCCGCCTGCATACTCTCATACATAGCCGCTCCTCTTTCTGTAGAAACGCCAATAAGATATAGCTTCGGATTGGTTTGCTTTAATGCTACTCCAAGACCAGAATGCATACCACCTCCTGATAAGCCAGCAAGTACGGTATCTACTTCAGGCAGAGTTTCTAGCAATTCTAGCCCCATTGTTCCATAGCCTGCTATCACATACGGATCATCAAACGGATGGATAACAGTAAATCCATGTTCTCGCTGCAATTGATAACTATATTTTTCAGCGTCATCCTGTGATGTACCAATTACTTCCACACGAGCACCGGTAGATCTTAATACATCAACTTTTGCTTTGGGTACTCTATTGGAAATACAAATAACAGCATCGATATCAAGCTGTTTTGCAACATAACCAACACTAACTCCAAAATTCCCAGTGGAAAATGTAGTAATCCCCTTTGCTCTTTCCATTGGAGTTAAACTAAGGATCTTATTTGCTGCACCTCTTATTTTAAAAGAATTCGTTATATTCCAATTTTCCATCTTTAAATACACGGATTTTCCAGTTACGTCCGATAAATCATTTGAATAGACAAGTGAGGTAGGCTGAGCAATAGAAGCGATCCGTTTGCGAGCTTTCCAAATATCCAACAGGTCAACCTTTCTCATATCGCACCCTTTCCTTAATTCACTATTAGTCACTATTTCTTAAGAGTTGATCTTCCACATATGCAATATGCTGTTCCACTTGTTTTTGTACTAATTTAGCGTTCTTTGTAAGCAATGCCTCATATAATTGCTTATGTTCTTTATAATATGAGATTGG
>NZ_JAJERH010000106.1 GCF_016919725.2 Virgibacillus sp. AGTR
TTATCCCACATATAGCTGGCAGTAATACCCCAAATGATTGAAGCTTTACTCTATACAGCAATCCTGACCCTGCAGGGGATATACACTTCGCATTACGTGGGCAACATTCCAACTTCCGCGGAAGCAAAGAGGAGATTTTGATTTATTGGAGTTGATACTTGTGAATAGTATGTTTATTTGGAATAATTAAGATAGCATTGATCTATTACTATCTACCTGCATTCTAACCTATATACTGTTGCATAGTGAAACAGAAGGTGAAATCGCCTATAGCAAAAAAAGGTTGACTGAATGATCATTCATATTTTATAGTAGGGATACATAAGATTTTAAATGAAGTTATTTTTCTGAAAAATGGAATCGCTATCATGTTGGTTATAAATCTTTCATTGTTAGTAACAATGAAAATTTCACATTATAATAGATTACTACATGATTAGGGGGAGCGAATGAATGGAAACATTTCTGCTTATTAACGCATTGGCCTTTGTAGCAATCACAATCTATGGTATTTACCTATTCGTTAAGGTTGTGGCAACTAGAGTAGCCTATATTAGGCTAGGCAGAAAATCAGAATTTGATCGTGATTTCAAAGAAAGATTCAGAAGAATTGGAAAAATTGTGTTTGGACAATCAAAATTATTAAAGGATAAAAAATCCGGTATTATTCATGTCATGATGTTCTATGGGTTTATTCTTGTCCAATTCGGTGCTATTGATATGTTTATAAAAGGGCTATCTCCGGACAATCACTTACCACTCGGTATATTCTATCCAGGGTTTGTATTCTTCCAAGAGTTAGTTACATTAATGATTCTTGTCGCAGTAGCATGGGCATTTTATCGCCGTTATATGGAAAAGCTTGTCCGACTGAAGCGAGGGTTTAAAGCGGGACTAGTGCTAATATTTATTGGGACTTTAATGATTTCCGTGTTATTTGGAAATGGAATGGCACTTCTATGGCATGGACATGATCCGACTTGGACTGAGCCAATTGCTAGTTCCATAGCATTAGTATTTGGATGGATTACACCGACGGTAGCAATGGTACTATTTTATATAGCATGGTGGGTGCATACAATTACAATTCTAACTTTCTTAGTTTATGTACCACAATCTAAACATGCTCACTTATTGGCTGCGCCTGTAAATGTGTTTTTAAGTAAGCGTGTACCAGGCAAGCTAAAAAAACTTGATTTTGATATGGATGAAGAAGCAGACGAAGAAGAGATTTCTTTCGGCGTAGGCAAGGTAGAAGATTTTGAGCAGCATCAAATGATAGACTTCTACGCATGTGTCGAGTGTGGTAGATGTACAGATGTATGCCCTGCAGCTGGTTCAGGAAAAATGCTGTCACCAATGGACATAATGATTAAAGTACGTGATCATTTGACGGAGAAGGGCGCAGCTATTACTGGTAAATCACCATGGGTTCCTGCATATGCTTTTTCAAATACTCAAGGAAACAGTGCAAGTGCAGATAATGAAGCAGCAGCAACGGTTCAAAGCGCAAGTCTTATCGGAGACGTTATTACAGAAGAAGAATTATCAGGGTGTACGACATGTCGAAATTGTGAGGATGCGTGTCCGGTAAATAATGAACATGTAGGAACTATTATTGATATGCGCCGCTATCTTGTTATGACGGAAGGGAAAATGGATCAGGACGTCCAACGTGCGGTGATGAATATTGAAAGGCAAGGAAACCCTTGGGGACTGTCTAAAAAAGATCGAATCAAGTGGCGAGAGCAGGATGAAGCAGTATATATCCCTACAGTAAAAGAGTTGAAGAAAGAAGATAAGGAATTTGAATATTTATTTTGGGTAAGCTCAATGGGGGCTTATGATAGCAGAAGTCAAAAAATTGCTATTGCATTTGCTAAATTAATGAATCAAGCAGGTATAAGCTTTGCAATTTTAGGCAATAAAGAGGCCAATTCAGGAGACACAGCTCGGAGAATAGGAAATGAGTTTTTATTCCAGGAAATTGCTGAGAAGAACATTAAAGAATTCACAAAAAATAATGTTCAGAAAATCGTTACCATTGATCCACATGCTTATAATATTTTTAAAAATGAATACCCTGATTTTGGATTTGAAGCTGAAGTATACCATCATACGCAATTACTATATGATTTAGTTCTAAATGGAAAGCTTGAACCACAACGTGAAATAAATCAGCGTCTAACTTATCATGATTCATGCTATTTAGGAAGATATAACGGAGTGTATGATCCTCCTAGAGAAATACTTCGTTCCATTCCAGGATTAGAATTAGTAGAGATGAATCGCAGCAAGGAGAATGGTATGTGCTGTGGTGCTGGCGGGGGACTTATGTGGTCAGAGGAGACAACCGGTAACCGAATTAATGTAGCACGTACGGAGCAAGCGATGGCAGTACAGCCAAACATGATATCTAGTGCATGTCCATACTGTTTAACAATGATAAGTGATGGTACAAAAGCAAAAGAAGTAGAAGAGGATATTAGCACGATGGACGTAGCAGAAATACTTGCGTTATCTGTGTTTAGAGAAGAAGAGGTAAAGAGTGCTTAAGCAGCTAGTTATATATTACGTTTATTATATTTATGGAAAAGCAACGGTTTACTCAGAGAAATGTGAGGGGGAGCCATCCTCCTCTATTTTCCAATAAATGAAAAGCAACGTCGCGTCTTGGTAGGAGGTTATGCCAAGCTTTTTATTAGAAGATTGTTTGAGCGAGCGTTCAATCATAAAGAAAGCGTAATCAAAAAAAGAAGGGATGTTTTAAGATGAGAAAATCAGTAATTATCGCAGGTGCAAGAACGCCTTTTGGTAAATTTGGAGGTGCGTTAAAGCCATTAACGGCATCGCAACTTGGCGGTAAGGCAATTGGAGAAGCATTAAAACGTGCGGATATGAATGGCGCAGATATTCATGAAGTGATTATGGGAAATGTTTTGCAAGGTGGACAAGGACAAATACCATCTCGTCAAGCAGCAAGAGAAGCAGGTATTCCATGGGAGGTAAAAACAGAAACCATTAATAAAGTATGTGCTTCTGGATTACGTAGTGTAACACTAGCTGATCAATTAATTCGGCTAGGTGATGAAGAAGTAATTGTAGCTGGAGGAATGGAGAGTATGAGCAATGCCCCGTATATTCTTCCTGATGCTCGGTGGGGTAATCGCATGGGTGATAAGAAAGTAATCGATATGATGGTCCACGATGGCTTAACCTGTTCCTTTAAGGGTGTTCATATGGGTGTTTATGGAAACTCAACAGCTCAAGAGTACGAATTGACTAGAGAAGAGCAGGATGAATGGGCGTACCAAAGTCATCAACGTGCAGTTAAAGCGATAGAGGAAGGGAAATTTGCTAAAGAAATCATTCCAGTAGAAATCCCTCAGCGTAAAGGGGATGCAGTTATCGTTGATACGGACGAAGCCCCTCGGAAAGATACAAGTCTAGAAAAATTAAGTACGTTAAGACCTGCCTTTGACACGGATGGAACGATTACAGCTGGGAATGCTCCTGGTGTTAACGATGGTGCTTGTGCCTTTGTGGTAATGTCAGATGAAAAAGCTGAGGAACTGGAAAAAACACCACTTGCAATCATCCAAGGGCATACAGAAATAGCTGTTCCTGCGAAAGATTTTCCGAAAACACCAGGGCTTGTTATTAATAAGCTGCTAGAGAAGACAGGGTATAAAAAGGATGATATTGATTTATTTGAAATCAATGAGGCTTTTGCGGCAGTTTCGTTAGCAAGTGGAAAGATAGCAGGAATTGATAAGGAGAAGGTAAATGTGAACGGAGGAGCGGTCGCTTTAGGACATCCAATTGGAGCGAGCGGAGCGAGAATTATCTTAACGTTAATATACGAATTAAGACGCAGAGGCGGTGGTTTAGGTATTGCTGCTATTTGTAGTGGCGGTGGCCAAGGGGATGCAATATTGATTGAGGTACCGAAGTAATAGCAATAAACGTATATACAAAGGGATTCTAAAGGAGGTAAAACATGGAAATTAAACGAGTTATGGTAGTTGGCGCAGGACAAATGGGAGCAGGTATTGCACAGGTGTGTGCACAATCAGGTCTCAAAGTACAATTGAATGATAACAATGCTGTTGCATTGGAAAGAGGGATGCAGACGATTCAGAAGCTATTGGATCGGTCTGTGCTAAAAAAAAGGATAACAGAGCAAGAAAAATTGGAAACGCTACAACGCTTATCTGTATCAGAAACGCTACAGGATGCTTCCAAAGCTAATTTAATTATTGAAGCGGTTATTGAGAATATGGAGGTAAAGACAAACATTTTTCGCCAATTAGACGTCATCGCTCCCGCCGATGCGATTCTTGCGTCTAACACCTCATCCTTACCAATAACCGAAATAGCTGCAGTAACAGACAGACCGGAGCAGGTTATCGGTATGCATTTTATGAATCCTGTTCCGGTAATGAAGCTCGTTGAAATTATTCGCGGCTTACAAACAAGTGATCAAACCTACCAAATCATTGAAGATATGGCGAAGAAATTAAGTAAAACACCAATTGCGGTCAATGATTTTCCGGGTTTTGTTTCCAACCGAATCTTGATGCCGATGATTAACGAAGCCATTTATACATTATATGAAGGTATAGCCTCCGTAGAGGATATTGATACATCTATGAAACTAGGAATGAATCATCCGATGGGGCCACTTACACTTGCAGATTTTATTGGCTTAGATACATGTCTATATATTATGGAAGTTCTTCATGAAGGCTTTGCGGATAGTAAGTATCGCCCTTGTCCGTTACTTAGACAATATGTCAAAGCTGGTTGGCTTGGGAAAAAGTCAGGAAAAGGTTTTTATGTGTATAACTGATTCAACATGAATCGACAAAAGGGGGAATACTAATGGTACAGGTAACCGAAGAGCAAAAAATGCTACGTAAAATGGTAAAAGATTTCGCAGAAACAGAAATCGTTCAAGAAATCCCACGGATGGAAGCAGAAGATAGATTTCCACGAGAAGTCTTAAAGAAGATGGGGGATTTAGGGTTAATGGGTATCCCAATCCCAGAAGAATATGGCGGAGCTGGAATGGATTACACATCCTATATTCAAACCATTCACGAAATTTCAAAAGTTAGTGCAACCATTGGTGTTATACTATCTGTCCACACTTCTGTGGGAACAAATCCAATTCTTTATTTTGGGACTGATAAACAAAAACAGTACTACTTACCAAAATTAGCATCTGGTCAATATATTGGTGCTTTTGCATTAACGGAGTCTGGTGCTGGTTCAGATGCAAGTGGTTTAAGGACAAGGGCAGTAAGACATGGAGACAAGTATATATTGAACGGATCAAAAATTTTTATCACAAATGGTGGAGAAGCAAATACATATATCACTTTTGCTCGTACTGGCGATGGAAAGAAGGATATAAGCGCTTTTATCGTTGAGAAAGACACGCCTGGATTAAGCATTGGGAAAAGAGAAAAAAAGATGGGATTACATGGATCTAATACCGTTTCTTTAACATTTGATCAATGCGAAATACCACAAGAGCAGCTGCTAGGAAAAGAAGGTGAAGGATTTAACATAGCCATGCATAATTTAAATATTGGAAGAATTGGAATCGCAGCTCAAGCTTTAGGTATAGGTGAAGCAGCTGTGCAATATGCAACAAATTATGCAAAGGAACGAAAACAATTTGGTGTGTCTATTGCAGATAATCAAGGAATCTCCTTTAAATTAGCTGATATGGCAACTCGATCAGAAGCTGCAAGGTTACTTGTTTATCAAGCTGCTTCTCTTGTTGAACAGGGGAACGACTGTGGGAAGGAAGTTTCCATGGCAAAACTATATGCATCGAAGGCTGCTGTTCAAAATGCCATTGAGGCAGTGCAAATATATGGTGGTTATGGTTATACCGAGGATTATCCTGTGGAAAGGTTATTTAGAGACGCCAAGATTACCGAGATTTATGAAGGTACTAGTGAAATACAGCATATCGTAATTGCCAAACATCTACTTAATAACTAAGGGGGGACAGTAATGAACTTTCAACTGTCAGATGAACAGCAAATGCTGCGAAAAATGGTTGCAGAATTTGCCAAAAAAGAGGTTGAACCAACCGCAGCTGAACGTGACGAAGAAGAACGGTTTGATAGAGAAATCTTTCATAAACTGGCTGAACTAGGATTAACGGGGATACCTTGGCCAGAAGCATATGGAGGAATAGGCGCAGATTACATGAGTTATGTCATTACTGTAGAGGAGCTTTCCCGTGTTTGTGCTTCGACAGGAGTTACGCTATCTGCGCATGTATCATTGGCGAGCTGGCCAATCTACAAATATGGAAATGAAGAACAGAAAAAGAATTTCCTTACACGGCTAGCTACAGGTGAAGCGCTTGGAGCGTACGCACTGTCTGAGCCAGGGGCTGGTAGTGATGTTGTCTCCATGAAAACCACGGCAAAGGAAGAAGCGGATCATTTTGTTTTAAATGGAAACAAGGTGTGGATTACTAATGGTGGTGTAGCAGATATTTATATCGTATTTGCAAAAACAGATGCAGATAAGCAACATAAAGGAATTAGCGCATTCATTGTAGAAAAAGGTACAAAAGGCTTTACATTTGGTAAAAAAGAAAAGAAGTTAGGTATACGTTCCTCACCTACAACAGAACTCGTATTTGAAAATTGTCGAGTTCCTAAAGAGAATCTGTTAGGTAGTGAAGGTGAAGGGTTCAAAATTGCAATGTCAACGCTAGATGGAGGACGCAATGGAATAGCTGCACAAGCGCTAGGTATTGCCCAAGGAGCATTAGATGCTGCTGCCGCTTATGCAAAAGAAAGAGAACAATTTGGCAAGCCTATCGCTCATAATCAGGGTATTTCTTTTAAACTTGCAGATATGGCAACGGAGATAGAAGCGGCAAGACTTTTAACTTATCAAGCTGCCTGGCTAGAGTCGGAGGGGCAGCCTTATGGAAAAGCTTCGGCCATGTCAAAGCTGTTTGCAGGGGATGCAGCGATGCGGATCTCGGTTGAAGCGGTTCAGATATTTGGTGGTTATGGCTATACGAAAGATTATCCAGTTGAACGGTTTATGCGTGATGCCAAGATTACACAAATATATGAAGGTACCAATGAAATACAACGCTTAGTAATAGGAAGAATGATAACTTCCGGAAAGTAGATCGGTAGAAGTAGGAGGTGAAGAAGAATATGGATCCCATTCTTTCTTCCATAAAAGATCAAGAGTTAGTAGAAAAGCGCAGAAATCAAATGATTAAAGGTGCAATGACGCTTTTTAAAGAAAAAGGATTTCATCGTACGACGACCAGAGAAATAGCTAAGGCATCAGGCTTCAGCATTGGAACCTTATATGAATATATTAGGACGAAGGAAGATGTGCTATTTCTTGTATGTGATTCTATTTATCAGCAGGTGTCTGAACGTTTAGAAGCGCAGATTGATTTGAATAATTCGTCTGTGGATCATTTTAAAAATGCAATTCGTTCATATTTCCGATTAATGGATGAAATGCAAGAAGAAGTACTTATTATGTATCAGGAAGTGAAATCTTTAGAAAAAGAGATAAAAGAATATGTATTGCAAAAGGAAAGAGACATGGTATCTATGCTTGAGCGTGTCATCTCTACTTGTTTTCCCGGTTCAATTTCTCAGCGAGATCGAGAATTGCTAGCAAATAATATTTTTATACAAGGACAAATGTGGGGGTTTAGAAGATGGATGCTACAAAAACAATTTACGCTTGAAGAGTACATGGATAGACAGATCCATTTTTTGATGAGCAGTATAACTGCTTCGGAATAAATCCATCACCGATTACTTCTTAAATTCAATATATCAAGATTTACAAAAAAGTACTACTGCATATGTATGCTATTTTTAGACTTCTAAATATTAAAAAATAGTGAAACCGTAAAAAGCTTCATATTTTTTCTGCTTAATTGCTAGCATAAACCCTGTATATTTGTTTATAATGTATGGTATGGTTAAAGGTAGTAGGAAGACTACTAGAAATACTTATTCAATAAACAAATAGTTAAATTAGGCAAAATAAGCCATCAATATACAAGTAAAGGGAGTGCGTTACCGTGAGCTTGAAAAATTATAGCCACGAAGAAATTCAACATATGTCTATGATTGAAGTAGCTAATTTAATTCTTTTGGATGAGAAAAAAGCTTTTCATTTTAAAGACGTATTTGATAAGATAGCAGAATTAAAAGGATTTACAGACGGAGAAAAAGAAGCTAATATTGCCCAATTTTATACGGATTTGAACGTAGATGGTCGTTTTATTACTACTGGTTCAAATATGTGGGGATTAAAACGCTGGTATCCTGTAGAGCAAATGGATGAAGAAGTTACCGTCGCACCTAAAAAGAAGAAAAAAGCGAAGAAGAAAAAAGAAGAAGATGTAGAAGATGATTTAGATGTTGTAGAAGATGATCTAGAGATTTTTGAAGACGATTTTGATATCGATGATATGGATGAAGAGATTGATGAGGAATTCGATGAAGAATTTGATGAAAATGATGAGGATTATGAAGAAGACGATGACGATAATGAAGAGTTAGAGCGTGTTAAATAATGGATTTGAAGTAAGCTTGACTTTTTATAGCTGGATCAGTACAATTTAAATTGGGCTCTTTTATTTTAATTATCGAAGCGTTTCCCCATCCAACTTGGGGAGGCGCTTTTATTATTTTTCAGCAGATAAGTACAAGATAAATGTAATAGATAAAGCTACCCATCATTTACCCATTCATTTAACAAATCAAGATAAGAAAATCATGTAAAGAAAGAGGGAAAGACGATGACAAAGTATATATTTGTGACTGGAGGAGTTGTATCTTCTTTAGGGAAAGGAATTACAGCTGCTTCCTTGGGACGTTTGTTGAAAAATCGCGGTCTAAAGGTAACTATTCAAAAGTTTGACCCATATATTAATGTTGATCCTGGAACGATGAGTCCTTATCAGCACGGGGAAGTATATGTAACCCAGGACGGCGCGGAAACAGATTTGGACTTGGGGCATTATGAACGATTTATTGATATTAATCTGAATAAATATAGTAATATAACAACCGGTAAAGTCTATTCGAGTGTAATTCGTAAAGAACGCAGAGGCGATTATTTAGGTGGAACAGTTCAAGTCATTCCACATATTACTAATGAAATTAAAGAGCAAGTTTTTCGTGCCGGTGAAGCAACAGGTGCAGATGTAGTGATAACCGAAATCGGTGGCACAGTAGGTGATATTGAATCCTTGCCATTTTTAGAAGCAATTCGTCAAATCAAGAAGGATGTAGGAAGAGATAGTGTAATGTATTTGCATTGTACGCTTGTTCCTTATATTAAGGCTGCTGGTGAAATGAAAACGAAGCCTACCCAACATAGTGTTAAAGAGTTACGTTCGCTAGGAATTCAACCTGATGTAATTGTATTACGTACAGAAAGTGCGATTAGCAAAGAAATGAAGGAAAAAATTGCTTTATTCTGTGATATTAATGAAAAAGCGGTTATAGAAATGCGAGATGCAGATACGCTATATCAAGTGCCTATCTCCTTGCAGGAACAGCAATTAGATCAACTAACATGTAGTCATTTTGGACTTGATTGCCAAGAAGCAGATATGGAAGAGTGGAAAACGCTTGTATCTAAAGTACGTAATTTATCCAAAAAAGTGGATATCGCACTTGTTGGGAAATATGTTGAATTACCGGATGCATATATTTCCGTTGTCGAAGCATTAAAACACGCTGGTTTTGTTTATGATGCAGATATTAATGTACATTGGATTAATTCTGAGAAGCTAGATCAGGAAACGATTCATAAATCTTTAGAAAATGTAGATGGTATCTTAGTTCCGGGAGGATTTGGAGATCGTGGTATAGAAGGGAAAATTGTAGCTATTCAATATGCTAGAGAAAATAAAATCCCATTTTTGGGAATTTGTTTAGGGATGCAACTAGCAACAGTTGAGTTTGCTCGTAATGTACTGGATTTGCAAGGAGCACATTCAGCAGAAATTGATCCAAGTACACCTTATCCAATTATTGATTTATTACCAGAGCAGAAAGATGTTTCTGACTTAGGTGGTACATTGAGGTTAGGTATATATCCTTGCAAGCTTCAAGACAATACGAAAACAAGAGCAGCTTATGATGGTGAAGAATTTATTGAAGAAAGACATCGACACCGTTACGAGTTTAACAATGCGTATCGTGACCAAATGATAGAACATGGATTTGTCTTTTCTGGTACAAGTCCAGATGGTCGACTTGTTGAAACGATTGAAATTGAAGATCATCCATGGTTTGTTGCTAGTCAATTTCATCCGGAGTTTACCTCCCGTCCAACAAGACCTCAATCGTTATTTAAAGGATTTATTGGAGCAGCAGTAAAACAAAATGAAGCGAAAAAATAATGGATCAAGAGGCTGGGACAAAACCCAGTAGAATAAAAAAGTGTCACGCACCAGTTGATTGGTGGGTGACACTTTTTTATCTA
>NZ_JAJERH010000107.1 GCF_016919725.2 Virgibacillus sp. AGTR
ACATAAGAAATCAAATATTTTTTGCTTAGGCGATACATATAGAACACCTTTCATAAACTAGTAGAACCCAACACTTTCATAGTAGCTTGAATAATCTCATCCTTCCACCTTATTGCTTGCTGTTGTTATTTTTAATTCTAAAGCAATGCACAATATTTTTTCTTACCAGCTTTTTTAGCGTTTTCCGCCAAAGCATAAAGCTGGTTATCAAGAAAGATATACTCAAAATAGTATTAAATTTAGAATACTAATAAAAAAAGAAAAGGTCGTTGAAAACTACGACTTTTTCTTTATTGTTGAACTTTTTTAAATACAATAATGAAAATGCTTAACTCAAGTTAAATCATCATTAACCATGTATTTTAGAAACCATACACATAATAAATCATAACGAATGCAAACGTAAGGTGAAATTAAATCTTTTAAGGTTGTGGATTTAGCACTCTTTTGAAACATATACCTCGCCACTTGGATAAACGACTCATTTTTGGGATAAACGCGAAAGCAAGCTTAATACTAGAATGCTTTGGTGCATCGTTCATTATTCTACTATTGCACCGTCATTAGATCGTAAACAATAAGTAATCAATTTACCACCTTCTATATAAGTATTACTAATATTGCTAATTTCACCGTCTCTCCAACCAATAAATAATTGCATTTTTACTATACCGTTTCTAATTCCCTCTTCATCAATGGCATGAACGATTCCATCACCTAATTGTTTATCTAGCTCATTCTCATAATCATCTGTAGCTCCAATATCATATCTCCAATAAGGCAAGGCATTCTTAGGGTCTACTCCAACTACATCAGCTTCTCCAATCAGATCTATTACCTCAGATTTGTTCATTCCAATTCCTAGGTTATCTTTAATAAATTCTTTATCAAATATTCCCCTTTCATACTCTATTTGATAAACATATTCTATGAAGTTATCAAACTGTTCGTCATAAACATGTTTAAAAGACCACTTAAACATATGTGTTGCTAACTTGTATATCCAATTAGAAGGAATTAAAGAAACATTAACTATAAAATTAGTTCCTTCGGGGGTTTCTTTAAGAATATATTCTGTCTTACTAATACCTTCTTTTGTTTTAGTTTCGACTGTAGCATAGTTTGGAGGATCATGTCTTGTACATTTAGCATGAAACTCATATACTTTTTTACCTAATTTTTGTTTAGTAATGAAAGTTGCCCCTTCTTCTAAATCATCTTCGCTTCCATCATACATATTTTCGATTATTTGTGTATTCCATTTTAATACATGTTCATCTTTATTCAAACATTCAGATACTAGATCAATAGTAGAGTCTATTTCTGATTCAAAACGGTAACAATGTATTTCCTTCACTTTTACATTCTCCTATTCAGTTTTATTCGATTAATTATACTATGAACAGGAAAAATTTACTATATTAGTATAAAAAACAGCACCCAAGTCTTATAAAGCTTGGATGCACCATTTAAGAATCACAAAAAACTAACCATATATTGTTTATAGTGGCAGGATTTCAGGTGTGACATGACATGCTCTAAACTACCTGGCTAGTAAGACGCCTACTGTTATCTGCTGGAAAATCAGACTTACAATCGCTGCTATCGATTGTGTTCCATCAAACGATCCCTAATCAAATAATATACTTAACTCCACCACATAGCCAAAACAAATAAAGACCAGCATGAAATGAATAAGCCTATGATTATAACGATTATCATATATTTTGAATAAACTATTCTACTAATTTTCTTCTTCTTATCAGCTACATAAACTATTACAACAGAAATCAAATATAATCCAATGCTAAGTATAGTACATACAGTTAAATAATAACTAAGGTGAATAAAAGATAAAATCTTTTCATTCATTACATAAGCGATGTCCTGACCAAATAAACCGAGTATTGTCGCAATTACTACACAAGCTATTATGGAAAAATGAAATTTTACCAATTGAGCTTCTCTCCCTTACATTCTATTCATTTTTATGTACTCCATCATTCAGCAAGGATTAATTGTAAGTGCTTTATACAATCATTGGTTGCATACTGATCCAGTTATTATGTAAACCCATATTCAGATAGTCCTATTTGTTTCATCATCGCTTATCATACCGACAAAATTGAGAATTAGTATATAAAACGGATAGACTATAAGTCCTCCTATTGCTAAAAGACCAGTAGCAGGATTGGGATAATCCCCACCATTAGTTATCGGAAATAAAGATGCGAATATATAAATAAAAAGAATAAAATAGGGTAACCAAAGGATGATTGTCCAAAAGCTTGCTTTTCGCCCATCCAACCATTTCCTTGTTAAGAAAAGAATTAGTAGTGTACCACCAATAATCTCAACAATAAGCATTATGCCAGTCATAATATTTACCGTATCAACTTTCCAATTTAGTAATCTAGTAATTCTATACACATTTACCATAAGTTCAAGAGGAACAAATACCATAAGAGCGTATAGCATGCTGACCACATTTAACTTCAAGAAATATTTCATATCTAATCCTCCATCAATTAACGAACAATTGGGAACTATTAATATAAATTAGACATGCTCTCATAATTGCTCTAAGCTATGAAAGCATGTCTTTTAAAAAATCGATTATGTGTAAAATTATCATCACGCTTATACCTTCGGTTTCAGCTGCCTAATTACTGACATGATAAGTATTATCATACCAACTCCAAAGCCTGACATGGATAAGGGAGCAAGTAAAAATTGCATGAGCTCACCTTGCACGAAAAAGCTCATAAGCATGACAACCATACATATCACTGTAAATATACCAACTGTTAAAGTCCCTATAAAATCATTCAAATGATGCTTTTCCTCATGAACTATAGTAATTTTATTGTCCTTAAGAATAGGCAACTCTAGTAAATTTGGGATGTAATCCTCTAACCTCCCCTTAATCTTACTAAAATGTTCCTCGGACAACCGTCCTTTATCAATACGACTCGCGTATGATTCGCTCGCTGCTGTTAATGAATATTCTTCATCTACAGATGATAATGTCCCATCTAGAGTAATGATTGCTCTAAATGCACCGGCAACGGTCGGTTTTAAAGATAACCCCATCTCGGCTATCATCGACATCAGTCGTCCCATCATCACACTAGTTGGGTCATGTGAAAAAGATGCTTCTGATAAAAGTTTATTGAGATGTCGTTCTATCATATCTTCTTCGGGTACATTTTCTCTTTCACAAACCCTCATCAAACCATGCGCCATCTCTTGCGCATCATTATTGCTGTACCCAATTAGGAAACTTAACATACCAGCTCTTTCATCATTTGATAAATAACCAACTGAGCCGAAGTCAATAAGCGCAACTTCTCCATCGGTTGTCAACATGATGTTCCCCGGATGTGGATCAGCATGAAAGATACCAATCATCAGTATTTGATTTAAAAATGCGTGCATAATCATTTCTGAAACGTCGGTTGTCACTTCTTTTGTAAAACTATCCCCTTCAATATACTCCATCGTTAATACATGCTTAGTCGAATATTCAGAGTAGACTTTAGGAACTCTTATAGTAATATTGTGTTCCTTAAATGCTTTTCTTAACATGTTTGTATTTAACGCTTCGATATCAAAGTCAGTTTCTTCGATAAGGCTCTTTTTAAATCCTCTTGCGAGTTCTATTAAGCCGAGTCTGCTAATTTTAGAAGAACGTTCTGACAGCCATGACACAAATTGAATTAATAAATCTAAATCCACTGTTATCTTTTGTTTAACATTAGGTCTTAAAATCTTAACAACAACTATCTCTCCAGTTAACTTAAGCTTCGCTAGATGAACTTGACCAATAGAAGCTGCTGCGATAGGTCGCATCTCAAATGATTCATAGATATCATCGATATTACCAATTTTGTTATCAATGATTGTTTTAAGCTCATCTTCACTTAAAGGTTTTACTTGGTCATGTAAACTTGAAAATGCATCAATGTAATTACTAGGTAAAATTTCTTTTTTTGTCGATAATACTTGCGCAAACTTAACAAAAACTCCACCCATCTCATCAAGAATTTCAGCAATTACATGTGGCAACTTCGCATGATCTTGTTGAATCAAATGATTTAAACCTTTACGTGAAGCAATCCACAAGAGTTGAATCGTGCGCATAAAACCACGAATTCTATTCATAATATAAAGGAGTGGGTTAGATACTTGTAATACTTTAAAATTAAAGAGGCAAAGAAGCATGTATGTATAGCAAGTGATAAATATAATAAGTAACGGGTAATAGATAAACATAACTCTCAAAATCTCAGAATCAGATATATTAGAAATTTGATTGAAGTATGTAAAAGATAGAATGAGTGTCACGATGGCTGTACTGAATAGCACAGCAACCAATAGCTTAAGCTGTTCATTTTTAAACGCCTTGATATTTGCGATTATAAAATAAAAAATCAGAGCAGCGATAATGATACTGCTCAAATAAAATTGCTCTAGAACTTGAACCAACACACTAACAACAAGTGCGCTAATTGACGATACGATTACTTTATGATTCATGTTAAAAAAAGAAGTAAGCAATATAAATATTATGAAAGACACAATTAATACACTTAAAAAGAACATATCCCATTCCACCTAGCCACTTATAATGATTTTAATGGTTATAGTTTAAGTTATATCGTATATCTATGTCAAAAGAATTATGCTCTTCCCACAAGATAATGCACCCCAATTGTTTGATCGTGTCTAACATTAGGGTGCAATACTTTTTTTAAACCTACCTTTTAAACGGGAAACTTACTACTATTTCTTAAAGCGGATTATTATCGCTATGATTTGATTTCATCTTATTTTCTGCATTTTGCTTGATTCTTATATCTACGGTGAAGTACCATGAATGTATCTCGGTCCTGGCTGTAAATCAGGTTTTTGACCCATAGCTTTTGGATTTTGAACATACTCAAAATTAGCTTGTCCATCAAGGGTTGGACCGTTTGCCCATTTACCTGTACTACTATCCTCTCCTTCAGAAAAGTTCATAAAGGAATATGAAACTTCTTGTTTCTCATACTTTTGGTTAAATGTACTTGGAACAACAGCGCCTTGCGTTTCTTCTAATTCTTCAATAGCTGCCATCCATTGATTTTGATGCATGGTATCACGGGCAATTAAGAAAGAAAGCATATCTCTAACTCCTGGGTCCGTTGTCATTTCATAAAGTCTACACACTTGAAGTCTTCCTTGCGATTCTGCATTTAAATTTGCTCTAAAATCAGCAAGCAAATTCCCACTCGCTATGGTATAACGAGCTGTCCAAGGATAACCTATACTATCATTAGGTTGTGCACCTAAACCACTTACGATAGCTTGCTGAGGATTCATACCACCAAGGACAGCTTCAACTGCTGGATCTTTAGCTCCCTGCTCTTGATCATGTGCAGGCGCGCCATCTAATAATTGAGCAATCATTGTTGCAATCATTTCTACATGTGCAATTTCTTCGGTTGCAATATCAAGTATCATATCACGATATTTACCTTCTGCACGGCAATTCCACCCTTGAAATAGGTACTGCATCATAACAGACATTTCTCCATATTGTCCACCTAGTATTTCTTGCAACTTCTTAGCATAAACTGGATCTGGTTGACTTGGTTTTGCATTATACTGTAACTCCTTTACATGATAAAACATTTAACACCTCTCCTTTTCTTCGTACAGTAAGAACTTTCAAGGATTAGGTTTAGTAATAGTTAAACTTTTATTAGATGCAATATATTCCATCAATAACCATTACGCACTTTTACGGTAGTAACACATCTAATTTAAGCACACAAACGCTCAATAACGTTGTTATTGCATATCTATATAAAAGTTAATAATTTTTAGTTTACTCCTCAGAGAACGGTGAAGAAATTATATGAACTTTCTTTCTAGTTCAAGGTTATTTATGGGAAATATTCCCCTTTAAAAGGTAGATTGTATCGGAAATAAAATAATTGAACAAGCGGAAGCGCCCGATTAGAAACGTAGCGACTGGAACAAGTCAATGGAGATTAAGGAATCACGGTGTGCTTGCGAGCCGTGATGACTTATCGTGGGGCGATTCGTGAAGTAGCCTCGTTTCTGGGCGCTGGAGCCGGACATGGCTAACACGCTCATATTTATCCGCATGGGCTAATTTTATAATTTCCTATACTACAAAAAAAGAATATGGAAATAAACTCCACATCCCTTACTTAACTATAAGAACAGGACAATTTACACGTTTTGCAACCTTATGACTAAC
The DNA here is from genome assembly GCF_016919725.2 of Virgibacillus sp. AGTR. Lineage (GTDB taxonomy): Bacteria > Bacillota > Bacilli > Bacillales > Amphibacillaceae > Virgibacillus > Virgibacillus salarius. The sequence goes on from NZ_JAJERH010000107.1 coordinate 6,272, forward strand.
ACTCCCTAAAATAAAAGACTGTAAGTCATTCAATCCTCTACTCCCTATTACTACACAATCATAAGATTTTTCATTTGCAAATTCAACAATTTCTGGTCCTGGATCACCATGAAGAACATTTGTATTGTAATCCATATCTGATTTATCTAACATATCTAAAATTGGCTTCAGTTTTTCTTCTCTTTTCTTTTCGATTTCTAGTTTATTGGTTGAATGTAAAACATCTTCTTTTGCCGTTTTTCCATCAACTACATATATAATATCAGTAGTCCCTTCGAATTTATTAGCAAGTTCTATTGCATATCTAGCGGATCGTATTGAGTGCTCCGACCCATCTACTGCCAGTAATATTCGTTTAAACAATTCATCTCACTCCTTACAATATTATTAGACTTAGTGACCAGCCGCGTTTGAAATACCACCAATACGTTTTTTCAGTTGCTTACTTTCCTCATTCAAACCAATATAATTTACATTGATATTATTCTGGGCAAACTTTGCTTCTATTTTATCTAACGCCCCAATGGCAGAGTCATCCCATAGATGGGCCTGTGTTAAGTCTATTTCTACTTCGGTTATAGTGTCTCCAAAATAGAATTTACTTGGAAGATCACTTACAGATGCAAAGAATAATTGTCCTTCAATACGGTAGGTTTTTTTCTGATTTTGTACTACTTGACCTTCCGTTACTTTAACTTTAGAAATCTTAGCTGCGAAGAAAATAGCACTTAATAATACTCCAGCTAATACTCCAATAGCCAAATTGTGTGTTGCTAATACAATTATTATGGTAGTCAGCATTACTGCTGAATCGGTCTTAGGAATTTTAACAAGATTTTTAAGAGAAGACCAATCAAAAGTACTTATAGAAACCATGATCATAACTCCCGCTAAGGCAGCCATAGGAATTTGAACTACAACCTCACCTAGTATAATGATCATAGACATCAAAACAACACCTGCTACAAGTGAAGATAACCTACCACTTCCTCCAGATTTCACATTTATAACTGATTGTCCTATCATTGCACATCCACCCATTCCACCGAAGAAACCTGTGACTATATTCGCAATGCCTTGTCCACGACTTTCTTTATTTTTATTACTTTCTGTATCAGTCATATCATCAACTATATTAGCTGTTAATAATGATTCTACTAAACCAACGATTGCTAATGAAAAAGAATACGGAAGAATAATCAATAGTGTTTCCATTGTTAGTGGAATATCTGGGATTAAAAATACTGGTAATTGTTGTGTTATTATTCCCATATCACCTACTGTTCCAACATTTATATTACCTATTATGACAATCGCCGTAACAACAACAATTGCTACTAAGGTTGATGGAATAGCTTTTGTAAATCTAGGTAATAAATAAATAATGGCTAATGTTAATGCTACAAGTGCATACATAATCCATGTTTCACCAACAAAATGCTGTAACTGTGAAGTAAAAATCATGATAGCTAATGCATTTACAAATCCAATCATTACAGATCGTGGAACAAACTTCATCATTCTAGCCAACTTTAATATGCCAAATAATATTTGAATTATTCCTGTTAGAATAGTCGCAGCTAACAAATACTGTAACCCATGCTCTGCAACTAAATTAACCATGAGTAGTGCCATTGCTCCAGTAGCTCCGGATATCATCCCAGGTCTACCACCGACAAAGGCAATCACTAATGCTATAGAGAAAGAAGCATAAAGACCTACCATCGGATCAACACCAGCAATAATAGAAAAAGCGATTGCTTCTGGAATTAAAGCTAATGCGACAACGATTCCGGATAAGATATCTCCTTTTACATTTCCAAACCATTCTTGTTGTATCTTTAAAATATTCATTTTTCAGCTCCTCTTTGTTGTTATTATATATATATTAATAGACTAATAGTTCAAGGATTATTTCATAGAACAGAACGAATCATACCATATATATTATAAACAGCAAAATCCCAAGAAAACGTATCCATTTTATTATTACTTCAAATTTCTCCAATTTACTTTAGATAACTTCTATATCCAATTAATTATAAAATAGTTATATTTAATATAATTATCTATAACCATATATAATTATTTAAGTTGTTTTTTTTAAAACAATTAATTATGGTATGATTAGTTACAAGGAAAAATGTTTGGAGGCATTGTAATGACTCATGAGATTATGACCGTTGCACAGGTTGCAGAATACTTACAATTAAGTGAGATGACAACATATAAATTAGTTCAAGAAGGAAAAATCCCTGGTTTTAAAATCGGAAGACATTGGAGAGTAAAAAAAGAAGATTTAAATGAATTCATCGAAAGATTAAAAAACGGAGAAAGAATCTAATATAAAAAGACCCTAAAACGATAAGCCTAGGGTCTTTTATTTTAGCCATTAGCTAGTTGAGATTTCTCTGGTTTTTTTGCAATCAGAGCACAGAACAATCCGATTAAAGGAAATAATAAAGTAGCTAACAGTACAGGAGTGTAGCTATGGAAAATATCAAAGCCTACCCCAAAAGGTAGTGGTCCAAAGGCTGATCCTAATACCCCCATCGTTACGCCTACTCCATTAATACTACCTATATATTTACGCCCGAAATAATTTGGCCAAATTATATTTAATCCAATTCGTTCTAATCCATTTGCTATCCCCCATAAGACACCAAATGCAAAAGCCACATAGACATTCGTTGTTACAAGTAACATCAATAGTAATATAATTTCTATTAAAAATATACCAAATAATAAATAATTCGTTTTTACTTTTTCTGTTATATATCCAGAAATAAAAGACATTGGTACTCCCACAATTGCCATTAAACTTAACACAATTGCAGCTGATTCTGGTGACAAATCATTACTACCAAATATAGATATAATATGGAAAGTAATACCAGTATTAACCATTGCTGGAATCCCAACACAAATTAGAATTGCCCAAAAAGCTCTATTTTTCATTGCTTCTTTTAATGTCCAATCTGTCGCAGCTTCTTGAATCTGAGCCCCCATTACTGCCCGTGTTTGCTTTTCAGCATTTTCACTTGATCCATCTGGTAATAGTCCAATCTCCTCCGGTTTATTCCGAACTCCAATAAGAGCAATAGGAACAAATATAAATAGTAGCAGAACACCCCAGAATCTCCATGCAAACTGCCAGTCCCATGTATGAATTAACCAAGTGTTCACAATAGGGAAAACCATAGCACTTGCAAAACTGCCCAATGTCATAATGCTAAAAGCAATTCCTCTTTTTTTAATAAACCATTGTGCAACTAATGTATTAGGTATTAGAGACATACTACCTTGACCCAATAAACGTATAAGGAAAAAGCCAATTGCAAGCATCCACATACTAGAAACCATACTGTTAAAAAAGCAAGCTATACTAAATAATGTGCCGACAATAACCATCATCATCCGCTGTCCAAATCTATCTATAAATCTCCCGATAACCATCATACCTAGACCCGCTATTAAGGTAGCCATAGAATATAACCCCGAAACCTGTGACCTAGACCAATTGAATTCATGGATGTATTCATCAATAAACGTAGAGTTAGAATATGTTTGCCCTGGACCTGAAAAAAATACTCCTAGTCCAGCAATAAAGACAATCACCCAACCGTAGAAAAATGATTGAAATAATTTCAACTTCTTCATGAAATTGCACCACCTAGTTGTTATTTTTCAAAAGTATAAGGAAGTAGAGTGAAAGGAAAGGATGATTTATGTATAAAATGTTATACATAAACATATATCATTAAATAGTTTAACAAATTATGTACTGCAATATATACAATTAATTTGAATAGTATTTAATTATATTCAGATTGACTTCATTATAGTTAAATATTCATATTTATGTTAATTTAAGGCATTTTAAACAAATGAATGGAATATCAAATACGTAAATGTATTATAAATTGTTTCTAATAAAAAAGAGGCATTGTTAATGAGTGATATAGAAGGGCTTTGCAAATTTACTTCTATGTGTAGAGAAATTTTAGATACACAAAAACCATTTTAATGAAATTATAAACTATCAGACCCTTAATGACATATTTAGTAGCATATTTCTTCCATTTTTCTGGTGATTATGAATGCCCATTATTCCCCATGTAAGGTGTACCTTATTATTTTGTACAATCTTAGTAAGATCTTTTTGTTAAGCGGTTTTTGAGCCATCTTATTC
>NZ_JAJERH010000108.1 GCF_016919725.2 Virgibacillus sp. AGTR
CTATTACTTATGACAAGAATTGTTGCACATTCTCATAGCGGAGACGAATTACGTAGACTCCTGCGGGATTAGCGCGAGCCGAAAATCCACTTTGCAACGTGGTCTTCTTTGCAAAGTTAGTTGAGGCCGTGCCCCGGATAGCGAAGTAATTAGTCGGAGCATTGCCAATATACACAAACATTTCAAAATAACTACTTGGCTTAACGCAGTCATTGCACTGATTTTATACTTTCTTAACTTACAAAAAAAGAAACCCTATCTAGGTTTCCCAGCTTGTTTCTGATTTCATTTTTCCTTAAGAGCAAAAAAACTACTTACTTTTGCTTTTCCAATCAAGAGAGAAAATATACATTGAAGCGTTGCCCATGGAAAACGACGCTTCATCAAATACTGCTATTTCACTATTAAAACGCTCCTTAAGTAATACAGAATCAATGTTTAATCTGTCTACACAAAGTAAAACTTCAATCCGTGGGGGATTTGTTTATCCCCACGGATTATTCGTAAAACCAATCGGACATTTACTGGCAGTCGATCCCCCGCTTAATCCGTATTATTGCTTGAATTAAGGTCTTACTGAGTTATATAGCGAGATAAAGGAGAGCATATCAAAAACGCTTCTCAGTAGCTTTAATTACCATCAAGAGGCTTCGCTTATTCTAGACGATTCGTTTCTAAGGGATAATGTTTTAAGAAATAAACAAGTGCTTGTAGCTCAACCGCTAAGTCAATATGATGAACACGAATATGTTCTGGAACCGTAATCCTCGCTGGAGTGAAATTTAAAATCCCCGTAATCCCTTGCTCCACGAGTCGATCGGTGATTCCATCCGCTTCACTAGCAGGGATTGTTAAGATTGCCACCTTTACACCAGCTATCTTGTCTTCTAAATCTGCAATATTATATACAGGTACATCGCCAATCGTAGTTCCAACCTTATCGGGATCACTATCGAACGCCATCTTTATTAATATATTATTATTTTTCATAAAATTATAATGTAAAAAGGCAGTACCTAGATTACCTACGCCAATTAGTGCAACATCCGTTGTTTCATCCTGATCGAGCGTCTTACGAAAAAATCCCAATAGGTATTCGACATTATAGCCATATCCCTTTTTACCCAATGCACCAAAATAAGAAAAATCTCTGCGAATGGTAGCAGAATCGACTTTTACCGCATCACTTAATTCCTTGGAGGACACCCTTTTTTTGCCCTGGTGATTCAAATTATTTAAAAATCGATAATACAATGGCAAGCGTTTAGCAGTTGCTTGAGGTATTTTATTTTGATCCATGGTCATTCCTTCTTTCCTTACGATAATAATCTCCAGATTTACCACCTTGTTTTTCGATTAAAAATGTCTGGCCGATGGTCATCCCTTTATCAATCGCTTTGCACATATCATATACTGTCAATGTAGCAGCAGACACAGCAGTAAGAGCTTCCATCTCAACACCTGTAATTCCTTTCGTTTTCACAGTGGCATCAACAATTAATTCATATGTATCATGTGACGTATCCCACTGAAACGAAATATTAACGCCCGTTAATGGTAACGGATGACACATTGGAATAAAGTCTGGTGTCTTCTTTGCTGCCATAATACCTGCAACTTGTGCAACTGCAAGTACATCCCCTTTTTTTATAGCATTTCCAATAATCGCCTCATAAACTTGTTTGTTCATAAGGATACTGGATCTAGCGATTGCCATACGATTCGTTTCTTGCTTATCACTAATATCCACCATATGCGCCCTACCCTGTTGATTAAAGTGTGTAAAATCTGACATTTGCCCAACTCCATTGCTTTGAACTCCATCTCTATTCTAGCAGAAAAATGGAAATAAGTCGTGATCGTTTTCACAATTATATTGCTTGCGTTCATGTAATTAAGATACACTAGTATGGATGAGGTGAAAAGCTATGATACTTATGCAAATGAATGGACTTTCTAAGGCATTTGGTGCTGATGAGATTCTATCGAATATAAAAATGGAAGTAAAAGACAATGATCGTATTGCTATTGTAGGTAGAAATGGAGCTGGAAAGTCTACACTATTAAAAATAATGGCTGGTGAACTCAGCTATGATGATGGTGAGCTTTTCCAGCCTAAGGATTTAACAATCGGTTACTTATCACAACATATGTCACTTGAATCAAATCAAACCATTTGGGATGAAATGCTCGCTGTATTTACGGAATTAAGAAAACAGGAAGAAGAGCTACGTCTCCTTGAAAAGCAAATGGAACAAACGACTAACCATTCAACTGACAGCTATGAAAAATTATTGGATCAATACGATAAACTACAACAGGTCTTTCAAAGGAATGGCGGATATACCTATGAAGCAGATATAAAAGCTGTTTTAACTGGCCTAGATTTTCATCATTTTGACTACCAAACACCAATTGAAACACTAAGTGGTGGTCAAAAAACTAGATTGGCACTAGGAAAACTGTTATTAAAGAAGCCACAGTTACTTATTTTAGATGAACCAACAAACCACTTGGATATTGATACATTAAATTGGTTAGAAAACTATCTAATAAGCTATCCTGGAGCTATCATCATCGTCTCCCACGATCGTTATTTTCTAGATAAGACCGTATCCATCGTTTATGAGATTTCCAGACACAAAACGAAAAAATATCATGGTACGTATAGTAAATTTTTAGAACAAAAAGCTTTGGATTTTGAAAAAGACCTAAAAGAATATGAAAAACAACAATCTGAAATTAAAAAAATGGAGGATTTTATTCAACGAAATATTGTACGTGCGTCTACAACGAAGCGTGCCCAAAGTAGGCGGAAGCAGTTAGAAAAAATGGACAAGCTTGATCGACCTTTAGGAGAAGAATCTTCTGCTTCCTTTTCATTTCATATCGACAAAAGAAGTGGAAATGATGTCTTAAAAATCAATGATCTGTCCTTTCGTTATGATGGTGAAGATAATGACTTATTTCACCATGTAGATCTGCACCTAAATCGTGGTGAAAGTGTTGCTTTAGTAGGACCTAATGGAGTTGGTAAAACTACGTTATTAAAAGTTATATTAGGTAAACTGAAGGCTGCAAAAGGTAACATTCAGCTCGGAACAAATGTTCAAATTGGTTATTATGATCAAGAGCAGGCAAATTTAAACTCTTCAAAAACGGTATTGATGGAACTCTGGGATGATTATCCGACGATAAATGAAAAAGATATACGCACCGTTCTTGGTAACTTCTTATTTTCAGGAGACGATGTCTTAAAGCCAGTGAATGCATTAAGTGGGGGAGAAAAAGCAAGACTGGCATTATCTAAATTGATGATGCAAAAAGCCAATCTGCTTATACTCGATGAACCGACAAACCATCTTGATATCGATAGTAAGGAAGTACTTGAAGCTGCTTTAATCGATTATCCAGGTACGATACTTTTTGTTTCTCATGATCGCTATTTTATTAACAAAATTGCTGATCAAGTGATCGAAATGCAAAGATCCAATACGATGCTTTATTTAGGGGATTATGATTATTATCTAGAGAAAAAAGCAGAAGAGGCAGAAATACAAAGATTACAGCAAGCTGAAGTAGTTAAACAAAAGTCAACAACTGAAAAAAAGCGGAGCTACAAGGAAGAAAAGCAATTAAAAAGTGAAAGACGCAAGAAGCAACGACGAATTGCTCAACTCGAGGAAGAAATTGAAAAACTAGAGTTAGAAATCAATCAGATAGAAGATAAAATGACACAGCCAGAAATTTTCCAAGATCATGAAAAGGCACTTGAATTAACTCAAGAGACGCAAAATCGAAAACAGCATATCGAACGATTAATGGAAGAGTGGGCCGAGCTACAAGAGGAATAATCGATTTAAAAGAGCGCCCCAACATAGTAATCTAGATGAAACAAATCCGAGCTATATTCCGAATATACGAAGTTATATTTCGAAAAATAGCTCGGGTTTTTTATCATTTTTTGAATACAATGATTAGGTGGTTCCTACCGAAGTATGAAATAGAAAGAATAGTCAACCTTAGATGGATAAATTGCTCGAGTCTACATAAAGCGTCCCATATCCTAGATTTCGATGATGATATGCCACATCTGCTTGTAAATAAAAAGCTACATGATCGCAATTTTATATCATATAGCTTTTTTAGATGACCATATTTATTTGAATAGATAATCATTTTGAATCGAGTTTTCCACAGCTATTCGATAAATCACGCCAAAGCCAAGCATTGTGGATAATACGGAACTGCCTCCATAACTTATCAACAATAACGGAATTCCTGTAACCGGCATAATTCCTATTGCCATCCCAACATTTTGAAACACGTGGACTAACAGCATACTCAGGTAGCCAAAACAAATATATGCAGCAAACGGCGAATGCTTATAAATAGCGAGCCCAATCGTAACTAACTTATATAGCAACATAAAATATAGAAAAATGACAAGCGCACTGCCGACAAAACCAAAGCTCTCTCCAATGATGGAAAAGATAAAATCGGTTTGTGCTTCTGGGAAATTAACCTGAGGTGTCCCAAGCCCTTTTCCAAATAATTGCCCTGAACCAAGTGCCATAAAAGCCTGGTCAAAATGCCATGTAGCATCACTTGTTTGTTGCGTAGGATCAAACCACGTCATAATTCGATCAATCTGGTACGCCTGATCGTCTCCAACAATTTTCTTTGCTAGATCCGGGAACTTTACAATAAATCCTAATACAGCGCCAAGTATCGCTGAAATACTAACAATTAGGAACGTAATAATTTTCCAATCAATTCCCGATAATATAATAATCATTCCTGCAATGAATAGATACACCATTGCCGTACCAAAATCAGGCTGTTGCATAATTAAAAAGACGGGAGCTCCAACTACTGCAAGAATTTTAACTAACATAAGTATGTCTGACTTTACGGTCGGTCTTTCAAATTTTTGCTTATGGCTGTGGATAACAGCAGCCATGTATATAATGGTCGTTATTTTCGTAAACTCAGCGGGCTGTAACGAAAGTCCAGGAAGCTGGAACCAACTTTTCGCATTATTGACAGGCTTTGCTATCGCCTCAGGACTAATTAACAACACAGCAAGCACAAGTACACCAAATCCATATATGAAGACACTAGCCTTCTGTATTTGCTCAATATCTAAATACTGTATGGCAGCTACAATACCAACACCTATTGTAAACCAAACAATTTGTTGCAAGACAAAGTTCTTACCATATTGATCCAATTGCTGGGCGTTGTAAATAGCAAGTAAGCTGACACATACAAACAAAATAAATAAGATAATTAAATCATTCTGTATATAAAAGGACTGTTTCTTAGACACTGCTCAATCACCAAATTTCTCTAACATCATTAAATGTTGTATAGTTATCCACAAGCTCAAAAGTGAATAACATGCATTATATTGCTATTAATAAAAAGATATGCACATTATCCACACGTTTTTATGCAGTTTTCCACAAATTTACCCACTTTCAACATGACTATCTGACAGACTTCAAAGAAGTTATGAACATTTCTGTGACAAACTGTGGATTACTTATTACTTTAAAAGCAACGAAGGTCTTGCATTTAATTCAAGCCCTGAACGTCTACCTTGTTCAAAAGCAATTGTCCCTGCAGCAGCAATCATTGCAGCATTATCCGTGCAGAGGTTTAAAGGAGGTATTAATAAAGGAATACTAGTCTTTGCAAATTCCGCTTCCAACGCACTGCGTAATCCTCTGTTAGCTGCTACACCGCCTGCAATAATAACCTGTTTAACATCAAACTCCTTTGCTGCACGAACCGTTTTAGTAGTTAATACATCAATTACACTAGCTTGAAAGCTAGCTGCTATATCCTCTTTTCTAAGTTCTTTTCCACGTTGTTTTGCATTGTGAATGGTATTAATAACAGAAGACTTCAGCCCACTAAAGCTAAAATCATAGCTATTTTGCTCTAACCATGCTCTAGGAAAATCGATTGCTTCTTCTCCTAGTTCTGCCAGCCGGTCAATTTGCGGGCCACCTGGATAAGGCAATTGCAACATACGTGCAACTTTATCATAGGCTTCTCCTGCAGCATCATCCCTTGTTTCGCCAATTAATTCATATGCTCCATGTGATTTCATAAGAACAAGTTCTGTATGACCACCAGAAACGATTAATGCAAGCAAAGGGAATTCAAATTCCTTTTCTAACCGATTTGCATAAATATGTCCAGCTATATGATGTACACCAATCAACGGTTTTTGTTTAGCAAAAGCCAATGCTTTAGCAGCATTCACACCTACTAATAAAGCACCTACTAAACCTGGCCCTTCCGTAACTGCAATCCCATCAATATCTTCCCATACCGTATTTGACTGTTGTCGTGCTTCTTCCAGTACATACGTTATTTGTTCCACATGATGACGGGAAGCTATTTCTGGAACTACTCCGCCAAATCGTTTATGACTATCAATTTGTGATGCAACGACATTGGCAAGAATTTCTCTTCCATTTTTTACAATGGCTACTGCAGTTTCATCACAACTTGTTTCAATTCCTAATAGTATTGTGTCTTTTTTCATGTTAAATTCACCCACATTACAATTGCATCTTCCTGATTATCTGTATAATAATTTTTACGAATGCCGCCTGATACCAACCCAAATTTACGATATAATTTTTGTGCTACCATATTCGATTTACGAACTTCTAAAGACAGACGACTGACTCCTTTCATTATCGCATATCGAATAGTATAGTGGAATAGTTTTTCTCCTAATCTTCTCCCTCGAAAAGATGGCATAATAGCAATATTCGTAATTTGTGCATCATCCAGGACTATCCACATACCTACATAACCGACAATAGTATCGTCAAGCTCCATCACAAAATAATATGCATGTGGATTATCGGTAATCTCCTGATAAAAAATGTCTGTCGTCCATGAAGTGGTAAAAGATGCCTTTTCCACTTCCATTACTTGTTGAACATCAGCTACTTCCATTTTTCGTATTGCTACGTTACTCATTCGCTTGCTTTTCCCTTTGTTGCTCAAGCCATTTCGCTTCTGCTTCTGCAAGTCTGAGGTAATTTGGAGTCAACGTATGTGTAGAATCAATGGGTTTATCTTTAGATGCTAATATCAAATGAGAAGCCCTAGGTAGATGATAGGTAGGTTCTGGAATCATGGCATTTATTCCCACTATCCGTTCAATAGCTTCCTGATGAATATGCATGTCAGGACTTAAAAACAAAACAGGCTTGTCATAAGCCTTAAGCTTGTTTAATAAATCCTCCATGGAGATATTTGATTCAGGTACAATCTCTTCCATAATCGTACCTTGCCACTGATAGGTACTGGAATAAACCATTCCCCTTCTAGCATCAAAAAAAGGACAAATAAGACCATTAAAAAATCGCCCTTGATATGCAAGGACTTCCAAACTAGAAATGCCCACTATTGGTATATTCAGTGCCCAGGCCATTGTCTTTGCTGTAGACAACCCAATTCGAACTCCTGTAAATGATCCAGGACCTTTTGCAACAACAATTTGCTCTAATTGATCAGGCATTAATCCAATATCTTTCATTAATTGATCAATTGCTGGCATTAAACGTACGGAATGATTCTTCGCTAAGTTTGTATTTATTTCGCCAATGATTTGCTCATTTTGTTGAATAGCGACACTCATTACTTGGTTCGAAGTATCGATAGCAAGTATGTTCATGTAAATAACTCCTCATTCTGCTAAATTATAACTGTAGTTCATTTAGAACGTATTTAAAATGGTCACCCCATGCAGTAAATGCTAATTCTCTCGAATGTTCATTAATGTATGAAATAGTTATTTCTAGACGATTTTGTGGTAAGTAATCTTGAATAAATCTTGCCCATTCAACGATACAAATACCGTCTCCATTAAAATATTCATCAAACCCTATGTCCTCATCTGAATGTTCTAATCGATAGACGTCCATATGATATAACGGCAGTTCGCCTTCATACTCTTTAATAATCGTAAATGTTGGACTTGTCACATTTCGTTTTACTCCTAGTCCAACTGCGATACCCTTTGTAAAAGTTGTCTTTCCAGCTCCAAGGTCACCTTCAAGCGTAATAACATCCCCTGGCTTAAGTAATATCGCAAGTTTTTCAGCAAGCTGTATTGTTTCTTCTACTGTATGAGTTGTAATTTGATATGTATCCAATAAATCCACCTACTTTAAATGTGTGTACCCCTGCTTTGGTAAAGTGTAATTCCTACCATCCTTATTGATATATACCTTTCCACTTGTATCCTCGTTTATAACTTTACCTATTTTCGTTATTCTAACAGGTAATAATTTAGCTACGCTCTTTAACTCCGACCAGTCCGCTGACGGAACAGTACCTAATAATTCAAAATCTTCCCCTCCAAAATATTTCCAGTTATATTGTAAATCAGAAGGAAATTGATTATATGTCTCATAAACTGGAATTCGATTATCCTCTAATTGAATAGTTACCCTTGAAGCTTCCGCAATTTCTGCTGCTTCACTTGCAATGCCATCACTCACATCATTTAATGTGATTCGAGTAAACTTCTGCAAATGAGCTGCAAAATCGATTTGAGGTGTGGGTAGTTGATGCCTTTTAATAAAATACGCTGCGTTATCGTAGGAGCTTGGATTTGTCAGAATATGAAAGCCTGCTTGTGAATCACCTAATGTACCCGTTACAAATACAATATCTGCAGCTTTAGCAGTATGACGATAGCGAATTTTATCATGATCAACATAACCAATCACAGTAATAGATAAAGATAGTTCTTTGCCCGATACTGTGTCTCCACCAATTAAGTCCATGTGGTATTTCCCAGCCATTTTCTTCATGCCAGCAAAGATCTCAGCAATTTCTATTTCGGTCCAAGTCTTAGGAATAACAATAGAAGCTAGATAAAAAGCAGGAGTTGCTCCCATTGCAGCTAAATCACTTAAATTTGCTGCTAAAGCCCGAAAGCCTACATGAAAAGGCTCCATCGTATCCCTTCGGAAATGGACTCCTTCTACAAAAGTATCAACTGCCGTTACAATATCTGATGCAGATTGACGTATAACAGCTGCATCATCCCCAATACCTTTGATTAAAGTAGGCTGGCTATAATATGTTTGTTTTATTGAATCAATTAATGAAAATTCATCCATTTACAAGTCACACCAATTTCTTTTTAAGCTATATTTTATGATAGCAAAAAATGTTGAAAAATGAAAAAGGAAACCATACTAGATTGGAAATAACATGAAGTAGATAAGGATGGATATTTTACTTGATTCGGGGCGACAGCTTCTTGATGAAAATTCCTATTAAATATAAAAAACACACGATTTTCAATAATGAAATCCTGTGTCTACCTTTATAATATTAGTGGCGGTCCGGACGGGACTCGAACCCGCGACCTCCTGCGTGACAGGCAGGCATTCTAACCAACTGAACTACCGGACCAATTTATTCAACTATAATAATGTTATTCAGTGTAGTTAGATGAAACATTTTGGTTACATTTTACAGTACTATTGATATTCAATTAACCAATATAGTTAATAATGTAATTTGGTTGCGGGAGCAGGATTTGAACCTGCGACCTTTGGGTTATGAGCCCAACGAGCTACCAGACTGCTCCATCCCGCGATATGATTATAACTTG
>NZ_JAJERH010000109.1 GCF_016919725.2 Virgibacillus sp. AGTR
AGTAGTATTATGAATAAAAAAACTTTAGAAGGCGTGGATGTAACTTCAGGATTATCAGAAAAAGCATTTGCTGAAAATGCTAATAATGCGAGACAAGGAATCATAGTTGTAGATTTAAATAAAAAATTAGATGACATAGGTTATATTTACTATGATGAACGTTTGGCAGGTACTATTCGTGATAGTATGTATACTCTTTATGACAAACCAACCAGCGTCACTACAAATTTCAATCTTGAAGTTGATCCTAACAGCGTAAGAAGCGACTTCAAATTTGAAGATGTCACCCCGTTGTATTTAGGACATAATGAATTCAACAATACAACAGACACAGAGCAATCGTTTAATACAGCCACCTATACTAAAACAGTAACAGAAACTACTAGTACTTCGATGACAAGAGGATTTTCTATCAATGGAAAAGGAAAAATTTTTAAGTTGCCATTGATTTTAAAAGAAGGTACGGAAGTAACAGGTGTGTTTAACTCTTCTGATACAAAAACTACTACAAATACAGAAACCATAACGTTGACTGCACCAGCACAAAATGTAAAAGTACCAGCTCATAAAAAGTATAAAGCAACTACTTATCTTGAACAACAGAGTTACAAAGGTCCTGTTTACTATAAAGCAGTGGGTAGTAACCTTCGAACAAATATTCACACTAAGGGTATGTGGATAGATTATAAAGGAACACCACATACGAAAAAATATCAGTTTAATGAAGATACGGGATACTGCTGGAATAGCTTATCTGATTCTGGAAAAAGTAAAGTCCAAGACATTACGATTAATGCACAGTCTAATCAGATGCATTTTGAAGGGGTATCTCAAGCAAATGGTGTTTTCGGTAGCAAATTAGTAGTAAATATTTATGATATAACAGATGGAAATAAACTCGTAGAAACCAGAAAAGTAGCATTTTGAGAACATTTAGTTAGATAATATCTTTTTCGCTGAACCAGTACGGAAGAGCTATGTAAAAAATAAACCCTCGCATTTTAGCGAGGGTTTTCCTTCTCTAATCTTCTCAATTGATCCACAAATCCATCTTTCAATTTAAACTTTGTACCGTACATATACTTTTCCATGATGTCCCTTGTCATTTCCCTTAGTTCCTGCGGCGTGAATTCAATTAATCCAGATTCGCCACGGCTTAGCCACTTATAACTTGTATTACCAACTCTTTTCACATCGACATGATACTTCGTATAAAGTTTTTTCTTTGTTTCAATTTGCACTTGTCTTAATCGATCTATCACTGCATCAATCATACTAATGTACAAATTAGCCATAGTAAAATCAGCAGCAATAAGCTTTTTATCTTGTTCATAAACTTTTATAGCCATTGGTATTACAATAAAATCCTGTATTAGCTGTTTTAATTCAGTATTCATTTAATCACCCTTAAGAACATTTGTTCTTATTTTAGCATATGATGTGACACTTTATAATATGTAACGATAATAAATAAAAAACGTAAATAAGCAAAATATATTATTACACTATGTCCGATAAAGTGTTATATATACCCAAAAAATATTGAGAAGAAAATGAAAAACACCTATTTACTTATTGACATGATTTGGGAGCAAAAATAAAGAATGTCGTTGTCCAATCTTGTGCATAGTATAATTACATATTTATAAAAATGGAGGACGATCTTCATGATTTCGAACCAAGAATTAGCGGCATGCAAGTCGGCCTTATTAAATAGACAAACAGAACTAATTAATCATGTACAAGACCATCTCGGGATGACGTTAGAGACAGCCCAGGAATCAGTTGGGGAGCTGTCTAATTATGATAATCATCCAGGTGATACGGCATCAGAGTTATTCGAAAGATCAAAGGATCTAGCTTTAAATGAACATGCAGAGCGAGAATTAGAAGAAATAAATGCAGCCTTACATGCGATTGAAGAGGGAACATATGGAATTTGTAGCGAATGTGGGGCAGATATACCTTACGAGCGATTGGCTGCTATCCCAACTGCAGATCGTTGTATAGAGCACGCCAATAATAATGTGTTTAAACAGCATCGTACAATAGAAGAAGAGGTGTATAGTCCCAATATTAATCCCGATGATACGTCTGAGGAATTACAGGTTGAATATGACGCAGAAGATGCTTGGCAGGAGGTAAGTGTATACGGTACATCTGAAACGCCTTCTGACTTATATGGAGATAGAGAAAACTATGATGAAATGTATCCGAATAGTGATGGAGCGCCAGGTGCTGTAGAAAGTGTAGAAGAATTTCTAGCAGCTGATATTCATGGTAAGTATACACATCCAGCAGCAAATCATAATAAGTACGAAGAAGATTTGGATTAGGTATATTTGGCATACATGAAGATGTGAAACCTTTTGCTCCTCATTTCGTATTACGATATAAGGAGTGATCGAAATTGAATGAAAATAATGGATGTATTAAATGTGGAAGTACGGATGCGGATCAAAAGGAAGTTGCAATGACTGGAACGGGCTTATCAAAGATGTTTGATATGCAGCATAATCAGTTTATAGTCGTCTATTGCAAGAACTGTGGGTATTCTGAATTCTATAATAAGAAGAGCTCTACCGGTAGTAACATCTTTGAT
This sequence comes from Virgibacillus sp. AGTR, assembly GCF_016919725.2. GTDB lineage: Bacteria > Bacillota > Bacilli > Bacillales > Amphibacillaceae > Virgibacillus > Virgibacillus salarius. The sequence goes on from NZ_JAJERH010000109.1 coordinate 2,603, forward strand.
CTCTTCTTCGGATAAGTAAAAACACCCCTATTTCATATGACTTGAAAAAAGGGGTGTTATTTTTATAATTAGAAACCACTAAATATGCTATCCATGAAACCGCCAAAAAATGTTCCGACTACGTTTTGTAGTAAAAGACCGGATAGGATAAACGAAACTAAATATAATCCGATTAACACATATATTCTGTCATAGCCTTTTGCAGGTTTTTCTAACAGGATTAGTGTAGGGATAAATAAAATGGGTCCAAGTAAACTAACGAAAAAGAACGTACCTGCAAATGGTAAATTAATTAAGCTAAGTAATATACCAAGAACATAAATAAACATATATGGAACAGTATATGCACCTGTTTTGGCTAATACATCATAGATGGTTAATGATTGCGCTGTTAGCTTCGAAGCCGCAAATGTTAATCCGGAAACAATCACAAATAAAACAAGAAATTGTAAGAGTGGAAGAATAAATCCATCTAAAAAATTAACGGTCATAAACATACTACCAATTTGCATCATCACCAAATAGGTACCTAAAGCAATCAAGACGGAAAATAAAACCATTGTAATAACACCAGGCACTAATTCATGATCCGTTATGTTTTTGGCTTTGCTAGGAGCCTTTATTAATCGCATAAAAAAGGCTCCAAAATTTGCCGATTCTTTTTTTACAGTGGCTGTGAAATCATTTTCCTTCTTTTGTGATGCACCTGAATGAGCCTGCTCATGATGGATTTCCTGTTCTTTATTTTCCTCTGGCTCCGCAGATGCTGCTGGCTCATCTGCTAAGAGAGCACCACAGTTGGTACAAAACTTTCCTTTCTCTGTTTCTTGTCCACAACTTGGACATAGCATAATTAATCACTCCTTTATATGTATTTGTATGCAGTATAACTCTTCCAGAACTAACTTCGACATAATTAGTAATATTCCTTGTTTTTTCATTACTATTTTTTCATTATAAGTGAAATTAACTTCTTGCTTCAATGGATAATATCGTTTTTTCTCTGTATGCTCGGGTGAAGCATAGCGATATAAACAGTATAGCGCCCTTAATGTGAACGATGGGCTAAGCGTAATCTTTCTTTCCCATAATAAAAAACTGCCGAGAAGAGCATTTCTCGACAGTCTAGGTATGTTCATCAAGCGTTTGTTTGAATACTTATTGGTTTGTTGCGTTTTCTGTATTATTTTCTTGCGCTTGTAAGGTTAATTCTACGGTTTGTTTTTTTCCGCCGCGATAATACTCTATTTCAACTTTTTCTCCAACTGTTGCATCTGAATACAAAAATTGACGTAACTCTAGTATCGAAGTAATTTCGTTTCCATTAATTTTTGTAATGACGTCAAATTGTTGTAGCCCAGCTTTGTCTGCTGCGGAGCCATTTTGCACATCTGCTACTACCATTCCACCTTTTACATCCTCAGGTAATGCAATTTCACTGCGATATTGCGGTGGTACCTGACTAAGAGCAGCTGTACTTATTCCTATTAAAGGTCGTTTAATTTCGCCATCTTTCTCTAATTGCTCCAAAATTGGTAGTGCTGTATCTACTGGAATCGCAAAACCGATACCTTCCACTTCTTGACGGGCAATTTTCATGGAATTTATTCCGATGACCGCACCATTTTCATTTACTAATGCTCCGCCACTATTTCCTGGATTAATTGCCGCGTCTGTTTGAATAACCTCGGTTACCCAATCTGGTTGTCGATCACCATTAGTGTCAATATCGATCGAACGATTTAATCCACTTACGACACCTTTTGTAACTGTATTGGCAAACTCCATACCAAGAGGGTTACCAATAGCCATTACAGTTTCTCCAACCTTTAAATCTTTTGATGATCCCATATTTGCAACAGTTGTAATTTTATCTCCATCTACCTCCAGGACAGCTAAATCAGTTAGTTCATCCGTACCTAATACGGTAGCATTAAGGCGTTCTTCTTCATAATTAAGTGCTATCTCTACTTCCTTAGCTCCTGCAACCACATGTTGATTAGTGATAATATATGCCTTGCCGTTTTCCTTTTTATAAATAATTCCTGATCCAGTTCCGGCTTCTTGGCTTTCTGTCCAAACGCTTTGCTGTTGCATATTGATTACTCCTACCACAGCTTGTGATGTCTCTTCAATATTAGTAGCAACATTTGCATCATCGGAGGCAAGTGTTTTTATAACGTCAGCTGTTTTGTTCCCATTATCGGAAGCAGTGTTGCCATTATTACCTTGTTGATTTAATGGGATTACATTGGTTAATACTAATGCTACTATGAGCACTACAGATACGATACCACCTGACAGTCCTCCAAGGATAAAGTGTAGCGCAGATTTATTTTTAGGAGGTTTATTGCGTTCCTTGGAGGCTATATATGTTTCGGTAGTACCGGTATCTGCATTATTTTGGGATTCATCCCGTATATGTTGATTATCTGATAATGGCTGTTCGTCAATAGATTCCTGCTCATTAGAGTAACCACTAAAATCTTTGTTCTGATTTTCGTCTTTATAATCCATTTTAGCTCACCCTTTATGACAAATTTTAAACACAGGCTATCGAGACAAGCATCTACAAACGTCGAGGGGAGTAGGGGAGACGCTTATAAATACTGTCCCTTAGCCTGAATATAAGTAAACGGTCACTTCCTCACGCAGTCATGCTGCGTATGAATGAAGTTACCATTGATACATTTATTGTAGCCAAGCAGTTTGGGATTCATTTGGTATAAATGTGGAAAAAATGTGTAAAAACATTTAAGTGTTCATCATGCAGGATTTATGTGAAAATAGAAGTAATTAATTTCGGGAAAAGGTGGCAAAACATGAACTATCATATTGGCATCGTTGAAGATGACCCAAATATTCAAAATATCGTTTCTGCTTATCTTAAGAAAGAAGGATTTAACGTAACCTTATCGGAAACAGCAGAAGATGCTTGGGAGATTTGGATGAATGAACCACCAGATATGTGGATCCTAGATATTATGCTTCCTGGTATGGATGGTTACGAGTTTTGCAAAAAGATACGTAATGAAAGTGAAGTACCAATTATTATTATCTCTGCGAAAGATGAGGAAATTGATAAAATTCTTGGATTAGAACTTGGTGGTGATGATTATTTAACAAAGCCATTCAGTCCAAGGGAGCTTGTAGCTAGAGTTAAGCGATTATTTAAACGATCTGTCATCGTACAAGAACAAAAAGATATGACGCAGGAGAAAATAACTGTAGATCATTTGGTGATTGATAAAAATGAACGACGAATATTTTTTAATACGGATGAATTTGAAGTTACGACAAAAGAATTTGATATGTTGCTAATCCTAGCGGAGAATGTAAATAGGGCATTTTCACGAGAGGAACTGTTAATTAAAATTTGGGGAAATAATTATTTTGGTAGTGATCGTGCGGTCGATGACCTTGTTAAACGAATTCGAAAAAAACTACCTGATTTGCCATTGGAGACTGTTTGGGGATACGGTTATCGACTTCGCTATGAGGGAGAAGCAGAATGAAGCTACAATCCCAATTGAATGCTGCCTTTACTGCCTTATTACTCGTAGTAATGACAGTTACAGGCTATTTCATTTATTCATTAATTTTAGATATGCTTATCCAAGACGAGCAACGACAATTAAAACAAAAAGGTGACCTTCTTATTGAAGTATTAAATGAGCAATATGGAAGACCCGATATTCAAAACTTAAATAGCTTCCTTCAGGATCAGGATTTACAACTTTTTCTTTATGACCGCAATCAGAATGCAGTTTTTTATTCTACGCTATCCAATAGTGTAGCAACTGAATTCTTTAAATCCAATGATTTTGCAGATACAAGTAAATCATTATGGGAATATAAAAATGACAAGTATGTAACTTCTCGTATTCTGCTTGTACCGGAAAGTACTGGATTAGAATTAATCTTGCTAACACCATTAAGTGATATTGAGGTAGTTCAACAGAATTTTATATTTCGGTTGTTAATTGTATTTTTGATTGGTGGAGTTGCTGCAACGATCATCAGTTATTTCTTCACACGTAAATTAGTAACACCGCTCTCCCAATTAAAACGACAACTGAAGAAAATCGAAAAGCGACAATTTGATTCGATGGATCGAATTAATGCAACAGGAGAAATCAAGGAAGTGGAACAAAGCGTGTATGAAATGGCAAACGAATTACAACGATACATTAATTCACAGCAAACCTTTTTCCAAAATGCGAGTCATGAGCTCAAAACACCATTAATGACAATACAGGGATATGCAGAAGGCATTAGAGATAAAATTTTTGATGAGAAAGAGGAAGCGAAAGGTCTAGAAGTTATGGTTTCTGAAGTAAACCGGTTGAAAAAGATCATTAATGAAATGATTTTGCTTGCTAAACTAGACAGTGAACCAGATGTTTATAATCCTGAGAAACTCCAACTATCACAAATTATGGAGCAGGTAGTTGATAGAGCATTACCATTAGTAAGTGAAAAAGGAATTGAATTAGAACATGCCATCGATGGTTCTCCAGAATTGTATGCAGATGGAGAGAAACTATTACGTGCTTTAGTAAATCTGGCATTTAATGGGATTCGTCATTCGAAATCGTTAGTTCGGCTTACTATTACAAAACAAAATAAGAAGGTTGTAATTATGATTGAAGATGACGGGGATGGAGTACCAGAAGAATTAATACCGCATATTTTTCATCGATTTGTAAAAGGTAAAGGTGGCGAAACTGGACTGGGTCTAGCAATAGCCCGTGCTATTATAGAGCAATCAGGAGGGAAAATTACGGTTGCGCGTTCCGAATTAGGAGGAGCAAAATTTAAAATTGTTTTTACCGGTTGATTATTTTTAAAACTTTTACTCTATGCTGGTTATTGTGTTATAATTGAATGGTTTGAATCATCTCGTAAAGAATAGAGGAGCGTACGTATGCAATTAAGAAAAGATATTCGCAACATCGCTATTATTGCCCATGTAGACCATGGTAAAACAACATTAGTTGATCAGCTTTTAAAATATTCTGGGACTTTCCGTGAAAATGAACAGGTCAATGAACGTGCTATGGATTCCGGTGATATTGAAAGAGAACGTGGGATTACAATTTTGGCAAAGAATACAGCGATTAAATATAAAGATACAGCCATCAACATTCTAGATACACCAGGGCACGCAGATTTTGGTGGAGAAGTAGAACGTATTATGAAGATGGTGGATGGAGTTGCATTAGTTGTTGATGCTTATGAAGGGACAATGCCACAAACACGATTTGTGTTGAAGAAAGCATTAGAACAAAAACTAACACCAATTGTTGTGCTTAATAAAATTGATCGTCCTAATGCACGCCCACATGAAGTAATTGATGAAGTGCTTGATTTATTTATTGAATTAGGTGCAGATGATGAGCAATTAGAATTTCCTGTTGTATATGCTTCTGCATTAAATGGTACCTCGGGTCTTGAACCTGAGGAACAAGAGGAAACAATGGATCCAGTATTTACGACTATTCTTGAGCATATTCCAGCACCAGTAGATAATCGTGAAGATCCACTACAGTTCCAAATTACGTTACTTGACTATAATGATTACGTTGGAAGAATTGGAGTCGGTAGAGTAGTTAGAGGAAAAATAAGTGTTGGTCAGCAAGTGGTTGTCCTTAAAAAGGATGGTACTCAAAAATCATTCCGCATTACTAAACTGTTTGGATTTATTGGCTTAAAACGAATAGAAATTCAAGAAGCAGTAGCAGGCGATATAGTTGCAGTAGCAGGTATGGAGGACATTAATGTTGGTGAAACGATATGTCCGCAGGATCATCCGGAAGCATTACCTTGGCTACGAATTGATGAGCCAACACTACAAATGACTTTCCTTGTTAATAATAGTCCATTTGCTGGTAGGGAAGGCAAATATATCACTTCACGTAGGATAGAAGAGCGCTTGATGAAGCAATTAGAGACAGATGTCAGTTTACGAGTTGAACCGACAGACTCTCCAGATGCTTGGGTTGTTTCTGGTCGTGGTGAACTCCACTTATCCATTCTAATTGAGAACATGCGGCGGGAAGGCTATGAATTACAGTTGTCTAAACCACAGGTAATCATTAAAGAAATTGATGGCGTTCCGTGTGAGCCAGTAGAACGTGTACAGGTTGATGTTCCAGAAGAATATACGGGTGCAATTATGGAATCACTTGGTGCAAGAAAAGGTGAAATGCTTGATATGGTAAACCAAGGGAATGGACAAGTTCGGTTAGAATTTAAGGTTCCATCTCGTGGGTTATTAGGCTACTCTACTGAATTTATGTCACAAACACGTGGTTATGGAATTCTAAACCATACCTTTGATGATTATGAACCCGTGATTAAAGGTCAAGTTGGTGGTAGAAGAGAAGGAGTACTTGTTGCTCTTGAGAATGGTAAAGCATCTACTTATGGGATTATGCAATTAGAAGATCGTGGCGTTATTTTTGTTAATCCAGGAACAGAAGTTTATGCTGGTATGATTGTTGGTGAACATAATCGTGACAATGATTTAACTGTAAATATTACCAAAGAAAAGCACTTAACAAATGTGCGTTCTGCTACAAAAGACCAAACCGCAACCATTAGAAAAACTCGTGATATGTCTCTAGAAGAAGCTATTGAGTATTTAAATGATGATGAATATTGTGAAGTAACACCTGAGTCGGTTAGATTACGTAAAAAAATCTTAAATAAAAATGAACGAGAGAAAGCAGCAAAGAAAAATAAACTAGGCTAAAGGATGAAGGCACCGAAAGTAGATGGATTACTTTTGGTGTTTTTGCTTATTGTTTAGGAAATTATAAAATTTGCCCATGTGGTTAAATATGGGAGTGTTGAGCTGCGTTTAGCTCCAGCGCCCAGAAACGAGGCGACTTCACGAATCGCCCTAATCTAAGTCATCATCGGCTCGCAAGCTCATCGTGCTTCCTTTATCTCCGTTGACAGTCGCTACGTTTCTAATCGGGCGCTTGCGCTTTTGTGCTAAGTTAAGAAAGTATAAAATCAGT
>NZ_JAJERH010000011.1 GCF_016919725.2 Virgibacillus sp. AGTR
TAATTTTTTCTTGTGTCGTACCTTAAAACTAATCTCTTAAAGACTTGATAACTGTTTCAATTGAGCATAAATAAATAATTTGGTGAAGGTGAGGCTATCTAGTTTTTTAACATACTTATCAATCTTCAACTGATTAGAAATGACTTTCATTTCTGTTGGTTGAATATATTCCTTAAAAACTGATTTTGTGTTATTCTTGTCCATGAGAACTCCTTATAATTAGTGTATGGACAGGACTTTGAACCTTCTGTCATCTAATTATAAGGATTTTTTTATATCTTTGAAGACTACAAATTCCCTTTAATTACATTTATTTGAAATTAATTAATACTTGACATTTTTGTTTTTTTAATGCAACGATAGTGAATTTCCTTAATTTCCTAAACCATTAAAATGACAGAGAGCATCAGTCTCTCTGTCTTGATAATCTATTATACCGGGTATACACCGTGTTTTCTCTCGGTAAACGTAACGTTCTTCGAATCATAGATAGAATAACGTTTAATCAATTCTTCTCTTAATTGCTCTGGTTCAATAACCGCATCAATTACCATCTCTGAAGCAAGTCGATATATATCAATATTTTCCTTATATTCTTCTTGTTTTTCTTTGATAAATGGAGGTCGTTCCGCTTCTGGTAGCTCTTGGATTTTATTTGCATAAACCGCATTAACTGCTGCTTCTGGACCCATAACAGCTATTTGCGCGGTAGGTAGTGCTAAACAACAGTCTGGTTCAAATCCAGGCCCAGCCATTGCATATAAACCCGCTCCATATGCTTTTCGAACAATAACGGAGATTTTCGGGACGGTTGCTTCACTCATTGCTGCGAGCATCTTTGCTCCATGTCGTATAATTCCTGCTCGTTCTACTTTTGTTCCAATCATAAATCCAGGTACATCAACTAAGAATAATAATGGTATATTAAAAGCATCACAAAGCTGCATAAACTTAGCCGCCTTGTCCGCAGAATCAGGAAAGAGCACGCCACCTTTCATTCGTGGCTGATTCGCGATAATGCCAATCGATTTTCCTTGCATTCTAGCAAGACCAGTAATTATTTCTGGAGCAAACTTTTTCTTGATTTCACAGAAGCTATCCTCATCAATAATGTGCGTTATTAAATCATGCATATTGAAAGGAGCATTCTGATTTTCTGGAATCAAATCTGTAATACGCTTCTCTAACTTTTTGCTGTCTTTGGGAGTTTTGACATTTGGCTTTTTTCTAAAATTAGCAGGAAAATAATTCAAGTATTTTTGTGTGTATTCGATTGCCTCTTGCTCGCTTTTAACTAATACATCACCAACGCCAGAAACGGAGCAATGCATGTTTGCTCCACCCATTTCTTCAAGGGTTACCTTTTCTCCAATGACTTTTTCTGCCATTCGTGGCGACCCTAGGTACATGGAAGCATTCCCATCAACCATAATGACAATATCACAGAATGCGGGGATATACGCTCCTCCTGCTGCAGATGGTCCAAATAATAAGCAGACCTGTGGTACACGGCCAGATAACTTTATTTGATTATGAAAAATCCTTCCAGCGCCTCTTCTGCCTGGAAACATTTCTACTTGATCTGTTATTCTCGCACCAGCAGAGTCAACTAGATAAATCATCGGAACCTCTAATTTTTCTGCCGTTTCTTGAATACGTAGTATTTTTTCAACCGTTCGCTTCCCCCATGAACCAGCTTTAACTGTAGAATCATTTGCCATCACACATACCGATTGACCATTAATCTTACCGATACCAGTAACAACGCCATCTGAAGGAAGTGATCCATCCATACAATTGGCGAAAAAAGCATCCTCGATGTCTATATCTTGATCAAATAATCGCTTTAGTCTTTCCCTAACAAACAATTTGCCATGTTGTTCATTTTTTTGATGATATTTTGCTTGACCACCTTTTTCAATTTTATTAACTCTTTCTTGAAACTCTTCCAAATACGACATTTTGTAGCCTCCTGGTTTTAGTTTCCTTTGTAATTTGGAGTTCGTTTTTCACGAAATGCTTGTAAACCTTCTAATCTATCATGCGTGGGTATGGTTTGCTGATAAGCAAGGTTTTCCAGCATTAATCCTGTTGTAATATCCGTTTGTACACCCTTATTGATCGCTGTTTTGGCTTGTTTTAGAGCAATTGGTCCGTTTTTAGAGATGGCCCTTGCCAGTTGAAGTGCAGAATTCATAAGTTCGCTTGATTTTACTACCTCTTCAACTAGTCCTATTGCTAATGCTTCGTTCGCGTTTATACGCTGAGCACTGTAGATTAATCGTTTTGCTTGTCCGATACCAATTAATCGAGGCAGTCGCTGTGTTCCGCCTGCCCCCGGGATAATCGCCAACGATGTTTCTGTGAGTCCCATATTTACATGGTTAGCGGCAATTCGAATATCCGATGCTAATGCCAGTTCTAAACCACCACCAAAGGCAACGCCATTAATCGCGGAAATAACAGGCATGGACATATTCTCAACCATTGTGACTGTTTTTCCTATATATTCCACAGCATGAATGACTTCCTGATTAGACATTCCTGATCTTTCCTTCAGATCTGCACCTGCACAGAAGGCTTTTTGACCAGCTCCGGTAATTACTGTACAAGTGACTGTTGGATCTTGTTCTATGGTATGGACGGTGGCTTGCAGTTCTTGCAATAACTTTTTCGACATTGCATTCGCTGCTTCTGGTCGATTTAGAGTCACCATAGCTACTCCGTTATTGATGTCTAAGTTGACTAGACTAGTACTCACTGAAATCCCCCCCTACGAATAATTTTTCAGATGCTATCACGGAATTATTATTCGATGATAGCAATAATATCCCCTTCATTAACAAAATCTCCTTCGGCTACTTTCATTTCCTTTATCGTGCCTGAAGACTCTGCAATAATAGGTATTTCCATTTTCATAGATTCTAGGATTACAACATCCTGTCCTTCTTCAACCGCTTCTCCGTGTGTCGCTGTAATTTTCCATACACTACCTGCCATTGATGCTTTTAATTCCATTATTTATTCCTCCTATTTTTTATTCAATTGAGTTAAATAGTTTGTTTCTACAAAATTTGTTGTTGTATTTCCTGATCTAAATGCTTGATGTTTCATTATTGAAAGAAGCATGGGGAGATTTGTTTTAATCCCTTCAATCTTATATTCTTGAAGAGCTGTTTGAAGTAATGAAATTGCTTCGTTTCTCGTTTGACCATGTACAATTAATTTTCCAATCATCGGGTCGTAAAATGGTGTGACATCATAATTGTTACAAACCGTGATTTCATTTCTTATTTTTTCTCCTTCTGGAGGTTCAAACCTATGAATATGCCCCGGTGAAGGGAAGAAAGTAATTGGATCTTCTGCATAGATGCGTGCCTCAATTGCATGCCCGTTTAAGTGGAGATCAGCTTGTTTTATATCTAACGCTTCTCCATTAGCAATTTGAATCTGTTTCTCTACAATATCAATACCGGTTATTTCTTCTGTTATTGGGTGTTCTACTTGAATACGTGTGTTCATTTCTAAAAAGTAGAAGTTTTCTTGTTCATCTACTAAAAATTCAATGGTCCCAGCATTTGTATAACCTAATGTCTTAACCGCTTGAATGGCTTTATCTCCCATGTTTTTTCTTGTCTTTTCGGAAATAAACGGGGAAGGGGCTTCTTCAATAACCTTTTGATTTCTTCGTTGAATCGAACATTCTCGCTCAAACAGATGAACAGCATTACCATAATGATCTGCCAGTACTTGAATTTCAATGTGTCTAGCATTTTCTACCTTTTTTTCTATAAACATAGAGCCATCCCCAAAAAAATTCAGAGCACGTTTAGAATTGTTTTCAAAGGCCTTTGAAAGCTCTTCCTTCGAGTGAACCATCTGCATCCCGATACCACCACCACCAGCGGATGCTTTCAGCATGATTGGATAACCGATAGCTTCTGCAATGGATGCTGCTTCTTCCGCAGATGTTACCGCTCCTTCGGTGCCCGGTACTACAGGTACACCAGCTTGCTGCATCATGGTTCTTGCTGCTATTTTACTACCCATTTGACGAATAACCTTGCTCTTTGGGCCAATAAAGATGATATCCTCCGATTCGCATTTTTCAGCAAATATATCACTTTCACTCAAGAAACCGTAACCAGGGTGAATGGCATCTGCTTTGCATTCTTTTGCAACTGAAATAATTTTTTCGATATTTAAATAGCTCTCGTTAACTCTAGGTGGTCCTATTAAGTAGCTCTCATCAGCCATTTGTACATAAGGAGCATCTTTATCTGCTTCTGAATAGATACTAACAGCTTGTATATTTAGCTGTTTGCAAGTTCGGATTACTCTTGCCGCAATTTCCCCACGATTAGCAATAACTATTTTGTTTATCATACGGTTCCCCCTATCGTTGTAACTGTTGTAAAGCTAACTCTTTAAGTTTATATTTTTGAATCTTGCCACTTGCAGTCATCGGATACTCCTGGACAAACTCAATATATCTTGGGATTTTATGTTTCGATATTTTCCCATAACAAAATTTTTGTATGTCCTTTGCTGTGTGTACTTTACCTTCTTGCAAGATAATCCAAGCCATAATTTCTTCCCCATACTTTTGGTCTGGAACACCAACGACTTGTACATCAAGTACATCGGGATGCTGATATAAAAATTCTTCTATTTCTCTCGGATAAATGTTTTCACCACCACGAATAATCATATCCTTCATTCTTCCGGTGATTTCTAAATAACCGTTATGATGGATAACGGCTAAATCACCTGTATGTAACCATCCGTGTTCATCTATTACTTCATTTGTTGCAGCCGTATTATTATAATAGCCTTTCATGACATGATAGCCTCTTGTTAGTAACTCACCTGGTACGCCAATTTCTTGATCATCATCTGTTCCTGGTATAATTACCCTAACTTCTACATTTGGGTGTGGCTTTCCTACGGTACTTACGCGTAATTCAATAGGGTCGTCTGTTTTCGTTTGTGTAATTACTGGGGAGGACTCTGTCTGTCCATAAGCAATTGTTATTTCTTTTGCACCCATCTTTTCCATTACATTTGTCATCACTTCCATTGGACAGGTAGACCCTGCCATTATGCCAGTTCTTAGACTAGATAAATTATATTGCTTGAAGTTTGGGTGATTTAATTCAGAAATAAACATCGTTGGCACGCCATGAAGTGCCGTACATCTTTCGCTAGAAACAGCGGATAAGACTTTCTCAGGATGGAATTGTTCTAATAAAACCATTGTTGTTCCTTTTGATACAGCAGCTAATACTCCTAATACACAGCCAAAGCAGTGAAAAAAAGGAACAGGAATACAAAGTCTATCTTCAGACGTCAGTTCCATACAATCAGCAATCTGCTTTCCGTTATTGACAATATTATAATGTGTTAGCATGACACCTTTAGGGAATCCAGTTGTGCCAGATGTGTACTGCATATTAATAACATCATTAACTTGTAGACTTTCTTTCCGTTCAAGTAGCATTTGCTCACTAATGATGTTTCCATATTGCATTACTTCATTCCAGTTGTAGGCAAATGAATACGTGTTCTCACCAATAACGATTATATTTTTAAGATTTGGTAAGGTTTTTGATTGAAGCATACCTTTTTCAGCCATTTCTAGCTCTGGACAAATCTTTTTAAGTATATCGATATAAGATGTGCCTTTATAACTTTCCGCGAGAATTAGCGTTGTCGATTCTGACTGTTCTAGTAAATAGTGAAGCTCGGATGCTTGATAACTGGTATTTACAGTAACTAATACTGCACCCATCTTTCCGGTTGCAAATTGAGTTGTCAGCCACTCAGGCTTATTATCTGCCCAAATCGCTACATTTTCTCCTTTTTCAATACCTAATGCCATAAATCCCTTTGCTGCTTCATTCACCATTTCATTGAATGCTTTGTAGCTTTTTCTCAAGTGTAGTTCTGGATAAATAACGGCTTCATGATCAGGATATAATTCTACTTGCTTTTCTAAAAGCTCTCCAACAGTAAAATTTAAAAGTGTCATGGACGTTTTCCTCCCCCTACTAAACTAGCAACCTAATTGTCTAGCGATAACTAAACGTTGAATTTCTGAAGTACCTTCTCCAATTTCAAGTAGTTTTGCATCCCTTAGGTAGCGTTCTACTTCATACTCACGCATATATCCATACCCACCATGAATTTGAATGGCTTGATTCGCTGCACGAGATGCTGTTTCGGATGCAAAAAGCTTTGCATAGGCTGCTTCTTTACTAAATGGCTTATCATTATCCTTTAACCAAGCTGCTTTATGAACCATGTTTCGTGACAGCTCTACTTCCATTGCCATATCAGCTAATTTAAATTGGATAGATTGGAAATTAGAAATAGATTGGCCGAACTGTTTTCTTTCCTTTGCATAGTTTAATGCTTTTTCTAAAGAAGCTTGAGCAATACCTACTCCAAGTGCAGCTATTGAAATTCTTCCACCATCTAATGTATAGAGGAATTGCTTAAACCCTTTTTCCGGATCACCCAGTAGATTTTCCTTTGGAACACGTACTTGGTCAAGTACGATTTCCGCTGTATCGGATCCGCGTACACCCATCTTGTCATAATTGCTAGTAATTTTAACTCCTTTTGTATCTGTTGGAACGATAATCGCTGAGATAATATTTTTTCCTTTCTCATTTTTACCTGTGACAGCGGTTACAATTAATGTTTTAGCAAAACTAGCGTTAGTTATAAAGCACTTCTCTCCATTAATAATATATTCATCGCCCTCTAATTTAGCAGTTGTTTTTGTTCCACCTGCATCTGATCCGGCATTAGGCTCTGTTAATCCGAATGAACCAAGTGCTTTTCCTTGAGCTAAAGGAGTTAGGAACGCTTTCTTTTGTTTTTCTGTTCCGAAATAGTAAATGGGACTTGCTCCCAATGAAACTGCGGCAGCATAGCTTAATCCTGTACTACCACAAACACTGCCAATTTCTTCTACAGCTAAAGCGTACGATAATGTGTCACCACCGGAACCACCATACTCCTCAGGGAAAGGAATGCCGAGTATGCCAAGCTCTCCAAGCTGATCGAAGATATCAATAGGGAATTTTGCCTCCTTATCAATTTCGATTGCTCTAGGTTGAATCACATTTTCCGCAAAATCCTTTACCATTTTTTTAATCATTAATTGTTCCTTTGATAATTCAAAATTCATGTTTTCCTCCTATCCCATGCTGAAAGACCGACTGGTTGGTCTGTTCAAAGCATTATACATGTAATTATTACATATTATCGTCTATCAACGCTTCATATGCATCATCGTGTATATTTCCGTGATCTAAGACAGCATGTAAAATGAGATCTACGAAAATGTCACTGATTTCATTAATACTCTTCGCACCACCTTGCTTATACCATTTATATGTCCAGTTTACCATCCCTAATATTGCCATTCCTGTAATTTCAACCGGTAATGCCTGACGAAATTCACCAGTTTGCTTACCTTCATAAATGACTTGAAATATGAGCTGTTTAAACTGGTCACGCTTTGCTTTGATTAAAGACTCATACTCAGGTTTTAAATATACTGTTTCCTGATAAAACACGGAAATATGTGGCTTATAAATATCAAAAACCTTAACAAAATCCTTAATAATTACGCTTAGCTTCTCTGTCGGTGAATGATACATTTTATTGGCACGGATGGCTTTATCAAGTACATAAGATATAAACGTATCATGGATTAAGTATAGTAGCTCATCTTTAGAAGAGAAGTGATGATAAAACCCCCCCTTAGAAGTACCTACATCAGCGACAATTTGATTCACTGTTACTCCGTGATATCCATACTTTTCGAAATGTAGCAATGAAGATTGAATTATTTTTTCACGTAATTCCGTTCTAAATCCCTCCTCTTCATTAGATATTTTAACACTATCATATTTATCTGAAAATATAAAGTCTTGGCAAGAAATGCAAAGCGTTAGTTGAATAAAAAGGTATTTATAAATAAACCCAAACCACCAGTGGGAACTAGTAGCCTGCTCTGCGGCTAAAGGTTTTTATTACCGTTTTCAGCCTTCAATGTCCGCTGAAAGGGTTTCCTGTCTGCATCAAAGATCTCTTACTTTTCCTGTAAATGGATCAAAAGTCACTACAATATATACGCGTGTGCTATAAAAATACAATAGGAATTTAGAGAAAAGGTTCGTATCCGCTGCGGTTCAGAAACGATTATTTTAAAATTGCTTTATGAAGAATGGAATAGATGAGCGTATCTCCAGTAATACTTGCAGATTCCGTGTGTACTACGTACAATTCCATGCAAAATAGTGAGTCTAAGTACGGGTTGAATACTTAATTGTATGCTATTTTTGTTCTCAAAGTGAGGGATAATAATTTCGACCCTTTGTTTTAAAGTAGGCTAGCAGAGACAGGGAGACTTCTCAGCCATTAAAAAAATGACAGGCAACCTTCTTGGCTTACCTGTCATATGAATAGCTAGAAAATATTACTACATTATGCTTTATTTGTATCTTCAAATGGTTTCTGATAATGAGCCTGCTTCCATGCTTCTACTACCTCACCATGCGTGTCAGCATCAATAATAAATGAACCATTACTGTATCGATCACTATTGGAAAGTTCTAGTGGAAATATACTGTGTGTCGTACCGTCACTTGTTTGGAAGTCTAGTGTATCATCTTCATTAATAAGGAAAAATCCTCTAATTCGATGAGGTTTACTCTTCAGCTCACGAAGCATCAATAACCCACGCTTCGCACGTGTCGATTTTTCAAACTCTTGCAATCTCATACGTTTGCATGCCCCTCTTTGTGTTAGAACCACCAGAGATGGATCAGAGAGATCATCAAATACCTGTCCGTTAACAACGTATTCATCTTTTTTCAGTTGAATTGCTTTAACACCAGCGGCTCGTTGCCCCACTATCGATATATCTGCTTCATGATACCAGAGGCCGTAACCTTTATTAGATGCTATGAATACATCTGTATGACCATTTGTTTTGTGGACATTCACTACTTCATCATCAGCTTTTAGGTTTAGGGCAATTAAAGCCTTCGAGTATCGCTGAGCGTCATATAACTGTAATGGACTCCTTTTAACCATGCCGTTTTTTGTGAAAAACAATAGGAAGTTATCCTCTTTAAAATCACGGACAGGTATGCATTCAATAATACGTTCATCCTTATCGATGGAAACTATATTAGATATATGCTGTCCAATATCCTTCCAACGTATATCTGGAAGTTCGTGAACAGGTAAATATAAATACTTTCCTTTATTCGTAAAGACGAGAACTTTATCCGTCGTATTTAATTCGATTAAACCAACAATATGGTCATCTTCTTTCATTGCAAAATCTTCGCCATTTGATGCACTATACGAACGAAGGCTAGTTCGCTTTACATAACCATCTCTGGTAACAGATACAAGAACATCTTCACTAGCGACCATAACCTCGATATCAATCTTTAATTCCTCTATCTCATTTTCAACAATTGTTTTTCTAGGAGTTGCAAATGTTTTTTTGATTTTTCTCAAGTCTTTTTTGATCGTTTGAAGCAGCTTTTTCTCGCTCTGTAATATATGCTCTAGTTCCTTAATTTTTTCTCGAAGTGTTTCAGCTTCTTGCTGAAGTGTAGTGATGTCAGTGTTTGTTAAGCGATAGAGCTGAAGCATTACAATAGCTTCTGCTTGTGCTTCTGTAAATCCATAGTTTGCGATTAATCGTTGTTTAGCGTCTTGCTTATCCTTAGATGATCGAATAGTTGCGATAACTTGATCAAGGATGGATATAGCTTTCATTAGCCCCTCTACGATATGTGCACGGTCCTTGGCCTTCGTTAAATCAAATACTGTTTGTCTAGTTACAACTTCCTTTTGATGTCTAATGTAGGCATCAAGCATTTCATTTAATGAAAGGAGCTTAGGGGTTTTGTCTTGAATGGCAACCATATTAAAGTGATAAGTAACCTGTAAATCTGTATTTTTGAACAGATAATTAAGAACACCTTCACTATTTACATCCTTTTTTAGTTCGACGACTACCCTTAACCCGGTACGATCTGTCTCATCACGGACTTCGGCAATTCCCTCTACCTTCCGATCGATTCTCAATTCATCAATTTTTTTAACCATGTTGGCTTTATTTACTTCATACGGTATTTCATCAATGACTATTTGCTGACGATTGCCACGTACCTCTTCTACTTTTGTTTTACCACGAACTACTATTTTGCCGCGCCCTGTTTCATACGCCTTTTTTATGCCCTCCACACCTTGAATGATTCCTCCAGTAGGAAAATCGGGACCTTTAATAACTTCCATTAATTCTTCTGTAGTGACTGCAGGCTTATCAATTTTTAATATAACTGCATCAAGCACTTCTTCTAAATTATGTGGAGGTATATCCGTAGCGTAACCTGAGGATATTCCTGTTGAACCATTAACTAGTAAATTCGGGAACTTTGCAGGAAGGACCACAGGCTCCATAATGGTATCATCAAAGTTTGGAATAAAATCAACCGTATCCCTATCAATATCACGTAATAACTCAGAAGCGATACTTGATAATCTAGCTTCTGTATAACGCATTGCAGCAGGTGGATCGCCATCGATACTACCATTATTTCCGTGCATTTCTACTAAGACATTCCTTACCTTCCATTCTTGACTAAGACGAACCATCGCTTCGTATACAGAGGAATCACCATGTGGATGATAATTCCCAATTACGGTACCAACGGTTTTTGCTGATTTACGAAAATTTTTATCATGCGTGTTTTTCTCTTCATGCATAGCATAAAGAATTCTTCTTTGAACAGGTTTCAACCCATCTCTTGCATCAGGTAATGCTCTGTCTTGAATAATATATTTACTATACCTTCCAAATCTGTCTCCAATTACTTCTTCTAACGGAAGGTCTAAATACGTTTCTGGTTGTGACAAACCAACCCCCCCTTATGGTTATACTTTAATTATTGTTGTTGTTCTGTATGAATTTTATCATTTTCTAAAATATTTGATTCATCATCTAAGCCAAACTCTACATTGCCTTCAATCCATTTTCTCCGCGGCTCTACCTTGTCCCCCATTAATGTTGTTACACGTCGTTCTGCTCTAGCTAAGTCATCAATGGTTACACGGATAAGCGTTCTAGATTCAGGATTCATGGTTGTTTCCCATAGCTGATCTGCATTCATTTCACCAAGACCTTTATAGCGCTGCAGCGTATACCCATTCTTGAACGTAAGTGTCGCTTTTTTCATTTCTTCCTCATCCCATGCATATACAACCTTCTCTTTTTTTCCTTTTCCTTTAGAGATCTTATATAAAGGTGGGAGAGCGATATAAATCTTTCCTGCTTCCACTAGCTGGCGCATATAGCGGTAGAAAAACGTTAGTAATAATACTTGAATATGTGCCCCATCTGTATCAGCATCCGTCATAATAATGATTTTATCATATTGCACATCATCTAAATCAAAATCTCCGCCTACTCCCGCACCAATGGTGTGGATGATGGTTGAGATTTCTTCATTTTTAAATACATCTTGAAGCTTCGCTTTTTCGGTATTGATTACTTTACCACGTAGAGGTAATACAGCTTGGAATTTCCTATCTCTACCCTGCTTTGCAGACCCTCCAGCCGAATCACCCTCAACTAAATATAATTCGTTACGTTTTGGATTCTTTGATTGCGCAGGTGTTAATTTCCCGCTTAATATGGTATCTTTTCTTTTTCTTTTCTTACCAGTACGTGCCTCTTCTCTCGCTTTTCGGGCAGCTTCTCTTGCTTCTTTCGCTTTGATTGCTTTCTTTATTAACAGTCCCGAGACGTCCGGATTTTCTTCAAGGAAATAGGATAACTTCTCAGAAACAATGGCGTCAACAGCTGATCGTGCTTCAGGTGTACCTAATTTTCCTTTCGTTTGACCTTCAAATTGAAGTTTTTCCTCTGGCACACGAACAGAAACGATTGAAGTAAAGCCCTCTCGTATATCTGTTCCTTCCAGATTCTTATCTTTTTCTTTAAGTAATCCTGCCCGACGCGCATAATCATTAAACGTTCTAGTAATTGCTGTGCGAGCACCAGATTCATGTGTTCCACCGTCCTTTGTTCGGACGTGATTAACAAAAGACAGCATACTTTCGGCATAGCCATCGTTAAACTGAAATGCAAAATCAACTTCTATCCCTTGTTGCTCTCCTTCAAATGCAACTACAGGATGAAGCGTGTCCTTTTCCTCATTTAAATAATGTACAAAAGCCTTGAGACCATCTGGAAATTGATATTCTTCATGTTGATTATTACGAAGGTCAGATAGTTGAATTTTTAGCCCTTTTAACAAAAAGGCTGCCTCGCGTAACCGTTCCGACAAGGTTTCAAAATCATATACAATGGTTGTAAAAATACCAGGATCTGGTTTAAAGTGAATGGTCGATCCTTTCTTTTTCGTTGTCCCCTTTTTTTCAAGGGAACCAACCGGCTTACCACCGTTTTCGAATCGTTGAAAATAGGTGTGCCCCTCTCGATGAATAGTTACCTCTAACCATTCAGAGAGTGCATTGACAACAGAAGCGCCAACCCCATGTAGTCCACCACTTGTTTTATAGCCTCCCTGACCAAACTTTCCTCCTGCATGTAATACTGTAAAAATGACCTCAGGTGTGGACTTTCCAGTACGGTGCATTCCAGTTGGTATACCTCGACCCTTATCCACTACTGAAATACTATTATCTTTATGTATGGTTACTTTTATCGTTTCACCAAATCCTGCTAAAGCTTCATCTACAGCATTATCAACAATTTCAAATACGAGATGATGTAAACCACGGAGATCTGTACTTCCTATATACATTCCAGGTCTTTTTCTGACTGCTTCTAATCCTTCAAGTACCTGTATTGAGTCATCACTATATTGCATAGGTTGTTGAGCCAATTCAAAACTGCTCCCTTCTTACGTAGATTACTTTGTTCGAATCATTACCAGTGAGTAACGCTCTGCCCTTTGCTCATGCAAAACCTAACTTTCATTTATTTAAGTCGTAGTATCTTGCATCTGTTCTCAACTAAATTCATTATGTTGCGCACATTCATCTATTAATTCTTAGTATAATATAAAAAGTATATCCAGATTTTCTCTCACTATAATAGAACGAATGTTTGTTTCTGTAAAGACTAATTATATTTTGCGTATATACTATATCCTTAAGAAAGAAAAATGATAGGTATCCCTATCTGTCATGCCGCATCAATTTTAAATTTTTACCAACTTGTAAAGCCTAAGTCTCCTCTTTACGTAGCCAACATCGCTTACCGAGGTTTTGTGCTATCTATCATATGATGAGCTGATAATGCTTTGTACTTGCCAGTATTAACCATAAGCGGTGTACTTAAGTATACTACACTTCCTTTTATCTTGCATGGGTCAACTATAGTTAAGTAGCTTTGAGACACTATTTTAACTTACTACATCTCTTTAATGGCATTATAGCATTCCAAAAGGTGTATACCTTTTGGAAAAGGAAGAGGATGGCATGAATATGCCATCCTGTAAGCTTCGTTATTTTACTAATACGGCATGTACAACTTTAATGCATAAATCCATAATAACCGTGAAATCATGTTTCTTCAAATAATCATAGGCATCCTCATTACTTATCCCTTGCTGTGCCCAAAAAACACTACAATTGGTTTGTACAGCTTCTTTAGCGATATCAAGTAAATGCTCTGGCCTACGAAACACATTAATAATATCGATCTGCTCTTCAACATCTGTTAATGAAGGATACGATTTTTCTCCAAGCACCTCACTTATTGTAGGATTTACAGGAATAATTCGATACCCTTGCTTTTGCATAATTTGAGCAATTTGATATGAGGTTCTATCTGGGTTAGAAGATAAACCTACAACAGCAATTGTTTTTGCAGTAGTCAAAACTTGCTTTAGTCTGTCATTTGATGGATTTTCCCAACGCATAAATATCCCCTTTCTACTCCGTTACAATGAGGTCATGTTCTTCTAAGAACTGTTCAGCGACCTCTTCTGGAGATTTGTCTTCATAATCTACTTGATAATTCATTTTTCTCATTTGTTCATCTGTAATTTTCCCTGCGAGCTTGTTTAATATCGTTTCTAATTCTGGGTGTTTATCTAATGTTTCATTCTTCATTAGTGGTGCTCCTTGGTATGGGGGAAATAGATTCTTCGGATCTTCTAGAGTAACTAAATCTAATTCAATCATATAGCTATCTGTAGCATAGGCATCAATGATATCTACATCGCCTGTCGTTAATGCATCTTGTCTTAACCCAGGATCCATGGTGCGTACATCGTTTATATTTAAATTATATTTGTCCTGCATACCTACATACCCGTCATATCTGTCTTTAAACTCTAATGTAAATCCTGCAGTTATATTATCCTCTATTTGTTTAAGATCACTAATATTTTTTAGACTATATTGTTCAGCTAATTGCTTGGTAGTAGCTACAGCATACGTATTATTAAATTTCATCGGTTCTAAATATGCCATATCATATTGTTCGTTCATACCCTTTTTTGCCTGTTCATAGACTTGATTTGCTTCATTACTATTCGCTTGGTCGCCTAAATGGGTTACAATGGCTGTCCCTGTAAATTCAGGAAAAATATCGATGCTCCCTTCCTTTAGTGCATCAAATACCAATGAAGTTTTCCCAAAGCCTGCTTCTAATTCTACCGTAAGATCCGTGTCTTGCTCAATTAGTAATTTATACATATTGATTAAGATAGCAGGTTCTGCACCCAGTTTACCGCCAATTACTAAATCAGCTTGTCTGGAATTACTAAAAATAAATGGAGATACAACAATTAAAACAGCTATTAATAGCATGGAAAGAAAAGCTTTAAAGCCTGCCCTTCTGGAGATGCGCTCAAACCCACGTAGTATAAAATCCAATATGATTGCTAATAAAGCTGCGGGTATTGCACCAAGTAAAATGAGGTTAACATCTGCTCCGCGATCAAGACCGAGAAGAATTAACTCCCCTAATCCTCCTGCCCCTATAAGCGCTGCAAGTGTAGTAGTACCGACAATTAAAACCATTGAAGTACGAATTCCTGCCATGATAACGGGCATTGCTATCGGAAGCTCTACCTTTGTTAATCGCTTAAACGAATTCATCCCCATCCCAGTAGCAGCTTCTTTTAATGCAGGGTCTACTTCTTTAATCCCTGTATAACTATTTCGAAGTATCGGTAACAATCCATAAGCAGTCAATGCAATGATGGCTGGTAATGTTCCAATACCAAAAAAAGGAATTAAAAAAGCAAGCACAGCTAGGCTAGGGATCGTTTGCATGACTGCAGATATGCCAATAATTGGTTCAGCAATTTTAGGATACCTTGTTAAAGCTAAACCTAATGGTACAGCAATGACAATTGCAATTATTAATGATAGTAATGAGATTTGCAAATGTTCCCAAATGGTTTCCCAAAACATATCTTGTCTGTTTTGAAATACTGTAATGAAATCGTTCATGATTGAACCACTCCATTCGCTACTACGGCTTTACTTTTTAGATATGCCACGATATCGCGATAACTAATGACCCCTACCAGTTTATTTGCTTTGACTACTGGATAAATCGTTTGATTTGATGATTCAATAATTTCCACAGCTTTAATTAAGGGCAGGTCATTCTCTAACCGAATTCCATCTGTTAGAATGCCAGATTGTAACAAGCCCACATACATATTATTTTCATCACGCACAATATAAGTTTGTAACTTAGAGTAATTACAGTTATTATAGGATGATTGAGAAAGGACGTGTTTTTGTGATGGATCAGCTATAATATCTACCGCTGTTTGCCATGGAGATTTCCTTTCACCAATAAAGTCTTTAACAAATGGAGATTGTGGATGCAAAATAATATCTTGGGGCCTATCAAGTTGGACAACTTTTCCATCCTTCATCAAACAAACCCTATCCCCTAATGCCATCGCTTCATCAATATCATGGGTAACAAAAAGAATAGTTTTTTTTATTTCTTTTTGCAATGAACGAATATCTTTTTGCAATTGCTCTCTGCTAATAGGATCTAATGCACTAAAAGGCTCGTCCATTAGAATGATATCAGGATCTGCAGCTAATGCTCTAATGACACCTATCCGTTGCTGCTGACCACCAGATAGTTCTCGCGGCATTTTGTTTTGAAAAGTTGCAGGATCTAACCCAACCATATCTAACAATTCTCGATTTCGTTGTTTAATCGCTTTACGTTTCCACTTTTTCATTTCTGGAACAACTGCTATATTCTCATCGATCGTTAGGTGGGGAAATAATGCAATTTGTTGCAGTACATAGCCTATATTCCATCTTAGTTCATGGATATTATAGGAATCAATGGCTTTGTCATTTATGTATATTTCACCTGACGTAGGTTCAATTAAACGATTTACCATTTTCATTGTGGTTGTCTTGCCACAACCACTAGGTCCGATTAGAGTCATGATTTCCCCTTTTTCCACACGAAAGGAAATATCTTTTATCGCTTCCGTTCCATCTGGGTAGATTTTTTTAATATGTTTAAATTCAATCATGGCTTCCTCCTTAGCTATTCCTTCTCTAATTATTCCCTATGTTAAAGCAATATAGTTATTTCCCCTAATGAAACGATCTCAAACATAATAAACTTATCATGAAATATGGTTCTTAAAACGCTGTGTTCGTGCTAAAATAAGAAGCAGCTTATTTTTTATGATTGGAATCAATTTCATACGTGCTCACTTCCACCAATCCCCCTTACAATTCTATAAAATGAAAGGGAGGCATAAATTAGTGGAAAGTCTCTAATCTCTCCTTACCCTCTATGGTTTTACTCGTAAGGGCCTTGTAACCAGTTAATACTGGAGAAACTCTAATAATCCGTAAATGGAGAAGAGCGGTTTCATTTTATAATCAGAAAGTAACAACAGCTGCGGAGAAAAAGTGTGTCCAGATAATAGTCTGGGGTAACGAAGCTGCTCGGAACTTTCCGTTTATAGCGTGGAAAATCAACTGTATGTATTTTCCTTATATTCATGCAAATTGAATGATGAAATTGCAGCAACAGTTTTAAAAATAAGCCTCATCTATCGTATCTCCTGTTTGTTTGATACATACATAAATGAAGAAAGAAGGAATTTATATGGAGTACATTTTGTTTGCTATTATTGCTTATTTATTAGGTTCTATTCCTTCAGCATTAATTGTTGGCAAGCTGGGATATAATAAAGACATTCGCCAACATGGTAGTGGGAATTTAGGCGCGACAAATACGTTTCGTGTATTAGGAATTAAAGCAGGAATAATCGTAACACTTGCAGATATCTTAAAGGGAACAGCAGCAACATTAATTCCGCTTATATTCGATGCTGATGTTTATCGTCTCGTAGTTGGCTTATTTGCCGTAGCTGGGCATACGTATCCTATTTTTGCAAAGTTTAAAGGTGGGAAAGCAGTAGCAACATCAGGGGGAATTATTTTAGGAATTAATCCATTATTATTTATTATTATGATCACCACATTCTTGCTAAGTCTCTATCTGTCCAAATACGTCTCCTTGTCCTCGATGATAACAGGTATCGTTACAATTGTTTTGTCGATCCTTTTTAAGGATATTGGGCTTATCATTGTTACGACAATACTTACAATTTTCGTTTTTTATAGACATAGAGAGAATATTAAGCGGATAAAGAATAAAACAGAACCGAAAATTACTTGGATGTAATTCTTTCCTATCAAAACCTATACATTGAATCTTTATAACACCTACAGTATACTTTTATTAGCAAAGAGAAAGGGGACGATGTTATGGATAATACACAGACATTCCCAAAGAAGAAATTGCCTAACAAAGAACAACGTCATAAATTATTTGGTTCTGTAATGCCGGTCCCGAGAACAAAACCTGTCGATAAAGTGCATATGGCAGATTTGCAAAATACGAAAAAGGACTTCTTATTTGATTTGGATGCAGTTGGAATTACTAAGGTAAAACATCCAATAACCATATACAGTTCCTTAACTCCAGCCAAGCAAACTACAATTGGTGAATTTACCTTTACATCTAGCTTGAAGCAATCAAACAAAGGAACAAATATGAGTCGCTTTACGGAACAGTTAGCAAATTATCATGCTAATGGGTTTGCAATGGATCTTCATACATTAACATCGTTTGCAAAAGAATTAGCGGAACGATTAGATCAACAGGATGCCTCCCTTAAGGTGAGCTTTCCTTGGTTTTATGAGAGACATGCCCCAGATACCAGACTTGCTGGAATGAATCATGCCAATGCTACCATTAGCATTAATTATGATAGACAGCTCGGTTATCAATTGGCTGTATCTTTAGCTGCGTCGATTACAACGCTATGTCCATGCTCGAAAGAGATTAGTGAGTATAGCGCACATAACCAACGAGGTAACGTCAAGATCGAAGTATCATTATCAGAAGACTATGATGAATCTTTATCAGATTGGAAAGCCATATTATTAGAGGCTGCTGAGAGCAATGCAAGTGCAAGATTACATCCAATCTTAAAAAGAACAGATGAAAAAATGGTTACGGAACAGGCATATGAGAATCCAAGATTTGTAGAAGATGTGGTAAGGCTAGTCGCAGCGGATTTGTATGAGCTTCCATTTATAACGAAATTTAAAGTTAGCTGTCGGAATGAAGAATCCATTCATATGCATGATGCTATTGCTACAGTCAGCTATGACAAAGAAAATGAAACTTATTAGAGAAGGTCATATCTATGAAATATCTCTTCATTGGATTAATAAAATTTTATCGATCAGCTATTAGTCCATTCACACCACCAACTTGCCGGTTCTACCCTACTTGTTCGGAGTATGGACTTGAAGCATATAGACGTTTTGGCGTATGGAAGGGAACGTATTTGACCGTGAAGCGAATTAGCAAATGCCACCCGTTTCACGCTGGTGGAGTAGATTTAGTACCGGAAAAGAGAAAAAAGCAAGATGATAATAGATAGAGAAACAAAGGAGTTGTCTTCATTGAATATACAAATTAGTAAAGAAGCTGCAAAATGGTATAAAAAAGAGTTAGATATAGACGAAGATACTTCCTATGTTCGATTTTTTGTAAGATATGGTGGCATTGGAGGAAATGTGCCCGGCTTTTCATTAGGTGTAAGCAATGAAAAGCCGGAAGATCTACATACCTCCATTGAGGTTGAAGGTGTCACCTTTTTTGTTGAAACAAAAGATGAATGGTATTTTGAAGATAAGGATCTTAAGATCAGCTACAGTAGAAAAAAACAGGAGCCCACTATGAAGTATATTACGAACTAAACATAGCGGTTATTAGCAAAAGGGAACTCTCTAGGAAGTTTCCCTTTTGCTTGTTTATCTATACAAGTAAGGATGGAATTATTTCTATGTTATAATCGAAATCTTTCTATTTGTTCCCATTGCTCCTCTTTACGTAATATTTCACTTTGCTTTTCACCAAATAAGTCAAAATGGGGGTAATTTAATTTACGATCAATCCATTGAGGCATTAGACCATATGGTTCACCCCAAGAAATCAACTGATCTACATTTTTGCAGCCCACCTTTGTAACTGTAGTACATCCTGGAAAACGATTATCTATCCAATAATGAGTTAGGAATGCTATTTTTCCAGCGTTAATCTCATTTTTCCACCTCAATATTTCCTTACGATCTATTCCAAAAGCCATGATTATTCCTCATTTAATTGTTTTGTATAAGCTTCATGCCAATCAGGAAAAGCTTTTCTTAAGGATAATGGTCTAAACGTATCTTTTTTCACTATAACATGCTCTGTTGTTCCGCTTACAGCTACTTCTTCTTTATGATTTAAAATCTGATAGCCATATACCGTTCGAATACCATCGTATGTTTCTAGCCATGTCTTCACAAATGCATCCTCACCATAACGAATTGGCTTTTTAAACTGAATCGTTGCGTTTGTAACGGGAGACACGATTTGATGCTCTTCCATATCTGTATAATGAAAACCAAGAGATTCGATAAATTTTGTTCTTCCAATCTCAAACCATACAAGATAATTAGCATGGTAAACAACACCCATCTGATCTGTTTCTTGATATCTGACTGCAATTGGTGTCCTGACTGATTGCACTGATTATTCCTCCCAGCTTCTTTTTCTCTCAACATATAGCTTAACATATTTCTTCTAAATATTAAGTGACAGCGACTTAAAATCCCCCGATTCACTTTAACCTAGTATCGGGGGAATTCACTTAATTCAACTCATTATGCTCATGTTCGTCCTTTATCTCTTTTCGCATACCTTCAATGGCTTGCTCTCTTCTTTTATTTTTTGCTTTTATAGCTTCTTTCTCTTCACCGGAAGAAAATTGCATCGTTTCATGTGCTTGTTCCATATTTTCAATTGTATCCTGAACCATATCCTGTAACTTTTCTACATTATCACTACGATCATCTGGCTTTGGCTGGTATTTATCTGTCGTCATGAATAAATCCCTCCTTTCTTTTGTCTGCACCTATTATTTCTTGTGAATGCATCTATATACTAGAAAATTTATCCAAAAAAACACTTCCCACGAATGGAAAGTGATTAAACTTCTATCTATTTTATTGAACTTCTTTTTGAATAGGTTTTCTTTTTAATTCCAATTGCTTTTCGATCTTGTCCATGAGTGATCTGTCTTTTAATATTTGCTGACGATTTTCACTCACTAATTCATCAAACGTACGTTTTTTCTTTAAAGAAATGGTAATTCACTCCTTTTTAGAAGAAGCTTTACCAGTTTAGCTTAAATATATACCTTAATTAGCAGAATTAATAGTATCTTTCATAAATTCATATGTCATTGGTCCGGGCTTCACTTGATGGATTTTTCCTTTTGTATCAATAAAATAAGTTGTTGGAACACTAAATACTTGGTACATATTACGTGCCTTCGATTTTCGATCCAATGGTATAGGATATGTATAGTCATACTTATTAATATATTTGTGAACATCCTTTTCCTTTTTTTCTGAGTCAGTTAAATTAACGGCTACAACCTCTACATTCTCTTTATGTTCATTATAGAAGTCTTGCATTGCTGGCATTTCTTTACGACAAGGTGGGCACCATGTTGCCCAGAAATTAAGAATAACCTTTTTACCTCGTAAATCAGACAGTTTTAGTGTATCTCCACTAAGTGTCTCAAGTTGAAAATCAGGTGCAGTATCACCAGGTTGAAGTACTTTGTCCTTTTCTACTGAAGAAATAGCACCACCTTCAGCATCTGTATCACCGCTTACATTATATTCATTATCTTCTTTTGAAACTTCGTTTCGTTGTTGAACATAGTTAAAAAGTACAATTCCAGCTAGCACGATGATCACAGTAATTCCAACTATTTTTTTTAACATACACGATGTCTCCTTGCTAATCATTATAAATGCGATTTTCTATTCTATTTTCCTATCCTTATTAAATGGTATGTAAAATAATTGGGTTTGTAAAGCTACATACGTTATCGTTCGTAAAAAATTCACCATTATCTCTTCATAATATTATAGAAAAAAGCCTCTACAATTATGATCGTTGTAGAGGCTTTTTAAGATATAGGTGAAAATTATACTTCTAACTTGTTACGTAATACCATCTGTAAGATGCCGCCATGACGATAGTAATCAATCTCTACATCACTATCAAATCGTGCAACAGCTTTAAATTCTGTTTTCGTACCATCTTCACTTACCGCTGTTACATTTACTAAATCATGTGGTTTTACATCTTCATTAACTTCAATACTAAAGCTTTCTTTACCAGTTAAACCTAATGAATCTGCACTTTCTCCATTTTCAAATTGTAATGGTAGCACACCCATCATAACTAGATTAGAACGATGAATTCGTTCGAAGCTTTCGGCAATTACGGTTTTAATTCCTAGTAAATTTGTTCCTTTAGCGGCCCAATCGCGAGAAGAACCCATTCCATAGTCCTTACCGCCAATAACGATAAGACCAGTGCCATCTTGCTGATACTTCATTGCTGCATCATAGATAGGCATAACTTCTTCTGTTGGCCAATACGTTGTAAAGCCGCCTTCTGTACCTGGAGCAAGTAAATTACGAATACGGATATTGGCAAATGTGCCACGCATCATAATTTCATGGTTTCCACGACGAGATCCATAAGAGTTAAAGTTACGAGGTGAAACGCCTTTATCTTGTAGAAATTTACCTGCTGGCATATCTTTTGCAATAGCACCTGCAGGTGAGATATGGTCTGTAGTTACAGAATCACCAAATTTACCAATAGCACGTAAGTTATTCAGTGGCTTGACTGAGTCAGCCTCTTTCGCTAGACCTTCAAAGAATGGTGGATTTTGAATATATGTCGATTCACTATCCCATTCAAATAATGGTTCATCTGTCGTATCAATTTCATTCCAGCGTTCATTCGAACTAAACACATCTTCGTATTCTTTACGGAAAATCTCAGGTTGAACAACTTTTTCTACCTGTAACTTGATTTCTTCCATGGATGGCCAAATATCATTCATGTATATTGGATTTCCATCTTTATCGGCCCCCAAAGCATCTTTCGTAAGATCAATGTCTACCGTACCTGCCAACGCGTAAGCTACTACTAAAGGTGGAGATGCAAGGTAGTTTGCTTTTACTAATGGATGGATACGTCCCTCAAAGTTACGATTACCAGAAAGAACAGACGATACTGTAAGGTCATTATCAATAATCGCTTGCTCAATTTCTTCGCGTAATGGTCCAGAGTTACCAATACATGTTGTGCATCCATATCCTACTAGGTTAAAGCCAAGTTTGTCTAAATAAGGCATTAGTCCAGCATCCTCTAAATATCTGGTTACTACTTTTGAACCTGGTGCTAATGAAGTTTTTACGTATTCAGGTACGAGGAGCCCTTTTTCTACTGCGTTTTTCGCCAATAGACCAGCACCTAACATTACGTAAGGATTGGACGTATTTGTACAAGAAGTGATTGCTGCGATAGCAAGTGCTCCTGTTTTCATAACGGATGATTTCCCATTTGGATGCTCGACAACTGCTTCTTTTTTGAATTCAGATTTATCAAGTCCAAAGCCTTGGTTTCCAGCGGGTGCTGTAATCGCCTTATTAAATTCTTTTTTCATATTTGATAGCGCGATTAAATCTTGAGGACGTTTCGGTCCTGAAAGGTTAGGTTCTAGTTCTGATAAATTAATCTCAACAAGATCCGTGTACTCTGGATCTTTCTGATCTGCAGAATACCATAGGTTATTTAGCTTACAGTATTTTTCTACAAGATCAATTTGCTCTTCGTCTCTACCAGTTAGACGTAAGTAGTTCAATGATTCCTCATCCACTGGGAAGAAACCACATGTTGCGCCATACTCTGGTGCCATATTAGAAATTGTAGCACGATCTGCTAATGGCATATCCTTTAAACCAGGGCCAAAATACTCAACAAATTTGCCGACTACGTTTTTCTCACGTAATACCTGTGTTACTTTCAATGCTAAGTCAGTAGCTGTTGTTCCATTCGGAAAACTTCCAGTGAACTTAACTCCAATTACTTCAGGAGCAGGGAAATAAGAAGGTTGCCCAAGCATACCTGCTTCAGCTTCGATACCGCCAACACCCCAGCCAAGAACGCCTAATCCATTAATCATTGTCGTATGTGAATCCGTTCCCACAAGTGTGTCTGGGAATGCAACGTACTCACCATTTTCGTCTTCTAAGCCATGTACTACATTTGCGATATACTCTAGATTCACCTGATGCACAATTCCTGTAGCCGGTGGTACAGCACGATAATTATCGAAAGCTTTTTGCGCCCAATTAAGAAATTCATAACGCTCTGCATTTCGTTCAAATTCTAAATCCATATTGGCTTTTAGCGCATTTGCTGTACCATATTGATCTACTTGTACGGAGTGGTCAATAACTAGATCTACTGGTACTTCTGGATTAATTTTACTAGGTGTTCCACCCATATCTACCATTGCTTTGCGTAAAGAAGCAAGATCTACTACTGCTGGTACACCTGTGAAATCTTGTAAAATAACGCGCGAAGGCTTGAATGGAACATCTACACCCTTCCCTGCTTCTGTGCCCCATTTAGTTAGGCGTTCGACGTGCTCATCTTTGATTTGATGTCCATCATGTTGACGAACAAGTGATTCTAGGAGAACACGAACAGAAAATGGCAAGCGTGAAATTTCTCCTAATCCAGCTTCTTCTAAAGTTTTCAGTTGATAATAGTTGTAGGTTTTTCCATTGAGTTCAAATTGCTTTTTAGCATTAAATGAATTACTCTTCCCCATGTTTGTACCCCTTTCATCATGCATGTCATACAAATTACAACGTACGACATCTTTTTCACTTTCATTAACAATATAATATAAACCTTACCCACTTACTCTATATTAAAGGAAAATGTGACATAAAACAAACCATTGAAACAACACTTTATATAGTAAAAATTTATGTGAAGTGATAATTTTTTCTTATATAAAAATCAAGATACATCAACTACTAGTTATAAATTATAATGTAATAATGCAATTCAGTTTTATTTGTCACCAAGGCTCACCAAACTTCGCACTAATTTGTATAGTACGTATTCTTCAAAGAAAATCACTATCTGTTATTTGAACATTAAAAAACGATCGGGATTATTTATTGGATAATGGAAAAATAATGCGGAAAGTACTCCCCACTTGTTCTTTAGCTTCAATTTCTAAGAAAGCTTGATGCCTTTCGAGAATTTGTTTCGTTATCATAATACCTAGACCAGTCCCGCTTTGCTTTGTTGTAAAAAATGGTTCTCCGAGCTTATGTATGATTTCATCTGGAATACCTGGTCCTTCGTCAATTATACTGATTTCCACATGGGTATCACTAGATGTAGATGTTAAATAAATTTTACCACTCTCTTCCATTGCTTCAATTGCATTTTTCACCAAATTGATTAGTACTTGTTTAATTTGCGAGCGATCGCAAAATACGCTTTCATGCCTGGATACGGAATATTCAATATGAATATTTTTCATCTTTGCTTGAGGTTGTAGTAATACGACGACATCATGAACCATATCTAAGATGGATTCCATTTTCTTATTATCTGTCAGTGGTTTCGAGATAAAAAGTAACTCAGAAGTAATTGTCTCCATTTTTTCAATTTCATCAATCATGATATTATAATATTCTTCTTTTCTGTTTACACCTGCTTGAAGCAACTGCAAAAATCCCTTTAACGATGTTAGCGGATTTCTGATTTCATGCGCAATTCCAGCTGCTAGTTGTCCAGCAACTGACATTTTTTCTGAACGTATCATCATTTCTTCCGCTTCTTTTTTATCTCGTATATCAGCAATAGTAGATAAATAGAAAATTTCATCTTTCTGTGGATCTTGTAATTTTACTACAGAACATTCTGACCAAATATACTTGCCATCACTGTTTAGTATATTCATGGTATAAAGTTGGTTTTGTGAAAATCTTTGCTCAAAATTGTCTTTAATATAACTTGCGTCATCAGCAGAAATCAACTCATGCCAAAACTTTCCCGCTAATTCAGACGGGTGAAATCCTAGTAAATGCTCTGTTGACTTAGAACTAAATATGACTTTTCCTTCTTCATCTAAGACAGTTATGATATCATGACAATTGTTTTCTACCCATGCAAGCATAAATGAAGGCAGTGAGGATAATTGTGGGTAGCGCAATTGCACCGGCTTTGTTTCGGCAATGTGGATAGCTTCCTCATTATTTTGGGTTCCGTGATCATACCCCATCATTTTTCCCCCTTTTTTCGCAAATTTCAACAATTCCTTTCTTCTACAATTTATATTTATGATCTATTCTCTGATAGTATGACGCTTGTTTGTAAATCTGTTTCAGCTTATAATATAGTTGACTATGTATTTTCAAAAAAACATCCAATTATTGTTAATCTTACTATAAGTGATGGAAAAAATAAATTAAATAGTTAAAAATTTTGTCACATTCCTGCGAATTTTTGGTAAAAAAGAGGAGAATAAGGTGAAAATATGTCGGTTATTGTTGATTATTTAATAATCATTTGGGGATTCATTATGATTGGATTAATGGCCATTGGTGGTTTTTTTATGTTTCGTAAATTCCTCAAGCGGTTACCAAAAGAAGATGGCAAATCAATCATGGACTGGGAAGAATATTATGTTAATAAAACAAAAAATATGTGGAAAGAGGAAGAGAAGGAGCTACTTGATGAATTGGTTTCGCCAGTTCCTGAATTATTTAGAGATGTTGCAAAGCATAAGATCGCGAGCAAAGTAGGAGAAGTCGCTCTTATGAAAGATAAGACTACCATTACGCAGGATGTTTTAATAGAAGGCTACATTATTGCAACTCCGAAACGTGACCATAAGTTTTTGCGTAAAAAGTTAGCTCAAAAGAATATCGATACAAAGCCCTATGAAGAATTTTTTCAACTATCTCAAGATGACTATGAGCAAGATTGGAAACGGAAACACCAAAAATAAAAGCGTCAGACTGCTTGGTCTGACGCTTTTATGTATTCATTTTCATGTTCAACTGTTTCTCTAGCTGTAAGTACTTGTACAGCATCGATAATCGCCATGTAACAATCATGCCGAAGGCTAACAGAAAGAACATCCCGCTTGTTTCTCCAACAGATATCTGACTTCCTATCGCTAGCTTTATAATAATCCGAAAGATAAGTAAACCAAATAATATAAATACAAATGATTTCGACGGAACCAAGTATATATCCTGGTTACGAATTTCGAATTTCGATGTCTTTATCAAAAATATGGAGCAAAAAATTCCAACTCCTACAGCTTCAAGTACTTGATACCAGCTAATATGAAACATTGGAAATAGAAACATAAGTGCTCCTGTACTCATAAAAAATGGCGGTAGGATAATTTTCTTTACGGAAGCTGGTTTCTTTGATGCCTTTAACCGAATGAAAATCATTGTTATCGCCATGAATGCTGCAACTAACGTACTTGCTATGAACCAAAACATTATGTAGTCACACTCTCTCTTATCGTCTAATTACTCATTCTTTAGGTTCAACACTCTATTTACAGTGTCTAACACACGATCTTCATCAAATGGTTTTATGATAAAATCTTTGGCACCTGATTCAATCGCTTCAACCACTACCTTTTGCTGACCCATTGCTGAGCATACGATAATCATTGCATTTTTATTTATTCTACAAATTTCCTTAATTGCATCAATGCCGTTCATCACAGGCATTGTGATGTCCATTGTAACTAGATCAGGCTGCAATTCTTGATACAGCTTAATTGCCTCCTCGCCATTCTCAGCTTCCCCGACAACTTCATGCTGTTCACTTGTCAAAATGGTGGAAAGGGTTACGCGCATAAATTTAG
The DNA here is from genome assembly GCF_016919725.2 of Virgibacillus sp. AGTR. Classification (GTDB taxonomy): domain Bacteria; phylum Bacillota; class Bacilli; order Bacillales; family Amphibacillaceae; genus Virgibacillus; species Virgibacillus salarius. The sequence goes on from NZ_JAJERH010000011.1 coordinate 27,438, forward strand.
CATCATCGACCACAAGTATTTTGGCCATAGCTTTTCCCCCTTTTAATCTTGGTCATTGGCAATTGTTAATATAATTGTCATCATTACACCAACAACTGTCAAGTAAACACCTATATCAAAGATCATTGCAGTTGCAAGTTCTATCTTCCCAAAGATCGGAAACGTATAATAATCATAGGTCTGTGATAAGAAAGGAGCTTTAAAAAGGAATGATCCAACTCCAGTACCTACAGCGATTGCAAGACCTATTGGAATTAACTTTGTAAAATCGATTGGCAACACTTTTTTTACAACATCTGCTCCATAAGACATATTCATTAATAAAATAGCGCCAGATGTCATGAGTCCACCAACGAATCCTCCACCTGGAGAATTATGTCCGGCTAATAATAAATAGACAGCGAAGCCTAAAAGAATAAAGGCAATCAATGATGAGGTAGTGCGTAATATAAGATCATTTGGTTTGTACATGGTTATTGCCCCTTTATAGCATATATACTACTTATTTTAATATAAAACATATAGAAAATCCATTAAAAGCCAGAAAATCCAAACAATCCTGCTAAATATGAGGTTAATGCCGTCATCCAATTAAAAAATAAAGCAACCCCCATAACGATCATGATGTAACCGCCTATTTTTACAAGTCTCGTACTGTACTTCTTTATCCAATTGAGCTTTCCGATAAAAAAAGATAAGACAAAAAACGGGACGGAAAAACCTAATATATAGCTTACCATCATAAGCACACCAATGTCCGGATTATTAGCTGCTAAAGTTAAGACGATACCTAGAATTGGACCAGTACAAGGTGTCCAACCTAAAGAAAATGCTAATCCAATTAAGAATGATCCAATAAAACCGGCAGGCCTATTTTTGAACGTTATTTTCTTATTTTTCATCAAAAAATCAAAATTTAATACACCGACAATAACAAGCCCGAAGAAAATAATAATAATGGCGCCTACTTGTCTTATGATATCTTGATACATAATTAAGAATTGCGAGATGCTTAAGCTTGCAAATCCCATCATAATAAAGACAGCAGAAAATCCTAATAAAAAGAATAAGGTATGTAAGATACTTTTCAGATTGAGCATTTTATTATCATCTTTTAGTTCACTTACACTCATTCCAGTAATATAAGATAAAAAAGCTGGATAAAGTGGTAACACACAAGGCGAGATAAACGAGAGAAAACCAGCCCCGAAAGCGATAAACACATTTATGTCAGACATGATATACCTCCTATTTGCATGAATGCATCTATTGTATCAAATCAAGCGATTACATAGGACTCCTATTTTTGACAATAAACCAAAAGTTTAAAGTTGTTATACGAAATTAGAATACCCCTTACCATTAGAGCAAGGGGTATGGTTGCAGCTATGAACGCTTCTAAGTATATCAATAAGTGCCTATTTTCCTGATTGATTGTTCATTGCACGCATCATTTGATTAATTTTCTTTTGTGATGGTTTTTGACCCATTTGCATCATTAATGTGCGAAGCATCTGTTCATTAATCGGTGGATTCTTTTTTAAGTAGCTCATCATATATTTTCTAGCAATGAAAAATCCAAGAGCAACACCAACAATTAACGCTGCTATAGCAATTAGTACGACCCAGATCGTGTCCATGTAAAGCTTTCCTCCTTCGTGTTGTCTCTTATACAGTATAGTAAATCAAAGAAAAGAATACAATACTTGTTCTTCCTGATTTTTGCTATGTGTAAGAATAGGAGCTAACCATCCAAAATTTTGAATATTATCTCCTATTACAAAAAGCAATCGCTGCATTTGTCTTAGAACAGGAAAAAGCAGCTCTTCTGCATCCTGTAGTGATTTACAACGAAATTTTAATTGATTTTCATTTATATGTAAAGAAATAAACGCATCCCTACTATAAATTTTCAATCCCTTCTCTTCATTTTGCTCCAAAATTCTTAAATGTCGATAGTTTGTTAAATGGTTGATAATTTCACTATAACTAAATGGATACGTAATATAATTAAACTGCATAGCTAAGTCTTTTCGATCTGAGTTCATTTGATAATCCTTTAAGAATCGATATAGAACTCCACTTTTATGGAAGTAATGGTTGGCGACCTCTTCTTTAATCCAATAGATAGAATACGTATACATAGGATCTCCCCCTCTATATAATCTATTATACGGATTCTATTTCAAAATTATGTCAGATTGTATTGTAAAAATGCACTTCTTTTGTCGATTCAGAAAAAATAAGATTGTTATATTTACTATGCGTAACGTCAAATATATTTCCTAAAAGAAATAGCAGCCAAATCGGTCGCTTTTCGTTGGACTAAAGAAGTTAGACTAGCTGGACGCGGCTTAACACGTCCATATTTACCCACATGGGCAAATTTTACAATTTCCTAGACGATAAAAAAGAGGCTCGGACAAAACACAACTTTTCTTTACTCATAATAAGCATAATCATGTTATCAATAGGAGGATCTTCGCCGCACCGTGAACATATACGCGTTTTCCGCTGGAACGCCCACAGCTAACTTGGTAAAGAGAAACACGTTACCACGTGGATCTTCGGACTCGTGCTGTTCCCGCTGGAGTCTCACTTATTTCAGGTGCTAATTTAATTTTTCTAATCAAAAAATGAGCGATAATTAATTTCAACTAATTATCGCTCGTTTTTAATTGTTTCTTCATTCTTTTGTCTCAGCCTCTTTGGCTATAAACGTGTTATATCTTATTTAAAGTTATTCCATCATTGATTCAACGTGTTTCACAACATTTTCCACAGTAAAACCATACTCTTCGATGACTTTTTCTCCTTTTGCGGATGCACCAAATGTATCAATTCCAATAACCTTACCGTGATCACCGATATATCGTTCCCAACCGAATGGGGAAGCCATTTCAATTGCAACCCGGCGTTTTACTTCAGATGGGATAATTTGTTGCTTATATGAGTCAGCTTGTACATTAAAACGATCCCATGACGGCATGCTGATAACCCGGACATCGATCCCCTTCTCTTTCAGTTCAGCTTGTGCTTGAATTGCCAATTGAACTTCAGATCCAGTTGCTAATAGCAAGGCATCAGGTGTTGCCTTCTCCGCATCACTTACAACATAAGCACCTTTTTTCACACCCTCGTAAGCATGCTCTTTTGTACCAGATAATGTCGGTAGATTTTGTCTCGTAAGAACAAGTGCTGTAGGTGTATCTGTCGATTCCAGAGCCAAGCGCCAAGCAGCTTGTGTTTCATTTCCATCAGCTGGACGAATAAGTGATAATCCAGGCATTGCGCGTAATGAAGCTAATTGTTCGATCGGTTCATGAGTTGGCCCATCTTCACCAACAGCAATCGAATCATGCGTGAAAACATACGTTACCGGTGTATTCATAATAGAAGATAGACGAACTGCCGGACGCAAGTAATCACTAAATACAAAAAATGTTCCAGCATACACATTTAATCCACCATGTAATGCCATACCATTCAATGCTGCTCCCATTGCATGTTCTCTTACGCCAAACCATATATTTCTCCCGGCATAATTGGTGCGTGAAAAATCATCTTCATCATTTATTGTAGTTTTATTCGAGCCAGCTAGATCCGCACTTCCACCAAAGAAGTTCGGTACAGCTTTTGCAATTGCATTCAGTACTTTACCTGAGGAAGCTCTTGTAGCTAGTGTATCCTTATCAGGCTCAAATACTGGAAGGTCTTTTTCCCAATCGACAGGTAATTCACCATTTAAAGCGAGTTCAAATTCGCTTGCTAATTTAGGATATCTTTCTTTATATACTTCTAGTAGTTGATTCCAATTATCTTCTACTTCAGCACCATGCTTAACAATTTTTTCGTTAAAATCTGCGTATACTTCCTGTGGTACATGAAAATCATCATGTCCCCAATTATAGAATTCTTTTGTTAATTTTACTTCATCTGTGCCGAGAGGAGCCCCATGGGAAGCAGCAGATGCTGATTTGTTGGGTGACCCATATCCAATTACTGTTTTTATCTCAATTAGTGTAGGTTGCTCACTATTCGTTTGCGCAGCTTTAATAGCATTTCGAATTGCGTTTACATCATTGCCATCCTCAACAGTTAACACTTGCCATCCATAAGCCTTGAAGCGTTGTTCTGTGTTGTCAGAGAATGAACGATTTAGATCACCATCAAGTGATATATCATTCGAATCGTATAAAGCAATTAGTTTACCTAAGCCTAAATGACCAGCAAGTGAAGCGGCTTCGTGTGAAATTCCTTCCATTAAGTCTCCATCACTTACAATGGCATACGTATAATGGTCGACAATATTTATATCTTCCGTATTAAATTTTGCAGCAAGATGAGCTTCTGCCATTGCCATTCCAACAGACATAGCGATACCTTGTCCGAGCGGTCCTGTGGTGGCTTCTACACCATCTGTATGATGAACTTCTGGATGTCCAGGTGTCTTAGAACCCCATTGACGGAATGATTTCAAGTCCTCAATGGTTACATTGTATCCTGATAAATGTAGTAAACTATAAAGCAGCATTGACCCATGCCCTGCCGATAGTACAAAGCGATCACGATTAAACCATGTTGAATGTTTAGGATTATGATTCATAAAGTCAGTCCATAATGTATATGCCATCGGTGCAGCTCCCATTGGTAATCCTGGATGTCCAGAATTTGCATGTTCAATGGCATCAATGGATAACGTACGAATGGTATTAATTGATTGTTGTTCCATATTCGACATAAGATTACTCCTTCCACTATTCCAAGCTTTTGTATACTCTTTTTATTCTATAACGAAACATAGTTTGCCACAAGCAAAACAATGTGTGTGTCAAGTACCATGACACTTACTCTTTATCTTTTTCTTGATTTTGCATGTCCTTTACCTTTTGTGGTGTTACATCATTGCCATTTGGGTCAACAACTGTCATCGATTTAAATTGATTTTTAAATGAGCTTCGAACGTTTTGCAAGTACTCTTGACGTAACTTTTCTTGCTCCTTCTTTTCAACTGCAGATAGACCTTCTTCTTTTGCTTTTTTTGCTAATACATTTATACGTTCTATTTTATCTTTAGATAGCATCTAATAACCTCCAGTTTCATATAGAAAGTTTTGAAATTGTAGTTGTACGAAAATAGAAAAGGCAAGAACATAATTAGTGTTCTTGCCTTTTTATCTTACCTCTACCATATCATATATTCAAGTATTTTGAAATTCCTGATACCTTCTATGGACCGTAGCCTTCGAAACGGAATAACCTAATCCATTTAATGTAGTGGCAATCTCTTCGAATGTCAGATTGTTTTCCCGCAGACGTACCACTTCTTCAATAGGAAAAGTCTTTCGCTCACGACCAGGTGCCTTATCTTGATTGGATAAATTGTTACTAGGATTATAGCCGTTTTTAATAGCTCTTTGAATACCTCTTTTTATTTTAGCATTATGTATTTTTCGCTGATATTCTTCCACAATGCCAACAATTTGAAGAACCATGGAATCTGCTTCAGATAGTTCTAACTTACCATCATGGTAAGAAGTATAGATGGGTATGTTTAATTTATGTAGTTGATGGAACAGCGCTATTTTTGTATTACCTCTACCTAGACGAGTTTCGTCCTGAATGAGTAAACAGTCTGCCTCTCCATCAGAAAACAGATCAAGCAACTGAAAAATGCCATCTCTATCAATCTTATAGCCACTCTCTTGTTCTTGGATGCAACAACTAACCGTTAAATGATTGTTTGTTGCTAATTCCATTAATTCATGCTTTTGTCTTGCAAGTGACGTTTCCTGTGTTTCCTTATCTGTACTAACTCTGCAATAAATAATTGCCCTCAACATACTATCTCCCTATGAAAATAATTAACTAGTGATAATAGAATAATATAAGAATCCGAGCGTTAGTGCAAAAGCAATGAGGTAGAATGCGTCTGTTTTTGTTATTTTTTGGAACATTGAAACAGGCCTCCTTATCAGTATAGGAACTTTTGTTCGCTTGTTGTTTTAAGTATTACACGAACATACGATCTTGTCAAGGTGTTTTTCGAACGAACGTTTGCATTTCCAACAACCCGATGGTAAACTAGTTATAATTAATCCTATGTGCGAGGTGATCAATACATGACTAAACTATCGAAAAGGCAGCAAATGATACTTGACTACATTAAAGATGAAGTAACAAAAAAAGGATACCCACCTTCTGTACGTGAAATTGCCGAAGCCGTTGGACTAGCATCTAGTTCAACTGTTCATGGTCATCTTTCCAGGCTAGAAAGTAAGGGTTTTATTCGCAGAGATCCTACTAAGCCTAGAGCTATAGAGGTATTAGATCTTTCTCAAGATAATAATATACCTAGAAATGAAGCGCGCTATGCACCAGTCATTGGAAAAGTTACTGCCGGTCTTCCAATAACAGCAGTAGAGAATATTGAGGAATTTATTCCATTGCCATCCAATAGTGCGAGTCCAGATGATAACTTATTTGTACTTGTCATTGAAGGTGAAAGTATGATAGAAGCCGGTATTTTGGATGGAGACATGGTAATAGTAAAGCAACAGAACACTGCTATCAACAGTGATATCGTTGTAGCGATGACAGATGAAAATGAGGCAACGGTTAAACGTTTCTTTAAAGAAAAGGATCATATTCGTTTACAGCCTGAAAATTCAACAATGGAACCACTTATTTACGATAACGTAACGATTCTAGGTAAGGTTATCGGTCTATATAGAAACATCCATTAAAAACTGCCAATTGGCAGTTTTTTTATAGTCTAGGAAATAAAATTTGTCTATGTGGATAAAGATGGGCGTGAGCCATGTCTAGCTCCTGCACCCAGAAACGAGGTGATTTCACGAATCGCCCTAAGACCGGAGAAGACCAGGGGCTAAAAAATTGCCAATCATGTGAAGTCAAATGTGACACCTGGGGATATTATTTTACTGGATGACTCTGGTGGAAATCGTAGTCAAACAGTTGAATCATTAGAGGACATATTGGCTTATTTTCAAAGATTGAATTACCAAATGGTAACGGTCTTTGAATTACTCCTCTATGGTAGTACTAATCAGTTTAATCCATTGCTCTTTTATCCATAAAATCAAGACTATTATACATAGCCTTCTGAGTAGAAGGCATATTTTTTCCTTCATAAACATGATTGTTACCGCATTTAATTGGCTATCAGACAAAATAAAACGTTTATCATAAGACACAAGCCATCTCAAATATATGAACATTGAATATATTAGCATTATATCAATGAAAAGAAGGAAATAATATGTGGAAAAATAGTAGATGTGGTGGAAGAAATGATGATGTAGCAGGTGTGACAGACGCAAACGGCGATGACTTCGGTGGTGACGTTATTATAAATGATAATGACAACGATCTAAAATCGAGGAATCGAAATGTACCTTTGCAAAAATCTCTAATAGTGGGAATCCTATGTAGATGTCAGCTCTGATGCTGATTCAAGGAGAAAGAAGAAGAAAAAGAAAAAATATAGTGGGATATATTCTTATGTATCCCACTTATCCTTTAAAAGGTGAGTGATTTTTAATGGAGAGACCTAATCTATTTTCGTTAAAACCATATGACGACGGTTTTCCAGATCAACACATTACAAATAAATCCGTTGTTAAACATAGCGGTAATTCAGATGTCGATGTAAATGTGCATGTCGACACCAAACCGATCGCCTACGCTATGCTATGTACACTATTAGCTTCTAAGCAAATATCCAATGAAGAATTTGAAGAGGCGGTTAGTAGACTAGATAAATTAACAAATCGAGAGAAACGAAAAATGAAAAATGTAGATGACTTTATCAGGCCAAAGTTAAATAAGCGATGAAATTAAGAAGACTTTCTTCTTGATTTCATCGCTAAATCTTTGACTAACTCTACAATACATATTTCATAAACTCAATTTGAATCCTTATATTATTTATCGGTTATTTTTTTATAGCTATCCATATTATAAAAAAGATACGCTATCATAATTAAAAATAAGTAGATAAAAAAGTCATAGAATGTTGACCAACCCTTTGGATTATAAAAATCAATTGCATTAAATAAATTCATTCCTCCAAATGCGGCGATTGCAGCAAAAATACTACCTTTTAATAACGGATTCCAGTTTGGCTTAATTTGTAGAACAAACATGACTGCAACGGGAGCCATTGCCAAGTGATATGGAAGAAATAATAAAGGTGATATTGGAGAGAATTTCATAGGATAAGACCATAAACCATATGATAAAGCAATAAGGTCAATTAACAATGAAAGAATGATGGTGATAAATCTCCCGATTAAAAGCCGCCCTGTACTTTTCTTATTCCTAAACAAGAACCAAATGAGCCAAGGTATGATAAATAATCCAATACCTAGCCACCATTGCCATGAAAACAAAAATGCGTTAAATACAGCATCTACCATTAAGCGATTCACTTCAACTAATTGATTATAAGCATTTTCTGTTTGTTGTAATCCTTCGTTAACTGTCACTATTATCCCTCCGTTATAAACATAGCTTGTGTAATTTATTACCATTTATGTATAGTCAAATGAACTTGATTAATTAAAAAATGCTCATAGTAATATATAAAGTAAATAAGCTCTCTTCAAATCCCCTTTTCAATTCGTCGACTCTATTCTTGCAAGATTGTAAGAATGATGTAAGGAAAATAAATACCATATTGTAAATAAAATAACTATACTTTCCTCAGAACCCTAAGGAGGAAAGTTTTATGAATCTTAATCAAATGAATATTGACTTGTTTCGAATGGTGAATAATCTAGGTAAGGAGTTTTCCATACTAAATCCAATTATGACGTTCATTGCTGAATATATGATATTTTTTTTAGTTCTAGGCATCGTCATTTTCTGGTTTAGAAGACAAAAAAACAATCAGCTTATGATTATTTGCGGCTCCATTACGTTTGTGTTAGCAGAAATAGTCGGAAAATTTGTAGGGAAATTCCATTCTAATCATCAACCTTTTGCTGAACTTGCTAATGTCCATAAGCTTGTAGAACATACGGTAGATAATTCTTTTCCAAGTGATCATACGATATTCTTCTTTTCTTTTTGTATGACTTTCTGGCTTTTCAAAAAGCAAGCGAAGGTGTTTTGGATGATGTTAGCCTTGATTTTAGGACTATCACGAATTTGGGTAGGTGTACATTATCCAGCAGATGTCTTTGTAGGAGCCATAATTAGTATTCTAGTTGCAATACTTGTGTATCAAATAGTACCGAAGCTTACTATTATAAGGAAATTGTTAGTTATTTACGAAAAAGGAGAGCGATTAATACTGCCAGCAAAAATGAAATCTAAAGAGCATTAACATATAAAAGGATAATAAAAATAAGCGATACTCCTCTTTCTTAACGTTTTTAATTTATACATAGAAATATAAGAAACAGAAGCTTACTCTCTTTATTGTGTCAGAGTTACAAGCTTCTGTTTTTCATTACTGTTTATTCTTCATATAACTGGCAGCAAGACCCCCACTTCAAGCAATAAAGTGAAAAACATTGGTAAGCGATGGATCCACTTCCAGTAAATGCAAAATTTTTTAAGTTATATCCTTGTGGTACTAACAATCAGTAGTGAAAAGAAAGTCCCCCCCACTGATTGAAGTTTCACCTTCTAAGAAGTTTGGTACATATTATCAGAATAACTAAATAGATCTATTGCTAGTTAACCGAGAAATTATGGAGTTTGCAAATCCCCTAAGATAAGGGTATTCATTAATAACACAGGCTGGTATAGAAAAAGTTTGAGCTTTATCCCTATTACCAGATGATAGAATCTAGTAATTTTTACATCTATAGACTTAAAAAGCCGATTTTCCTTACTACATTGATTACGTAATTTCTCCCCCTTGCCATTAACCTCATCAAGAATATAACTGGCTTGTTTGTACAAAACCAGCACAAAAGTTCTTTCTTCTATCATCCTGCTGATTCTTAAGAATTACTATTAGGAATATATACTATTGACATTTAAAAACTAAAGATATATAGTATAAATATATGCGATATGTGATCTACGTCTTAATTGACAGAAAATTACGTTAAACAAGAAAATTTCTTAGCACTTTAATAATCTACTATATGTCAACATAGCTTTCTAACTGACTATATTGACATATGTGAGATGTATGTAACGTAATTATTTTGGTTTTACCTTATTCATTCAAAAGGCTTCTAATATAACAACGCCTGCAATAATGAATAATAGACCTCTTAATTTACGAAAAGAAAATTCTTCTTTGTATACGATTATATTAAATAAATTATTAAAGACAATAGACAGTCCTGACCATATCGCAAAGGCTATACCCATATTCATGTATTTTATAGCAATGGATAATAGCGTTATAGCTGCCATAAACGAAACTAATGCTGACAATATGTACCTTATTTTTGTCATGCCATCTGTTTTTTTGACAAATATATGGCCAACAACAGCACAAATGGTTGATATCATTAAGAGAGATATTCCCATTTCTGCACCACTCCTTTTTGTTTAGGGTTTTTACTAAGGTTAACTACACCTATTAGGATCAAAATAATACCTATTAATTTAAGTGTGGAAATTTTTTCATCAAATGCAAAAAAACCTATTAAAAGGATTATAATCGTCCCAAGTCCAGCAAACAATGCCCCAACTACTCCTACTTCTTTTCCTCTAGTATTCCACATATATAATAAAATAGAGGATAAATAAAAAGTAATCGCAATGATCGTTGGGATAAGCTTGGTTAGTCCGTAGGAATAATTTAAAAAAATTACACCGATTACCTCAAAAATAACAGCTAGTCCTAAACCTATCCAAAATCTCAAATAATTACCCCCTTTATATAAAAATATATACATCTTCCAATATAACAATAGGTTTAATGAATATCAATAAACGAATAAAATGTCGGAATAGTAAGCATTACATGAAGATATTTACATCATGAATTCTATCATACGCAAAAAAACCGTAAATGAAAGATATTTACGGTTTTTACTATTCGCTACCAAATATCGTATTTTGATTTTCATTGCCTATCGTATCCAGCATTATCACAGGTAGTAACATTCCCACTTCAAGGAAAGCCAATATTAGTAAGTGAGGGATCGGCTGCCAGTAATTGTCCGATTGGTATAAGGGCCATTAGGTCATACCCTTGTGGTACTAACAATCAGTGGGGAATAAACAGAATCCCCACTGATGATAGTTTCATTTTATTTTTTACATATAGATCAATTTGTGTAACTTGTCTTTAGATCATTTTAGTGAGCAATCAAATTTACTTGTCAAGCTTACTTAGCTCCCATCAACATACCTGTGTATATTTAATAGAATGGAACTCACAGTTTTTCTTTCGCATCTTCTGGTATAGTATCATATGGAACTTCCTCCCATTCCTTTACATAACTACGTTTAGTTGTTAAGCGAATATAAGCTCCCTCCCGTAGTTTTTTACTAGCCGAAAATGTTACAGTTCGTACATCACCAGATTTTTCATACCCCGATAATGTATATTCATATCTTGGTCCTTCCATCTCTTTAGCAGTACCGTCAATTTTTACGTAAACACTCGTCTTAGGAATAAGAGGATTAAGCATATCTGCTACTTCATTTTTTACTAACGCAGTAAAGGCAAACAGAGCTATAACTATAATGGCTAGCAAAATGAATAGTATCCTCAACATATTCTTCATCTACATCACCCCACTTTTAATATCATATTTATTCATAGCTTAAAAGATCAGATAGCTACTAGCCATAGAATTACCTTTCATCTTGATGACATTATTGTAAGAATGAATGATCTACTGTCAATATTCACTCGAAATAGAACGCTTATGCTTTCCTCCTGTTCAATATACGTAAGCTCTTGTCCGTTATAGTTGGTATTTTATCCCGCATATAACTGGCAGTAACACCCCAACTGATTGAAGTTTCAATTTATCAGTATTTTGCTTTTCATTTTAGCTTTCACTTTTGCTCATGCGTACTCTTCATTGGAAAAATTGACATTTCATTCATACATGTTAAAATGTTGTTAACCGGTTAACAAAAATAAAGGAGGTACACATGAAAACTTCTGAGATAGAAAAAGCAATTGCTGCAATTGAAAATTTTATTGTACAACGTGAGAAAAAATTAAAGAGCTCTAACTATACTTCTTACAAAGATTCAATCGATGGAAATAAATGGACCTTAACACAAATGCATATTGTCTCTTTGATTAAGAATAATCCAACACGGGTTAACAATGCATTTTTAGCAAAAAGCTTAGGGATTTCTAGACCAGCTGTTTCTAAAGCGATTCACACCTTAATTGAGAAAAATATGATCATTGCAGAGAAGAAAATATCTAATCAGAAAGCCATTTATTACGCTTTAACTGATTCAGGACACAAGTTATCGATCATCCATGACAAACTACATCAAACAGCTAAAGAGCGGTATTCTAAATTACTTGATCAATTTTCTGAATCTGAATTAAAAGTTATCATAAGATTTTTGGACGCTTGGTCTGGTCAAATTATCCAAGGAGGAAAAGATGATGAATAAAAAACAAGCATATCAATTTTTTACGGAAGTTTATCAGGAAATTATTGTGAACTTAAATATTAATCAAATTCCTGAATATTTTAGTGAACAATACATTCAAGTAACCGATGGAGTGCGTACAAATATGATTGATTTCACAAATCATATCGTCACATTAAAAGAGCATGTAGCAGCCATGTCAGTTTCTCCTTTTTATGATTTTCTGTTTGACGAAGCCAAACAAACAGTAACTCTCAGATATATTGTTCATGTAAATAAGAAAAACGGAGAAACGGGCGATGTTGAAGTAATAGCGATTTTTGAATTAGCTAACAATAAAATCATACGTTGTAACGAAATGACTTGTCCTTTGAGCAACAATAAAGAACTTGAGAATATTGGAACTATAAATACTAATTAACGTTAATTTATTTTTCATACCGTTCAGAAAAGCCCCGTCCATTATTGAGACGGGGCTTTTCTAAACTAAAGTAAACGTAATTCATCATTATACATTTGCTAAAATCATACTGTTTTAGTGAATGTCAAAAACGATAATCAACTAGCATAATAACAGCATCCTATATTCGCAATTGAGATTTTGTTGCAATAATGATTGCAACATCAAGAATGGTATTCCTAGCTGCTAGACTGATACCAGTGAGTTGAAAAAAACATGATTTACTCCAACGTAACATTTACAATGCGAATCTACATTTGCTTGTAATAACCTTCTATATAAATTCTCACCTTTGCTTGCGCTAATAAGCTCGTTCATTGGATGTATGCCATATTAAAAAGCAAGAAAGTATTGTAGATATGTCATAGTTATTACTAAATATCTAAATTTTCAAACGAGTTTAATGCAGAAACAAACGACGATTTTTTACATGACGGTTTAGCCGCGGGAGAAACGGTTGTAGATTTTTACATAGAATCCATTCCTGCAGATGCAATGATCGATTATTCTGTACCCTTTTATAATCTAAGTGAAGAAGACAAACTTGTCGATAATTTTGACCAAGGTTCCATCGTTCACAAGGACAAAAAATGGTATGCTGTAAGTAAATCATATATTGGCCATAGTTACAGTGGTTGGAAATATGCTGCTGGTTCCACAATAAGTGGTGGTTTTTTAACTGCTTCCCATATTAAATCTGTTTCGAACACGTATTCTGGTTCTTTGACGGTAACTAAAAATGCGTAAACTTCATTTGTTGGTTTTAGTATTGGAAAATCTTATAGCAGAACCGTCAGTTATATATCTCCTTCTTATCCTTACGGAAGATACAGATTAGAATATAGACATGTATATAAAACCTATAAGGTGAAACAAGAGCAAAAATACGCTACAAAATATGTCTATGCGAAAAAATGGGTTGAACGTCAATATCGTGTAGTTAAGTTTTAATGTATATATTACTAAGGGAGAAATAAAAATTATGAACAAAATAAATGTGGGAATTTCGTTTCTATATATGGCTACCTTTCTTTATGGAGTACGTTATATTTCAGGCGCAATGGGGGTTATAAGTTCAACAGAATGGAGCGATGAAGTATTCGCAGAACATATGTTATTTATTCCAGACGGTTTAATGATTGCTACTGTAATTACTTTAATTTTAGGTATTGTTTTTTTTGTGTGGGGATTGGTAGATAATTTCAAAAAAAATTAAATCTATTCATTTTTATGTTCTGAATTATTGTATTAATCCCGTAGATTTTAAAGTTGAATAAAATGCATAGGCTGTCTCGAAAGTTTAAAGTACACTTTAGATAATAAATTCAATGTTACATAGACAACATCCCGCACTACTTTTTTAGTGATCCGGGATGTTTTTTCGGATCTAACCAACTCGGGCGAACCTTCTTGAGACAGTATCTTATAAAATAAAATGTCAGTTATGGATTCATAGAAGTGTAGATATACACTGCTGTCATTAGTGCCTGGTTGTTCTAATTTTGCATAAATTTTAATTATCCGTATCATCTCTCCTTGGTGGTACCCCATTTACTGTTTGTTTTTAAAGAAATGCCCCCTACTTAAAGGATTAGACCACAAAGCATGTATTCAAGCTGATACAATTAAACTTTAATCTTATTTCTGCACTTTTATTCGTAAAACTAAATCATATTTTTATGCTAAAATTAAGTAGCTCGATGATGCTAAATAGTAGTTTCTTTAAAGGACGACTTTTCGGTGCATCAATTGTCGGATATAGACATTCTTTTTTTTATATAGTAAGTATTGAAAGGGGAAAGAATACGTGGAATGGCTAGATAGAATGAATTATGCACTAGACTACATTGAAGATAACCTAGTTCAAGATATAGACTATAAAAAGATCGCACAAGCCGCTTGTTGTTCTGAGTATCATTTTTCTAGAATGTTTTCATCTATAGCAGGTATACCCTTATCAGAATATATAAGAAGGCGTCGTTTAACTCTCGCTGCATTTGAAATCCAACAAAGTGAGAGTCGCATCATCGATATTGCAATGAAATATGGTTATTCATCTGCTGATTCTTTTTCTCGTGCATTTCAAAAAATGCATGGAGTAAAACCTTCAGCGATAAGAAAAAAGAGCATACCATTAAAAGCCTATCCTAGAATCACCTTTCAAATAACGATTAAAGGAGATTCCGAAATGGATTATAGAATTGAAAATGTAGAATTTGATTTGAGAATTGTTGGTAGGAGTAATACTATAAAAACAAGTCGTGCGTTTAAAACAATACCATCACTCTGGAATGCCTCAAAAAAGAATGGTTTTACTAAAAAGTTAATCGATATGTCATGGGAAAATCCCAAATGTACATTAGAAGGTCTTCTAGGTATTTGTGGAAAAGAAGCTGCTATAACAGAGGAAAAGTTTAATTATTTTATGGGAGTAAGATATAATGAAGAGCCTCCCACTGAGATGGAAACGTTGATAATTCCTGCAAGTCTATGGGTGGTCTTTCCAAACATCGTAGATGCTTGGAAAAGGTTATATACAGAATGGGTCCCCAATTCAGGCTACGAACTTGCTAACCTGCCATGCATCGAGTGTTATTATGGACCAAAGCATAAACCAAGACACGAATTATGGGTTCCTATCTTAGCTAAACCACCTAAAAATTGAGTAACAGTTCTACCATAAGGAGGATAGGATCTAATAGAAGGATTAACGAAAGTATCTAATAAAAAATTCCCCGGTTTGCTAACATCACTATAGCGGTATTTATCTGAAAATAAGTAGCAACGTTTAAGGTAGAAGTCTTCTGTTTATGAAAGAACCTAAGCAAAAAGAACCCATTTTGAATAATATCCAAAATGGGTTCTTCAACTACTAGAACTATCTTTGTATGAATTATTTTTTTACAGCTTCAAAAGTAATTAATTTGGTTTGTTTCGAAGGTGGTTTTTGATAATTGTACTCTGCCGAACATGTTACTTGAGAGAATCCTATTTTCTCCAAAAGTAGTTTGAATTCTTCCACCCCATACCAACGTATGACAAACTTCTGTAATTCCGTGTCTTGTAATTCACCTTTTTTCCATTTTTCATACCTTAAGTGAGATAATGTATATTGTTCAACCCAATCAATTTCAATTGATTTGTTTTCCAATATGATACCTTCATTACTAGATAAAGAAAAAGTTGAAGTGAAAATTTCTCCTGTATTCCAATCACTTGGTATTAATAGATCAAGTATTAAGCGTCCATTTGGGATAAGATGATTATAGAAACACTTTAAAGCATTTTTAGCATCTTTTATATTCTCTATTAAACAAAAAGAACCAGTTGGAATCACAATTACCTCATATTTTAAAGGCAATGAAAAATCACATATATTAGCTTCATATAAATTTGGCTTTAATCCTCTTTTGTCACAACGTTTACGACAAGAGGCTAACATCTCGCTAGAATAATCAATACCATCAGCATGATAACCTTTTTCTAACAAAGGAATTAAGAATCGTCCTGATCCTGATGCCGCCTCTAGTATCCGTCCCTTTGTACCTTTTAGTCTCTCAAAATAGTACTCAATATCACCTTGTACGGAATGACCAACTGGTTTAGTGAAATCATAAAGCTCTGTACTTAACTTACCATAATAACTAAACAATTCAATTCCTCCGATTTTTTATGCGGAAGAATATTATTTGGTTTATTAACTCTTCCGCACCTTTATAGTATTGGTTATGTAAAAAGAGCAGACTTTCATAATGTTTCACTCACTTTCTATTAAAATATAAACTAAGTATATATTTTAATGGATGATATTACAAATATTTTCAAATAATTCGACATAGAAATAGCTTTACCAGACATGTTATCCCAACAAATATATAACAAGTATCATTTAGTGCTTGTACCCTAAATATGCGTATAAATCGAACTTAAAGACTAAGCAAATAAATTGTTACAATAAAGCAATATATAAGAAATCAAAATAATTAATTTGTTTATAACAAAGAATATTAAAATATAAGGAGATTCCTGGATTAATCTAGTCTTGAATTGAGCATAATTACGTGCTATTTATTTTAATTTATAAATCATCTGTATAATTAATAGGCAGATGATTATCAGTAAAAGATTTTCAGCTATTTTTTGAGGGATTTTAGGTAGAAGTAGAAGACCTATCTGCGAACCAATAATAGAACCAATAGCCATTGAAATTGCATAAGACCATATGATAAATCCTGTTTGAAAAAATACAATAAATCCCCCTGCACAACTTCCTAGGATTAGAACCCTCGTCATTTGGACAGCCTTCATATAAGTATGGCTGTTTTTCATATAATAAATAATACTAAATGTAGAAGAACCTGGGCCAAATCCCCCATCATAGGCAGCCACAAACAAAGGAATATATAAATTCATCTTATATGTAAGAGGCTGTTGATTAAATTGGATATTAGCTGTCCATTTCTTATTTATCAATGTCACTATTAATGCAAGATTAAGTAATAAGAATGCTACAATATTCATCGTCTTTTCATGAATATGGGAAGTTAATAACGATCCACCCATTCCTCCTAAAAATGCTACTAATAAATTACTCATTATAGACCTTATTGAAAGCTCCTTATGACGAATGAGATAAAATACACTTGAAAATGCAGCTATGCCAGAGGAGAACTTGTTCGTAGCAATACTCGTTTGAATTGGAATACCAGTTAACATCATACCTGGTATAGTAATTAAACCAGCTCCTCCCGCTAAAGTCCCCAAAAAAGAGGCTCCTAATCCAATAAGAATTAAAACGAAGAAATGATAGCTGCCTCCTTTTATTTCCCATATCCATGTTCCAATGCCAATTATTGACATAACAGTAAGGAAGGAAATGACATATATTTTTCTATGCCTCTTTTGTTTTCTCTGGTGTGTGAATTCTTCTTCACCGATTGGTGTATTCAATATTTCTCCCCCCCCCTTTACTACCCTTTATATAAATGGTATACATTATATAATGATAAATCTAATATATATTTTAAATTTTTTTATAAGATTTTTTTATGAAAGGGTTTTATCAATGAATCTTCACTCACTTCGAATATTTACTACTGTGGCATCTATAAGGAGTGTTACCGAGGCTGCAAGAGTTCTTTCTATTAGTCAACCTGCTGTAACCATTCAAATACGTAATTTAGAAAAAGAAACAGGATTGAAGTTAATTAAAGCAGAAGGAAGAGGAATAAAACTGACTAAAGAGGGGCAATTTTTATTTAAACACGCTGAACGTTTATTTGATATGGAAAAAGACATTGAATATAAACTGAGGCAATTAGAAAATGGAAAACAAGAAAATTTACGGATAGCATCAACTTATTTACCAGCTAATTTTTTATTACCCTTATGGCTAGCTAAACTAAAAAAAGACTCACCCCTAGTAAAAGTAGAACTATATAGTGGTAATTCAAATGAAGTAATTGAACAATTACTTCACTATAAGGCAGACATTGCTTTTGTAGTAAACGAAGATTGGAACCAATCCGACTTAAACCTCCACCACCTAGTGGATATCGATTTTTGGTTTATTGTCCCGATAGGTCACAAATACGATGGAAAAGAGATATTACTATCCGATTTAGTTCAAGAGCCATTTTTATTAAGAGAGGAAGGGAGCTCTACAAGAGAAATTCTTTTTTCATTATGTAGGGTTCACGGTGTTACACCTCCCCGTGTAGGTTTGCAGTTTCATGGTTTAAATGAATCTATTCGTTCAGTTATAGCCGGATATGGTGTAATGCTAGCACCCTCTCTCGCTATACAAGAACACTTGAATCGTAAAGAGGTGGGGAGAGTTAAAGTTAAAGGCGTTGATATTAAACGACCTGTATACCTTTGCAGTCGGAAAGAAGATAAGGAATTATCCCCCAATATAAAAAATTTTCTTGATTTAGTAAAAAAATACTATTAAAAAACTCAATTACTAAAATAACAAGCAAATAAAAGACAAAACGAAAGGGCATGCGTCCAATAAAATACGGTGTCCATCCCCTAACTATAACTAACTATTAGATTACTTCACTAAGTTTAGAGTTTCTAATCATCATCTTTCGTTTACACTTAAAACCTTTAAGTCAGTGTATTACACATTTAGGCTTTTCTCCTTATTTTTCTGTATTTTGTGTAATTTTTCATAACAAATCGTGCCGTCGGCTGTGCAATCAAAACTTCAATCCAAAAAGCTATGAAAAAATTTCGGGCCAGGCATAAAAGAAGTTTTGAATCGGTTCTAGACTTATCTCTTTCATGCCAATCCAAGATCCGATCACTGTTAGTAAAGTAGATAAAATCGTTACACTAAACAATATATGGAATAAAACTCTAGCATTAAAATCGTCTGTTGGTTCAATAAATTTTTCTACTAGCTTATTAACAATCGGATTAAAGTATTTATCACATAATCACCTGAACAATTTCATTTGAAGAATCAGTTCAATGTATAGATTCTATCATCACTCCTTTAAAATAATACGTTTTCAGCGATGGCTTCAGTTCCTTTGGAAAGCAAGACCGTTTTTCTGCGGAATCTTCAGCTCAGCTGTTTCCGAAGGATAAGGAAGATTTCGCAGCGATACATCGCACGCAGAAAAAGCGTTCTTCTTTTTCAAGGAGTCACGTTTTTTGACTATGCTTTTTTATCGTTCAGCTTTGGGGTTAACTATGTTAGTTTCGCCCTAGACCCTACGACTATTAATTTTTAATTAATATTATTACATCATAGTCTACTTCATCTATAAAGTAGCTCCCGCTAAAACTAACTTCAAATCCGCCTGGTCCAGTTAACTTCAAATCTGTTACTATTACCATACTTCTGAATAATCTGCTAAATACTTTAAATATCGAATGATCAAAGTCAGTAATATGTAAGCTATTATCGTATTTAATATAATATCCTTCACCAAAATAACTATCACCATTTATAATAAATTCGCTAATTTGCTTAATAATATTCCCTCCCCTCATCTTCTACTATTCGACAAAAGGGAATATATTCCTGCGTAATTTTACCCAAAAATAAATTACATAACCAAATCTAACAAACTACAATGTAAAGAGAAACGGTGGTACAGGTTCTGATTAAACACATACCACCTTTTTATGGAACCATATATTTTTAAAGACTCCGATTCTAATTCTTATAAAGTAAAATCTAGTTTACTTTACACTTGTCACTGAACGGATTGGCAGTAAGCTTCCGATTAACGCAATAGCTGTAGCTGCTAGAAACATTTTTTCAAAACCAAATACTGCAATTCCCTCCCCACTGCTGAAACAGATTTAATAATAGATAGTAACGAAGTTATCGTCGCTTTTACATTTTGATGGAATGATAGCCGCAAATAACAATAGAAAGCCCTCACTGATTATAGTGAGAGCTTCAGCATAAAATGTGTTTTTCTAACTATTGCACGTAGCTTTTACCGAACATTAAACAATAAAATGAGTAAACCAAGCGATATATTTCGCCCCTGGTATAAACAACAATTGTGCAAGCAGCGTTCCTAATAGCCTCGAGATAATCATCAGCAAGGAAATGTTTTTAAGTGTTTGATAACTTCCTCTCCGGTTAACTACATCGTCAGCTACTATCGAAACCTTTGGATCTACGAAGATAACTAGCAGTATTGTTGCAATCCCATTTATTAAACCTGATGCCATAATTGCTGTGGACGAACGCTCAGGAGCCAGTAATGCTGCGTATAAGGCAGATAGCACGCCAATTGTATAAATTGCGGTTATTATCATATTTACAAAAAACAATCTAATTGGAATATCCTTGAGCGTAGTACCTTTCAAGTATGTAAATCTTGGTAAACTAACATGCTTTAATCCACGCTTCATATACTCTAAAGAAACAATTCTCTTAAATAAAGATGGAACAGAACCTCTCTCTTCAGATAGGTAAATGATTGCCCTTGAGAAGAGTGCTATAAAAGTAGGAAGTAATAGGATTCCAAATACTGTCCCAATTGTTGACGCACCTATGAGAATGCGAAATTGTGTTTCTACAAATTCTTGAGCATTATGAACTGGTGCGGTATCGATTAAACTACCTGTAAAAGGTTGCTGCATCATATTAGCTAATCTTGAAACCATTACCATTATATTAAAGAGAGATAACGCTGAAGCAATCATCTTTACTCTCGCCCCAGATAACCTAACAGCATAAGCGAGCGTTTCAATAGAATGAATGATAAAGATAAATAAAGCTATAACTATTAGTTTTTCAGTTAAAAATTCCAACTCCATACCTTCTTTTTATTCACTAGTGGTGGTTATTACATCTAGTAAAATTCTATAATATAGCATTATAACATCTTATATCACGATGTCTTTATTGATACGAAAAACATACTATGGCTAGATTTATTAACCATAAAATTAATCTTAGCACAAATATTGGTACAATCATAAATCCTTGTTTTTAAAGCGTATTTAAAGGGAAATTTAACGTATGATGATTTTATCCCACATATAACTGGCAGTAAGCCCCCCCCACTGATTGAGGTTTCACTTTATAAAATATTATTTTCGAATTCTTGCAATTATCCCCTTATTAACTTCTATTAACGTTCTAACGTTTATCTTTACTAATGAATTAATGGAGCCTCCACCTGTATAAACATATTCTAATTCTGTTACTTTTGGATCGATTAAAAAGGTTGCAGCAAAACCAAAAGATGGAACTCCTCCTATTGGATAACCTGTTTGTCGTAATACCTCATCCTCATCCGCTAGACGTGGACGATCTATATGTAATGCCTTGCCTACCCTTGATGTACTTGCTCTGTCTTGACCATTGACAATTGCTACAATTAATTGACCTTCTTTACTAATCATGCAAATATTCTTAACAAACTCGCAGATTCTACCTCCTACAGCATTTGCAGCTTCCCGAACGGAGTGACAGGACTCGTTTACTTCCAGATATTCTACATCTAAATGATTATCATCAATATACTGTTTTATTTTTTGACCTGATTTCATCCGAATAGTCCCCCTTGTCATGTTAAGTTATTTTACTAATTACTAGCTATATTGTCTAGTTTCTTTACGAAGGTACAGTAAATACTGGAACATTAATCTTTATAAATGATAATTTTAATGTAGTTTTTTTCATACAATAAACTGAGGTGAAAAAATGGCAAGAGTAAATTATCGAAGTTCTGATGTTGACTTGATGGCAAGGATGATGAGAGCAGAGGCTGAAGGTGAAGGAAAACAAGGAATGTTATATGTTGGAAATGTTATCGTTAATCGTGCTAAAGCAGATTGTCTAGATTTTAGAGATGTTAAAACCATTTCACAAGTTATATTTCAAGTACAAGGAGGGAATTATTCTTTTGAAGCTGTTCAAAAAGGAAATCTCTTTTACAATAGGGTAAGATCTGTTGAAAAAAAACTAGCAAAAAAGAATTTGGATTATTGGAGGGAACATCCAGGGAAATATGCTCTTTGGTATTTTAATCCATATGCACCGTGCCCTCCAACATGGTATGATCAACCTTTTTCTGGTCAATATAAAAACCATTGTTATTATGAACCGGCAGCGGGAAGCTGTGAAAGTGTTTATATCGGAGGCTAAGTTACATTTTCTAACTAATTTTTAACATAATATAATCAAACAAAATATTGAAGCTTTGTAATATCCTCTTAACGTTCCTTTCTATACTGTTCTTTCTCATACGGCTCACAACCTTTCGCATTATGAAAAAGCTGTTTTCCTAAAATGTACAGGAAAACAGCTTTAATGATTCCAAGCTGCTTTTTTAAACGTATTTCTTAAAGAATCTTGCCAAAAAACGCTGTTAACTTAGGTACAGCTTGATTTACATATTCAGGGATATCATACAAAGCAACATGTGTTGCACCTTCAACCCAGAACAATTCCTTTGGACCATTTGATAATTCGTAGAATTGTTCACTATAACTGCGTGTGTCAGCTTCTGTTCCATTTGTCTCTACAGTACGCTGCTTCGCAACGACTTCAAGTGTTTGCAATTGCCTTTCAGCACTATCTTCTCCACGTACCATTCACCGAAATCCACTGCACTAACAGTTGCAACTGCTTTGATACGATGTTCCGTTTGAACTGTAGCTACGGAATAACCTCTATGCCATAACAAATAGGCACTATATGCATTGTGAAAAGCCTAACAATTCCTTTTCTCTTCTTTTATAAAGCTAAAATAGAAATATTTTTGCACCTTTAACTTAGGAGAAACATACAATATAAATATAGTACTAGCAACAAGTAAAAGCCCCCACCATGGTGAGGGCTAGACCGTTTTAATAATTCCAACATTTAATAATATGAGTCACAAAAGCGACATTTCTTTTTAAATTTCTTTTCAAATTTCTTTCTACAATGATCACAGCAGTCATGGCTTTCATCATGGAAATAATAAAAACATTCTTTCTTTTTGCAATGGAAACAATCACAATGGAACTTCTTTTTACACCAGTCACAAAGATGATGGTGTTTTTTATTACAAGAATGACAATAACACATAACCATCCTCCTTTCTTTTATTTCATTTTATGAACATACAAAGGAAAATGATTGGACAGGTCTCATAGTATAAATTCCACTAATTTTTAATATATTCCTAAAGTTATATCTTACGGATGAATTACCAAACGTAATAAGGATGGTTTAAATAATCTGTGTTTTTATTCCATCCATAGTTTATTAGATAAGAATAAGACTATATGATACTAGACAACAAGCCAGTTTTCTGTACGTCCAGAGATAAAATGGCTTGTTGCAATTCGTTTGTTTTCTATATAGTTCTTTAGAATGACCTCAGAATCGTCACCCAGTTAACATGGGTGGCCTTTATTTAGTTAAGCTAGTTATAAATAATCTGCTTCACTTTATAAATGGTATAATATAGCAATCGAGAAGAAGTATCGTTTAAAATAATTTGATATAGTTGACAGGATTAAGAAAAATGGTAATAAAATCGCTTAAAAGAACAACTAAATAAAGGGGGATAAATCATGAAAACAACCCGATCAAAAGATGGTACAATGCTAGCTTATGATACCTATGGTAAAGGACCTGCTCTAATTTTTATAACAGGAGCCACTTGTTTCCGCTCATTTGCACCAGTCTTGCATGATGCCAAGGTGTTTGCAGAAGAATTTACAGTCTACAATTATGACAGACGTGGGCGGGGTAACAGTGGTAATACAATGCCATACGCAATGGAACGTGAACTAGAAGACATTGAAGCGATGATAGACGTAGCTGGAGGTAGAGCTAATATATACGGACATTCTTCTGGAGCTATTCTTGCGCTAGAAGCTACAATCCGACTTGGCCAGAAAGTAAAAAAGCTGGTTATGTATGACCCTGCCTATTCAAACGATGAGGCAAACCAAGAAGAATTCAAAGCGTTAAGTCAGGGATTATATAGATTGCTTGATAGTGGTAAGCATGACCAAGCAATCCGTATTTTCTTGGAAGGGATCGGTACACCTAAAGAAGTGATTATGGGTATGCAGCAATCACCACAATGGGAAACGATGGTAGCACTTGCCCCTACCCTTGCCTACGATACTACATTAGCTTTGGATTTACCACCTGTTACACGAGCTGCTCGTCTAACTACACCAACACAAATAATTGTTGGCGAAGAAAGCCCTACCTCTATACATGATACTGCCAACCAACTTAGCAAGGCGATTCCAAACTCATATTTTCAACTAGAAGGACAGGACCATATGCCTAACCCTGAGATGTTGTTACCAGTACTATCAAGATTTTTAAAACCATAGGCTTTAAATAAATTTGCCTCAGGAATAAAAGGTGGAGGATAGTAAATAGTGTTGATCAGCTATAAAAAAATATGAAAAAGTGAGTAATTTATAACAAACATGCAATAAACGTATTACGTAAACTAATACACAAGATGATTTTAAATTATCTTCTATATGTTTACCTTCTCTTTTTCCTCCTTTTTACGGGGGACTTTTTATGTTTGAAAACATGTGTAGCTTACTAAACTATTGTCACTCGACATGAGTAGATCTCCTTTCTATATATAGAGTCGGTTTGACGGCCAACTCTATTATATCGAAAGGAGATTTTTCTGTTACAACTCTACAAGTTTAATTCTCACACAGGCAGAGCCTGTGGTTTAAAAAACATCAATAAAAGATTGACCTTCAAGTAGCTTGAAGGTTTATACTTTCTTTTGTAAGTAGTTGTAGGAGGAATGACAGATGAGTGGAGCACATGCAAACTTGAAACAACAATCCGTTAAGAAAGTATTTTTTCAGTATTTCTTTCCTTCATTATTAGGAATGATGCTGATGTCGATAAATATCCTTATCGATGGAATATTTGTAGGTAACGGGGTCGGAGCTGAAGGGCTAGCTGGTGTCAACCTTGCCATGCCAGTTTTCTCGTTAATATTCTCGATCGCACTATGGATCGGTATTGGTGGGGGAACCATTTATTCGATCTATACCGGAGGCGAGCAGTTGACTAAAGCAAGAAGTGTATTTTCATTGGCTATTGTCAGTGCGTTATTGCTGCTATTAATCGTTGGCGTTTTCGGTTATGTTAATGTAGAGGCGATTGCAAAACTGCTAGGCGCAAATACAGATACCCTTACTCATACCGTCGAATATTTGAAGATTATGTTCTTGCTTGGTTGGCTAATTGCTTTACAACAGCTGCTCAGCATCTTTGTCCGAAATGATGGCAGCCCAACCTTGTCGATGGTTGCGCTTGGTGCGACTGCAATTATTAATATCGGGCTAAATTACTATATGATTTTCGTCTTGGAGTTAGGAGTCTTAGGCGCCGCGCTTGCAACTGCCCTTGCAAGCTTCGCTGGTTTACTCGTCCTATTGCTCCATTTCTTTAAAAAGCATTCGAATCTAAGAAGCCCTTCGTTCCAGTGGTCATGGAAAATGCTTGGAAGCATCTTCTCGATCGGCTTCCCAAGCTTTCTAGCTGAAGCGGGAACCCTTGTCTTCGTTGCTGGGTATAACTTAGCAGTCGTTGGTTTGCTTGGCACAGAAGGAGTCGCTGCTTTTTCAGTCGTCAATTATTTGCACGGCTTCATGTTCCTTTCATTTTTTGGAATAGAGTCAGCACTACAGCCATTAATTAGCTTTTACCATGGAGCAAAAGAGAAAGTGCGAATCAAAGAGAGTGTAAGGATTGGCGAGAAGGCATCGTTCACGCTGGGGGGAATCCTACTTCTCATCGGCTTGTTTGCTGCACCTTTACTCGTATCACTCTTCGGACTCGAATCTGATGAGGTACGTAAATTGGCTGTGCAGGGCATTCGATTGTTTTTCATAGGCTATATCTTCCTTGGATTTAATTTCGTTTACATGACTTATTTTCAGTCCATTGGAGAAATTCGCCCATCGATCATTATTATTTTGTTAAGAAGCTTTGTTTTTATCTTGGTTTTACTATGGTTATTACCAAAGTTCTTTGGTATTGCTGGTGTGTGGTTAGCACTTCCAATTGCTGAAATGCTCGTTGCATTGCTACTCTTTTTTATCACAAGAAAACATGTGTTAAAGCACCGGTAAAAGGCACATCTAAAATAGACGGATCAAACTAGAATTCGGCACCTTTTTAATTTTGATTCTCCTGCTTGATATTTACTACGTTACTCATCAAGCAGGAGTGAAAATTGAGTCAGTGAAATAACAGGACTTATGACTTCCTATATAGAATTATGGAGTTAAAGTAATTATATAAATAAACTTAATTATTCAGAGGTGTGAAAACAGGCAAAAAAACTGAAGAAATAAGAGACTAAGACAGCTTGCATGGAAAACACCTCACACTATAGTTACTTTAATAATGTACTAGAAAAAAAGGTACTAATAGAAGCCTAGTTGAGATAGTATGTGGTTTAGGCTGGATAGCTCAATCCATCAAGAATCACCCGTACTTTTTGCATATTTTATTCCAAAATAAACTAATGTAAGTACGAAAACCGATATCCAAATCCATTGATTTTCTACAATAAAAATAAGCATAGCAGCAATAACAATTACGGTTAAATCTAATTTCTTTTTTATATTTTTTTGAGTTAGTATAAAAATTATTATTAAAACAGCTATAACTGAAGCAATTATATGAAGTTTCATTATTCTAGATCCCCTCCCACCTTCTATTTTTATAGTAAGCCGATTAGTGGATATTATCAACAAAAAAGAGGAAGGAAAAAATTTTAAAAAGAGGTTTTATCATTTTGGCTTGCGGTAATTTTTCATCCCCCTTACATAAATTATTTCGTTTTTCTTTAATTGAATAGTAATTCCAGAATTGCAATTAATATAAAACGTTCTCATATTACCCCAACGAGTATAAATGAATTCTTATATTATTAATTAACAACTGAATTATCAATAACATATTCATATAATTCTACCTTCTTTTTAATCAGTTCTCCACATATTTTTCTGTATACGGCGGTTATATCTAAACTTCGTTAGCAAAATGCTCCTCAAATTCCTTTATTTTCCCCTCAACATTCTTAGTATATCCCTTTAGCCTCATAGACTTTTTCAATACTCATTGGCTTTTTGGAGTCAAATAAGCCATTATAAGCAAATACTGTTAAATCCACTTTGAAGGAACACTTATTAGAATTACAATGCTTTTCTTTTTTATTTTTATGGTAATCATCTCCTATATATCTTGTCTTCTTTTATAATTAATAATGTGAGAACTTTTATTCATTTATTTATGTTTTTTAGCAAAAGTAGATAACTATGAATTTTGTGGAATCGATATTTATGCAACTATGTTTGAAGTTTTGTGAACCAACTGAAAAGACCAATTAGGTTAGTACTAATTTTAAAAAGTAGGCTTATGTCTTAAACATAGGTAGATATCCATACATATCATAAAACTGTTATGAAATTAAAAAAACTCTGGAGGAATTTATATGTACGATACAATGTTTAATCAGAATCATTTGTCCTATCAAACGGATCAGAGTCATTTGCCTTATCATAAAATTATTAAAACAATCCAACATTGTGAAGCTGTTTGTGAATCTACCATATATACAATTCTACAAATGGATAGTTCTAGCCATAGAAATGAACAATTAAGACTACTGAGGGACTGCGCTGATATCTGTACGTTAACTGCTAAGAGTATTGCACGTAACAGTTATTTTGCAAAATCTATTGCATCGTTATGCGCACAGATTTGTGAGGTTTGTGGAAATCATTGCTTACAACACCCTGATCAGCAATCACAATATTGTGGTAAAACTTGCTTACATTGTGCTCAAGAGTGCCGTAATTTTGCAATAAACATGTAGTTTTGCACATATTCTAATCAGATATCTCCTGAAGAGGGAGAGTTAAGGGTTAAGGGAAGTTTAGATAAGGAAACTCTGAACTAGACTCTGAGTATACAAAGTTATATTGAAATCCACCCTGTCAAGTCAGTCAGTGTAAATAATAAAGGTTGTCTAGGCGGCCATTGCCCTATATTCCATAGGGCTTTTTCCATTTAGTCGTTTTTGTTGATATTTTTTCGTGATAACATTGGATATAAGCATAATAGTTTTAGTCAGTGTTTCATACGTGTGATAATCCTTTTGATGTAAATAACACTTTCTACACTTTAACACCCTAACCTGTTGACGAATAGATCTTGGATAAATGTCCGATTGGTTCAAAGGCCTTTAGGTCATACCCTTGTGGTAATAACAATCCGTGGTGGATAAACAAAACTCCCAACTGATTTAAGTTTCACTTTATCATAATTAATACATAAGACGCTTGGACACCAAAATAATTAAATCCAATTCTTAACTAACGGAGCATAATTGTTGAAAAGAATAATCATGGCGATTATAATTCAATTATTCAATTAAATAGTTGAATAGATAAGAAGGTGATTTAAATTGTTAAATGAAAGAAATCTAAAAAATTTATTGTATCAAGAATTTGCAAGAATAGGTAAAAGTCTTTCGAGCCCAAAGCGCTTAGAAATTCTTGACATACTATCTCAA
This sequence comes from Virgibacillus sp. AGTR, assembly GCF_016919725.2. Lineage (GTDB taxonomy): Bacteria > Bacillota > Bacilli > Bacillales > Amphibacillaceae > Virgibacillus > Virgibacillus salarius. The sequence goes on from NZ_JAJERH010000011.1 coordinate 56,520, forward strand.
GGTCCTAAGTCGGTGGAAGCATTATCAAAAGCAACTACTATGTCTGTGGCAAATGTATCTCAACATTTACAAACTCTTACTAATTCCAGGTTGGTAACGTTTCAGAAAAAGGGGAACTACGTAATCTACGAATTAGCAGATGTAGCCATTTCGAACTTTTTAACTTCTCTTCATAATTTGTCAGAAAAACAGTTTGTACAGGTACAACAAATAAAAGAAGAATTTTTAAATGCTCATCTTGGTATGGATGGGATTACTCTTTCAGAACTTAAAGAGCGACTGGAAAAAGGTGAAGTAGTATTATTAGATGTTCGACCAAAAGAAGAATATGAAAAAGCTCATATTCCAGGTGCTATTTCGATACCAATTGAAGAATTAAGGGAAAAACTCTCTTCTTTACCAACCAATTATGATGTTGTTGCTTATTGTAGGGGGCAGTACTGCCTGATGTCGGTCGAAGCAGTAGAAATTTTAAAGAATAACGGTATAAATGCCCATCGTTTAGAAAACAGCGTTCAAGATTGGCATCAATTCCAAGACAAATCAACTGGGGAATTAAAATGAAATTAGGAATCATTTTAGAAACAAAAGAATCAAAAAAATTCTGGAATGCTTTTAGGTTTGCCAATACTGAATAACAAAAGATCATAACGTTCTTTTTAATGGGTGAAGCCGTTGATTGTGAAAGCATGGAACATGGGAAATTTAATGTAAAAGAGCAAATGAATAAATTTGAAGAGTTAGATGGCGAATTATTGGCTTGTTGAACATGTTTGAAATTAAGATTTTTAGATGAAACAACTTCTTGCCCAATCTCTACGATGAATGATTGTGTAGAGCTTGTAGAATGGGCTGATAAGGTTGTGACTTTTTATGAGATAAAAATTGGAAAGAAGGTGTTTCATTTGTCTACTAAACTAAATGAATTGGCACAAGGTTGTTTAGATAATCCAGAGAACCAAAAAAAATTATATAAACGCACATTAATCATTGTAGTTATCTCTCAAATGTTTGGTGGAGCAGGATTAGCTGCTGGAATAACAGTTGGGGCGTTACTTGCAGAACAAATGCTTGGTACCAACTCATTTGCAGGGTTACCAGCTGCTTTATTTACGTTAGGATCGGCAGGAGCTGCATTAATAGTAGGAAGACTTTCAAATCGTTTTGGAAGACGTATGGGGCTTGCGTCAGGCTTTATAACGGGCGGACTTGGAGCATTAGGTGTTGTAATTGCAGCCATCATAAATAGTGTATTTTTATTATTCATTTCTCTACTCGTATATGGGGCAGGTACTGCAACTAATTTACAAGCCCGCTATGCTGGGACAGACTTAGCAACTAACAAGCAGCGCGCCACTGCTGTAAGTATAGCGATGGTTGCCACCACATTTGGTGCAGTTGCGGGACCGAATTTAGTTGATATTATGGGGGATGTTGCTGTTTTTCTTGGTATTCCAGAATTAGCTGGCCCGTTTATCTTATCCGCAGTCTCATTTATATTGGCAGGTCTTGTGCTTTTCGCTTTTTTACGTCCTGATCCATTTATTATAGCGTTACAAATAAATACGAATAAGCAAAATTCGGAACCTATTGAGAAGAAAAAAATAAATAAAAAAGGAATTACAGTTGGTGCTACCATTATGGTACTAAGTCAAATTGTAATGCTTGCAATTATGACAATGACTCCCGTTCATATGGGAAATCATGACCACAATTTAAGTGCCATCGGACTTGTGATTGGCTTTCATATCGGAGCTATGTACCTTCCTTCCCTCTTTACGGGAATTCTTGTTGATAAGATTGGTCGTCCTGCCATGGCGATTTCTGCTGGAGTTACATTACTCCTTTCGGGTGTTATAGCAGGGGTAGCACCAGGTAATTCTGTATTTCTTCTAATTGTTGCTCTTTCTTTACTTGGATTAGGATGGAATTTCGGATTAATTAGTGGAACAGCTCTGATTGTTGATTCAACAGAAGCTTCAACTCGTGCCAAGACTCAAGGCACAGTGGATGTTTTTATTGCTTTAGCTGGAGCTTCCGGTGGAGCCTTGTCAGGGATGGTTGTTGCTGGTTCAAGTTATGAAACGTTATCGTTTGCTGGAGGGATTTTCTCCTTAATACTCACCAATTGTGATCTTATCTCGTGAAAATAAAGAATAACCTTCCTATTTGTTTAGAAATTTAGGTGAGGAGTAGTTAGTGTCTAACCATCCTAACTAATAATGATAGACATTAACTACTTTCTAATAGTCTCGGAAATTATAAAATTAGCCCATATGGATAAATATGGGCGTGTTGAGCCACGTCCAGCTCTACCGCCTAGAAACGATGTGACTTCATGAATCACCTACTATAAGTCATCATCAGCTCGCAAGCTCACCGTGATTCCTTTATCTCCGTTGACTCGCTCCAGTCGCTACGTTTCTAATCGGGAGTTTGCGCTTTTGTTCATTATCAAAATATGCGAACCCATAATAAGTATGAGCTTTAATGTTAGTGTGAGTAATCTTATTTTTCATTTGTTGCGGAGACAATCAACATCATAGGTCTACGAAGTTCGTCTTTCATTCCTGGAACATTTATCATGTTTTCAGGAGGCATAGGCTCTACTATTCGATTAATATGAAATCCAGTCTTCAGTAAACCATCTACATACGTGGTTAATGTTTTATGGTATTTAGTTACATTTTCTCCTAAAAAATTCGTCGCTCGCTTGCCTTCATAAAAATAGTTATCTACTGGAAAATGAGCAATGGAACCATCTTCACTATAAATCCAGTCTTGATTCCCATCAGAAGTAAAAATAGGATGTTCCACTGAATAAACAAAAACCCCATCACCTTTTAAGTAACGATGAACATTTTTAGCTATATCAGAAAAAGATTCAATATAATGTAAAGTTAGCGAACTTAGAACAATGTCGAAGGTATTTTCCGCAAAAGATATATCTTCAATGTCTGAATGGATATACTCTACTTTTTTGGATGTTGTTTGTTTTTTAGCAACCTCCAACATTTTTTCAGACAAATCTACCCCTACTACAGAACTTGCTCCTTGTTCTAAAGCATAGATGCAATGCCAACCATAACCACATCCTAAATCTAAGACTTTCTTTCCTTGAAAATCAGGAAGTAATTTCTTTAAGGTTTGCCACTCACCCGCTCCCTCTAGCCCTCTTTTGCTCCGATCCATTTGGCTGTATTTTTCAAAAATGTTTTCATTATCGTAGTCGCTCTCTTTCATTGTTCATACCTCCATGTAATTTTTAGCTGTTTTTGGAAATTACATGGAGTACTTCTCTTTTGTGTACAATCATTAATATCACCTACTTCCTTATTTTTATGTAGATTATACCAGTTTAATATTTCAAATCAAAAGTCAAATCGTAGTTTTTATACCTAAGTTACATCATCAGCATTAATAATTTGTATACCTTCTACTTATAGTGTTAATTAATTATGTTAGTGAGCTGATTTATAGAAAAGTTTATAAAAAATTTATGTAATCTACATCATAGTCTTACAAGGAGATGTATTAAAGGTACAATAATTAGATTAAGAAAAATTCCAGTTAAAACGTTTAAGAGAATTCCTGATTATACCAGGATTATCACTTTTATTCTGAAGGAACTAAGAGTGGAATACCATTATCAGCGAAACTTCACCCTATTAGGACGGCGCACATAGAAAAACTAACCCAAGCAAATTTCTGCCTGGGTTATGTTCAATCAACTATAATGTATTCCTTTCCCTAACCAAGCTGCTGCACTTTCGAATAGTGCTTCAGATACAGTTGGATGTGGGTGGATCATGGACTCCATTTCTTCCACAGTTCCTTCTAAATGTATGAACGATGTAGCTTGGCTAATCATTTCGGTTACATGTGCTCCAACCATAACTACCCCAAGAATTTCACCATACTTCTCATCAGCAATAATCTTCATAAATCCACTGTTTTCTCCTGCAGCAATCGCTTTTCCATTTGCAGCTAAATCAACTTTCTGAGTTTTAACCTTATATCCAGCCTTCTTTGCTTCTAGTTCGGTCATCCCTACGCTAGCAACTTCAGGAAATGTATAAATACATCGAGGCATCGGTAAGTCTTTTTTATGTGTAATTCCCAGAATATGATTAACAGCATATATTCCTTCTTGACTAGCTGCGTGAGCTAACTGATATCCGCCAATTAAGTCACCAACTGCATATATTCCACTAACAGAAGTTCTTAAGTTTTTATCGACTTTAACAAATCGGCCATCAAATTCAACGGACAATTCATCTAAACCGATTACATTCGGTACACGGCCAACTGATAGGAGTACACTATTCGTTTCAAGCCCAACCTTTTCTCCGTTTTTCTCCATTTCAACCACAGTAGGATGAACGTCTTTAAAACCTGTGATTTTAGTATTCGTATGGATTGTTATTCCCTTTGCAACCACCTGTTTTGTCAAGAATGCGGAAGCATCGGGGTCTTCAGTAGGTATTATTCTATCGGCCATTTCTACCAGATCAACCTTTGTGCCTAAACTATTAAACACACAAGCTAGCTCTAGGCCGATTACTCCTCCACCAACAATAACCATATGGGAAGGAACTTCTTCAATATCAAAAATAGTATCGCTCGTATAATAGTTTATTTTATCTAATCTTGGTATTTCAGGAACAAATGGTTGAGAACCAGTTGCCAAAATAACATTGCTTGCTTGGAGACTCTCCGTACCTTTACCTATATCTACCGAAATAGTTTTATCATCGCGTACCGTACCAAAACCTTGATAAAAGGTAATCTTATTCTGACTCAGTAGTCCTTTAATTCCACTGCATAATTGTTTTACAACTTTATTCTTACGGCTCACCATCTCTTCCATGGAGAAAGAAAAATCATTAACGGTAATACCGTAGCAACTAGCGTTTTTAATTTGATTGAATGCTTCTGCATGTTTTAAGAATGTCTTTGATGGGATACATCCACGGTTTAGGCACGTACCACCAAGGTCTCTTCCCTCAATAAGAGCAACAGAAAGACCTGCGTTAGCTGCACGAATAGCAGCAACATAACCACCAGGACCACCACCGACAATAACCAAGTCAAATTTTTTCATGTCGTTTCCTCCTAAACCAATAGGCTATATGGATCTTCTAAAGATTCCTTTAGCTCCGTTAAGAATGCCGCAGCCGGAGCACCATCAATTGCCCGATGATCAAATGATAGACTTAGAACCATCATTGGAAGAATCACAACTGAACCATTAGCTACTACAGGCTTCTCTACAATTCTACCAACTCCTAAAATCGCTGTTTCTGGTGGGTTGATGATGGGGGTGAATCCATCAACTGCATACATTCCTAGATTACTAATCGTGAAGGTACTTCCTCTCATTTCATCAGGAGTTAACCTGTTATCTCTAGCTTTAGCTCCTAACGTCTTACTTGTTTCTGTAAGCTCAGCTAATCCTTTTTGGTTAGCTTGTTTCACAGAAGGAACAATCAATCCATTCTTTACAGCAACTGCTAAACCAATGTTCACTTCATTGTTCATCACGATTTCGTCACCAACTACTGAAGCATTTACTTTAGGATGATTTTCAAGAACATACGCAACCGTCTTCATGATAATTTCTGTATACGAGAGACGATATCCAGTTTGACGTTCGATTATTGGTAATAATGCCTTACGCAATTCCATAGCTTTTGTCATGTCAACGTCACTTGTAAGGGTTACATGCGGAATCGTACGAACACTATCCATCATCTTATCCGCAACCGCTTTACGTAAGCCTTTTAGTTTTACACGCTCACCTGTGGCATGAGTATTTGAGCTAGATCGTGCTTCTTGAGACTCAACAAACGCTAGGACATCCGCTTTTTCAATCTTGCCACGTGGGCCCGTTCCAGTAACCTGACGGAGATTCACACCATTTCCCTTAGCAATTTTCTCTGCAAGTGGTGTTACAAATATTTTATTTCCATTCACATATGTCATAACGTCTAATTCATGTACTCTTCCTTTAGGACCAGATCCTGAAACCATGCTTAACACTACATTATTTTCATGAGCTATGCGACGAGCTGCAGGTGTCGCACGCACTCTCCTATCATTATCCACCACTTCTTCAATTTCTTCCTTAGCAGTTACACCTGAATTTGAATCAGCATCATTCCTAGTTGGCGAAGAATCCATCGTTTCATCTTCTCCTGACTCCCTACCGACAACTTCCGGAGGTGTATCAGAAACTTCTTCTCCAGCTTCACCTATATATCCAACAACCGCATTAACTGGAGCTTCATCATCTACATCGTAGTATCGCTTCAACAAAATTCCTTCTTCATAGGATTCAACTTCTATATTAATCTTGTCTGTCATGATTTCAAAAAGTGGTTCACCGACTTCAACCGAATCCCCTTCTTCTTTGAACCATTGAAGTACGGTACCAACTGCCATCGTACTACTTAATTTTGGCATAAAAACCTCTTTCGCCATGATACCCCCCCTTAAACCTTGTTTAAAGTTTCTTTTGCAGCTTGAATAATATTCGATACTTGTGGAGCATGTGCTTTTTCAAGATCTGGATGATATGGCACAGGAGACGGTGCTCCACCCAGACGTTTAATCGGAGCATCAAGATAATCGAACGCTTCACTTTCTGCAATCATACTAGCGATTTCACCACCGTATCCACCTCGTTTAACCGCTTCGTGAACCACAACCACACGTCCTGTTTTCACTACCGATTTAATAATGGTTTCTTCATCTAACGGTACTAAAGTACAAGGGTCAATCACCTCTATACTGATTCCTTCTTTTTCAAGTTCTGCTGCTGCTTCTAGTGCACGGTGTACCATGATTGCTGTTGCGACAATAGTGACATCAGAACCTTCTCGTTTAACATCCGCTTTACCTAATGGCAGACTATATGCTTCTTCAGGCACATCTGAAGAAGTTTTGTATAATAATTTATGTTCATAAAAAATAACAGGATTGTCATCATCCATTGCGGCCTTCAGTAATCCTTTTGCATCATAGGCAGTAGAAGGTTGAACCACTTTAAGCCCTGGAATATGCGTTACCCATGCTTCTAAGCTTTGAGAATGCTGTGCAGCAGCACCTGTTCCAGAGCCACTTGGAGTCCTCACTACCATTGGGACCTTTCCTTTTCCACCATACATATAACGAATTTTCGCCGCTTGGTTAACAATTTGATCTAATGCTATCGTAATAAAATCTGAGAATTGTAATTCAAGAATTGGTCGCATACCAGTTAGTGCTGAACCTACTGCAGCACCAGCGATACCTGCTTCGCTAATTGGAGTGTTACGAACACGCTCTGGGCCAAATTCCTCTATCATGCCGCGTGTAACACCGAACGCTCCACCATAAACACCGATATCCTCCCCTAAAATAAATACATCCTTATTTTTACGCATTTCTAGACTCATTGCTTCACGTACTGCCTCTAAATAAGTTATCTCTCTCATTTGATTTTCCCTCCTATGCATAAACGTCTGTTAACAAGTCATCTAAAGTTGGCATCGGACTTTCTTCTGAAAACTTAACTGCATCTTCTATTTCTTTCTTCGCAGCTAAACGAAGTTCTTCTGCTGTTTCTTCCGTAAATAAACCAGCATCAATTAAAACTTGCTTGTATCGTTTGATTGGATCTTTCGCACGCCATTCTTTTTCCTCTTCACGTGTACGATATTTCTTCGCATCACTCTTCGAATGACCTTTCCAGCGATATGTTTTGGCTTCGATAAGAGTTGGACCATCACCACGACGAGCACGTTTGATCGCATCATCTGTAACATTCATTATTTCTATAATGTCATTTCCATCAGCAACAACACCAGGAATGCCATAAGCCTTTGCTCGTGTTGCAATGTCGTCCACATTGATCATTTCTTTAACAGACCCTGACATTCCATATTGATTATTTTCACAAACAAAAATAACGGGTAAATCCCAGATAGAAGCTAGATTTACTGCTTCATGGAAGCTTCCTTCGTTCGTGGCTCCATCACCAAAAAAGCAAACGGTTACATAATTCAGATTCTTCATTTTAGCAGTTAAAGCAGAACCTACAGCCAAAGGAATACCACCTGCAACAATTCCGTTTGCTCCTAAGTTCCCCATGTCAACATCCGCGATGTGCATGGATCCACCTTTACCTTTACAATAACCAGTTGTACGACCAAACAACTCTGCCATCATTTTGTCAGCTGTTGCACCTTTAGCAATACAATGCCCGTGTCCTCTGTGTGTGCTCGTGATTTTATCATCAATATCTAATAATGCACAGACTCCGGATGCACTTGCCTCCTGTCCCACAGCTAAATGGGTGGTACCATGAATCATGCCTTTGGCAAAAAACTCATCTACTTTTTCGTCAAAATAACGAATGAGCCACATTTGTTTATACAAACCTACTAACTTTTCGTTACTAATCTTTGGAGCTAATAACTTCTCTTCTGTCAATTTCAATTTCATTCACCCCTATTTTTTACAAATGTTCTTTATGGTTACATTTGTAATAATCATAGTATGTTTAACTGCTTGCGTCAAGGGTTTTAATGCGATATCATTAATTTTTTAATTATTAGTAGTGAAAGCTTAGGTTTATCTGCTTTGTTTCTATTAATATAAAAAGAACAAATTTTGAAATGGTGGTTGGTATACTTCCCCACAAACAATGATGGAACAAAGCCACAATCGCTCGATTAGAAATGTAGCGACTGGAGCGAGTCAATAGAGATAAAGGAATCACGATGTGCTTACGAGCCAATAATGACTTATCTTAGAAAGATGCGTGAAGTCGTCTAGTTTAGGCGCTGGAATTGAACGTGGCTCAACACGCCCATATTTATTCACATGGTTAAAATTTATAATTTTCTTCATTTCCTAAATTAAAATAAAGCCTATTCCATAGGCTACACTGTAGCGGATCCCTCCTTGCTGTTAAGTGATATCTTTCTCCAGATTTATAAACAAAAATTACGGTACATTCTCTATCTACTACTAACTACGATTTAGCTAAACTACTAGTAAATACAAGACAATACTTGCTTAACACGAAATAAACTTCCGTTAAGGATTAACGAAAGTTTATTATTATCTTAACTATTTAATTTCTGAAGGACTTTATCATACATTTCGTCGATACCCATTCCCGTTAATAATGGTACTCCATCTATAACTTTTTCTTTAACGTTTTCTGGTACAAGTGTAGTGGAAATTATTACATCATAATCATCAATTCTTCCTAGTTCATCGCTTATTTTAGACTGATGTAGAGAAACTTTATCATCTAGATTATTGTCTTTAAGCCATTCTTTCACCTTTCCAGTTACGACAGTTGACGTTGCAATACCGGTACCACACATAATTAAAAGTTTTTTCATCATGAATACCTCCAGTTTATCTTTTATTATTGTCCATAAGATGTTAGATAAAAATCATTACATTGCTCTATGATTTCACTTGATAGAGGATCGATATTCGGTTCTTGTAATAATGCATAAAAAGCATATTCAGCAGTCTCTTCTAATATAACCGCAGCCTTTAATGCTTTGTCAATAGACTCACCAATAGTAAAAACCCCATGGTTCTTCAATAATATTGCTGGTGATTCTCCGATGTTTTGAACAATTTCTCTACCAATCTCTTCACCTCCTATAGAAGCAAACCCAGAACATGGAACACGATGTTTAAAAATGTTAGCAGCAGTTGTTGTATAACTAGGAAGGTCTCTTCCTCTTATAGCAAAGCTTGTTGCAAAAGGAGAATGCGTATGAATTACACTATGGATATTTTCCATATGTTTATAAACATATAAATGGCTTTCTGTATCTACGGATGGTTTAAGATCCCCTTCAATTACCTCTCCAGCTAAGTTGACTATAACCATCCTTGCAGCAGTCAAGTCATCAAAATCTACACCACTAGGTTTTATAATTACTCGATTAATACCAGGAATACGATAACTAACATTCCCGCTCGTCCATCGTACTAAGCCATTATCCTTAAGCTTTTTGTTTGCCTGACAAATTTCTTCACGTAATTCAGAGTACACACTATGCCACTCCTTCATTAGAGGATTTTAGTTTTTGCTTCGGTTTGATTTTATTCACATAGATTAATCCTAAAAGAATAACTAAGCCTAATGCACCAATACCATACCAGCTAAATACTTTAGGTAACCAGACGAAAACAAATGTTGTCCAAACGGCACCATCTACAAGTGCAGAGATACTTGTGTTTCCTCCCATATCAAAGTTGGCAGCAACTGCTGAATTTGTAAATAGCGGTGCTACCCAAGTAGCAATATATAAACCAACAGCAATATAAACAGAACCAGCAATTACTGTACGAACGATGTTCCCTTTAAAAATAGGAACCATTAAACAGATTAAGAAAGGAATTGTTGCCAAGTCACCAAATGGCAATACGGTGTTACCTGGTAAAAATACTGCTAAGAACAGTGTAACTGGAACAATGATCAATGATGCAGATAATACAGCAGGATGACCTACAGATAACGCACTATCCATACCGATATATAAGTCTCTTCCTGGGAAACGTTTTTTAACAAAGTTCCCCGCAGCCTCAGACACTGGTGATAATCCCTCCATTAGTAATGCAACCATTCTTGGCATTAACATCATGACAGCTCCGGTTTGTACAGATAGCTGTAATACTTCCGAAACATTGTAACCTGCTAAAATACCGATAACTATACCGATTAAAACACCCATTACAGTTGAATCTCCGAAGATTCCCATTCTTTTTTGGATAGATTCTGGATTTGCTTCTAATTTATTAAATCCCGGAATTCTATCAAATAACCAGTTAAAAGGTAATGCAACTAAAAATGACGGTGCAGATGCCCCATGAGGGAAAGTAATATTTTTAAAACCATAAAATTTCTCAATATATTTTGCAAGTATATCTCCTAAGAAAAAGATCAATAGAATGTGAACGATAATCGTAAAGATACCTAATCCAAAATCTCCCGTAAGTGCATAAACTAAAGATCCAGTGAATGCACAATGCCAGTAATCCCAAACATCAACATTTAACGTTCTTGTTAAACCAATACCAAGTAGTATCACATTTGCTGCAATACCAAGTGGGATTGCTAAACTACCTAAAGCAGTACCATATGAAATAGCAGCAGCAGCAGGCCAACCAACATCAATGGTATTTAGTTGGAAGCCAAAGTTGTCAACCATGGACTGTGCAGCTGGTCCTAAACTATCCGTTAATAGTCCAATTACTAGGTTTAAACCAATAAAACCGATACCTACTGTTAATCCAGAGCGAAATGCTTTTCCTGGCTTAGAGCCTAGAACCAACGCAAAAACAAAGATAATGATTGGTAGCATAACGCTAGCTCCAAGATCCACAAACCATTGCAAGTAATCCATAATATTCCTCCTTATTCTAAAAAGAGATTAATTAACATGTACTTCTTTTGTAAAACGTTCTATCGTAGTAATTACTTGTTTCTTCGTAGAACAATTCATTAACATTTCTGAAAAACTATTATGTTGAATAAGACCTGTTATTTTCTGTAATACTTCTAGTTGATTCTCAGGTTTTTGTAGTGCAAGCATAAATACTACGTTGACTTGTACATTTGCATCAGCCATTCCCATCTGTCGAAAAGTGATTGGATTTTTCAGTATACCAATACCAATTGCTTCCTTTTTGACATGTTCAGCATCAGTATGTGGTAATGCTACACCTATGGTTTCCGTAGCTAGACCTGTCGGGTATTCAACCTCTCTTTGTTTTATTGCAGTTAAGAAGCTGCTTTTGACGAAATCTTTCTGATGCAACACCGTAAACATCCCTTCAAATAACTCATCGGTATGATTCACGTCTAGAAAGAAAACCAGGTCTTCACTAATTACGTTATTCATTTCCAATTTACTGCCTCCTTTTCCTAATTAATTGTAAACCCTTTCATAATAGAGGTAACGAAAATTACATTTGTTACAAATAGTTACATTTGTAAAAATGATACCCCTTCCTCTTTCAATTGTCAATACAATTTTCATTAGGTTTGCTAGACGATTTACAAACAAATAAACTCTTTAAAAATTAAAGAAACTTATGGTTTCGGTCTAGTTTTACCTGAGGAATTGGTTGATAACCAAGGTTTTCGGCTGTTGTGCTTAAAAGGGAATCAATAATAGCTTAAACTTTTCAAGGGATCACTAAGGGAGATGCGACACCGGTACAAGGGTCACGTCATTTTTGATTACGTCTATTAATATGTTTTGGAGAGTATCTACACTTTAGAAATATTCATTGGAAATGGCTAGGTGAGGCACACCTCATAATGAAAAACGTGTTTTTTGTTATTCTAAAATCAACAAAAAATAACATAGGAACTTTACTGTTTGAGTTATCTCATTCACATAATGCGTTCATTTGCCAGCGTCGCCAATTTTCCTTCATGTAGGGATAGCGTCAGGAAGATGCGGATTTACAACGTTAAGCAATAGGTACTACCAGCTTTTTGACAAAAACTAACGTTAAGACACTTTTTGGAAAATAAAACCCTGATTTATCTACGCCAAGTAGAAGAATCAGGGTTTTATTTTAATTTTTTATTTTAATTTTTTATTTTCAAACTTTAGTTCCATACATTTTTCAACTTTAGATAAAAGATATAATGATCATTTAAAATTATCAAAAGTACAAAACAGATCACTTATTGGCAACGGAGACCATTAGTAATCTGTTTTATGATGTCTATTTTAAATCATCCTTTTAGTAAGTAGAGAGATTTCCATCCCGCCTTTTATCTCTTTATTTTCTAACAACAGGGATCCACATTTCACCATATACTAAGCCGTCTTGCTGTCCCATCACAACTGCTGCATTTGGACCACCAACATAGGATACATCCGTTACTTCCATCAGGACTTCACCAAAGGCAATACCAGTAAGCTTGTTACTCAACTCTTCATCTGTATTCGCTTCCCCTTTAACAACGATATATTCCCCTTTAGGAAATTGAATAAGTCTAGTTGCTTCTGGTAAGGATTCCTCCGTCATGACACCAGCATAATGCATCATCTTATTATTCACTGCTTCGTTTACAACAAAAATGTAGTCATTTGTTGCAACAGTTTTTAGTTTATCAAGCCTTCCATCTTGATTGACAGCTTGCCAAAAATCTGCCTTTTCCTTAGTAATACCAGCATAGTCTGTGTAATCACTCTTAAGCTCTGTTCCAATACCTAAAACAGTAAAACTGTCCTTTTCTTCTAAAGTATAATTTGCCATTTCAAAATTCCTCCTTTTTAATTAAACAAAAGATTTGTTTTTTTACTTGCTGAGTTTATAATAACATTGAATCATGTCAAAAAATGATACTGTTTAGGAGGTCACAATGAAAAAAGTTGAACGGATTAATACCATCATGCGGTATATTAACAACCGCTCCTACTTTACAATTTCTGAAATTATGCGGGAATTTAACATCTCTCGTTCAACTGCTATTAGGGATATCAGAGAAATTGAAGCTATGGGGATGCCACTTGAAGCAGAGGTTGGAAGAGCTGGAGGTTATTCTATCATTAACAACTCTGTTCTACCTTCTATTCACTTTACCGATAATGAAGTAAAAGCACTTTTTATTGCCTTTATGGCCTCAAGAAATCAACAACTTCCCTATTTAAAAAGTCGACAGTCTTTAGCTGAAAAATTGCTAGGCCTCATCCCAGAAAACCAACAAGAAACCCTAGTTTTATTAAATCAAATCTTGCTTTTCGAAGGTACCAATCCCAATAATCCTGATTTACTTGATCTGTCAGACCTCCCTCATCCTATGTTAGAAAAACTCATACAACTCCTTCTTTTGGATAGCCATTTATTGATTACCATCAAAGAAGGGAGGGTAATAAAGTCATATCCAATTTATCTCTTGCATCTTTATCGTGAAAAAAGCTTATGGCAAATTGAGGGATTTGACTTAAAAGAAGAAAGGAGGAGGGTTTTTCCTGTCGATCACCTCACCAATGTAAAACCATACCCCACAAAAAAAAGAGTAAATAAGAAAAAGGTTTTAGAAATACTAAGTAAGCAGGAAGAAGCAATCAACCTTGTCATCGAATTTGGTCCAAAGGCAATTGTCCAGTTCAAAAAATACCATCCTTTAAAGTTTTCAATTTCCTATACGAATCCCTACCAAGCCACAGCCGTTCTGAAGACTTTTATCGATATTAATATGCCCGAAGAATTGAACGATATAACAAATTGGCTTCTTTTCCTAGGTGAGGATATTAAATTCAAGGAAGTTCCAGAAGAAGTCTTAGAAAGTTTACAAGAGAGATTATGCTTATACTGCCAATAAGCGTGGCCAGTTAAAAGCTCAGTAATTTTGAGTTTATCTAGTTCCACGTTATCTTCTATTTCAGAGCCCCTAAAGATAAGGGAGTGTAATATTAACTGTGTAAGTAAGAAATGCATACGTTTTCTTACTTACACAGCTTTTTATTTGGTAGAATACTAACTATAAAGCTAAAAGAGCGTTTTAAATGGGGAAATCTAAAAGTGATCTTAACTCCGTAGAATTAGCTAACAAGATTATTGAACAGTATCAACCTGAAACGATAAAAGATTTGCAAATGCATTCAAAGACATATTTGGTCTATGTTTGAGACGATATTAAAAGGCAAAATAGACCTCACTAAAAGCTCCTCTTATGAGGGGCTTTTTTAAAAGTTAAGAAAGTATAAAATCAGTGCAATGACTGT
>NZ_JAJERH010000110.1 GCF_016919725.2 Virgibacillus sp. AGTR
ATGACAAGAATTGTTGCACCTTCGCATAGCGGAGACGAATTACGTAGACTCCTGCGGAATTAGCGCGAGCCGAAAATCCACTTTGCAACGTGTTCTTCTTTGCAAAGTTAGTTGAGGCCGTGCCCGCGGAAAGCGAAGTAATTAGTCAGAGCATTGCCAATATACATCTAACATTCAAAATAACTACTTGGCTTAACGCAGTCATTGCACTGATTTTATACTTTCTTAACTTATAAAAAAAACCTCTTTTTTAACTAGATCGTAGCTTATAGAGAAACAAACCATTTTTATTGGCAGAAAATAATACCTGTTTGTCTTATCAACTGGAATGATATCCCCTTTTAAAAGAAATAAAAACTGCCGAGAAAAATTTCTCGACAGCTTGAGGGAAGATCTATGTTTTTGGCTATTCGTTAATTAAATAATCCTTTAAAAAAGTTGCTCAATGCTTGGAATAATTCACTAAAGAAGTTTGCTACTTTCTCCCAAAATCCCTCGTCCAACCCAAGCTCATTTGCCTTATCCTTAATCGTCGATGCAATATCTTCTAATTGATTTTTAACTTTATCAAAATCAATATTTAAGTCTCGCATCTTTTCAAATAAATCAATCAGCATTTGCTTATCTGCTTCACTAAGAGATATCTCTAGCTTGTCAAGCTGTTCTTGTACAATACGCTCAACATCCTCTTTCGTAGCAGGGTTTTGTTCAGCAATTGTCTGTTTAATTTCGGTTAGTAATTCACTAACCTTTTCCTGACTCATGCCTTCTTTTTTTGCGAGGTCTGTAGCGACATCCAATTCGTCGTTTGCTAGCTCCATACGTTCTTTATCTAGTTGCTCTCCTTTAACATCATAAGCCTTATATATACCCGTTAATGCAGAATGTCCACTAACTTTAACAGGTGAAGCAACGTCCACAGTAGCATTTTCTACTCCCGCGGTCAGCAGGGCGTTCGCATACATTTCTTTCGTAACTTCTGTAATGTTATCTGGAGTAACAATATTAATTGTTAAGCCGTTTCCTTCTTCCTGACGGGTAATTTTTGCACTGGAATACATGTTCGAATTTGGATCACCATTAATATATTTGGCACCATCTTGCCCGGAGACATCAAATTCTTCTACATTATCTGCCTCTTTGATGTTTAATAATTTTCGAACCTCGGTTCGCTGATTCTTATTTAATTGAGCCCCATAAACAACGATTGGTGAGCCTAACTTTTCATTTATACTTTCTGTATCACTAGCTCCATTGTCCGCTTGTACAGGTAAACTTATTCCAAGTACTAGTCCAACAATCAGCATCCCTATTAAAAATTTTTTTAATTGACGTTTTAACATTTTTGTTCTCCTTTTATGTGTACTAATTTATCCTATATTTATTTATTTCCAAATAACATTATGCACCCATTATACCTGTTTTCAAATAATATGGGTATCATTCTTATAAAAAATAAGGCTTGCGATGTAGATAATACGTCTACAACTACTATATAGATTTTAGTCATATATTAATGAAGACTTAACTAGTAAGCAAATTATTTTTCTTTATGTAGCATCTCCTATATATTTAGGGTAACGAAATAATTAGGAAAGAAGGGCATGACCATCATTGATAATCATCCTATAGTAAAGCGAAACTTAGCAATCATGTGGTTTGCTAACTTTTTTATTGCCGGAAGTATGACAATGGTACTTCCATTTATTTCTTTATATATTGAAACAATGGGGAATTTCTCAGATTCATATGTACAGAATTGGTCAGGATGGATATTTGCAATAACCTTTGTAACGGCATTTATTTTTTCTCCGATCTGGGGCAGGATTGGAGACAAATATGGTAGAAAGAAGATTTTAATTTTCTCCGCGGTTGGAATTGGTATCTCCATTTTATTAATGGGATTTGCCACTTCCGTATGGCAGCTATTTTTACTCCGTTTATTTATGGGAGTAGCAACTGGATTCATTCCGATGTCGCAAGCCTTTATTTCCACACAGACTCCAAAACATATTGCCGGAAGAGTATTAGGTACGCTGCAAACAGGAAGCATTACCGGAACGCTTATGGGACCTTTACTTGGCGGAACACTTGCTGATACTTTTGGTTATGCCAACACGTTTAAGTGGGTTTCTGTTACTGTTTTCATTTCTGGCATCATCGTTTTACTCGGTGTTAAAGAAGTAAAAACAAAGCTTTCGGATGACGCGAATGACTATCGCACATACACAAGAAAACAGGTAATCCAACACATCGTGAATCAACCCGTGTTACTTGTTGTTATGCTAATTTCGACGTTAGTACAAGTCGCGCATTTTAGCATTCAACCGATCTTATCATTATTTGTTGCAGATATACATGGCCCAGAAAACATAGCCTTGTTTGCTGGTATCGCCTTTTCAGCAGCTGGACTTGGAAATTTATTAATGACTAGAAAATGGGGTAAAATTGGTGACAAAATTGGATATATAAAGGTTCTTATCTTTCTGTTATTTATGGCAGGCATTGTTTATCTGCCTGGTGCCTTTGTTACGTCGATTTGGCAACTCGTAATATTAAGGTTTTTACTTGGAATATCCATCGGTGGGATTATCCCTTTACGTATCGCGTATATTCGCCAAAAAGCTCCCCTTTCTATGCAAGGAGAAGTACTTGGTTATAACACAAGCCTCCGTTTTTTGGGGAATATTATCGGTCCAGCACTTGGGGGTGCTCTGGCAGGGTTTTTTGGTTTTTCTGCAGTCTTCGTGGTAACAAGTGCATTATTACTTCTGAGCGGTGTTATCATGCTTGTATGCTGGTTTAAATATGAGTATAGCCAAAACGATTCTCATTCACTATCTACACACAGATCATAACGAAATAAGTTTCGTAAATATATGTCATGATAGAATTAGGAAAATCTGTGCTCCTAATCCCATGTTAGGCTAAAGAAATTGATTTATCTGTTAGAATATGCTAAAACTAACAGAGCCCCTTCCTTTGAAGGGACTAGTATCAAATAGAAAGAAAGTGATAGCAGTGGGAATAGTCGTAGTAGAGGTCTGTGACGGAAATGCAATCACTTCCATTAATATAGAAGAGATTCTTGAGAAGGAATTTCCTGAGGTAGCTGTACTCATGAATGAATGTTTATCTTTTTGCGGGCTTTGTAGAGTTAAACCTTATGCACTCGTGAACAATAAACGCATTTTCGGAAACACACCTGAAGAGTGTTTAGACAAAATTAGAGCAGTAATAAAAGAAGAACTGGCTGTGTATGAATAAGCGGCCAGTTCTTCTTTTTATTTAATCATTTCCCGGGAAATATGTCATTATTTGTTATAATTAACTACTTAAAGACTTGCTTGGAAAATTTCAATCGAATCTTGTTTGGTTAATTCCTTAAAGTTGCCGTATCTGGGCTTAGCAATGACTGTTTTCTCAGCCATTTCGTCTACAGAGCTTGCATCAATCGAATAATCGGCTAGGCTAGAAGGCGCACCAATTCCACTCCAAAAAGCGCGTAACCTTTCAATCCCCTCTAAGGCGATGTCACGATCTGTTTTATCTGTAGGGTCTACCGCAAACACACGAATAGCTAGTTGTTTAAAACGCGCTTCGTTTGTTTCGTCCAGTACATGCTTCATCCAATTAGGGAATAATATTGCTAACCCACCACCATGAGGGATGTCATGTACTGCGGATACTGCGTGCTCTAGGTTATGTGTTGCCCAGTCACCTCGAAACCCCATGCTTAGCATATCATTCAATGCTAATGTACCGCTTAACATGATCGTCTCACGGAACTCATAATTCGTTAAATCATTTAATAGCTTTGGTGCTGTTTCTATTACCGTAAGTAAGATAGATTCGCAGAAACGGTCTTGTATTGGCGTATTCCCTGTTTGGTGGAAATAATGTTCCAACACATGTGACATCATATCTACGATACCGTAAATGGTTTGATTTCTCGGAACTGAGAACGTGTGCGTTGGATCAAGGATGGAAAATATTGGATTTGTATATGGAGAACCCCACCCATGCTTTTCATTCGTTTCCCAATTGGTAATAACAGAACCACGATTCATTTCAGAACCGGTAGCTGCTAAGGTTAGGATGGTACCGAATGGAAGTGCATCAAGCGCTTGCTCCTTCTTCGTCACAATGTCCCACATATCTACATCTGTTTTTGCACCTGCAGCAATTGCTTTAGTACAATCAATCGTACTTCCGCCCCCAATAGCTAAAAGAAAATCGATGCCTTCTTTTTTACAAATCGCTACACCTTTACGTACAGTAGAGATTCGCGGATTAGGTTCTACCCCTGCTAATTCATATACTTCTGCGTGAAACTCATTTAGCTTAGTTAAAACATTATCATAAATGCCGTTACGCTTTATACTTCCGCCTCCATAAACGATAAGTACCTTTTTTCCATACGGCTGTATCTCCTCAGGAAGTTTATCCAGTTGGCCTTTTCCAAAGATTAATTTTGTCGGATTATGGTATGTGAAGTTCTCCACTGTTTTAACCTCCTATGCTTTCGTATATACAGTAACATCCATTTCAACGAGTACATCTTTAGGTAATTTACTTACCTCAATCGTAGCTCTTGCAGGATAGGGTTCTGTAAGGTAACTACCGTAAATCTCGTTGATTGTTGCAAAGTCTGTCATCGATTTTAAGTAAATCGTAAATTTTACTGCTTTAGAAAAATCCGTGCCTGCTTCCTGTAAAATTGCTTTAATATTTTCTAAAACTTGTTTTGTTTGACCCTCAATTCCATTAACAACGTTGCCGCTGATCGGGTCAATTCCTATTTGTCCAGACACATAAAGGAAATCACCTGCTTCAATTGCTTGCGAATACGGTCCTAGTGCAGCTGGTGCTTGTTCGGTATGAATCGCCTTCACCATGTTACATTCCTCCTTTTATTTCTTTTCACCCCGCATATAACTGGCAGTAATACTCCCACTTTAAGCAATAAAGTGAAGCCAATATGGATAAGTAGGGGATAGACAAACCACTAACTAATTGAAGTTTTACTTTATCATCATAACATGTTCGATTCTACTCTTCTGCTAATTTGTCTTTATATGCCATAACTGATTTCACATAATAAATATCTCCATAGCAAGCTCCTAATTCTTCAGCTCCATCGCGAAGACATCGGTACTTCTCCTTATCCGGATCATTTGCATACATTTCCTGAGAAAATATGATGGCAGCTTCTTGAGAAAATTGATCGGAATGCTTCTTCATATAATTAATAAACCCTTTTCCAAAATTATAGGATTGAACTGCTACAAGCAAATCTCCGTTTGCCTCTTTTAATGTTTGTGAAAAATAATAGACTCCCTGTTTAATAGAGAGCTCTGGATCTTGGATACACCCACGTTCACCACAATAGCTTTCGGATGATTGCATAGGGTCATCTCCTCTTCCGCCAGATTCCTGCATCATCATTGCTAATAATGTATCAATATGTTGCGACACATCATACTGTTTCGTATATTTTTCAACAACTGGCCGATACGCTTTAACTTCCTCACTAATGATCGGAGAGGAGGAAGTAGGTGATGAATTTTCTGCCTGTTCTTGATAAGCTAATAGCGAAATTCCAATAAATAGGGAGAACAGTAGAAAAGCTAGGAAGATGGTTCGTTTTATAGCTGTTTTTATTTTCTTATTGCGTTTCATATGCATCTATTCCTTTATATACGATCTTTAAATAACTATATCTTACCTTCATTGTCAAACATGCTTCATTCTTTACTGTTTTTCTTTCCTAAAATCACAAATGCTCCAGCAATTGCTCCAAACATCATATGACTGATCATCCAGTAGAAAAATGCCATCCCATCCGTTATATCAGGGGTACGGGATGACATTACTGTTGTTGTATATAATAGCAATCCAATCATGCTACCAGATATTACATAAGCTATCAGTTGATTTTGTCGACCAAACTTGTTCAACACAACATATAAGATTGGAACGAGAATAATAGATACGATTAGATGCAGGGAAAACTCTTCTAGCTCATTTAGAGTCCATTCCTTTATAATAGGAATGGAATCTATATTTAATAAGAGTGTATAAACTTGCTTAGAGGTTGTAATTTGTATCAGTTTTAATATTCCACCAAGCATAACACCAGCTACAAGACCTATTACGGCAAGCTTTGATAATTTCATCTCCAGCTTCTCCTTTATCCCATTACATGCTTGATCAAAAACTCTATTCCTAGATTACCTTACTTTAGTTATATTAACAAATCTATTACTAGATCAAAAGATACTAGCTTCATCGCCCATTGCTTGCAACGCAAATAAATCGACAACATAATCATTTAAAAAAAGACCAGTAGGATCTAGCTGCTTTCTAATATTTAGAAATTCATCCAACTTCGGGTAAAGCGCCTTCAATTTTGAGAGATTCAGCTTATGCATTTTCCCCCAATGTGGTCTCCCTTGATAATTTTGAAGTAGCTTTTCCATATCACCGAAATAATTCTCATAGGGCATCCCCTTATACATATGAAAAGCGATATATGCAGAATTACGCTTATAAGCAGGACTGAGCCAAAACTGATCTTGTTTGACCATTCTTACCTCAATTGGAAAATGAACCTGATATCTGGCAGTTTCTACTTTTTCACGTATCGCAATTAGAGCTACTTTTACGTTTTCTAGAGGAATACTGTACTCCATTTCACGAAATCGCACTCGTCGTTCCGTTGCAAATAAATCAAAGCTTTTTCCATGAATAGTTGATGAACCAATTGCCTTTGCTGATAATCGACTGATCGATCGACTTGTGGAAGGGAATAGTCTAACGGTTTCTGATAGAAGCTTAAATAGGTGATTCTCTACTATTAATGCTTCCATTCGATGCTTTCGTAAGGACTGGGGAGCTTGTTCTGAGAGGTTCATTGTCTTTATTTGGACGAGATCAGAGTAAGGAAATAAAAAGCATTCAAAATGACGATTTTGCTCTATTAATGTAGGTAATTGTTCTAATAAGTCTCTAAACTTATATTTACTGCTCGTAAGTTTGTAAGTAGGTGCAGGTATCACGCTGATGGTAATTTCTACGATAACACCCAACAAACCTAAAGAAATGACCCCTGCATGAAATAACGTTTCATCTTGCTCTTTTGCTATAGTTAGAGTTTCTCCTTTTGCAGTTACAAGCGTGAAGCTCAACACCTGTGTAGCTAAATTACCAAATTTAATTCCGGTGCCATGTGTACCTGTAGATATTGCTCCTGCGATACTCTGCACGTTAATATCTCCTAAGTTTTCCTGAGAATAGCCCTCAGCTGCTAATTGCTTTGACAATTCATGAAGGCGTGTACCTGCAAGGATAGTAGCCGTGTTCAATTCCTTATCTAAATGCGTCACTCCAGTTAAATGGTCTAATGACATTAAGTAATCTTCACTGACAGCAATTTCGGTAAATGAATGCCCTGCTCCAACAACTCGTATCCGCCGTTGTTCCTTTCTTGCCATATTTACATAGTCACATACCTCTTCTGCTGATGTTGGAAATAACACTTCTCTAGGCTTACAATGAGCAGTTTCAGACCAATTTTTCCATTCTCTAGTTTCCTTCATTAAAAGAAGCACATCCCTTCTCCACGATATGTTTTATAATGGTCCACAACTTTTCCATTTGTTATACAAGCTATATTCGTAAATCGTTCACATATTTCACCAGCTTTAGCAGCACGAAAAACAACATAATCCCCTAAATGCATTGGTACTGGAATAAACACAGGTGTCTGCACCTCACCCGTACCCTCGACCGAAATGAGTTTGCTACCCTCAGGAAAAACTGGTTGCGGTAACTTATCCACCCCTGGGCTTCCGGAAGCCACATATCCCCCTCCTAAACAAGTATAGATTTGTTGTTCAGGTTGCCGTACAATCGGTAATGTAAAGAAAAGAGAAGGATTCGTTCCGATCGGCTGCTTATAATAATCAAATAACAATGGTGCATAAAAACCAGATCCAACGGTTACCTCTGTTACAACTCTTTCGTTAGAAGTTGTTACCAAACTACCTGTCCCACCCCCATTGACAATTTCAAGAGAGAATCCTTCATTTGTTAAAGCATTGATTATCGCCTTTCTTCTATCGGCTATCTTTGCCACTGATTTTTTCTTTAATACTGTTACAGCTTTGTTCAATACCCATTGCTTGGGTAGTTGATCAGGCACACCAGCAAGCTGCGCTTCATAACCCATTACACCAGTCAACTTTAGATGGGATTGTTTGGAAATAACATGTGCTATCTCTATTACACTCGTTACATCACGTAATGGCGAACGACGGACGCCAAAATGAAAGCCAAAGAAATTAGTACTCATATCGATATCAAGACAGGTATAAATGAGTCCATCATACTGTTTAGCAATGGATTGTAAAAACACAATCTGTTCACGCTGATCTACCATACAAATAATTTTCCCACCCGATTTATTAATCTTTGCAATTTTTGCAAGCAGGGAAGCATCCCAAACCGGATAGCCTAGTAAAATATCACGAAAACCATATTCATACAGAAATAATGCTTCTTTTGGACTAAAACACATTAATCCTTGAAATACGGAACTATTCGCTAATATTCTCTCGATGACTGGAATCGAACGGATCGATTTCGTAGCAATCCTCACCTTTTTGTTATTTGACTTTTCAGAAATTATATCGCAGTTTTTATCTAACGCAGCTAGATCAAGCACCAAACCAGGATGTGGCTCCCGCTCGAGTAGCTCTTTTGTGAACATGACATCACCACCTTTATTCTAGTATCCTTTAATGAAAACTAAAGTGCAAGCTAATAATAAACTAACAACTTTGGCAGTAATCCAGGGATAAAACCCACATTATCTGGAAGAATAAAAAGCGCAAGCGCCCGATTAGAAACCAAGCGACTGGAGTGAACGGTGTACTAGCGATTCGGTGATGACTTAGATTAGTACGATTCGTGAAGTCGCCTAGTTTCTGGGCGCTGGAGCTGGACGCGACTCAACACGCCCATATTCATCCATATGTAATTTTCTAGACAAAAACCAAAAAAATTCTGCTATCAATTGATAGCAGAATTCCTATATCGGACTATCTCCAAAAACTGTCATATCAATGGAATATACTCCCTTTTCGTAAGCAGCCACCAAACAGCACTGCTTTCACATAGCTTATTATATAAAAGGCTTTTCTTCCAAATATTTATAGCCCTAAATCTTTCCTATACTGCTCTAATTCTTTTGTCGTACAACGCACCCAATGTCCAGGTTTCACTTCACGAAACTCTGGTTCTTCACTTTTATCATGAACGGATGGATCATATGCTGTACGCTGACGACCTCGTTCATAATTCGGATCTGGCAGTGGAATAGCGGATAACAATGATTTCGTATATGGATGAATCGGATTATTATAGAGCTCTTCACTGTCTGCTAGCTCC
>NZ_JAJERH010000111.1 GCF_016919725.2 Virgibacillus sp. AGTR
TACCGTCAACAAAACGCGAATAACTTACGCTAAGGGGTTATAACCCATAAAAAACAGGTACTTCAAATTTTGGAGTACCTGTTTTGACCTGTTATATAGTGATATTTGAACATTTTCTTCAGTTGAAATACATCGTCGACTGTTGTATTGAGAACTCTCGCTATTTTAAAGTAAGCGTCAAATATTACCCACATATGCAACCTAGCCTCCTGATGAGATAATCTTTACAGATTAATTCTCGAAGGAGGTTTTTTATGTCAGATAAGCATTTAGAATGGCAGTCAAGAATGGATCAATGGCGCGAAAGCCGTCTTAGCATAGCTGCTTGGTGCCGTAAAGAAAATATCAATACGCATCAAATGTATTACTGGAAACGTAAGTTTGATCAACAAAGAGATACCCCGTCATCTACTGATTGGGTTGAAATTAGTCAATCGGTTAATAATGATGAGTGTCCATCCCTCGTTATCAAGATAGATAAGCTATTAGTTGAAGTAAAACCACAAGTTGATCGTCAACTTTTATCTGATGTATTACATTTATTGAAGTATTCATGATTCATCCATACTACGAAAGGGTCTATTTAGCTTGTGGTCCTACGGACTTCAGAAAGTCAAATGATGGCCTAGCCATTATAGTAAAAGAAGCATTTGAACTTGATCCATTCTCACTATAGTCGTATACCAAGTAAGAAGTAAACCAATCATAGCATTAGCCCAGACCTCAATAATAGGTGTGGGCTATTTGACGCTTACGGGAAAAGTCCTGAAGTCAAGGGTTCTCACATTTAGTGAGAGCTCTTTTTTGTACCCATATCGCACAATTTAGGTAGAAAAAATCGTGTACACGATGAAGAATGACCAGAAGGAAAAATGGGAAAACGTAAGAGTGAAATTACAAGTATTTTAGGGTTTATATAGGCAATCCGTTTGATAAAAAGTGCTTAAGCATGGTATAAGTGTAAAGGGAGTAAGGACAGTTGTTTTTGATTTTGGGATGTTTTTTGATCATATCCCATCATGAGAGGATTGAAATTTGATTATGATTGATAATTTTTGGCGTGATTTACCACGACCGTTTTTTATATTGGCACCAATGGAGGATGTGACGGATGTCGTTTTTCGCCATGTAGTTAGCGAAGCCGCTAGACCTGATGTGTTTTTTACAGAGTTTACAAACTCAGAAAGCTATTGTCATCCAGAAGGGCGCCAAAGCGTACGCGGGCGTTTGACATTTACAGAGGATGAGCAACCAATGGTAGCCCATATATGGGGCGATAAGCCGGAGTATTTTCGGCAAATGAGTATTGGTATGGCGGAACAAGGATTTAAGGGTCTTGATATTAATATGGGTTGTCCTGTAGCTAATGTAGCAGGGAATGGAAAGGGATCTGGCCTGATCCGTCGTCCAGAAGTAGCAGCAGAGCTCATACAAGCTGCAAAAGCAGGAGGATTGCCTGTAAGCGTGAAGACAAGACTAGGTTACACGTATATAGATGAATGGTTTGAATGGCTGAAACACGTATTGGAACAAGACATTGCTAATCTTTCTATTCATCTGCGTACAAAAAAGGAAATGAGTAAAGTAGATGCTCACTGGGAGCTAATTCCTGAGATTAAAAAGCTTCGTGACGAGGTTGCTCCAGATACATTGTTGACCATCAATGGTGATATTCCTGACCGCCAAACTGGCTTGGAGCTTGTGGAGAAATATGGTGTAGATGGAGTAATGATTGGACGAGGAATTTTTAAAAATCCATTTGCTTTTGAAAAGCAGCCGAAGGAGCACAGTAGTAAGGAATTGCTTGATATCTTAAGATTGCACTTGGATCTTTTCGATAAATATTCAAAAATAGAAGCACGTTCGTTTAAGCCTCTTCGCCGCTTTTTTAAGATATATGTTCGAGGTTTTCGAGGGGCGAGTGAATTAAGAAGTCAAATGATGGAAACAGAGTCAACAGATGAAGTACGTGCATTGCTCGATGACTTTGAAGATTTTGAGTGAAAGAATGTTGACGACAGGAGAAGTATTTATAGTAGTAAGTTACTTAATTAACGTGAATATATCAGATCAACGTTTCTCACATCGTGGGGAACGTTTTTTGTAGGCGCGCCAGGCATGCCGACTATCTAGGTGGTGAAAGTCCACTGTGGTGGAGGAGATAGCGGCTATTTGAGTAAATAAATATACGCAAAACTTCTTCTATTTTTAGAAAAAGAATTCCATGCATAAATACTGTTGGTACGTAAAGAAGTCAATTTTATTCACAGTGTGTTTTTATTTGGTAGAATAAGATTAATAATATAGGAGCATTCCTGTAACGAAGAAATTTGAGGGTTGAACAAAAAAGAGCCCTCTTGGTATAGTACAGGGTGTCATTGCAATGACCCCGAAATTAAATAAATACCAAGGAGGACTCACCAATGAATTATAATCAAAATCACAAAATATCGCAAATCACACCATCTACGCTTGTAGTGGGAATAGACATTGCTAAAGACAAACACGTAGCACGAGCACAGGACGACAGAGGTTATGAATTTGGGAAAAGATTGATCTTTGAAAATCGAATAGAAGGCTTTGAATTATTACTGGAGTGGATTTTCAAGCTTCAAAAAGAGCACGATAAAAGCCATGTCATGATAGGAGCGGAGCCAACAGGTCATTATTGGATGGGCTTAGGTTATTATCTAATCAGCAAGGATACTGATTTTGTATTGGTTAATCCGATGCATGTCAAGAAATCAAAAGAATTGGATGATAACTCACCAACGAAAAATGATACCAAAGATGCGCGCGTGATTGCCCAGCTGGTGAAGGATGGGAGATACTCTATACCGAATCTTCTCGCTGGCATTTATGCCGAATTAAGAGAAGCCATTAAATTATGAGATCAACTCATTAAACAGCAGGCTGTCACGGAAGGACGCATTCAAAACAACATCCAGCGCTACTTCCCAGAGTTTAATGATGTGTTTAAAGACTGGGACGGAAAGGCTGCATTATATACGTTGTGGGCATTCCCATTTCCATCTGACATTCGTGATCAAACGCCAGAAGATGTACTGGCAGAATGGAAAACCGTTGTAAAGCGTGGAGTTGGCATCAAACGTGCAACCAAACTGGTAGACAAAGCGAAGAAAAGTGTCGGTATCGAGATCGGTTTACGTTTTGCCAAGAAAGAATTACACAGCTTATTAGACCAATATGAGCTGTACGCGAAACAGTTGGAAGAACTGAACTTGGATATAAAAGCTCTCTTAGAAGAGATACCAGGAGCAAAAGAAATGTTGGCCATCAAAGGGATCAGTGTTACCACTGTAGCCACCTTTTTCGCAGAAGTGGGTGATTTATCTCGTTATAATCATCCCCAACAACTCGTGAATATGGCAGGATTATCGTTGCAGGAGCACAGTTCTGGGAAATTCAAAGGGGAAACAAAAATAACGAAACGGGGACGGAAGAAACTGCGAAAGGCGATCTATTTAGTGATACGTCCGCTCGTAGCCAACAATCCAACGTTTCAAGCCTTGCATAAGTATTATACAACCCGCCCGGAAAAGCCTTTAAAGAAACAACAATCGCTCATTGCGTTGTGTGGAAAGCTATTACGTGCCTTGTTTGTCATTGGCCAAAAACAGTGTGAATTTGATGGAAGTAAGTTATTGAAAGGTTTACCTCAAATAGAAGCCTTACAGGCAGCTTAAGCTGTAGGAGAAAGAAATAGCAAACAATGCCCTTATGAACTTAGAAAATACAAACACCAATAATGCGGAGTCGGAGCTTATTTTTTCCATTCGGGCCAGACCCAGCATAGGAGCTTATTCCGACCTCCACCTTGTGGATACGCAGAACGAGGGAATGTATGGATATAATCCCGTGATATATGGGAGGGTGAGCGACCATAAGAAGTGTGGAGTTAACAAGCATGGTTATACCAATTAGCCAAATATTACCTATTTGGTCGTTAGGATGGATAGGAATGCATTAGAATATTCTGTATTCTGACTGTCACTCCATCTCCTCTATCCAAACCCAAATAAGATGTTTATGAAATTCTAAGAAAACAAGAGCATTTTGAAGATATTTTAATTATATAGAGGGAGGTGTTGAAAAGCTATGGATCTATACTCATCATCCCATACCATCCCCTCAGAATATTGGCATGCAATTTCTAATAATGATAGTAATTTTGACGATCATTTTTACTATGGTGTTAAAACAACTAAAATTTTCTGTCGTCCATCTTGCAAATCCAGATTACCGAATAAACACAACGTTTATATCTTTAAAAAGGCACAAATAGCATTACAGCTTGGGTTTAGGCCTTGTAAAAGATGTAAGCCGGACAATGTGTTATTACCTAATGAGGAATGGATAGAGCTTATATGTGCATGGATTGACCAAAACTATGATGAAAATATCACGCTTCAAGTGTTAGCAGATGTCTTTCATTCCAGTCCATTTCACCTTCAACGAACGTTTAACAAAATCAAAAAGGAGAGTCCCTTAAATTATTTGCAACGAATAAGGTTAAATAGAGCAGCAAATCAATTAAAAGAAACAAATCATACCATACAGTTTATCTCTTCATCTGTTGGGTTTTCAAACAGTTCCTACTTTAGCACGGTATTTAAGAAATATTACAACATTACGCCGAATAATTATCGGAAGAAATTTAATTGTAAACTGTAAACTCCAATAAAGAAGCGATATTGAAAAGTTTTTCCAACCTTGTAATACACTGATTTTGTTCCGATCTAATCTTGGAAATTAATAAGCATAGAAACGATATTGCGAAACAAGTTTTACGCACAATGCCTTTGAATGAATGCTTTGGACTGTCTTCTGGATAATAGATTGCCTGTAAAAACAACATTTGTAGGGAAAGCTTTCACGAAAAAACAACGAACACCTCATCAGTAATCTGTTTCACCATATCGTTCACGAGTTAAGCAATACCATCCTTGCAAATGCCTTCAAAAAATCTAAGGAAAATAACTTGATATCATGAAAATACCTACGATAGCTTTAAAAGAGAAGTATCCTTTTTCCCTTAGAAAATATAGGTGGTACCTTCATCTAACATGATCGTCGGTACCACTTTTAAAATGGTCTAGGAAAATATATTATTTGCCCATGTGGATAAATGGGCGTGTTGAGCCACGTCTAGCTCCAGCGCCCAGAAACGAGGCGACTTCACGAATCGTCCTAATCTAAGTCATGATCGGCACGCAAACTCACCGTGAATCCTTTATATCTGTTGACTGCTTCAGTCGCTACGTTTCTATTCGCGCGCTTGCGCTTTTGTTCTAAGTTAAGAAAGTATAAAATCAGCGCAATGACTGCGTTAAGCCAAGTAGTTATTTTGAAATGTTTGATGTATATTGGCAATGCTCCGACTAATTGCTTCGCTTTCCGTGGGCACGGCCTCAACTAACTTTGCAAAGAAGAACACGTTGCAAAGTGGATTTTCGGCTCGCGCTATTCCCGCAGGAGTCTACGTAATTAGTCTCCGCTATGAGAAGGTGAACAATTCTTGTCATAAGTAATAGGTTGACTTTTTTTACAATGGGTAAAGTGAAAATCGCTATCCGTGAGTATAAAAGCAGCTGTGTTACTTCATGCTAGCGTTGTAGAGCCTGATAATAGCGAAGGCCGGCCACTTCAACTCCTGTGGGAAATGTTTGACCTGAAGATCCACTTTTTTGAGCGGGTTTTGCTAAAAAAGTTAGCTGAAGGACAAACCCCACGGAAAGGGAAGTGGGCAGCCGGAGTGGTGGTCAAGTAAGCAGTAGCTATTATTCCATAATAGCTACTAGAGGAAGCGTAAATTTGAGCATTTAGTGATAAGGACTGAGCGAATTTTGCTCCGTTTTTCTTATGTTTTTAAAGATACGTCTAAGTTCGTATTTCTATTTAATACGTACATTTAGTATACTAGTACTGGTGATGAATTTAATGGAATCAATCTATGATATACAGCAGCTTTTGAAAAAATATGGTACATTTATTTATACGGGTAATCGCATCGGAGATTTAGAAATAATGGCAATGGAATTGGATGAACTATATAAACTTCAATTCATTCGAAATGATGATTATTTGCAAGCAAAATTACTTCTACGAAAAGAGATAGAAGCATTGCGTAAAAATTAAGGGGGAGTTATGCATGAATCAAATTATTATTGGAGTAGACGTTGGCGGAACAACAGCAAAACTTGGTTTTATCAATAATCAAGGAGATATCCTTAGAAAATGGGAGATACCTACAATTACCGAAAATGAGGGTATTCAAATTGTAGACGATATTTGGAACTCGATTGAAAGACAATTATCACATGATCAATATACGAACGATCAGGTGCTTGGGATCGGTGTAGGTGCACCTGGATTTATTGAAGATGAAACAGGTTTTGTTTATGAGGCAGTTAATATCGGATGGAAAAATTATGATCTAGGTAATCAATTAAAGCAACGATCAAACTTACCAGTATTTGTAGAGAATGATGCCAATATTGCTGTGCTGGGTGAAAATTGGAAAGGTGCTGGGAACCAAGCTAGAAATCTAGTAGCTATAACGCTGGGTACCGGTGTTGGTGGTGGTATTATCGCGAACGGACAAATAGTAAACGGTGAAGCGGGAATCGGTGGAGAAATCGGACATATTACAATTGATATAGATGGTTATACCTGTAATTGTGGTAGAATAGGCTGTTTAGAAACGATTGTTTCAGCGACTGGAATTGTAAGGCAAGCAATGGAAAAGGCTGAAAATCAGTCAGGTTTACTTGCTACATACATTTCCGAGCATGGTTCTATTACTGCAAAAGATGTTTTTCAGTTTGCTGCTGCTGGTGATAAGTCCGCTCGAGAAATTGTGAAAAATACCGCAGACGTACTAGGAATGGCAATTTCTAATATAGGCACCATTGTAAACCCTGCTAAAGTTTTAATTGGTGGCGGAGTATCTAAAGCTGGAGAAGCATTTCTTTATGATATACGTGAGTCATTTGATAAATATGCTTTGTCCCGGGTTAGTGAAAATTGTGAATTAAAGCTTGCTCAATTAGGGAACGATGCTGGTATCATTGGAGCAGCATTTTTAGTTAAACAGAAGATCGAACACATCACATTCACCAATTAGCTGTCACTAGTTCAATGGAAGATGTAAAAAAAATCGCATTCTATGAAACTTTTATTTCATTGATTTCGTCATATACGATAATTGGGTTTACATTCGATTAACAAATATTTACTTTTGGTTTATAAT
The DNA here is from genome assembly GCF_016919725.2 of Virgibacillus sp. AGTR. GTDB lineage: Bacteria > Bacillota > Bacilli > Bacillales > Amphibacillaceae > Virgibacillus > Virgibacillus salarius. Next base: position 7,274 of record NZ_JAJERH010000111.1, read on the forward strand.
ATCTTTCAACAGGGAAATGAAATCAAGAATAAATCTGTTTGATATTGGTTGAAAAGTAAGAAAAATATAAAAATCAAAAGGGATAGCAGGAGGATAAGTTTATGGAGTTGAAACGGCTAAAAATACCCCTATTTATAGTAGCTACTGTACTATTTGGTATTAAAACGTACATTGTGTACCGGTTTGTGTTTTCGATTGATCTCGAAAATTCTATGCAAGAGTTAATCTTGTTTATAAACCCTTTTGTTTCAGCGTTCTTAGTTTTTGCTTTAAGTGTTTGGATAAGAAAACAGAGCAGACAAATGAAGTTCTTAAGATATACTGCTTTAATTGGTACAATCATCCTATTTGCTAATCTAGTTTTTTATCGTTCCTTTACGGATTTTATTACCATACCCCAATTATTTCAAGGAAGTAATGCCGCTGATTTGACGGAAAGCATACTGTCGCTTGTTAAGCCGTATGACATACTTCTATTCGTAGATGTAGCAATCATCTGGTATTTAAGTAGAAAACATATGGAACGTATGACCGTTTTTTATCCGAGAAGTGGTAAAGTCTTTACATTAGCCATGTCCTTTGTATTATTGGCTGGTAATTTCTTTTTGGCAGAGATGGAGCGGCCGCAATTATTTACACGTGCCTTCGATCGGGAATATTTAGTGAAAAATATAGGTCTGTTTAATTACCATGTTTATGATATTGCAACACATACTAAAGCGAAGACACAACGAGTGTTTGCAGATGGTAATGAGATTCCAGATATTAAAGCTTATATTGAAGAGAATGTGAAAACAAAAGAAAAATCAAATTTGTTTGGAGTAGCTAAAGATAAGAATGTTATATTCATTAATGCAGAATCTATTCAAAGCTTTGTAATAAATAATGAAGTAAATGGACAGGAAATTACGCCTTTCTTAAATAGTTTAACAGAGGATGAAGATACGTACTATTTTGAGAATTTTTATCACCAAACAGAACAAGGGAAAACATCCGATTCAGAATTTATTGTTGAAAATTCTCTATATCCACTTTCTCGTGGAGCTGTTTTCTTTACACATGCGCAGAATGAATACCATGCTATGCCAGAAATATTGAAAACAGAAGGGTATTACTCGAGTGTTCTGCACGCTAATAACAAGAGCTTTTGGAATCGTGATCAAATGTATCAGAGCTTTGGAATTGATCACTTCTATGGGGAAGAAGCATATGAAGTTTCTGAAGAAAATTCAATCGGCTGGGGACTTAAAGATAAACCATTCTTTGAGCAGTCCATTAAATACCTTCAGTCAATGGAAGAACCATTTTACACAAAGCTAATCACATTGACGAATCATTTCCCATTTGATTTGGATGAAACAGATAAATCCATTGAACCGTACGATTCCAATTCAAATACTTTAAATAATTTCTTTCCAACAGTAAGATATATGGATGAAGCAATTGAGCAGTTTTTCGATCAACTAAAAGATGCTGGACTATATGAAGACTCCATTATTATCATCATGGGTGATCACTACGGAATTAGTGCCAACCATAATCGAGCAATGAGTATGTATTTAGATAAGGAAGAAATCACACCATATGATCATGTACAGTTACAAAGAGTTCCGTTCTTTATTCATATTCCTGGCCATGGTCAAGGTGAAGTGAAATCAGAAGTTTCTGGTCAAATTGATGTGAAGCCAACATTGTTGAGCTTGTTAGGTGTTGAAAATAAAAATGACTTACATTTTGGTAATGACTTATTTAGTGATGAAAGAAAAGGTTACATTGCTTTAAGAAACGGTAATTTTATTAGTGATGATTATATCTTTGCAAGTGACACTTGTTATAATCGAGAAACTGGAGAACCAGTAGAAATAGATCAAAAGGAAGAAGCTACGGATCAAAACGTTGAGAGTGCCTGTGATCCAATTAGCAAAAGAGTAGATAAAGAATTAGGTTACTCAGATGATTTAATTTATGGAGATCTTTTCCGATTTGTTGAGTTTACCGATCAAAAATAATAGTAAAATGAAGTAACAGTTTAAGTTAATTCATCTTTTTGGATGAAACAAGATGATTAAGAAGGATATTCCCCTTGAAGTAATAACCAGATTAAGAAAATAAATAATCTGCTTTACTTTGAGGGGAGTTTTTTA
>NZ_JAJERH010000112.1 GCF_016919725.2 Virgibacillus sp. AGTR
TTTTTACTTAGGCTAAAATATAGTCCGTCCGAATTAATACGAAACACAGGTTTTTATTTTATAGATTAATGAGTGAGAGTGTTTATTTCTGTATCATTTGAACTAAGTTGATTTATGTTTCGCATTCCCCATAGATAGATTATTTAAACGATCAGCTAGACCTAAGTTATAACCAATCGATTCGTCATTTTCAGAAATAAGCGATTCCTTTAATTCATATGCATTTGATCCATGTTCCGTGAAGTCTAATCCGGCTAATTCTTCTTCCTCAGAAACTCGGATAGATGAGAATTGTTTCACAATGAATAAGAATGCTCCTAATGTTATCATTGTCCATGCGATAACTGCTATAACTCCTATCGTTTGAATCCAAAATTGCGTTGTTCCATAACCATAGAACAAACCAGTCGACGTTGAAAATAAACCGATAGCTAATGTACCCCAAATTCCACAAAGACCATGTACAGTAATAGCGCCAACGGGATCATCAATACGTAGTTTGGCATCTAACCAGTGAATCCCTTCTACAAGTATGATGCCAGAAATAAGGCCAACTATTATTGATCCACCAAGTGAAATCTCTGCACATCCAGCGGTAATGCCGACTAAACCACCTAGTACACCGTTTAGGGACAATGAGGCATCGATACGCTTAAAGCGTAATTTTGTATATACGGCAGTCGATACAAGTGCTGCCGAAGTTGATAGCAACGTAGTGCCTATAACCATAGGTACAAGCGAAGGGTCGGCAGTAAGTGTACTACCTCCATTAAAACCAAACCAACCAAGCCAAAGGATAAAGACACCGAGTGCCCCGATAGGAATGTTATGTCCTTGAATAACATTTACTCTTTTCCCTGAGTATTTTCCGATACGTGGGCCTAAGTGCAATACAGCGGTGAGAGCACCTACTGCGCCGGTTACATGTACTACTGTCGATCCTGCAAAATCACTGAATCCTAAATCGGTAAGCCAGCCATCACCTTGCCAAACCCAGTGACCGACAACAGGATAGACAAATGCAGTCATCGCTATCACGATGAGAACATAACTGCTTAGTTTCATTCGTTCAGCAACAGCACCAGAAATAATCGTGACACAGGTAGCTATGAACATTGCTTGAAATACGAAGAAGCCAACGTCTTCAACGTCATGTAATAAGAAACTATCTGTGCCTATGAATGAACCTCCAGAAGTACCAAACATAATACCAAAGCCGACAATAAAAAAGAGAATGGTCGAAATGCTAATTGTCAAGAAGTTTTTCATAAGAATATTGAGGGAATTTTTTGCTCTAGTAAAACCTGACTCCACCATTGCAAACCCTGCATGCATAAAGAATACTAGGAACGCACCAAGCATAATCCAAACCAAGTTAATGGATAACTCAAGAGAGGTAGTAGTTGGTGCAGCATATACAGGAGATGCAATGAGGGAAATAACGAAAAACAAGAATAAACTTTTTCTAAACATGCTTCATCCTCCTTTTAAATTACATAACAGCTTCTTTCCCTCTTTCTCCTGTTCTAATCCGGATCGTTTCTTCAACAGGCGAAACAAAGATCTTTCCGTCTCCAATATTACCAGTACTACAATTTTCGATAATAATAGTAAGTATTTCATCTAATCGTTGTTCTTCTACAACCGTCTCCACTTTAATTTTAGCTAGTAGTTGTAGTTGAAAGGTTGTACCTCGGAATACTCCCTTTTGTCCTTTCTGCTTACCTGTTCCAGCAGCCTCTGTAACTGTTAAGCCTCCAATACCTGCTGCAGATAATGCTTTACGAAGTAATTGAAACTTTTCTGGACGGATAATTGCCTCAATTTTTTTCAATGCGCTCACTCCCTTCGTGTAAGAAAACCTTACATTATAAGTTATGTAAATTATCATAATAGGTATACTAATTAAAATCAAGTAATTTTATATAATTATTTAGAAAATTACGAAACAAGCATTTGCAATTGGTTTTTTAAGAAATTTTTTCAAATAAGATGTTTAATTAAAAATGATTAAGGGTAACTTACAAGTGAATGATTAAATTACATTTCGTAAACATCTAAAAAAAAGCTCAATTTTTTCTTGAATATCCTCTACCTTTCGCTTGACAATTGTAGTATAATTTACATATAGGGTTATTTAAACTTATTTTAATTTGATAAGTGTTAAATGTTTATGGAATGACTAAACCCATTTTAGAATGAGGAGTGAAGTTTTAATGGTTACACTTTATACCTCACCAAGTTGTACATCTTGCAGAAAAGCAAAAGCATGGTTGGAAGAACATGATATCCCGTTCACGGAGCGTAATATATTTTCCGAACCACTAACACTGGATGAAATAAAGGAAATTTTACGTATGACGGAAGATGGCACTGATGAGATCATTTCAACTCGATCAAAGGTTTTTCAAAAATTGGATGTCAATATTGATCAATTACCAATGAAGGATCTTTTTAATTTAATTCAACAAAATCCGGGTCTTTTACGTAGACCGATTATTTTGGATGAAAAGCGTCTGCAAGTTGGATATAATGAAGATGAGATTCGCCGCTTCTTACCAAGAACGGTTCGTACTTTTCAGTTACGTGAGGCGCAACGAATGGTTAATTAACCAATTTAACATATTAAAAAACGCAGATCATTAATTACGATCTGCGTTTTTTTATCGCTATCTTGTAATCCTGCAAAGTAGACAGGTTAATTGTTACGGTTTCGTCACAAAAACGAGGATGACAAAACTTTAAATATAGGTTAAAATATGTTACTAATTATATAGGCATATATGTTTCCAATATGTTTGCTACTATCATACAATAAGTATAGAAAACCTTTTATTTCATTTACAAACATTTTGTTTGTAGGAAGTTTGGCATCACTCACATGTTGGAAGCATGAGCTGATCGTAAAGATTAGAAATCAAGGCATTAGGGTAAATCTACAATATTAAGTTATTTGGTGAAGCTGTTCTTCCACCTACCTAAAAAAGAAGGGGGAGAAATGAAAATGGAAATTGAAAGAATTAACGAGAATACAGTGAAATTTTACATTTCATATATTGATATTGAGGATCGCGGATTTGAGAGAGAAGAAATCTGGTATAATCGTGAAAGAAGTGAACAGCTTTTTTGGCAAATGATGGATGAAGTCAATTATAAAGAGGACTTTAATGTTGACGGTCCGTTATGGATACAGGTACAGGCTTTGGAAAAAGGATTGGAAATTATTGTAACTAAAGCTCAAATTTCTAAAAATGGAGACAATATTGAGCTTCAGACAGAAGATGGTAATACAGTTGATTTTCCAGTCGATAAAAAAATCGAAAATATGTTAGAAGATAAATTTGGTAAGCATGAAGAACCATTAGATGAAGAAGATGATGATAAGCTATGGATCATTGCTGATTTTGTCGACTTTGAAGATGTAATACAGCTAAGCCATTATCTTGATGACCTACAGGAAGGTACGATGGAAACACTTTACCATTATAACAATAAGTATTATCTATATATGGAGTTTTCTGAGGAAGAGCTTGATGAAAAACAGCAAGAAGATATTATTAGTAAAGTTTTTGAGTTTGCAGATGATTCAGATATTACCATACATGTACTTGAGGAATACGGGAAGAAAATCTTTGAAGAAGATATGTTTAATAAAGTTCGATCCCATTTCCCTGTACAAGTATAGACACTCCTTGAAAAGGAGTGCTTTTTTTATAAGTTAAGAAAGTATAAAATCAGTGCAATGACTGCGTTAAGCCAAGTAGTTATTTTGAAATGTTTGATGTATATTGGCAATGCTCCGACTAATTACTTCGCTTTCCGCGGGCACGGCCTCAACTAACTTTGCAAAGAAGAACACGTTGCAAAGTGGATTTTCGGCTCGCGCTAATCCCGCAGGAGTCTACGTAATTCGTCTCCGCTATGAGAAGGTGCAACAATTCTTGTCATAAGTAACAGGTTGACTTTTTTTACAATGGGTAAAGTGAAAATCGCTATCTGTGAGTATAAAAGCAGCTGTGTTACTTCATGCTAGCGTTGTAGAGCCTGATAATAGCGAAGGGCGGCCACTTCAACTCCTGTGGGAAATGTTTGACCTGAAGATCCACTTTTTTGAGCGGGTTTTGCTAAAAAAGTTAGCTGAAGGACAAACCCCACGGAAAGAGAAGTGGGCAGCCGGAGTGGTGGTCAAGCAAGCAGTAGCTATTATTCCATAATAGCTACTAGAGAAAGCGTAAATCTGAGCATTTAGTGATAAGGACTGAGCGAATTTTGCTCAGTTTTTCTTATGTTCTTTTTTTGTCCCACATATAACTGGCAGTAAGCCCGCCACTCCAAGAAGAAAAATAATTGGCTAAACCTAAGTAGGCTAACTTACCCGCCACTCCGTATAAAGTTTTTCTGAGGAAGCACAAAAAGTGGTGCCTCTAGCTTCGTATTGCCAAAAATAGTATCTTTTACGGAATGATGAACTGGGACTTGATATTTTCGTTCATATCAGTGAAACCGATATGGATAATGTGGGGTGGACTGCCAGTAAATGTCCGATTGATTAATTTTGGATTTAATTTTCTTCCTACAACGTTGTTTAATTTGATAGAATATAACAGGAGAGGTGAGCGCATGAGGAATCTACCCTTATACGGTAAAGTAAATATCATCATTGCTGCTGTATTCATGATTACAGGAATTTTATTATTCATCCAACGATTAGGTGCAGTTTTCGAGTGGCGGGATCAGTATCTGTCTCTTTCTTTTATTTTTTTAGGTAGCGCTTTATTTTTAAGTACCATTCGCTTAAAGAAAAAGAAGAATAATTAGAAGGATTTAAGCACTTTCTGTCGAATTCTTATTATTCACGGAGGTGTTTTTATGCTGCAAGCAATAGCGCAAACTGGAGAAATCGTGCTACTTTCTATTAAAACAAGGCATGAAATTGAACAATTGCGAAAACAGACCTTTTATTGTCCAATATGTAAGCAGCAAGTAATCATGAAAGCAGGTGCAGAGGTAATCCCACATTTCGCTCATTATTCATCAAGCCACTGCCGAATTCGTGAAGATGGTGAAGGGGCGTATCATGAGTCCGGGAAATTAATACTGTATCAATGGTTAAAAGCCCAAAAGCTAAACGTAACATTGGAGCCATTCCTCAATGAAATTCAACAGCGACCTGATATTTTATTAACGGTTAACACGAAAAAGATAGCTTTGGAATATCAGTGTGCTACAATTCCAATATCTATTATTACGGCCAGAAATAAGGGTTATCAGGCTGCAGGAATTACTCCCATATGGATACTTGGTGCTAAGCATTTTAAGCGTGAAACAGCCAGTAAATTTCGTTTATCTCCATTTACCAGCTCCTTTATACATCAATTTCCCACAAGCCAATCTTTGAAAGTTTTTTTCTTCTGTCCTATTACACGTTACTTTATTACCGCCCAAAACATTTATTTTACTACCAGTTTTAAAGCATTAGGTAAGTTTGTAATTACAAAGCTCAAGCATCTCATTTTTACGGATATATTTAAAGAAATTTCCTTCCCTAAACAAGAACTGTATCCATTATGGTTAAAGGAAAAGATGCTTTTTCGGACCAAATCACGAGTTCGAACAACCAAGCAAGAATTTTTATGGTTGAAATGGCTATATATAAAACAACACCATGTGGAAACATTGCCGCCCCTCATTTATTTACCGATATCATCGCAGATTCGTATGAACAAGCCTCTATGGCTCTGGCAAAGTAAAATTATCTTAGATCATATAGCTCCTCTATCAGTTGGTACAAAAATGGATGTTAGATTTATTGGTCGTTTATTGAACAAGCAAACTAGGTCAATAAGTCAAACCCCACTATTATTAAAGACGAAAAATCCTCTTATAGAATATATGTCTCTACTTGAACAACTGAAAATTGTAAAGCAGAATGCTCCCTTTATTTATACAAAACGCATACCAGTTTTCGTTCCTTCAACTTTAGAGCGAGCACTAGAAGAAGATCAGCTAATCATTAATCAATTACAGAAGCAAAATAAAAGCATGATTCATAAATAATACGATATACTAAATAGCAAGTATGCATTTTAAAAGAAGACTTTAAAATGCTTAACAAACAAGATAATGAGTTTTGTTTATTGGCTAAAAAGGAATTAGCAAACACATCACGAAAGAATAACTATAGGACGAATAGGGAGGAATAGAATTGGCTAAATCAACTAAGGAATTACCTAAACGAGAAGAATTACCTGAAGAGTCAACGTGGAAATTAGAAGATATCTTCGAAACGAATGATGCGTGGGAGCAGGAATGGAAAAGTCTGCAGCAAGCCATTCCACAAATTGAAGCATACCAAGGAAAATTAGCAGAATCACCTGCAAAACTTCTAGAATTATTGCAGCTACAGGATAAGCTATCAGAACGACTAGGTAAGCTATATACATATGCGCATATGCGATATGATCAAGATACAACAAATGGCATGTATCAGCGGTTAAATGCTCAGGCCGAGAGTATATTGACTTCAGCTTCTAGTTCAATGAGTTTTATAGTTCCCGAAATTTTAGCAATCGATGAGGAGAAGCTAAATCGTTTTTTAAAGGAAGAACAAGGTTTAAAGGCCTATAAAAAGACGTTGGATGAAATTACCCGTCAACGGCCACATATTTTAAGCGAGCGAGAAGAGGCAATACTTGCTGAATCATCAGAACCGATGTCAGCTGCTTCGCAAACATTCGGTATGCTGAATAATGCAGATTTAACATTTCCATCGATAAAAAATGAAAATGGAGAGGAAGTAGATCTAACACATGGACGATATATCCGTTTTTTGGAGTCCAAGGATCGTTCTGTCCGCAAAGCAGCCTTTGAAGCAATGTATGATACGTACGGGAAATTTCAAAACACGTTCGCTTCTACATTAAGCGGGAATATTAAGAAGGATAACTTCTTTGCAAAGGTTAGAAATTATAATTCTGCAAGACAAGCAGCATTGGATGATAATCATATTCCGGAAAAGGTCTATGATAATTTGATAGAAGCAGTTGATGAAAAGCTCCCATTACTTCATCGATATACCGAATTACGTAAAAAAGTGTTAAAGCTGGATGAGTTGCATATGTATGATCTCTATACGCCGCTTGTTCAGGATGTAGATATGGAGATTCCTTTTGAAAGAGCCAAGCAATACGTCTTAGAGGGGCTTTCTCCATTAGGTGATGACTATCTAAGTATCATAAAAGAAGGTTATGAGAATCGATGGATTGATGTAGAAGAGAATAAAGGAAAACGTAGTGGCGCATATTCTTCTGGTGCATACGGTACTAACCCATATATACTGTTAAATTGGCAAAACAATGTTAATGATATGTTCACATTAGCTCATGAGCTTGGACATTCCGTGCATAGTTATTATACAAGAAAAAATCAGCCTTTCCGTTATGGAAATTATTCTATTTTTGTAGCAGAAGTAGCATCTACCTGTAACGAGGCATTGTTAAATGACTATCTATTGAATAACTTAGAGGATGAGAAGCAAAAGCTATATTTGCTTAACCATTTCCTAGAAGGATTTAGAGGTACTGTCTTCCGTCAAACAATGTTCGCGGAATTTGAGCATATTATTCACGTGAAACAGCAAGAAGGTGAAGCGCTAACTGCAGAAAAATTAACAGAGGTATACTACAATCTAAATAAAAAATACTTTGGCGATGGGGTAATTTCCGATAAAGAAATCGGGATGGAATGGGCACGAATTCCTCATTTTTATTACAACTACTATGTATACCAATATGCTACAGGATACTCTGCAGCTACCGCATTAGCAAGTCAGATCCTAGATGGTAAGGGAGATGCAGTAAAACGCTATATCAATTTCTTGAAAGCAGGTAGTAGTGATTATCCAATTGAAGTATTGAAGCAAGCAGGAGTAGATATGAACGATAAACAGCCTATTTTAGATGCTCTAGATGTATTTGAGGAGAAACTAAATGAAATGGAGCAGCTGCTAAGCTAATGAAATAGTGGGTTGACTAACAGAGTCTCCCTACACTGCCGAGAAATTTTTCTCGGCAGTTATTTTATTGTCAAGGAAATGATAAAATTAGCCCGTGTGGATAAATAGGGGTGTGTTGAGCCGCGTCCAGTTCCAGCGCCCAGAAACGAAGCGACTTCACGAATCGCCTATGCTAAGTCATCATTGGCTCGTAAGCACCCCGTGATTCCTTTATCTCTGTTGATTCGCTCCAGTCGCTATGTTTCTAATCGGACGCTTGCGTTTTGTTC
>NZ_JAJERH010000113.1 GCF_016919725.2 Virgibacillus sp. AGTR
TTCAACTGGGCTTTGATTTCTTTCCAAAATCACTATTTCTACACGCCTATTTTTACTCCAATTAACTGCTGAAGTATTAGGCGCTATAGGCTGTGTATCCGCATAACCTACTGATGAAAATCGGGATCTATCAAAGTCATTTTGCTGCAATAAATAACGAATGACACTGCTTGCTCTTGCTCCTGAAAGCTCCCAATTCGAAGGATAACGATAGTTAGAAATTGGTCGACTATCTGTATGTCCCTCAACATGTACATGATTCGGTAGATTTTTGAGTAACGAACCTATTTTGTTTAAAAATGGTTTCCCAGAATTTAGGATAACCGCCTCACCAGAGTCAAACAATATACTCTCCTGTAGTACAAGCTCAACCCCCTGCTTTGTTCTATTAGCAGAAATTACTTTATTCAAGTCATTTTTATCTAAGTAAGCTTCTACTTCCTTCATTAAATCATCTAATGATTGTTCATTTTTATCCGTTTGTTTATCTCGATCGTTTGTGTTCGGCATCTGCGTAGGTGTGTCAAATTCATTAGACTGTTCTCCACTTTCTTCATTACTTGTATTTTCCGTTGGATTGTCCATAGGAACAGGTGAAGGATAAAAATCGAAAATCATTCGATTACGAAATGAATCTGAAATTGCCTCAAATTTCACTAAATCAATTTGCGACATGGAAAACAAAAGAATAAAAAATACTAAAATAAGCGTAACCATATCCGAATAAGTAACCATCCACTTTGGCGCACCATTCTTATTTGATCGTCTTATTTGCCTACGCTTCATGAATACTCTCCTCCACGAATTTAGCAGAATCGTCACTTTCTTGTTTTGCTTTTGATTCGTTGGATAGGAAGGCACTTAATTTTTCTTCCAGTATTCTTGGGTTCTGTCCGGATTGAACACCGATTACACCTTCAATAATGATCTGTTTGAGAAATACTTCTTCTTCCGTTTTACTCTCGAGCTTACTTGCCATGGGTATGAAAACCAAATTTGAAAGAACTGTACCATACAGCGTTGTTAACAACGCCACTGCCATACTCGGCCCTAATGTTGAAGGATCTTGTAAATTATTGAGCATGAGCACCAGTCCAACAAGTGTTCCTATCATTCCCCAAGCTGGTGCGTATTCTCCTGCCTTTTCTATTAAGGATCTGCCTCTATAATGACGATCTTCTACGGCAGTAATCTCAGCGTCCATTATATCTTTAATTACTTCCGGCTCAATACCATCTACAGCTAAGAGAATACCCTTCTTAATAAAAGGATCTTCTACTTCCTCTAGTTCGTTTTCCAGTGCCAATATTCCTTCTCTTCTAGCTCTTTCTGATAAACGAACAAATAATCCAATCAATTCAGGTAAGCGTTGGTCATTCTTATGAAATGCTTCACTTAAGACCTTTCTTGTTAATTTAATTTGTTCCATTTTAAAATTAATCAACATGGAGGCAACTAGTCCTCCGATAACGATAAAAATGGAGGAAATATCCATAAAAATAGATGCCCCACTTGTACCGCTTTTGGAAACAATGGCCAGCATAATCATAATAAAACCTAATGTAATGCCGATAGGAGTTAATATATCACGTTTTCTCATATTCTCTCTCCTCAGATAGCTGTTGATTGAGGATGTTCAAAATTGGAAGTGGCATCGCGTTTTAACCCCTGATAAAGCTTAGTCCACGTGTCTAATCCATCCAATTCCAACATTTGAACATGCATCTTTCATCTCTATTTAGTATATCGGCATCTTTTATTATTTTGTTGAGCTTCTTTTTTCAATCCGGTGCGGTAAAACGACTTTTTTATCTTGTACTTCTTCTTTATTCATATATTTTGTTAAGAGTCTCATTGCCACAGCACCAATATCATACATTGGCTGAACAATCGTTGATAACGTTGGTCTTACCATTGTCGCCAAACGAGTATTGTCAAATCCAAACACTTCTATATCTTCTGGAACACGATAGCCTTTATCTTGCGCGCCATGGATAACGCCTAAAGCCATTTCATCCGAAGCCACAAAAATAGCGGTTGGTTTTTGATCTTGCTCTAACAACTGGTGCACCGCTTCAATTCCTGAGCTATACGAATAATCTCCTTTAATAACCAGTGATTCATTTACGGAATGCGAAGCTTCATTTAATGCTCGGGCGTAGCCTTTATATTTCAACTGATTGATATGCGTATCTTCTAGTCCAGAAACAAACGCAGGTATATCGTTACCTTGCTCTATTAGGAATTTAGTTGCCTCATATGCAGCTTCTTCATAGTCTATATTTACAGAAGGAATTTCATGGTTATCATCATATGTAGCAGCTAACACTACTGGTACAGATGAACTCTTAAACTGTTGAACATGTTCCTCCGTAATATTTCCACCCATAAAAATAATCCCATCTACTTGCTTTTCTAGCATGGTATTTATTAATTGTAACTCTTTGTCTTTATTTTGATCCGAATTACTTAAAATCATATTGTATTTATACATTGTTGCAATGTCTTCAATACCTCGGGCTAATTCTGCGAAGAAAATACTGGATATATCAGGTATAATCGCACCGACAGTTGTTGTTTTCTTACTTGCTAGCCCTCTAGCCACTGCATTGGGACGATATCCTAATCTTTCAATTGTTGCTAATACCTTTTTACGAGTTGTTGGTTTTACATTTGGATTCCCGTTTACGACACGAGAAACTGTAGCCATGGATACATTTGCTTCTCTTGCTACATCATATATTGTAATGTTCATTTTCTTTTTACCTCCTAATATATAGATATCGTTCTCTATTTTCTATATCATACTCTACTATGAAACATTTTTCAAAGCAAAAAAGGCTGATGCATCACAATGGACCATCAACCTCTCTATTTCAGAACATTAAAATGAAACAAAACTTTATTTCATCCGATTAGACATATCCTTAACTTCTTCCATAAAACGATTAAATGTTGGAATATCCATCTGTTGTGCTGAATCTGAAAGGGCAACAGCAGGATCCGGATGAACTTCTGCCATAACACCATCAGCGCCAATTGCAATCGCTGCTTTCGCTGTAGGTAATAGCAGATCTCTTCTACCAGTGGAATGTGTGACATCAACCATAACCGGCAAATGCGTTTCCTGTTTTAATACTGGAACTGCAGAGATATCTAACGTGTTACGTGTCGCTTTTTCATACGTCCGAATTCCTCGTTCACATAAAATGATATTTCCGTTGCCTCGTGAAATGATGTATTCTGCTGCGTTGATAAATTCAGAAATGGTGGCTGAAAGACCACGTTTTAAAAGTACGGGCTTATCCACGTCACCGGCTGCCTTTAACAATTCAAAATTCTGCATGTTTCTAGCACCAATTTGAATTACATCAACATAATCCATTGCCTGCTCAATATGTGCGGGGTTTACAATTTCGCTAACAACAGCTAACCCATACTCATCTGCTGCTCTTTTGAGTAATTGTAAGCCTTCAACACCAAGACCTTGGAAATCATATGGAGACGTTCTTGGTTTAAATGCTCCCCCACGCAGTAGCCTTACTCCATTCTCTTTTACAGCTTTGGCTACACGAGCAACTTGTTCATATCCCTCAACGGCACATGGTCCCATTACAAAATGAATAGAACCGTCTCCAATTGAAGCACCATTGATATCTATGACCGTATTTTCCGGCTTCTTTTTTCTAGATACAAGTAATGCTTTACGGTGATCATCCTCTTGTAGTTCCAAGCTAGCTTTGAAAATTTCCTTAAAGATATGCTCAATGGTTGCGTTCTCGAACGGACCATCATTAATTGAAGTAATTTTATCTAACATATCTCTTTCTCGCACAGGGTCAAATCGCTTAATACTCTGTTTTGCTTTTATTTCCCCGATTTGTTGAACAAGTGTAGCACGTTCATTTATTAACTTTAAAATCTCCTGGTTCACATGATCCAGTTGATCTCTAACCTGATCTAACTCACTCATATTATGTTCCCCCTATGCCTCTTGTTTTTAATAATTAGTGACAATTATAGCTAAAAATTTTTTCTTTGTCGATAAAAAGTTTATAATTGATTCATATTATCTGTTTGAAAGGATTATTGCTTATGAAGGATCGGATTTTTGCACTGGATATTGGGACACGCTCTGTAACTGGAATCATACTAGAAAAGCGTGACCAAACCTATCATATGTTGGATTATTATATGATGGAACATAAAGAACGGTCGATGAGAGATGGACAAATACATAATGTTGTGGCTGTTTCTGAAACAATTATAGAAGTAAAAAATAAATTGGAGTCATCTCACGGCTCGCTTAGCAAGGTGTGTGTTGCTGCTGCTGGAAGAGCATTAATGACTACACAAGCAACTGCTTCTAAATCATTACAGGATACACCGATCACTAGCGAAGAAACAATTAAACACCTAGAATTAAGCGCTGTCCAAATGGCACAATTGAACTTGCAAAAACTACAGCAAGATGCTGATTTATCCTCTTATTATTGCGTTGGCTATTCCGTGTTGCATTATCGTATAGATCAGCAGCAAATTGGTTCACTAATTGATCAGCGAGGTACAGAAGCTTCTGTCGAAATTATCGCTACGTTTTTACCTAAAGTTGTTGTTGAATCATTATTAGCAGCCTTAGGAAGAGCTAACTTAGAAATGGAAGCTCTTACCTTAGAACCTATTGCAGCTATACATGTGCTTATTCCAGAGTCTATGAGAAGATTAAATGTTGTGCTAGTTGATATTGGAGCTGGTACTAGTGATATAGCTATAACGGATAAAGGGACAGTAGTTGCATATGGAATGGTTCCAATTGCGGGTGATGAAATTACGGAAGCAATAAGCGATCAATACTTATTAGATTTTCCATCTGCAGAAAAAGCAAAACGTATGATTGTCGATAATGGTGAAGCTATTGTAGAGGACATTCTAGGATTTGAAGCGACAATTACACCCAACATGATAGAAAACGATATTACGGATGCAATTGATAACTTGGCCACGCAAATATCGAATGAAATTATCAATTTAAATTCACACTCGCCAAAGGCCGTAATGCTTGTTGGTGGAGGAAGTCTAACACCAGGAATAACCAATTCAATAGCTAGTAAATTAAATCTACCGATAAATCGAGTAGCTGTACGGGGAATTGATGCAATTAACCAATTAGAAAAAACCAATAAATTACCTACAGGACCTGATTTTGTCACTCCAATTGGTATAGGAATTGCGGCCAAACAAAATCCTGTCCACTATGTCAGTGTTACAGTTAACGGTAATACGATAAGATTATTTGAAATGAAAGAATTAACAGTGGGAGATTGTCTTATTCAATCCAGTATAGATATTCAAAAATGGTATGGAAAGCCAGGTATAGCCTCGATTATAACTATAAATAACAAAGAAGTTACGTTACCTGGTGAAATTGGTGAACCACCGAGTATCCAATTAAACGATACCAATGCTTCTGTGAATAGTAAGATTCATAATGGTGATATCATAACAATTGAAAAAGGCCGTGATGGAAAGCATGCTCAAGTAACAATTCAGGAACTTCTTGGAGATATACCACCTTTAATGATTTATTATAACGGAGCAAAATATCACATATATCCTCAGTTTGAGGTGAATAACGTACCAGTAACGAAAGAATATAGTATACAAGATCGAGATAATCTTACATGGAGACAACCGAACAGCTTAGAAGCTGTTTTAAATCAAGTATCTTCTGATAAAGTAGGAAAAGATGAACCATTTATCGTCTATGTAAATGAAGAACCAATCCACATTACAAAGGGCGAACCACAAATAGCTCTTAACGGCAAGCCTGCTACAATGGATCATCGTCTTAAGCAAGGAGATCGATTACAGCTATTACTAGCTGAACAGCCAACTGTAAAAGATGTACTGAACCAGTTAAATAAACCATTAACACATAGGATTATGGTTTCGTTTAATAATGAGTCAGTAGAACTTGCTCAACCTCTATATGTAATTAAAAAAGGGGATAGCATACTTGATGAGGATACACCATTAAAAAAGCATGATCGATTAAAAGTTTACGAACAAGAGCAGCAGCCATTTATCTATCAGGACATTTTTCGTTATGTAGATTTAGACCTCACGAACGCCAACGGCAAATTCTCTATATATCAAAATAATGCACCATCTAGCTTTCATTCAACGATTAAGCATGGTGATCATTTACAAATCATTTGGGAATAATACACGGCTTAGTTAGAACAAAAGCGCAAGCCTCCGAATAGAAACGTAGCGACTTTAGCGAGTAAGGAATCACGATGAGTTTGCGAGCCGATGATGACTTAGATTAGAGCGATCGTGAAGTCGCATCGTTTCTGGGCGCTGGGGCTGGACAGACTCAACACGCCCATATTTATCGAGCTAATTTTTATAATTTCCTATACTAATAAAAAGGACTCCACGCAGAATAAAATGGTGTCCTTTTTATTTATGTTCTTTTCATTACTAAGCCTTATTTTGCTAATAGATATTCCTGATAAAAGAACAGACTAAGACATAGCTAAATAAGCGATGAAAATAATGAGAAAACCAAATCCAATAATATAGGCTAAGAAAGCCGGGTTAAGTAATACCGGATGTTTTCTTGTTGCTTTAAATTCAGTATCATACTCACTATTTCTTTCCTCAATATCTTTGCCGACTTTAATTGTAAAAAATAATGCAATAACTACAAGCACTGCACCTAATACGATTAATAGAAGCATGTAAATACCGCCTTTTTTCTTATGTTTTGAAGAAAGACGAGTCCTTATACATTGCATTTTTTTATAAATAAAAAGGGCTGCCCTTAAAGACAGCTCTGTTCTCATAAGACATACCTTTTTATTCGTTACTTCTGTTTTTCTAATTCTTCTGCAGCGTCTTCTATTGCCTCTGCAACTTCTTCTGCTGCTTCTAGTGCCTTATCTTCTTTACTTCTTTTTTCTTGTAATTTAGCCTGTACACTCTTGGTAATTTCCTTTGTTTTCTGTGATGCATTCTTCGTAATTTGAGCTGTTGAATCCATCGCTTTTTTCTTTAGCTCTGAACCAGTTGTATAGGCTTTATCTTTCCAATCTGAACTTTTTTCTTGCGCAACGTCTTTCCAAACATATGCGCGGTCCTTTACTTGATGAGCACCCTGATTAATATCACCTCGTAATTCTTTACCAGATTTTGGAGCCAATAGTAAAGCTGTAACTGCTCCAACAATTCCTCCGATAAAAGTACCCAATAAAAAGTCCTTACTATTCATATTGTTATCTGCCATGTAATTTTCCTCCTATATTTATTTATTTTTTTTCTTCCATAAATCCATAAGAACTGTTCCCCATTTAATGGCCTGAGAGGCTTTTTCAGGATTTTTACTAGCAGTTCGAGAAATACTGTTAGAAAGTTGTCTTAAAGACTGATTGAAATCTTTAACAGTTTCCCCAATACCTTTTGCACCATCAAATAATCCATTCATTTTTGCCGATTTTTGATTAAGGTCATCTGCGAGCTTGTTCGTTTTATTTAATAATTGGGTTGTTTCTTCGGTTATACCCTTCATTTGCTTATCTAAACCTTCTAATGTACCAGCCACATGACTTAACGTTTCCCTGGCTGCTTTTAACGTAATAATTACATAAACAACTAAGACAACAAAAGCTATTGCTGCTATAAACGTTGCTATATATCCGAGAACTTCCACTATGTCCACTCCTTCTACTATCACTATGTATTGTAATATTCTCAATATGTGTATATATCCAGAGAATAGATTTACTAATAAACCTATTTCTACTGATCTCTACTTGTAAAGTATAGCAAAAAATGGCTATAAATAAAAATACCCTTATATATTTCAACTAAAACCTATTGTTCTCTGTCTGATCTAGTCATTTAATGTCCTTATAATATTAATTCGACAACCTTGTATAATTTCCTTTATTTTTATTAGTAATTACAAAAAGTAAAAATTCACAGGTGGGGTTTTACTGCCAGTTATATGTCGGATAAAAAATAGCCTAATAAGATTAGAACTACAGCGATTAAAGAAGTTACTAAGAAAAACTGAGCAAAATTCGCTCA
>NZ_JAJERH010000114.1 GCF_016919725.2 Virgibacillus sp. AGTR
CTATGACCAATTGCATTAAAAACTGGTCTATCGATTCAATAAAGTTCATATCAGTTCCCCCAATATTTCACGAAATTATACAACAATATGACCCAGCTCTGAAGCACACACATATTCAAGAAGCGAAGCGCGCCCTTTTCTGGAATAGTCTTACCTTAATTATTCTTGTCGTTGGAAAGATTATTGTCGACCTGAATATATTGATTTTCAGTTAATAAAACTCGAATAAACTCGGCTACATTTTTTGGAGAGACTATCGCTATATCATATTTCCGATGAATAATCTCTATTCTATCAATGGATAGTGCAGGTCCTGCCAATGGATTTTTTGTAGCATTCAATCTTTTTATTTCATTAATCTTCACTGTGCTTCTAAATGGGCCTGATTTGATTTTAATAAGTCCTTCTTCAATTTTATAACCAGTTCCAAACCACAACCATAAAAGCAGACAAATTATTAGCAAACCTATAATATAGCTTACTAAGCTTTTATAAGTTATCATCTGCCAGCCCATTAAAAGTGTTACTCCCCAAATTATTAAAGCTAACCAATTGTCTTTCTTGGATGGGAAATACAAATTAATCGTCCCCCTTGTTTTACTCAATCAAATGGCCCAATTCTAGAACACTACTTATTCAACAACTGCGCCCGTTTGCGGCATAATGTAAATGTTATGATTCCCGAGATACACTTCCTGAATTACTGTGGCTTTATATTTTCGGAATGACTTTGATTGAATCTTTTTATATATTTGTTTTTCTTAGTAAAAAACGCAAAAATTACATTTATAAAAACTGGCAGTAAACTTAATAAAAAGAATCCCCAATTATTTGTAATTAAAGATAAAGCTAAGAAGAAATCGATTACACTGGATAAAATGTAAACAGTACGTTCAGAAAAAACTTGAACTTCTGAGCTGTATATTTTAGCCATAATCAATAAAAGGACCATCAAATTGATCCCCATTCGTATGAGCCCAGTCATATAAAGCACTGTAAGCGTAACTAATAATGTTATAATTACCTATATGTATGGTGTAGATATAATTTGTTTCCTCCCCAAAAAAATTTTAATCTAGTATCTTTTACTTTCTCTTCTAATATTATTTGTTAACATACTTCTACATCAAACTGAGAAAAAATGATTACATTTCTTTCGTCATGTAAACCTGTTGAGCTATTGTTTGAAATCCAATCTGTTTCAAAATGGTAAGAGGTAATTCGCTTTTGGTAATCGGTAAATTAGGAATTGTTCGAATGATATCATCCTTAAAATCTCCAAAAACCTCCCCTAACATAAAATAGACAATTTCCTCACTATCTGTCAGGTCTGGTTTCGACTCACACTGAAACAAAATAGTACTTAGATGTCTCCCTTGAGAATTAAATATTTTTTGATAATAAGCATAGCCAAGTTCATTTCCACTATCATCTTTGACGATGATCCCTTCACCATTTTTGGCACTTTGCCATTGCGTTTGCCAAGGATTCATTGTTTTATAAAACAGAAGTTGACCTATTTGCTGAGGTGCTACTCGTTCGACATTATATTTTCTATTTGAATCTTTAATCGGATTTTGTAATAACTTTCCCTTGAGTGTTAAATACTCTAAATTGTCATAGATTAAATAGCCCATATTTTTATATAGAGAAATGGCTTTAGTATTATTACTTATTGCCTCAAGTGTTGCTAGATCTACTCCTTCTTCTTTTAAAATAGAGAGAGTTGACTCTATTAATATTTTTCCAACTCCTTTGCTTCTATATTCCTTAGCAACACCTGTTCCTCCATTCCAGGCAACTTTTTTTCCTTTAACCTTTCTTACACCATTCATTACAATTCCTATAGGTTGGTTATCTTTAAAGGCTACTATAGATAATAAAGGTGAAAGATCTTCATTGACCATCCTTTTTATAAGATTTTCAGGAGTCGTTGTCGTATCAATATAATACCCCGCAAAACCTTCATTCCAAGATTTTACAGCTTCAGCTATTGTACAATCTATCAACCTTTTAATTTTAATCATGTTTTTAATTCCGCCAATCTTATTTAGTAATTTTCAAGAAATTCTTCCTATAATAGAACTTGGCTGTACTGACTCTTCAATTTTATTCTACAATATGGTTCTTTTTATGAAGAAGGCGCTTTCCTTATTTAAGAAAAGCGCCCTTTAACTTAATAAGAAACCCCCTTATTCAAATACTACCATTTCTCCGACATCTATAAATCCAAATCGCTTATAGATACTTTTCCCATCATCTGAAGCCTGTAATACAACTGGTTTTTGTTTATCCTTTGTTTGATTTAAAAGAAATTGAAACATTTCGCTGCCAAAACCTTTACCTCTAAATGCTTCTTTTGTCATCACATCATAAATACCGTAACTATCTTTGCTTTCTATTAATAAACCAGTAGTTACAGTCAGTTCACCTATGCATCCAATAAACATTTGAACTTCTACACCTAATTTTTCTTGTGAAAACCTATTAAAATAACTTTCTAATGCATCTTTTTCTGGTGAACCTCCAAATAGGCTCATAAAAACCTCTTTATATTTCATAAGTTCTTCATTACTTTTCACAGGGGTAATTATAAGCTGATGGGAATTACTTTGACTAACATTAAGCGTATTTTCAAGTTTCATCATTACATTACGTTCTGTTTCTTTAAGGTCATATTCTTGCATAAGTTCTTTCCATTCATCGTTTAAAAATTGAGCATCAATCCAAGTACTAAAGGGATATCCTTTAAAAGAAAAATTATCGATTCCATATCTAATCTTAACTGCATTTTTGATAGTTGGAGATTTTGGTAATAATACATTGAATGTATCAGTGGGGACTTTTGTATTCGCTATGACGAAATCTTCTTCACTTGTAAGTTCCCCACTAACTGCATGCGTAAATACTTTTAATTTTTCTTCAAAATTGTTGATTACAAATTGTTGATTTTTAATCATGTTTTTGCACCTTTCAATATATTTGTAGCGCGCTATTTTTTAAGGTCAATTAAATTCTAAATAAACTGTGTTCACAGTATTTATATCCTCCCATAATTTTCAGAAAACATGGAAGCGATTCATTTTCTTTTCTCAGTAATCTGGCCCGATTAATTAAGTGCTTATTCAGGATATAGCCCGATTGCAGGAAACTGTAAACCGATACTTAAACCTACACTTTTTCATTTAAACCTATAACCTTTAAGAAATCTTCCACTTCATCAGTTTTACTACCTGATTTTAAGTGATGCACCATATTCTTATTTTCTATATAAATAAAGAAATGATCTTCTTCCTTAGTATAGAATTCTACTTCTCGCCATTGATTCTCCAGTTCCCATTTCCTTTTACCTTAATTGATCTCACTATTGTCAAGGTCAAGTGCTACAAAATAGCCGTCCCAACCGTCCACTTCATCTAACTCATGAAGTATACGGTCATAATTATAAAATGTCTCCTTATTCCTTCTTATATTTTCTGGACTTCTAATACCCTCATATGTGTCCAGCCAACCTTCGGAACAAACTTTAGAAATTCCTTCAACATGCTCTGGCAATCCTCTTTTAACTACAATCATGCTATTTCCTCCGTTTATATTTCCTTATGATTTTTAATTGGGAAATGAAAATCACTTCTCCAACAAACTGGTCCGATAATGAAAATGAGCGCTGAAACTGATGATAGAAAGGGTGACCCATTTCTTATTATTTTGGTTTTTATTTCCCAAAAGACTAACAATAGGAATTATCCAAGCTACTAATCCAAGTATCAAACTGCCGATGTTAAGCCAACCAGCATCGAACATATTTCATCCCACCTCATTTTTTTCGATTCACCTTCTCAAAGCCTAATTAACAATAAATTATTCAATTAAATGGCCCGATAATGAAATCAAGGCGCTTCTTACTTCCATTAAAGCACCCGATTCCGGAAGATTACTTCCTAAGAAGGGAATAAACATATGTATCATATGCTTTTCCACCTTGGTACATATAGTCTCTTAAAACTCCCTCTTTTTGAAAACCTACTTTTTCTAATAATTTATTCGATGCATCATTTTCAATAAATACAACAGCACCTATACGGTTTAAACCCATAAGATCAAAACCATATGAAAGAACTTTAGATACAGCTTCTGAAATGTATCCTTTTCTCCACTGTTCTGGGTGAATTTCGTAACCAATTTCAGCTCGTTTATGTTTTGGAGACCAAGCATTGAAGCCAATTGTTCCAATTATGCCGTTGGTTCCTTTTCGCTCAATACCCCATCGTATGCCTCTTTTTTCACTATAGTTTTTTGAGAAGAAGTCTACGAATTTTTCTGCCTCTTCAATACTTTTCAATGTTTCCTGTCCGTAAAAACGTGTTAGATCGTCGTTAGAAAAACAAGCAAAAATACCTTCTGCATCTTCATTTGTTAATTCTCGTAATACTAGTCTATCTGTCTCTAATGTAGGAAACATATAATCTCACCCTTTTTTTAGTTTCTTAATTTGGAAATTTCCCTTTAATAACAATTATTTCAAAGTGCTATAAATTCCACAATCCCCATATTCCAGAAAATGGCCCTTTAATGAAAATGACCACTGACTCTTATTCCGGAAAAGCACCCTTTTCTGGAACAGTTGCTACTTTCCCTGTTCTTCAAACCACTTCAATGCCCTTTGTTCCATTTCTTTTACGAAAAGTTTTTTAGCTTTGCTGTAGTAAGCTGTATCGTCATATCGTTGAGCCAATTCTTCTTTCAAACATCTGTATTGCTCAACTTCTTTGGGATGGGTTCTTAAATAATCCCGAAAAACTAAATGCCGTTTAATTTGGGGATTATCAAACTGGTAAACATGGATATGATGGGTTCTCTTCTCTCCCCCTTTGCGAAATAATCGTCTACCTTGTATGCCCCATTCTCCAGCAACGTCATATCCAAGTAAGCGCATTTGGTCATTGAACATATCAATTTTTTCAATGTCTTTAACTAGACACATCATATCAATAACAGGCTTTGCATTCATCCCTAAGACGGAAGTACTCCCAAAATGTTCAAACCTGATTATTTCATCACCCAACACTTCGCCCAAAAATTGAGCCTCATCTTCAAACATTTTACTCCAATTTTCATCATACTCCGATAGCCTAACTTTCAATTGTATCTCCCTTTGTAAAGCATTTTGTAATTTATCCTTAATCCACATAATGGCCCGTTTCACCACAAAATTATTAGATTATTACACCCGTTAGTTCAATATATATCTTCATCATATCCTGTTGGAAACAGGATGTTTTACATATAGTTTATTAGTATCATCTTCATTAAGTATAATAGTTGAGTAATCGATTATAGTATGATTATCATAAGTAAATGAATGCTCTAAATTGTTCTCATCTTCCAATACTCTTGGTAGATATCTTTTTAAGTTGCTCATTACACCCCTATTATCATAATCTAATATCCAATTAATTGACTTCCATTCTAATATACCCTCGTCAGTGTTTAAGGGAGTATGAATATGAACTTCATCTGGTAAATTAGCAAGAAATACATAGTTTCTTTATCATTATGCAGAACATTTTCTATCCAATCCCTTTGCTGCTCTACTGTCTTATTAAATTCATCTGAAACAGTTGTTAAGAAAGTTCCTTCTAGTACAACCTCTTTTTGTATTTGTAAAATTCTTGAAGCATCTTCAGCTTTTGCTGTTCGGATAACAATATCTTTAGGCAACTCATTCACTCCTTGATCTTCAATTAAATGGCCCTATTGAAGCGCAGCCCTTATTCTACAACTGCGCCCTTTTGCAGAATACCGTTCTGTACATCTATGTATATCATAGTCATTTATTACAACTAAAGCGTCTCATCCAATTTCTGAATCTTTGATTGGGAAATTAAATACACCTTGCCTAAAATGTCGATTTTGTCTCTCTTTATACGGACAGCGCAGTCTTTGTTCGACGCATAAATATTCATTTGTTCCGATAAGGGAGACAGTTCACTTTGAACCAGCGCAATGTTATTTTCAAGATCAAAATGTGACAGGATGGAAAAGTCGTCAAGGCCGATCCCGTCGTAAACAGAGCTTATTTCAACTTTATATCCAAGGCTTTTTGAGCATAACCATTTTGCGGACATGTTGATTGCACCAGCACTTGCTCCCATCACAACGGCTTTACTCTTTTTAATCAAATCCGACATTTCATATTCCATCAACAAGTCATTTTGATTAAGGGTGTTTCCACCCAACAAGAAAATGGTTGATGCATTTTGAATTAATACTTGGGCCTCTTCCTTTTGTACGCGATAATTAATTAAATAGTATTCATCAAATATAATGCCAGCCTGATCAAGCCACGATCGTTCAGTAGCACCATCATCTTCATATAAAAATGGATTCGAGCTAATCATTACAAGCGATTTTCTATCTGCTATATCCTCTTGTAAAGCCTACTCAAGTTCTTTGGAAAAAAATCGTTAAACCAACCTAAATAATAGTGAGTTTTCATTTTCATAAGTACCCCCGTAGCAAAATATAAATAAGATTTCTACTTTCTAAGTTTAATGCCCCTTTTCTTCTTCAAGAATCTGGCCCGATTCAGGCATAGTGTTTGTTGTTCCACAACTGCAGTTTGAACAATATAGTTGTTGCCCAATTCACCGTCTGAAGCCAAATACTAGGACAAAAACTTGTTTTTTTATTCAAACTCTACAGGTACTGCTCCTACACCATCACCAAATAAAATACAGGTAGATCGATCTTATAATCAGTAACTTTAGATACAGCTTCTACTCCAATGTCAAGAATTTTTTGTAAATTCAAAGTGATTAATCCATTGGCTACATGCAATCCATAAGTAAATCCTGTACAAGCAGCGTTTAAAACTATCAGAGCACAAATTGGGCACAAACATAAAATCCATTATAAAAACCCTTGCCACAATCATCGATGTGACAAGGGTTCCTAGTTGTTAACCTATAGAACCTTCCATTTCAAACTTGATTAATTAACGTTTTCAAATCACATTTTATATTGGTAGAAACTCGATAAAATCAATATTTTACTGTTTGGTCTTTTCAAATCCTTTTATAGTTTTTCAATTTCAATCGGCACAAAATCGGCACATTTTTAAATACACCAACCTCGATAATAAATCATTACCTAATCTATCCACACATCAATAATGCTTTCTATAGGTAAATATTGACCAGCTACTTTTATATATTTGTTCTGTCTATCAATACTAGCGATCTTCCCTTTAGCATTATAATAATCATGATTACTGAAATACTTTAGCTCTACAGTTAGATCATTTTTGACAGCCATTTGTAGCTTCAAGTTAATTTCTTCTTGCTGTTGTTCATCTATTATAGGCTTCTGTTTACGATCTTGTTCATCCCATATATTATTAAGCATTTCAATATGTTCCGGCATCATTAAAGATGTCCATTTGATATTGCCTCTATCGTTAACCATTTATTCTACACCTACAATAATATTTGCGCTAATCTTATGATGTTCAAAATTACCAACATTAAACGTAATCATTTTCGTTTCAGGGTTTGCAGTTTGGATAACACCTGTAAACTTTTCGTACTTTCCTTTTCTATATGTAGTGATTGTAATTTCGTTCTTAAATTCCAATGCATCTGCTAGTCGTTCTGAAATCTCTAAAAGCCTATCTTCTGTTAAATTTGGACTGTTACTAGCTGACTTCTTTTTCCCTTTAGGCGGTTTAGGTACAGCAGTCATGTGATTACCTCCAATAAGAACATTTGTTTCTACCATTATATAAGAACATGCATTCTGTTTTCAAGAAAAAAATAAATTAAATATCAAATATCTATTTACTCTTTACTACTACATTTAAATGTAGTATAATAAGATTATAGAA
>NZ_JAJERH010000115.1 GCF_016919725.2 Virgibacillus sp. AGTR
AAAAAAGCTATTTTCCACGATTGATGTTGGAAAATAGCTGTAGCTTTTAGAAAATACCGTTTTTTTCTTTGCAAGTTTGTTATGCCTATCGAACGAATACACTCGCTTTTCACTAACGAACGTCCAAGTCTCCTCATTTCTATTTGTGCGTTTTTCTCCTTGATTAAAACACTTTTGTTTTCGTCTCTGAATCTTTTTATTACATCTTTTCAGGTGCTGTTACACCAATTAGTTGAAGTGCATTAGAAAGCGTAATTCGAACTGCTTTCATTAATGCAATTCGAGCTTGAGTTCTCTCCTTATTATCTATATCCAAAACCTTTTCAGCATTATAAAAGCTATGCAGTAAAGTTGCAAGATCGTATACATATTGCGTCACTTTATGTGGTGTTTGCTTTTCAGCAGCATCTGCTACAACCTGTGGAAATTCAGCTAGTTTTTTCAATAAATCCGTTTCTTTCTCAGAAGTGAGTAAAGATACATCCATTGATTCTTCAGTCAAAAGCCCTTTGGCTTTAGCTTGCTCTAGCATTGTACAAATACGAGCATGTGCATATTGTACATAGAACACTGGATTATCATTTGATTGTGAGCGTGCAAGGTCCATATCAAAATCCAATTGGGAATCATTTGAACGAGTTACGAAATAGTAACGAACTGCATCCACACCAACTTCTTCTATTAATTCTCTTAATGCAACTGCCTTGCCTGTTCGCTTACTCATCCGAAGCTTTTCGCCATTTTCAAATAGATTTACCATTTGAATAATTTTCACATCAAACTTTTCTACTGGATAGCCAAGTGCCTGTATTGCTGCTCGCATACGCGGAATATAACCATGGTGATCTGCTCCCCATACATTTACGATCTTATCAAAACCTCTATCTAATTTATTCTTATGATAAGCTATATCTGGTGTAAGATATGTGTAACTACCATCTTGTTTAACCAAAACACGATCCTTATCATCGCCAAAATCCGTCGTACGGAACCACGTCGCGCCATCTTTTTCATAAATGAAATTGTCTAATACATCTAATGCTTCCGTAATTTTATTTTCTTTATATAAGGAACGCTCCGAGAACCAAGAATCAAATTCAACACGAAACTCTGCAAGATCCTTTTCAATTTTACCAAGTTCATATTTTAACCCATACTCTTTAAAGAAGGCTAACCTGTCCTTCTTCTCTTTAACTGCCCATTGATCGCCGTATTCTACACCCAGTTGCTTACCGATTTCTACAATATCTTCACCATAATAACCATCCTCCGGCATTTCAGCATCGTTACCTAATGCTTGTAGATAACGTGCTTCTACTGATAGAGCTAGATTATCGATTTGATTTCCCGCGTCATTGATATAATATTCACGTTCCACCTCATATCCAGCAGCATCTAACACATTGCATAAAACATCGCCAAACGCAGCTCCACGAGCATGCCCTAAATGGAGATCCCCAGTAGGATTTACTGATACAAATTCCACCTGAATTTTCTCACCTTGACCTGCATTTGTTTTTCCGTAAGATTGTTGTTCGCGCAGAATCGTTGGAATTATTTCACCAAGAAAATTGTCCTTCATGAAGAAATTAATAAAACCAGGCCCAGCTATTTCAACCTTATCTACAGCTGCTTCAGCCTTATCTAAATGCTTAACAATATCATCGGCGATTTGTCGAGGCGACTTCTTAGCAATACGCGCTAGCTGCATGGCAATATTTGTAGCAAAGTCTCCATGTGTTTTATCTTTTGGTTTTTCTAATATAACATCTGGCATCTCCGCTTCGTTTGTAAGCTCTGCCTGAATAACTGCTTTCGTAATTTGCTGTTTTAATATATTCTCTGTTTGTGCTAAGACATTCATGTCATGTCCTCCTCTTTAATCGTTACATCGATTTTATGTTGCCGTTCCTCTTGTCCATTTAGTTTGACAGTATAAGCTATATGTAAACTTCCATCTTCCCGGGCTTTTAATGGGGAATACAAAATAGATTGTGTGAAGGTTTCCATATGTATGCTGCCATAAGGATGCTTTAATACATTTTCTGTCGTTTGCCTTTCCTGGAACTGTTGATTCATCGTAACGTTACCAGAACGCTTAATATTTACCCTATCTGATTGAATAGTAATAAGATTTTTAATGACCGAATTATCGTCTGCCATTTCTTCAAATGTAAGTACATCCAAGCTTCCTTTTTTGTATAAAAATCCATTTTGCTGAATTTTATTATATTCCATTTGACCATTATCGTCGATCGTCGTACAAAGTTCAATAGCCACTTGCTTATGTAAACTCATTATATCGCCTCAACTTTAGATAAATCCTACCAGATTATAAGCCTTTTATAAACATGTATTCCTGTGTATTCTATTATAACAGAATATTTTTATCAAGCATTGATGTACCAAGGTTTTATAAAGTGAAACTTCCATCCGGCTTTTACTGAAACAAATACGTACAAAGGCTTAAATCGCCACGTCCTGTGGCAACGCCTTTGTGACCTACTTCCATGTAGGCCCGAACCAATCGGGCATTTACTGGCAGTTGATCCCACACTTAACCATATTTGTTTTCTTCATTGTAAACAACATAAAATTTGCTTCTTTACCTTACGTACTTCATCACTTTTTTTATACGTTCACAAGCCGATTAATTCCAAACATTATCTAAAATTCCATTATTAACACATATCTTTAGTTGCCAAACAATGCAGCCTCGATACATATCGAGCACTTGTTTTTTATGCATATGCATAATGTTACGAGAATAACGCTCGTGTAGGATAACTAGTGAGATACGAGCATTCACAGGAAGAATACAGGAAGCAGGTAAAGAATTTCAACCAAATATGTGACGGTAACCTTACTGTGTAAATTTTATATTTATGATATCATCTAGAAAATATATGTTAGGAGTGTTTTTTTGGACATCTTTATAACTATAGTTTTAATTATTGCCATTTTCGCTTCAATCGCTGCGTGGATCAATACCCAGACTATTTTAAAAGAATTAAAAGAAATAAAAGAGCATTTGGGTTTGAAGGGTGAGCAGAATGTCACGCCTCCATTCATTAAAAATGATCTCGATAAATGAATAACAGACCCTTTCAATTAAGGAGGGTCTGTCTGTGCCTAAATTATGAATAGACATTATAAGCTATTATTTTACCCAACCAAGCAACATTTCACGGATGAATTTACTTGCTGCAATCGCGGTCTTTTCCGAATGATCGTAAATGGGTGCAACTTCCACTACATCTGCACCAATTACCTCAACATTTGCATTTGCAATAAGCTGAATCACGTCTAACATTTCTGCAGAGGTAATACCACCCGCCTCCGCTGTACCAGTACCAGGTGCGAAGGCTGGGTCTAATACGTCAATATCAATGGTCACATAAACTTTTTTACCGGCTAGCTTTGGCAACATTTCCCTAAGTGGTGCAAAAACGTTGTACTTTGCCATATACATGCCGCTTTGCTTAGCAAATTGAAACTCCTCACGCATACCTGAGCGAATTCCAAAAGAATAAACATGATGAGCCCCGATCAATTCACAGATTTTTCGTATGGGCGTAGAATGAGAAAGGACTTCTCCTTCATATTCCTCTCTTAAGTCGGCATGAGCATCTATATGGATGAGAACCATGTCTGGATACATCTCATGCACTGCTTGAATTACTGGCCACGTAACTAAATGCTCCCCACCTAATCCAAGGGGGAATTTACCATCATGGACTATCTTTGAAACATAATTTTTAATTTCAGTTAAGCTTCTTTCCGCATTGCCAAATGGAAGTGGGATATCTCCTGCATCAAAATAACTTACTTCTTCTAAATGCTTATCCAAATATGGACTATACTCTTCAAGACCAATTGAGGCCTCACGAATTCGTCCAGGACCAAATCGGGATCCAGGTCTAAAGCTTACGGTCCAGTCCATTGGCATTCCGTAAATAACAGCATCTGCTTGATTATAATCTTGGCCAGCCATAATAAAAACTTTCCCAGAATAGGCTTCATCAAATTTCATAAAACGATCCTCCCCCTCTTAGGTCAGCAAGTCATTTACAAACTTAGGTAAAGCGAAAGCAGCCATATGCAGCTCAGAAGTATAATACTTTGTATTGATTGTGCTAAATCTTTCTTCTTTTACCTTTTGTGGATCATGTATTTTACTTCCCATTGTAAATGTCCATAATCCACTTGGGTACGTTGGAATATTAGCAGTATATAATTTTGTTATAGGAAAAATTGCTTTGACATCATGATACACCTGTGTAATTAGATCTGCTTTAAACCAAGGATTATCTGTTTGTGCAACAAATATCCCATCATCCTTTAATGCTTGAGAAATACCGGTGTAAAACCCTTGTGTAAATAGATTAACAGCCGGGCCCACTGGTTCCGTTGAATCTACCATAATGACATCGAAGGCTCGTTTGCTATTTGCTATATATAAGAAGCCATCCTCTACTTTGACTTCAACCCGAGGGTCTTCAAGATAGCCAGCTATCGTGGGCAAATATTTTTTGGAATAGGTAATCACCTGCCCATCAATTTCAACTAGTACAGCTTTCTCTACGGAAGGGTGCTTTAGCACTTCTCGTATAACGCCCCCATCTCCGCCTCCAACAACTAACACATGCTTTGGATTAGGATGGGTGAACAAGGGAACATGTGCCAACATCTCATGATAAACAAATTCATCCTTTTCTGTAGTCATTACCATATCATCAAGTACAAGCATTTTTCCCCATTCTTCTGTTTCTATTATGTTTAAATCCTGATAATCCGTTTGCACGGTAGTTAACGTTTGCTTTATTTTTGCTGTAATTCCAAAATTAGCTGTTTGCTTTTCAGTAAACCACATGCTCATACGAACACATCCTTTCCATATAACGACAATAAAATTATAGAGAAATTTGACAAAAAGACAAGCATTTTTTTCACATACGTTTATTTGCCTATATCTTTTCCCATAATGCTAGTAAAGAACACATAAATTGTAACTTTATGGAGAAAAGGATATGTTCATTCACTAAACATTTTCGGGTTATTCCCCACCTATATAATGAAAATTCAATCCATTGGGGGTTTTGTTTATCCACCTCACTGATTGTTAGGTGAACTAATCTTTACTGGCGGTTGATCCCCCACTTACCAATAGTGGTTTCTCTTTATTGCTTGAAGTGGGGGGGCATACTCCCAGTTATATGCGGGATAAAAGTGAAACTTTTTGACCTGGCTTTGATAAGCTTTTTTTACCTTTAACTTAGGATATGAGGGAAAAGAACATGGCAAAAAAAAGAAAGATACGAATACATAAATTATTTCTGATTAGCATTGGATCTCTATTCCTTACTGGAATTTCCTTATTTATCTTTGTTTACTTGCTAAGCTTTGTTTTAGGTCCTCCAGAATTAGCAAATGATCAGAATACCATTCTATATAGCAGCTCAGGAGAAATCATTGGCGAACAGCATGGAGGAGAAAATCGAGAATGGGTAAATCTGAAGGATATGTCGGAGGCTGTTATCCAAGCTACAGTAGCGATTGAGGATCGTAATTTCTATGAACATCATGGATTTGATATAAAGCGAATCTTTGGTGCACTATTAAAAGACATTCAAACATGGTCACTAAAAGAGGGAGCCAGCACCTTAACTCAGCAATATGCGCGAAATTTATATTTATCACATGAAAAGACATGGTTACGAAAGATGAAGGAGGCATTTTATACTGTTCGTTTAGAGATGTTTTATTCAAAAGATAAAATCTTAGAGGGGTATTTAAATACGATTTACTATGGACACGGGGCATATGGTATCGAATCGGCAAGTAATTTATTCTTTGATACAAGTTCCAAACAGTTAACGTTAGCGCAAGCTTCCATGTTAGCAGGTATTCCTAAAGGACCAACCTATTACTCTCCATTAAATGATAGTAAAAGAGCAGAAGATCGACAGAAGCAAATTTTACAGGCAATGTATCAGCAAGGCAAGATTACAGAAATGGAGTACAAACAGGCCGCTCAAGCGAAGTTAGTATACAAAAAATCGAATGCACAGGAAAAAGAGCGAGTAGGTCCCTATTTTCAAGACTTCGTAATAAAGGAGGCTGCTGATCTGCTAAATATGGAAGTTGAAGGGATACGTTCTGGAGGCTACCAAATTCACACAACACTTCAAAAAGATCATCAGCTACTATTAGAGGAACAGATAAATCATGCGATTACACCTACAAGTGAAGTACAAGCAGGAGCCTTAGCAATGAATCCAAATACTGGAGGAATCATTGCAATGGTTGGGGGACGTAACTATCAAGAAAGCTCCTTTAACCGAACCGTTCAAGCAAAACGACAGCCTGGTTCTTCATTCAAGCCGTTCCTTTACTATGCTGCTTTAGAGAATGGCTATAAACCGAATACGATGCTACCAAGCAAACCAACTACATTTCAATTAGCAAATGGGGAAACCTATCAACCAAGTAATTATAATGGCTATTATGCTAACAAGGAAATAACGTTAGCCCAAGCATTGGCATTATCAGATAATATATATGCCGTTAAAACAAATCTGTTTGTTGGACCTAAAACTTTAGTAGAGACTGCAAGGGAATTTGGGATCACAAGTAAACTTCCAGAAGTTCCTTCACTAGCACTTGGCTCAGCAGCTGTATCTATGAAAGAAATGGTTACTGGATACAGTATGTTAGCAAATGGCGGGTACAAGATCGATGCCCATTCCATATCCAAAATTATTGATCATAACGGCAAGACCGTCTATAAACATAAATCTGAAAAGAAAAATCAAATACTTGACCAGAGAAAAACATTTATTCTAACGCATTTAATGACAGGGATGTTTGATCACGAACTTGATGGGTATATGCCCGTTACGGGTTCAACAATTACCGATCAACTAAATCGACTCTATGCTGGAAAATCTGGATCAACCAATTCTGACAGCTGGATGATTGGCTTTAGCCCCTCAATTGCCACTGGTATTTGGATAGGCTATGACGATAACCGTAAAATCGAAAAAGTTGCAGAGGAACGATATGCAAAGGAAATATGGGCTGATTTTATGCAAAAGTCTCATGAAAATTTACCAAACGAGACCTTTTCTGTACCCAGCGGAGTCATTGGAGTACCCGTTGATCCTACAACCGGAAAGCGTGCCACTCCTTATTGCAATACAAGTAGGGTGATGTTCTTTGAGAAAGGTACAGAGCCCCATGAATATTGCACGGAGCATTTCCATCACAGCCAAGAAGATAAGGATGTAAAAAGAGAAGATAAAAGCATCGTCGAAAAAATATTCGACCTCTTTGATTAACCATTTTTACCTGAGCAAGATTCATCAAACAAACAGTCTTGTTGAAACTCGAAAAATTTTTATGTAAATATAGTGGGATACAGCTAATTGTTACTACAGGCGAACCTTCTAAAACAGATTCTCCTGAACAAAAGCGCAAATGCCCAATTGGAAACGCGGCGACTGGAACGAGTCAACGGAGATAAAGGAATCACGGTGAGTTTGCGTGTCGACGATGACTTAGCTTAAGGTGAGTCGCCTAGTTTCTGGACGCTGGAGTTAGACGCCGCTCAACAGATCCATATTTATCTACATGGGCTAAATTTATAGTATCCTATACTAAGAAAAACGGAGCAAAATTCGCTCAGTCCTTATCACTAAATGCTCAGATTCACGCTTCCTCTAGTAGCTATTATGGAATAATAGCTACTGCTTGCTTGACCACCACTCCGGCTGTCCACTTCCCTTTCCGTGGGGTTTGTCCTTCAGCTAACTTTTTTAGCAAAACCCGCTCAAAAAA
>NZ_JAJERH010000116.1 GCF_016919725.2 Virgibacillus sp. AGTR
TCAAACATTTCAAAATAACTACTTCGCTTAACGCAGTCATTGCACTGATTTTATACTTTCTTAACTTATAAAAAAAGTTATCACCCCATGCCTAGCAATAAGCATAAGGTGATTACGTTTTTCACATGAACGTGAGTAACCTCTTGAAGAGCTTTGCTCTAAACGCTTGAGGTTACAGCACGTATTAATATATTATTTTTCTCATAGTAAAACCGTTATCAAACTAAATGAATATACAAGATAACGTATAACTCCTATTATGCTTGTTTTTCAATATACACTTGATGTGGGAAAGGTATATCAATGTTATTTTGATCAAATGCTTCTTTAATTGCTTTACGAAGCTGTCTTTCAACTGCCCACTGTTCCATATTTTCTGTTTTTGCAATAACCCGAAGTGTAATATCAGAATCACCGATTGTTTGAACACCTAACACATCTGGTCCTTCTACAATTGTCTCATTCTCTTGCTTTATCTTGTCACAGACCTCTTGAAGGACTGTCATGGCATGGTCAATATTATCATCATAAGAGATACCAATGTCAACGAGAGCTCTCATATTACCACGAGAATGATTACTTAGTGAACTAATCTCTCTATTAGGGATAAAATTCAAAGTCCCGTCAAAGCTTCGAATTTGGGTTGTTCGTAAACCTACTTCTTCGACAATACCACCGTATCCTGCTGTCGTTACATAATCGCCAACATCTAGTTGTTTTTCCAGTAATAAGAAAAAACCAGTTACGACATCACTTACCAGACCTTGAGCACCAAAGCCAATTGCTAATCCGATAATACCTGCTCCGGCAATTAACCCTGCAGCATTAATTCCAAATATACCAAGCACTATTACCAAGGTGATAAAAATGAGAACATATGAAAAAAAACTAATTGCTAATGCTTGTAATGTTTGTGTTCTACCAACAGACATCTTCTTTTTAGTCTGTACCTTTGAGAAAGAAGATTGAATTAGTTTTTTTCCAATGGCACGAGTAATCAGGAAAGCAATCAGAATTGCGACTAATTGAATGAGTATAATACCAACATCTAAAATAACTTCTTCCCATTCGATGTTTTCCAACCATTTCATTTTAAAATCGACTCCTTTGCGAGTTATGATTATAACAAAAATTTCATCTGTAAAAAAGCACAAAATAGTTTTTGATGGAGTTGTTTTCGAAATTTAACCTATTTCATTTTCCATTGTTCACCAATCCATTACTATCGCAAATCCAATATGTAAAATATTAAACGTCGTATCTTTCTTATATGGTATCAGTTCCTCATAGCTATATGCTCTGAGGAACTGTCTGAAAATGGTAATGCAATCAATAATCCCTTAATAACGCTCTATAAAAAATCTGCTTACCAAATACCACCCTTTTAAAGGGGTATAGCCAACCAAATTTGGTTGGCTATATCCCTTTAGTTGAATAAGATAGTTAATCTAGAGACCTGAATCTTGCTTCTAGAAAAAGAAGGAGTTACTATTCTCTTCCCCAATTTTATTAATCATAAACCTCCTAGATAGATTATTAAATATACGAAAGCGTTAATATAGAGTTAGCTATATGATAAGTCTATCAAATCATTATAAGAAATTCGCTAACGTAAGTGGATGACAATGATTCAATAGGAAGCATATATACCACCATTCCTTCATATGTACATATAATAATAAAAAGGCATCATAGGTCTTAGCCTATAATGCCTTTAATAACTATTTATTACTCAGCTACATATGGCAATAAAGCCATTGTGCGAGCACGTTTGATTGCTTTTGTAAGCTTACGTTGGTATTTTGCTGAAGTTCCTGTTACACGACGAGGAAGAATTTTCCCGCGCTCAGAGATGAAACGTTTTAGCAAATCCACGTCTTTGTAATCAATGTGTGTAATTCCATTTGCAGTGAAGAAACACACTTTACGACGCTTTGCACGTCCGCGACGAGCTGCCATAAATAACCCTCCTTTTCATTTTAAAATGGTAAATCGTCATCTGATATATCGATAGGCTCTCCATTATTTTTAAATGGGTCCTCTTGGTTTCTATTTGGTTCAAATTGGTTCTGGTTTCTATTTGGTTGGAATCCTGATGTATCCTGTCCTCCACCTTGAGAGGTGCCTTTAGATTCTAAGAATTGTACGCTGTCTGCAACAATTTCTGTAACAAAAACAGTTTTCCCATCCTGACCTTCAAATCTACGCGTTTGCACACGACCATCAACCCCAACCATACTTCCCTTTTTCATGAAGTTCGCTAGGTTCTCTGCTGGTCTACGCCAAACAACACAATTAATGAAGTCGGCTTCACGGTTCCCCTGTTGATTAGAGAATGGACGGTTTACTGCAAGTGTAAAGTTAGCTACAGCTACTCCACTTGGTGTATAACGTAAATCAGGATCCTTCGTTAACCTGCCGACAAGAACGACACGATTTAACATCAGAACCACTCCTTATTATTGATCATCTTCTCGAACTGCAATATGACGAATAATATCATCAGAGAACTTCGCTAGGCGATCAAATTCGTTAATCGCTTGTTCATCAGCACTGAAGTTAATGATTACATAATATCCATCACGGTAGTCATTGATTTCATAAGCAAGACGCTTCTTACCTTTTTCATCAACCTTTTCAATCTCCGCGCCATTATCAGTTAGAATTCCATTGAAACGCTCAATTAAAGCTGTCTGCGCTTCCTCTTCCATATCTGGGCGGATGATGTACATGATTTCATATTTTCTCATCCGTAACACCTCCTTTTGGTCTTAGCGGCTCCTAAATATTGATCAGCATTATTGCCTCCCGCAATAGGAGCAAGGAGTAATCGTAAATTATAATTACTCACAATAGTGTATTATACCAAATCATATTGTAAATAACAAGCCTTCGAGAGATCCTTCAATACATTATACATATATAATATTCGTCCTTAGCGGTTATTTCCTGACTATACATTAAAGCGAAAATGAATGACATCTCCATCTTTTACAACATAGTCTTTACCTTCTAACCGCACTTTTCCATTCTCTTTTGCCTGTGACATTGTTCCTGCTTCTACAAGATCATCATATGATACCGTTTCAGCGCGAATAAATCCTCGTTCAAAATCTGTATGAATAATTCCAGCTGCTTGAGGAGCTTTAATTCCTTTTTGGAATGTCCATGCACGGACCTCCTGTTCTCCTGCTGTAAAGTAAGTAGCTAAGCCTAATAAATGATAGGAAGCTTTGATTAATTTATCTAACCCTGATTCAGCTATTCCTAGATCTTCAAGAAACATTTCCTTTTCTTCAACATCAAGCTCAGCAATTTCTTCTTCAATCTTGGCACATACAACGATAACCTCGGCGTTTTCCTTTGCGGCATAGTCTTTAACCTTTTGTACGTTCTCGTTTGTATCAGGATCGGCAACCTCTTCTTCACTCACATTTGCTACATAGAGTGTCGGTTTACTAGTTAATAGATGTAGACCTTTTACCACTTTATATTGTTCTTCTGTAAAATCTAGTGCACGTACAGGCTTTTCTTCTTCTAAACCAGCTTTAATTTTGACTAGTATATCATACTCTGCAACAGCTGCCTTATCTTTCTGTCTAGCCAATTTTTCTACACGTTGAAAACGTTTGTTAACTGTTTCCAAATCAGCAAGAATTAGTTCCAAGTTAATGATTTCAATATCATCAATGGGATCAATTCTTCCAGATACATGCGTGATGTTATCATCTTGAAAACAACGTACCACTTGGCAAATCGCATCAACTTGACGAATGTGGGATAAAAATTGGTTTCCTAATCCTTCGCCTTTACTAGCTCCCTTCACAATACCAGCAATATCCGTAAATTCAAATGCTGTAGGTACTGTTTTTTTTGGTTTTACTAATTCTGTTAATTTATTTAAGCGATTGTCTGGTACTTCCACTATTCCGACATTAGGATCAATTGTAGCGAATGGATAATTCGCTGCTTCTGCCCCTGCTTGTGTAATAGCATTAAATAATGTTGATTTACCCACATTTGGAAGACCGACAATTCCTGCTGTTAGAGACATTCAACTTTCACTCCTTAAGGATTCCATTCATATAAACGCGTTTGTCATTCTAATTATAGATATTTGCTAGACAAATGACAAGCTGACAAAAAACAAAAATAGGCATAGAAACATGCCTACTTTTGCGTTTTACCCTATCACGTTGTAAATATTTCTTTCTGTCTGCTACCATTGTAACATTTTCTAGGTGTCATAGTCTATTTTAACTACTTTTATTCTTCTGCTTTTTCTAGCACTTTTTTCATTTTTTTAGTGAATTGTCTACGCGGTATCATCACACTATGATCACAGCCTAGACATTTAATTCGAATATCCATACCCATGCGAATAATTTTCCAGCGATTTTCCCCACATGGATGCGGCTTTTTCATCATGACGACATCATTTAACGCAAACTCTTTTCCTTCCATCTTGTTTTTCTCCTTTTTATCTCATTATAACTACTATTTATTATTCTCGCTCAGGTGTTTGTTCCGTTTGACTATTCCCTGATTCTTCATAATTTAATTGGTTTCTATTTGTCTGCGTTTGTTGCAGTTGTGATTTATCACGGTTGAGAATGTTATCTTTTTGTTCACGAGAATACATAACAATTCGTGGTGCAGGGATTTCAATACCTGCTTTATACAGCTTATCCTGCATTTCTTTACGAATATTTCTTTCGCCTGCCCATTGAAAGCCTGGCAGCGTATCTGCAATTACTCGTATAACAAAGTATGAAGCTTCTAAATTTTGCACACCGATAATCTCTGGAACACCGACTAGAAAATCATACTTATCAGGTAACGTTACTGCCACATCATTAATAATCTTCTCCGCATCATCTACACTGCTTTCATATGGAACGTTAATATCAACAATAGCTAGACCATTATGAATAGAGTAATTTATAACCTGAGTGACATTTCCGTTTGGTAAGATATGCATTTCACCTGTCCAACTCAATACTTTTGTAGTTCGTAGACCAATTTCTTCAACTGTTCCTTCGATACCAGCTACTCCAACATAATCCCCTACTGAGAATTGGTCTTCAAAAATAATGAAAAATCCTGAAATGATATCTCTAACAAGATTCTGTGCACCAAAACCAATAGCTAGTCCTGCAACACCGGCACCAGCTAGTAACGCTCCGACCTGAAAACCTAATACATTATCAAGTATCATGATGAACGCAATAAAGTATACAACATAGGTTATCGTACTTTTAATTAATTTTTTCAAAGTATTTTCTCGTCGTTCTGTAATTCGAATTGGGCCATTCTCTCTTCGTTTAAATAAACGATCGACTACCTTACGGGTGACTCGGACAATCATATAAGCTAGTAATAGAATTACTAGAATACGAAGTACACCTAACCCTATCGCTAGCCAAAAATCTGCCCCTGTTACATAATCCCAAAACTTAGATAATTCATCACTAAAATTATCTATTTCCTTGCTAACTTCTTCCTTATCCATATGTACCTCCTCCTGCTGTAATTACCTATGTTTTTTTATTTTCTAATTTATCCCATACCGGGAATAATAATAGTCGCGTTAAAACGTATAAATTTAGTATGCCATATATGGGGTACAAATAGTTTATTAATGTCGAGAAACCTAGTGCTGTTAATGGAATCATTGTAACCAAGGTAACAGAAACAATCAACCATAATGGTTTTTTTATATACTCCTTTATACGCGTTACGATACCCAAAATTCCAGAAGCTGCGGTTGTAAAAATAGCAAACCATAATAGAATACTCATCAGTATTAGCATTTCGAACGGGTAGTGCTTTAAAATTGCAAATAAGGGAATCTCATATAACAGTAATTCATCCGCTATTTGAATTAAGCTATTATTATAAATAAACGAGATAACACCAAGTATTAATCCACTACCAACACTTGCTATCCATATCTCCTGCTTGGACTTTACTTTGTTCCCAATTGCCCCCAAGACCGCAATTAGCGGAAGAATATTTAACGCAGTAAATGGAAATGCGGCTGTCCAATTACGCTGCTCATCCCAATGTGAAAATAAATCAAGTTGTTGATCAATGGTAAACCATAATAATACAAATAGCAGTCCTGTCAATAATAATGGTAATATAAATTGATTCATAGAAAGTAGCCCATTTATTCCCTTCATAAATAAAATAATAAGCGCAATAATTATAATACTTATACCCCACCAATAGGGAAAATTAAACGCTTGAGAAGTTGCCCCACTTCCAGCAATCATAATTACGGTTGTTGTAAAAAGATAAATAAATATCATGACATCATATATTACAGTAAGTTTCTCACCGACAATTTCACGTAGCACTGGTAAATAATGCGTCGATTGTCGTTCAAAGCTTATGGTCATTATCACTATACAACAAATCGAAAAAAATAGGCCAAATAAACAAATAGCTAGTCCACTTTCATGACCAAAAAATTGCCACAATTCCCTCCCAGAAGCATATCCAGCTCCTATTGTTGTTCCAATAATTAAAAACATCCATTTCATACCCGCACGCAGCATGTAAGTTCCTCCAATAATTTAAGAATCGATGTATAGATTTCAAAAAATTTCCGTATACTATACCAATATGTATTTGGAGGATAAGCTATGAATTTAAAAAGCAGATTAGGCCGGAGAAATGAAAATTTCCGTATGCTACATACAGAACCTAATTTTATACACGTTATGCGTGAGAAAATTATTTCCTGGATGCCGCACTCGCCACGTGATTATGTAGTGGTATGCATTGGTACGGATCGTTCTACGGGAGACTCTTTAGGCCCATTAACTGGTACACTACTAGCTGAGAAAAAAATTAAACATTTATCGATCTATGGTACACTAGATGAACCCGTTCATGCCACCAATATACATGACTATTTACAGGATATTTATAGCAATCATCACAATCCTTTTGTAATCGCAATAGATGCCTGTTTAGGGAAACATACGTCCGTTGGACACCTTATTACTGGTACAGGGCCAATAAAACCTGGAGCAGCCTTTAATAAGCCCCTGCCTGAAGTTGGTGATATTCACCTTACAGGTGTTGTTAATGTTAGTGGGTTTATGGAGTATTCTGTTCTGCAAAACACTAGATTAAGCTTAGTGATGCGAATGGCTAGTAAAACAGCGGACTTATTAGAACAGCTTGATCAGCGATTAATTTATCAGCACCATTCTCCTGCAGTTGTCATTCAAGTCTCCAATCCTACAATACCTAATTAGATTATTGAAGTGATTCGATGGTGCGTATATGCATAGAACAAAAGCACAAGCGCCCGATTAGAAACGTAGTGACTGGAGCGAGTCAAATGCTATAAAGGAATCACGGTGCGGTTGCGAGCCAATGACGACTTATCGTCCATGAAGTCGCCTAGTTTCTAGGCGTTGGAGCTGGACACGGCTCAACACGCTCCTATTTATTGACATGGGCAAATTTTATAATTACCTTGATTTCCTAAACTATTAG
>NZ_JAJERH010000117.1 GCF_016919725.2 Virgibacillus sp. AGTR
CTTATTAGAAACGATAACGTAACAGCTATATGAAAAAGTACACTTGTCTAAACAGGACTATTGTCAATCTAATCTGTCCAGATTTGTATATAGTCGATCTAATTTAGCAGCTAATAGATCCATATGCACCATTCTTGCCTCTCGTATATATTCCTTTCCATTTACAAATAGAAGAAGCACGGGAACTGTAAAAATGGAAAAATGACCAGCCACTTCTTCCACCTGCTCTGCTCGTATATGTACAGCGTTTATTTTAGGGTAATTCTCCATGAGTGATTCCACTTGTGGTAATAAGCTATGACATACACTACAACCTTGACGAGATACATAGAGAAAGGCAAGACGATTTGTATCGATAAAATGGTCAATCCCAGCAATGTTTGTTAATTCAGGAAAATGATTCATTGTTGCTCCCACCTGTACGTAGTAGTAATATGGACCGTCCTTATCCCGCAAATAACTGGCAGTAAGCTCCCCACTTCATGTAATAAAGAGAAAAACTAATATGGATAAAAGGGGGATCAACTGCCAGTAAATGTCCGATTGGTTCACCTAACCATTCGTGGGGATAAACAAAAACCCTACGGATAGAAGTTTCACTTTAGATAGATCGATGCTCTTATCATACCATGCCCTGACTGTAACTACGCTCCTAAATGCCTAAGTTTGGATGGATTTCAAGCATCAACATCTTTTAAACGCTTCTGAATGGGGAGATGGGAAAACTTTTTCTACTGATGGTATACGAGTTCCAGAAGGGACTTACAAAAAGCGGTGAATTCGCAAAAGTAATAACTTTATACGAAAACACCGCTTTTTCCATTTTAAGGTTGTTTTTTGGGTACGTGCTCGAATATTTCACCACTTGCGAAGAATTCAGTAACTCGTTGAATCCAGTCATAGTAATCCATCCACTCTCGTATTTCATGGAGAAGCTCATTAATTGCTTGTTCATTTTCTGCTGTTACATCTGCTTCTTGTTGTAATGTATCTAATTTTTGAATTAACCGTTGTTCAAAATTTCGGCTACGATTAATCGCCTTTTGCCATGTAAATATGAACAGAGAAATAAATGTCTGATAATAATCTTCTTCCACTTGATATAAATCTTTTCGGACACCTTTCTTAAATACACGCTCAGCAATGT
This sequence comes from Virgibacillus sp. AGTR, assembly GCF_016919725.2. Lineage (GTDB taxonomy): Bacteria > Bacillota > Bacilli > Bacillales > Amphibacillaceae > Virgibacillus > Virgibacillus salarius. The sequence continues at coordinate 1,148 of NZ_JAJERH010000117.1, forward strand.
TCATATCAATCATTTCCCGAACAACCTGACTCATTCTGGTTTTGCTCATTCCGGTCTCAGCAGATAGCTCGTCTAGAGTCATTGGTTCTCTATTCATATAAATGATACCAAGCACGCGTCCAACACTTGTCGATACCCCAAAGGCGTTCATATTATCTGTTATCTTTTCAATAAATTGTGTTTTAACATTTTCAATTTGTTCTGTATTATTCATTGTATAAATCTCCTTATTGGCATGCTCTTTGAACTGTACCACATTGTAGCTAAAAACCAAAATGATGAAAGCAACATATTATTTATATAATTTGCCAAGGGAAAGGAATAATAGAATAACATCTTTAACAATTGATTCTACAATTAGATCATTGTAAATGGAACAATGATTTTGGATGCCATTTTTCCTCCATGATAAATCGTTTCATTCGCTACAACCCCATCTTTATGGGTTTTTGTTGTCTTACCGTTGTTTAAATTAATATCATACAACGGTGCGTTACTTGCTGCAATATCTAGCCGTATCTGATGGCCCTTTGGTAACGTATATGCAGTTGTTCCAATTTCTGCTAATAAACAAATTGGGTGGCTGTCTATCACCTTTTCACGATGAAATGAGTGCATTAGTACCCATGCTCGACCGCTTGGATCTACATCAGCTATTCGTAAAGAAATATCACATAAGCTTGTTGGAGAAGAGCACCAAATTTCTGCTTTGAGTGTGCCTAATAGTTGGATATCATTACTTATCGGCTTCGTTGTATAAACAAGCACATCATTACGTTCATGCAGATCGTTTATATCAAATATACCTGAATCAACACCTGCTATCAACGAACCCCCTCCACGAGTTGGAACAGGATTGTATGGATCAAGTGTAAGTGAACTTTCTGTCACCTGACAAGACGGAATGGAAACTAACTTTCCATCTCCTGCACTTGTCTGCGACTTACCGTTACTTTCCAAAAAATATTCTTGTTGTTTAACGATAGGGAATTCTTCGTATGCCGCCCATTTTTGTTGTCCCATCAAATAGAGTTGTACCGGTTTTTGGATATACAATGGCTTATCTTTTAACCATTTATCAAACCATTGTATATGCACTTCGGTAGGGTCTGTTATTTGGTCAACACCTATATTCTTAGCTGCGACCTCAAAGAATTTTTCACCAGCATGACCAGTCATTTGTTCATGCGTCCACGGACCAATCCACAGCATTTTTTCCCCATGATATGCTTTATAGGCTTGTAATGTTTGGGAAAGCAATGCGTCAAACCACCCTCCCATAAAGAGAGCTGGTATATCTACATCGCGTAATTGGCTCTCCAACTGCACACGTTCGATGAAATGATCGTCCAACCTTCCTTGCATAACATCAAAGAAAAATGAGTCTGGATCAAGGTCCTTCATTGGTGACCACTGGCTGGCGGGTGCCTCATGCAAATATTCGGTTATATGTTCCAAATAATGATTTAGCTGTAAGTCATCTAACTGATTTTTTCGTTTTAATTGATCCTCTATAATGGAACCTAACACCCATGTTTCAAACTTGCCAATCGCATGAGGAGTTGATCCAGTACCAATCATATCTCCAAAAGGATCAGCCATTGTCATAACAGGGGCTATGGCTTTTAAAGATGGTGGTTGTTCCACTGCAGCAGCAAGTTGTGTATAACCATGATAAGACATGCCAAACAATCCGACTTTTCCATTAGAAAATGGGAGACGAGCCGCCCATTCTACTGCCTCATAACCATCTTTTCCTTCATGTACAAATGGATAGAATTCTCCATCGGAGGCGTATCTTCCTCGTACATCTTGGAGTATTACCACATAACCCGCTTCTACCATTCGTGGTACTTCTAGGTACTCGTTATAATAGCGAGGCGTTTCCTTGTTATATGGGAGCCTTAACATAAGAACTGGGAATTCTCCTGCTTCAGTGGGACGGTAAACATCGGATCGTAAAATCGTTCCATCCGATAATTCACAGATTATATTCTTATCTATCAACAGGTTATGAGCCTTCATCATTTCCCTCCTCGTTAAACTGTTCATTGAACCTTACTTAGAAGATTTCACCGGTTGCAGTTTCCGTTCAATCCATCCCATAATCAGGTCAGCAATAATCGCCATTAACGCAGTTGGAATAGCACCGGCAAGAATGATTGGTGTGCCCTCCGTTGCATTTGTTCCAGTAAGGATAATCGCCCCTAGACCACCAGCACCAACAAAAGCTCCGATTGCTGCAATACCGATACCAATAACTAGCGCGGTGCGAAGCCCTGCCATAATAACACTAACTGCAAGAGGCAGTTCAACCATGCGAAGCAGTTGAAATCGAGTCATTCCAGAGGCATATCCAGCTTCAACCACATCTTTATTAACCTCTTTCATGCCAACATATGTATTTTGCGTAATTGGCAAAATGGAATAAAGCATCAGGGTAACTATTACAGTATTCGTACCAAGTCCCATTACAATCATAATAACAGCCATTGCTCCTAATGCTGGTATTGTTTGGATAATACTGCCGAAAGCCAGTACCCAACTGCTTAATTTCCCGTATTTTGCAATCAGTATACCAAGCGGAATGGAAATAATTGCTGCAAATAATACACCATAGGCAGCCATTAGAAAATGCCTGTAAAACTGCACCCAGATATAACCGCTATTCTGACTAACATAATGGATAAATTGTTCCAATGTTTCCATTTCACTCACCCGCCTTTACTGACTGCTCAAAGTAATTATGTTCTTCAAGAAATTGTTTAGCTACCTTCCGAGGGTTTATTAATTCCACATCTGCTTGATAATTTAGCTCTTGCATGGTTTCCGTAGAGATTTGATCATTTAGTCGTTGCGTGATCTCTTGAATTTTTGGATATTTCTCTAGTACCTTATTAGCAATCACTGGTGAAGCGTCATAAGGTGGGAAGAATTGTCGATCATCTTCAAGCACTTTCAGATTAAATTCTTTAATCCGTCCATCAGAAGAATATGCTAGAACAACATCCATATAGCCACTAGCGGCTGCTTGATACACGAGACCGATGTTCATTGGAAAAACCTCTCCAAAAGAAAAATAGGTTTCTTGAAATCCGTCATATCCGTCCCCTTTACGATTAATCCAAGCATTATCAACACCGAAACGTAAATCATTCGCATAAGGCTCTAAATCAGATATCGTTTCAATATCATTTTCTTTGGCGAATTCCTCTGTCACAGCTACAGAATAACTATTTTCAAATCCATATGGAGCCGCCCAAGTTTGATGGAAACGATCTAGAAATTCACGTTTTACAATTTGTAATGCTTTATCTGGGTCGGTGATCGGGTCCATACCAAGAGCTCCAGATAAATCTGTTCCTGTATAACGTGTACTTGTAATATCCAGATCCCCTCTAGTCATGCCTTGATGCTGAACGATAGATGACCCAAGATGCGTCACTAAGTCCGTATCTGCATCCGTTTCTCTCTCAATCATGATTGACAGCATTTCCGCAAGAATTTGGGATTCCGATGTACCTAATGCCCCAATTTTAATTGTTTCACTTGTTGTACTTGCTAGTCCAGGCAAGGAACAGCCAGAAAGGAACACAAATAGTAGAAGTAATATGCTGCCTTTATAAATCATTCTTTTCACATTTACACCTCCAAGTTTATGCCGTTTTATAAGAATCCTTTAATCCATCAGGTGTTAACCAATCTTCTAAAAATGCAAGTGAGCGATCTGCAATTAAGGCAAGTATCGTAGCCGGTATTGTCCCAGCAATAATTAGAGACGGTTGATATAAGTTCAATCCATCAAAAATAAAGTCACCAAGTCCTCCACCGCCAATGAAAGCTGCAAGTGTTGCCCAACCAACAAGATAAACAGTCGATAAGCGAATACCTGCCATAATTACCGGTAGAGATAAAGGAAGCTCCATCTTCACAATCGATTGCCAATTGCTCATTCCCATTCCTTTACCTGCTTCTTTTACTCCCTGATCAACATCACGCACACCAATATATGTATTACGTAAAATCGGTAACAAGGAATAGAAGAATAGTGCGAAGATCGCCGGAATCTTCCCAACTCCCATGATGGGAATGAAAAATGCTAGAATTGCTAGACTTGGAATAGTTTGTAAAATACCAATAAATGAGATGAAACGATCGGCAAAATTCGGTTTCCTCGATAAGATAACTCCAAGCGGTACAGCGACTAAAACGCCGAGAATAATCGCTGCTAGTGATATATATAAATGCTCCCACGTTTTAACAAACAGTTCATGACCGTATTCTGCAAGAAAATCCATCATTTTTGCTTCCCTCCTACTCTGCTCCTGTTGCAGCTAGTATTTCATTCGTCTCCATACCATCGCCCCATATCGTGTCATAGACGAGGTTAGCTAATGTCGCACGTGTCACAATTCCTGCTAGTTTTTTTTCATCATCAACAACAGGCACATATTTCACTCCTCTACGGAGAATTTTGTGAACGGTATCACGTAATAGACTATAGCGAGAGACGAAAAATAACTCTTTCTCCATTATTTCTTCTACAAGATGCATCTTTTTATAGTTTAAATTAATACCTTCTATGTCAATAAAGCCTTGGAGCTTATTCTCACTATCTACCACTAACAATGAATCTACATGTCTATCTTTCATTGTAGATATAGCAGATTTCAATGTCGTTCCCATTTGTACTGTTACAGGTGAATGCTCCATGATTTGTTCGACCGTAGTAACATCAGGTCGACCTTGAATTAATCGATCCTTACCTAGAAATTCTTCTACAAATTCATCTGCTGGATTTCGCAGAATCTCATCTGGAGTATCTGCTTGGACAATCTGTCCATCTTTCATAATCACAATACGGTCGGCAAGCTTCAACGCCTCATCCATGTCATGTGTTACAAAGACAATAGTCTTATCCAGTTCTTTTTGCAGTTTCTTAAATTCCTCTTGCAGCGCATCTCTTGTAATTGGATCAAGTGCTCCAAAAGGTTCATCCATTAAAATTAATGGTGGATTTGCTGCTAAGGCACGAAGTACTCCAATACGTTGTTGCTGGCCTCCACTTAATTCATGTGGGTATCGATCAAGAAATTCCTCCGGCATATCTACTAGTTGTAATAATTCCCGTGCGCGTTTATCTTTCTGTTCTTTTGACCATTTTAATAGTGTTCCAACAAGCACAATATTTTCTTTAATTGTCATATGTGGCATGAGGCCAATTTGCTGGATCACATATCCGATAGATCGTCGTAATTTTACAGGGTCTTGCTCTATCACATCTTTTCCATCAACAAGAATGGATCCTTCTGTTTTATTAATGAGGCCATTGACCATTTTCATTGTGGTTGTTTTACCACATCCACTTGGACCAATAAAACAAACAAATTCACCTTTTTTAATATGTAAATTCAGATCCTTAACGGCTATTGTACCGTCTTCAAATTGCTTGGAAACGTGTTTAAATTCTAACAATGCTAGCACCTCCATTAATACTGTCGAACTTTGTCGTCCTATACTAGTATAGGAAAAAGAAGCGATTATCGAAACAAGCATTTAAATTCATACAGTATAAAAAATTTATAAAATTTATATTGTATAAAGTTTTTATACTGTATAACGTAGAATTGCTTAAAAATTCTTCGTATTTAATGGTGATCTGTTTTTTTACTAAGATAAATAATGGAAAAAAAGCGATATGAAGTTATATGAATCATACAGAAGAATTAGGGTGTCTTGTGGATTGTGGTGAATTATAGAATGTAAAGGCATCTATAAACAATAAAATAAGGTCGAGGGTTAAAAATGTGTGGATAACCTGTGGGAAATGCCGGTGCTGTTTTAACGCAAAGACATATAATAGTAGAAATCATTACAAGCTTGTAGAGATTTGCCCATGAATGAATCTCCCAATACAGAAAGTCGATACGATAGGTATCGGCTTTTTGCTTTATAAGTTAAGAAAGTATAAAATCAGTGCAATGACTGCGTTAAGCCAAGTAGTTATTTTGAATGTTAGATGTATATTGGCAATGCTCCGACTAATTACTTCGCTTTCGGCGGGCACGGCTTCAACTAACTTTGCAAAGAAGAACACGTTGCAAAGTGGATTTTCGGCTCGCG
>NZ_JAJERH010000118.1 GCF_016919725.2 Virgibacillus sp. AGTR
GTTTTGCTGCTGTTAAAGGGCGCTTACCCCTTGTTTGTAGACTTCCTATTTAAAAACTCCTCTTATGATTAGAAAAAGCTCCTACAATTTAAGCTTTAGTTAATAAGTACGCTCCATTTATTAACGGCTAGTAGCCTCTGTTTCCTTTTGTTACGCAGACAACTCAAATTTACAATAATTTTAAATATAGCTCCTACATGAACTAGATGGTATTAATATAACGTAAATAATTTACTTCCCCTTTACAATTTAAGCTGACTATGACCATCCCTCTCCCTGTTAGAGCTTAAAACATCAGCATTTCTAATAACTTTCCATATATTGGGGTAAAAATAGATGATTAACTTTCATTTACAAAAAAACAGCTTTTATTTAATTATAGCTTTAATCTTCCTTTACATTTGGCTACTACAATAAAGTTAGACATCGAAATAAGTGTGTTGGAAAGGAGGATCTTGATGACTAAAACAGAATTACACATTCATTCGACATTTTCCGATGGAGGTTATAATCCATCAGAAATAATAAACAAAGCAGCAGCAACAGGTATACAAATTCTTTCTTTTACGGATCATGACGCTATTGGTGCTTATGATGCAGCTTTACGCCATGCGGAAGCGAATCACATTACGTTAATTCCAGGGATAGAGCTCAATACAGATGGGGAAGACGGAGAGCTACACATCCTTGGGTATTTTTTTGATCCTCACCATAGGAAAATGTTTGAGTATACATTATGGCGCAAACAGGAGCGTACTATATGGACTAAAAAGATAATTACGCTGTTAAATCAGCTTGGTTATCTGATTACGTTTGAAGGTGTAAGGCAGCATGTCCCTGGAGAGATTATCGTACGTACACATATAGCGGAAGCACTTGCAAAAGAAAAATATTTTACAACGGCAAGAGAAGCTTATGAGGAATTACTAATTAAAGGTAAGCCAGCATTTGTGGAGCGTGCTGCTTTTTCTGCAAAAGACGCAATTGCGTTAATTCATGACTGTGGTGGGGAGGCTTATTTAGCACACCCCGGAACGTATTCCTCTCCAGTTCCGATAGATAATTTAATATCGTATGGGATAGATGGGATAGAGGTATACCATTCTAAACATAGCGAGGAAGATATCCATCATTGGTTAGCGTATGCCAAAAAACATGAGCTGCTCGTTTCCGGTGGTTCTGATTATCACGGAACGGAAGCAAGGAATTCTGTTGCAATAGGAAGTGTGCAGTTGGATGAACAATCCAAACAACATTGGATGAAACGAGTTGATCAATTATGAAATTTTTTATATCTTCCTCTTTATGTTGGGATTACCACCCGAAAGAAGTAATAACACTTGCTAAGAAGTTTTGTTTTTCAGGTGTAGAAATGTGGGCTGAACATATCTACCATCATGATGCTAATGCTAAGGTATTGCGTGATTATGCTAAAGAAGAGGGTATTGCTTTAACATTACATGCGTCCAGCTGGGATCTCAATATTTGTTCCATTAATAAGGGGATACAGGAGCAATCAGTGAAAGAACTAAAAAAATCAATTGATTTAGCGTCACAATTACAAGTGTTACACATGACGTTTCATCCGGGCAGATTTACGGTGAAAGATTATCTTTGGGAATATCATCAGGATCGCTTAATTGAAAATACGCAGGAATTATTAGCGTACGCTGCCGATAAGCAGGTAACACTGTCGCAAGAGTTAATGGAACCTATTGCTAAAGAGATTTTAACCCAACCAAAACATATGAATGTGTTTCAAGATAAAGTGGGTACAGAGCTTCCGGTTACTTTGGATATTGCACATGTTCCTTTGCATGAAAGCTCGATTCAATATTTGGAGCAATTAAGGTTTGTAAATAGTATTCACCTTAGTGATTCTAGTAAAGAACAATATCATGTTCCTTTAGGTGAAGGAGAGGTAGAGCTTCAGCACATATTAGAAGTTCTATCTACTATGGATGTTCCAATTGTACTAGAAGGTATGGACACGTCACGTGAATTAACTTTTTTAAAAAAGCATATTCAATTTCTTTATAACCATAAGTGGATCGAGAGGAAGGTATCTATTTGAAAATATTAATTACAAATGATGATGGCATTTTTGCACCTGGTGTGCAGGCGTTGGCAGATTTGCTTTCCCATTTTGGTGAAGTAACCGTCGTTTGCCCTGAAACAGAAAAAAGTGCCTATAGCCATAAAATAACGTTAAGACAACCATTGAAGTTAAAAAAAGTTGATTTTGCCTCACATGCAGAAGCCTTTGCTGTCAACGGTTCACCGGCAGATTGTGTCAAGCTTGGTATGGAGGTCTTACTTCCAGAAAAACCGGATATTGTTTTTTCTGGAATTAATATCGGACCGAATGTTGGTCGTGATTTGTACTATTCTGGAACAATTGCTGCTGCGCAAGAAGCAATGCTCTATCAGGTTCCTTCTGTTTCTGTGTCTTTAGAAACATTTGATAGCCGAAAAATAAAATTTGATATCGTGAAACAATTACTTTATCAAGTTGTGGAGGTGATTGTACAGAATAAAATCCCCAAAAATTTAATGCTTAATGTGAACTTACCTTACACGTCAAAAGAGCTCTGTAAAGGTGTTCGGGTGGTTCCGATGGATTTATCGGTATCACGCTATAACTTTGCTGGATTAAATGATCCCCACGGTCACATTTATTACTGGCTGAAGGATCACTATCATGAATTAGAGCTAAATGAAGGAACAGATTATCATTTGCTACGAGAAGGATATGTTACTATCTCGCCTATTGAATTAGTGCACACACGAAAGAGAAGAATTGATCAATTAACACGCTGGTTTTATCAATATACAAATTTACAGGAGGAAAAATAAATGAAAAGAATGGTTCTTTTTATGACATTATCATTGCTTTTAATATTTCTTGCGGCTTGCGGTGAAAGTGGAACTAATTCGAATGAATCTGATAAAGATAAGGATTCGAATGCGAGTGCAGCTAGTGATATGAGTGGTGAAATAGAGTTTTACACTTCCCAGCCTGATGTAGATGCGGAGAAGCTGGTGGATGCATTTAATCAAGAATATCCAGATGTTAAGGTAAACATATTCCGCTCAGGAACAGAAGAAGTAATCAGTAAAATTAACGCAGAAAATCAAGCTGGAGAAGTACAAGCTGATGTTTTACTAGTAGCAGATGCTGTAACCTTTGAAGGTTTAAAGAAAGAAAATATGCTAATGAATTATATGTCTCCAGAAGCTGAATCCATTCCGAACGATTTTGTTGATCCGGACGGTATGTACACGGGTACAAAAATAATGGCTACTGGTCTGATTGTAAATACAGATAAGGTTTCCGCAGCACCAACCTCATGGCAGGCGTTAACATCAGAAGATGCAAGCGACCAAATAGTCATGCCAAGTCCATTGTACTCTGGTGCAGCAGCATATAATTTAAGCGTATTGACTCGTAATCAAGCATTTGGCTGGGATTTTTATGAAGCTGTACAAAAGAATAGTCCAATGATTACGGAAGGAAATGGAGCAGTAATGGAAAACGTATCATCCGGTCAAAAATCATATGGGATGGTCGTAGACTATTTAGCTGCTCGTGCGGCAAATGACGGTTCTCCAATTCAATTAGTTTATCCAGAAGAGGGTGTACCTGTCATTACAGAACCAGTTGGCATCATGGCAGATACCGATCAAGAGGAAGTAGCGAAGGCTTTTGTTGATTTTATCTTGTCTGAAGAAGGGCAAAAAATGCAAGCAAAGATTGGATATACTCCGATTCGTGAAGGAGTCGAACCACCAAAGGGTTTAAAATCGCTTGATGAAATTAAGGTATTACAAGCTCCGATAGAGGAGTTATATGAAAGCCGTACATCAGATAAAGAGAAATTTGATGAACTGTTCTCCAAATAAGGATTACTAATTGTAGGTGATTGTATTGAATAATAAGGATTGGAATACTTTAACTAAAATAGAAGGGATGCGCAGAGGTGCATTTCCTTCTAGGTTATTTAACATATCATTGAAAACAGTTGGCGTTATACTGGTAGCTATATTTTTTATCGTTCCTATCATTCGATTGGTGATGATGAGCTTTACAACGGAAGAAGGATTTTCATTACAGTATTATCAAGAGATTTTGCAGGATCAGCAAACATGGCAAGTGTTAAAAAATACGTTGATAATTGTAACTGGATCTACCGTCATTGCTTTTATACTGGGTACGTTTTTTGCTTGGATTGTAGCATATACAGATATTCGCATGAAACGCCTGGTACAATTGTTTGTTTTTTTACCTTTTGTTATTCCTTCCTATATCACCTCGTTGGCATGGGTTCAATTTTTTGGCCCTGGTGGATTAATGGAGCGTATGGTGGCTTTCTTATCATTACCGAGCCTTTCCTGGGATTTGTATAGTATGTCTGGAATTATCTTTGTCATGGGGATTAGTCATTTTCCGCTCGTTTATTTATTTTCTATCCATGTATTTCGAAAAATACCTCGAGAAATGGAGCTGGCTGCCCAAATATCTGGATCAACGCGATGGAATACGTTTAAAAAGATTATTCTGCCTATGGCGCTTCCTGGCATTGTAGGTGGTTCATTTATTGCATTTTTAGGAAGTTTAGACAATTTTGGAATACCTGCTTTCTTAGGTACACCTGCTGATATCCCTGTATTATCCACATATATTTATCAACAAGTGATTGGCTTTGGTACATCCGCATTTAATCATGCTGCGGTATTATCAATGATACTAGGGGGCGTGGCGGTGACTGGTCTATTCGTCCAATGGTTATTATTAAGGAAATCGAAACAAGTAGAAACAACCAAATTAGATTATACGCCTCGTTATATTTTGGGGGAAAAGCGAATTGTTGTTGAAAGTATGATGTGGCTGTTCTTTGCTGTTACAAGTATTTTTCCATTAATTTCAATGGCAATGCTTTCGTTTTTACGTGCATATGGTCTTGATTTCCTTCCAGAAAATTTCTCGCTGAAAAATTATCAATACATTCTAACGAGTAATTCTACGATAGATGCTATTTTTACTAGTATGAAACTAGCTAGTGTGACTGCTGTTATAGGAATAATCGCAGGAACCATATTTGCTTATTTGCGTATTCGTAAAACGAACACCACGATAAAAGTGATGGAAACGGCAATTACAGTTCCTTATGCATTACCTGGGATGGTTTTAGCGTTAGCGATGATATTTGCATGGATGGAACCAATTAAAGGTTGGAACCCAGGTATCTATGGATCTGCCATCATCTTATATATTGCCTATATTACGAGATTTTTAATTTTACAGATAAGGAGTGGTGTGACAGCATTTCAGCAAATAGATATTCAGATTGAAGAGGCGGCACGAGTTAGTGGAACAAATGGTATAGGTAAGTGGAAGAAAATCTTGATTCCTTTAATTACACCAGGGATTTTAGGTGGAGCATTGTTAGTGTTTCTTAGTGCTTTATCAGAGCTTACTGTTTCTTCTCTACTATACGCTTCGACATCTGAGACGATTGGTGTGTCTATATTAAGCTTTCAGCAATCGGGCTATTCTTTATATGCTACGGCCTTCTCTAGTATTATTGTAGCTTTAATTATGCTTGGATATTTAGTGCTATTTGCTGTACAGCGTTTTTGGAGCAGAAAGGTGGATAAAAGTAAATGAGTACAACTGTACAAAACGTAATCAAAAAATTTGGAAGTTATCAAGCACTTCATCGTATTAATCTATCCATTCAAGAAGGGGAATTTCTTGCGATTCTCGGCCCATCTGGATGTGGGAAAACAACACTATTACGTTTATTGGCAGGTTTTGAATCACCTACCGATGGAAGTATTTTATTGGATGGTATAGAGGTAGCAAATGCGAAAACAGCTACTCCTCCAGAGCAACGAAACGTAAGTATGGTATTCCAATCATTTGCCTTATGGCCGCATATGAATGTAAAGGAGCATATTCAATTTCCCTTACAGCATCACCGTTTTGCTGATAAAGCAATGAAGCAAGATGCCAATCAGCGAATTCAGGAGGTGTTGGAGATTGTTAACTTAACAAACTTTTCTGACCGAATGCCTGGTGAATTGTCAGGTGGTCAGAAACAGCGTGTTTCACTTGCTAGAGCGATTGCTCCGAAGCCGAAATTATTGCTAATGGATGAACCTCTAAGTAATCTTGATGCAGAGTTACGTATGGAGATGCGACGGGAAATTCAAAACCTCCACCAATTAACCAAGGCATCTATAGTGTATGTTACGCATGATCAAGGAGAAGCTCTGGCAATGGCAGATCGAATTGTTGTGATGAATAATGGAGAGATAGAACAAATTGGTACGCCTGAAGAGATTTATTATCATCCAGAGACGCCGTTTGTTGCAAAATTTGTGGGAAAAGCTAATTTGTTCGAGGGAAGTTGGGAAGGAGATTCCTTTACCCTTAAGCATAGCAATGTGAAGTGGAAGGATTGGGGCATCTCCAATAAATTAAAGGAAAAGAGTATCTATCCATTGCGACCGGAGCAAATTACATTATCAAGAAAAGAGCACGGGGAGCTTACCGGTACTATTAAAACAAAACAGTTTCAAGGAAGGGATTATCACTATTCCGTAGCTGTGAATGATCAAGTTATTATCGGACATATACCGCTTAGTAAACCATTTGAAGTTGGTGAAAACGTCTCGGTTATCCCAATAGAAGGTTAGGTTGGGCATCATGCAGTTATTCTTCGTAGATTTTGGAGAATGGATGTGATCTGGATATCATATTATGTCAAAATCTTAAATAGTATGATCTATAGCGACTAATGCTTTAAATATAAGACAAATACAGCCATTGGCTGTACTTTTTTTAAGCC
>NZ_JAJERH010000119.1 GCF_016919725.2 Virgibacillus sp. AGTR
GCGGAAAGCGAAGTAATTAGTCGGAGCATTGCCAATATACATCAAACATTTCAAAATTACTACTTGGCTTAACGCAGTCATTGCACTGATTTTATACTTTCTTATCTTTTAAAAAACGGATTGTTTTCGTTATGTCCCAACTTATTTCAATAGATATATTCATAACTAAAGCTGCCGATGATACGTTTTCCTCCCATCATGGGAATAAATAACTTTCTTATCCTCCACATAGGTTTCTAAATATACTGTTTTGCCCCAAAGCTGATGAATATAAGGAAGCACATGCTCTAAATATTTTAGATCTAATTCTATCCCTTCATAATTGTGAATCAAATAGAGCTCCCCATTCCGCAAGTAATCTCCATTTTCTACGGTTATATATGGAAATCCTCCATTTACTCGCATGGAAATAAGCTGATCACGTACTGCTTCATAATCTTTATTGGTAATTTGATAGTTTCTCCCCTTTTTCTCAAATAAATACATATCTTCTCTCGCTACCAAGTCTTTCGTTAAATAATTACGGATGAAGGAGATATCCGATTCCAGCTCTCTTACTTCAAAAATCTTTTCTCTTCCTGAATTTTCTTTTATGCCTAATTGCTTCATTTCCTTCGTCGGATGATTATACCGCTCCTCAATGTCTTCAAAAATTTTTATCCCTAAATAATAAGGATTTATTTGATGCTTCGAAGGCTGCACAACACCGGCATTTAATGTAGCAAATTCAACGGTCTCATCACTTGTTAAATCCATCTCACGTAAAATACGCTGATGCCAATAAGATGCCCAGCCCTCGTTCATAATTTTTGTTTCTAGCTGTGGCCAAAAATATAGCATCTCCTCACGCATCATTGTTAAGATATCCCGTTGCCAATCCTCTAGGTCTCTACTGTATTCTTCAATAAACAATAATAGATCCTTCTCTGGCTGAGGAGGAAACTTCTTCCGCTTGTTTATTTCCCTCTTCTTGTTATCATCTGATTTCTCATCTAAGCTCCATAAATCATCATAAGGTGTTTTAGGAGCAGATGTATCTTCTTCCTCTTCGTCCTCCATATAATAAGCAGGTAATTTTGGCCTTACGATGGATGGGTCAATATGTTCTTGAATTGCAAGAATCGCATCTAAAAACTTCTCCACTTCCCTTTTTCCATAAACCATCTCATAATGTGCAATTCGTTCAGCGGTAGCCGTCATACTTTCTACCATGTCTCTTCTTGTATTCGAGAAACGGACATTATTTTTGAAAAAATCACAATGCGCCAATACATGCGCTACAATTAATTTATTCTGAATAAGACTATTCGTATCAAGCAAAAAAGCATAGCATGGGTCAGAATTGATAACAAGTTCATATATTTGGCTTAGACCTAGGTCGTATTGTAGCTTCATTCGATGAAACTGTTTACCAAAGCTCCAATGACTAAAACGCGTCGGCATACCATAAGCACCAAATGTGTAAATAATATCGGCTGGGCAAATTTCATAACGCATTGGATAAAAATCTAATCCAAATCCTGATGCAATTTCTGTAATTTCATCAATGGCACGATGAAGCTCCTTCATCTCTGTCAAATAGATCCCCCCAAACGTACTTTATACAGTTTATGAACAAATACTAGAATGATTACAGTTAATAAGATTTGCATGTACAATTACTTGTACTTTTAATTTGCTTTCTTATACAAAATGAGTACTTATTACCTAGTTAAAATGTGTTAACGTAAAATTTTTGATCAAAAGTATTGCTATTTTTAAACCAGTACCATATAATTTGCCTATAGGAAACATTTTAATCCTGATAAAATGTTTTGGACATAATACAACAAGAGAATTACTAACATAAGATACAAGTAGATTTTTTTTAGGCTTGTTTTGCCTTAGACAAACATTATTAGAGAGGGGAAATACTACATTGAGGAAGATAGGATTATTTTGCTTAACCGTATTACTTATCATTGGGATCGTGGGTTGTTCTTCCGGATCTGATGAAGCTAATGGATCGGAAGAGAATCCCATAAACGTCGTTACAACGATAGCCCAAATTGGAGATATAACCGAGAATATCGGCGGAGATCTTGTTGAGGTAAATAGTTTAATGGGACCTGGAGTCGATCCGCATTTATATAATGCAGTTCAAGGTGATATTCAGAAGATGACAGAGGCAGATATCATTTTCTATAACGGACTTCATTTAGAAGGACAAATGGGAGAGATTTTTGCAGAAATGAAACAGGAAAAACCTACTATTCCCGTTGCAGAAAATATACCAAAAGAAAAATTATTAGCTGATCCGGAAAGCCCAGATATTAGTGATCCACACGTTTGGTTTGATATTAATCTCTGGAAATATGCAGCAGAAGCTGTCCGAGATGGATTAATTGAGTTGGACCCCGATAATAAGGAAACGTACACCCAAAATACAGCGGCTTATCTAAAAGAGCTTGATGAATTAAATGATTATGCGCTGGAACGATTCGAGGAAATTCCAGAGCAAAGCCGTGTACTAGTAACCGCTCACGATGCATTCAATTACTTTGGAAAAGCCTATGGCTTTGAAGTAATGGGATTACAAGGCTTAAGCACAGAGTCAGATTATGGAGTAAATGATATCCAGCGTATTATTAACGTATTAGTAGAACGAAATATTAAAGGTGTATTTGTAGAAAGCAGTGTTTCCGAACGCTCGATTAACGCTGTGGTAGAAGGTGCGAAGGAAGAAGGTCAAGAAGTATCCATTGGCGGTGAATTATATTCTGACGCAATGGGAGAAGCAGGTACTGAAGAAGGTACTTATATCGGAATGTTTAAACACAATGTGGAAACCATTGTTGAATCTCTAAAATAAGGTGGGAGTTAGTATGTACGCATTATCAGTAAAAGATATATCGGTAACCTATGATAAACAGCTTGCCCTTGAGAACGTGTCTTTTGCTGTACCGGAGGGATCGATAACAGGGATTATTGGTCCAAACGGTGCTGGTAAGTCGACACTTATTAAATCTATTCTACAATTACTACCTACTTTATCAGGTAGTGTCGAGATATTTAATAAGCCTATACGCACACAAAAGAAAATCATTGGTTATGTCCCTCAACGAAGTGAAGTTGATTGGGACTTCCCAACTAATGCTCTAGATGTGGTATTAATGGGGAGATACAATCATATTGGATTATTTAAACGAGCAAACAAAAAAGAAGTGGCATGGGCAAAAGCATGCCTTGAAAAAGTGGGAATGCAAGATTACGCTACACGCCAAATTAGCCAATTATCAGGGGGGCAACAGCAGCGCGTATTTCTTGCCCGAGCCATGGCACAGGATGCCAAAGTATACTTTATGGATGAGCCATTTGCAGGAGTAGATGCTTCAACCGAAAAAGCTATTATTCAATTAATGAAAGAATGGAAAGCAGAAGGTAAGACAGTACTTGTCGTACACCATGACTTACAGACAGTTAATGATTATTTTGATCATGTATTATTATTAAATAAATCACCAATTGCTTATGGGGAAACACAGTCGGTATTTACGTTAGACAATTTGGAACAGGCATATGGCGGGAAAATTGCATTTTTACAAAAAGCCCCTTCAACAGTAAAGGAGTATACGTAAAATGGAAGCAGTAACATCCTTTTTCTCCAGCGCTAACCTGCAATGGGTGCTCATCGGTAGCTTACTTCTAGGGTTTGCTAGTGGTGTCATCGGCAGTTTTGTTTTACTCAAAAAACAAAGCCTTATCAGTGATGCCATGGCCCATGCAGCTTTACCAGGGGTATGTATTGTATATATTCTGTTTCAAGTAAAATCTGTACCTTTTTTATTAGCAGGTGCGGCGGTTACAAGCTTAATTGCAACGCAATCGATTCAAACGATTGTAAATAGGTCGCGCATTAAAACCGATGCTGCTATCGGAATAATCATATCTGTTTTCTTTGGTCTTGGAATTGTTTTACTGACGTATATCCAGCAAAATTCAAGTGGTAACCAAGCTGGGCTTGATTCATTCATCTTTGGGCAAGCTGCTTCGTTAGTACGAAGTGATGTTCAACTAATTGCCATTGGTGCATTCGTTTTAATCATTCTTACTGCTTTGTTCTTTAAAGAATTTAAAATTAGTATCTTTGATCCGCAATTTGCACGTGGAATTGGTTTACCAGTAACATTTTTCAATGGGGTTCTGCTATTTCTAGTAGTTGCCGTCGTTGTAATTGGTATTCAGATGGTAGGTGTTGTCTTAATTGCAGCACTATTAATTACACCACCGATCTCAGCAAGATATTGGACGGATCGTCTCGGGTTAATGACCATCCTAGCTGGTATTTTTGGAGCCATTTCTGGTGTGAGCGGCGCTGTCTTAAGTACTGCTCTTCATAATCTACCCACAGGTCCGGTGATTGTTCTAAGTGCATCACTTATCTTTTTCATTTCCTTACTTTTTGGATCAAGAAAAGGGCTTTTATTTAAAGGAGTGAGGCACGCATGACGTATACAATGTGGATTATATTAACTGGATGTCTTGTAGGTGTAACCTGTGGTGTAACTGGGTCTATCCTTGTATTACGTAAAATGTCAATGATTGCAGATGCGATCAGTCATACTGTTTTATTAGGTATCGTGGGAGCATTTTTCGTAACCCAATCGTTAAATGGGGTTCCCATGCTAATTGGAGCTGGTATCGTTGGTATTTTAACGGCTCTATTTGTTGAAATGCTACACTCCTCAGGCGTACAATCAGATGCTGCAATTGGGATTGTATTCACATCCTTGTTCGCCCTAGGTGTCGTACTAATATCCTTTATTGGAGACCAAGTACATTTGGATGTACAGCACGCACTTATGGGAGAAATTGCTTTTGTACCGTGGGATACTCTGACAATCAATGGTGTCAGCTATGGACCCGTTGCCGTTTGGATGCTTGGGGCAGTGCTGATTATTAACTTACTATTGATTATTCTGTTTTATAAAGAAATAAAAATGTCAACATTTGATGCACAGTTTGCAACATTAATTGGTGTACCTGTCGTCTTAATTCATTATTTATTAATGACAATGGTATCCCTATCTACGGTAGCATCCTTTGATAGTGTGGGAGCAATACTAGTGGTAGCCATGCTTATTGTACCAGGGGCCACCGCCTATCTGCTAACCGATCGATTTCTTGTATTACTCATCCTAAGTGGTGTGATCGGTATCCTATCTGCACTAATGGGCTATTGGTTTGCCGTTCAATTAAATGTATCCATTGCTGGATCAATGGCAGTAGCAACAGGTGTACTATTCCTTGCAGCTTTCTTGTTCAGTCCAAAACAAGGAGTTATTACACGGAAATTCAGAAATAGTAAGGAAGAAACCATACAACAGTCAGCATAAGGACAGGCCGTAGTGCAATTCTAATCGGGTATAAACCAAGGGACTTCCTCATCGGAATTCCTTGGTTTATTTTTTAATATATTGCTATTTGTGAACTAATCAATCTTATTGTGAACTTCAACTGTATGATTCTCCTCAATCGGGAAAAGCTAGTTCATAGGAGGAATCACTATGGCAGATCAATTTTTAACAATTGAACAGTTTAATAAGCTTTTGAAAAAGTGGAGTGGAAAACGTGTAAAAATTGCAAAACAGGAGCTTCACGATTATGATGAAACGATTATGGATCTATCTAAAGTTTCTTATGAGACAAACACACGTAGAATTGATGATTACCAGCCCTTACATGCTCTACAACTGAATGGAATGGGTGAAGTCGAAAATGCTTCCAATCATTTTGAAGAATTGCCAACTTCTATGTACGAAATTCCACTGGAGGATACATCCCTATACCAATTTGACGGCTCACGTTTTGCCTTGGTAACAGATCGTGCCATCTATACCATCGAAATAGCAGATTAGCATCCATAGCCTTCCAGATAAATAAAAGCGCATACACCCGCCGATTAAAAACATAGCGACTGGAGCGACTCAACGGGGATAAAAGAATCACGGTGTGTTAGTGTAGCCGACAATGACTTATCATAGTGCGATTCGTGAAGTCGCCCCCGTTTCTGGGTGCTGAAGCTGGGCGCGGCTCAACACGCGCCTAATTATCCACATGGAAAAATTTTTTAACT
>NZ_JAJERH010000012.1 GCF_016919725.2 Virgibacillus sp. AGTR
GAACAAGAAGGAAGACTGAGTGAATTTTTTTACTCAGTCTTTTTTGTAGTCTAGGAATTAATTAAATTTGATCCTGTGTATAAATATGGGCGTGTTGAGCCGCGTCCACCCGGCTCTAGCACCCAGAAACAAGGTAACTTCACGAATAACCCTAATCTAAGTCATCATCGGCTCGCAAGCTCACCGTGATTTCTTTACCTCCGTTGACTCGCTCCATTTGTTCTTATGTAAAATATTTGGCCAGTAGTATTATGATAAATAGCAAGGTTTAATCATATATATAAGAGAAAAATATAAAAAGATGCCACTATACCTTTTATTTAGATTCATGTAAAATGAAGGGAAAAATGGACAGGGGGGTGCGAAAATTGCAAGCTTTTTTAGACGAATTATTGGGTGATCATTTTTATCTTATTATGTTACGTGTATTAATTGCGTTAGTTCTTTCTGGGTTAATTGGATTTGAAAGAGAAGTAAAGAATCATTCAGCCGGTTTTCGCACACATATCTTAGTTGGGGTCGGAGCCTGTTTAATGATGCTACTTTCCTTATTTGGATTTGAGTCATTTATGGAGTATGATAACGTTCGATTCGATCCTGCGAGAATACCATCCTATGTAATAAGCGGGATAGGTTTTCTGGGAGCAGGAACAATTATTGTTTATGGTGGCGCAATTCGCGGTTTAACAACTGCTGCTTCCATATGGACAGTTGCTGGTATAGGGCTTGTGGTTGGTGCCGGCATGTACGCAGCTGCTGTTTTTACGACATTTATCATTTTACTAAGTTTAATTTTTCTTAATAATTTTGAGCGACTATTTACAAAGGGGGGGACTTCCCACTTAATTGAGATTGTCACCTTACCCGATCTAAAGGTGAATGAGCTTGTTTCAGCGTTGGAAAAATTCGATTTAACCATAAAAAAAGTAGAGATTATTAAAATAGAAAACGACTTGCGAAATATTTTTATTAAAATAGAAAGAAAGCCAGATCTAGATCGAATTTCTTTATTTGAGGAAATTTCTAAAGTAGATCATGTGAAAAATATATCTGAGCTTAAGTAAATGGGGCTGCTAGAAGAACTTTACAACATATAATATGGTGTAAGGTTCTTTTTTTAATAGAAGAAATGATAGAGATCTCGTTCATTCATAGGTTTCGTAATGGTGATTTTTGTCTAGAATAAACATAGAACAAGGTATTTGCATCTTCTCGATTTTGACGTATAATAAAGGTAAAGTCAAAGATAGTCAAAGTCAAAGGATGCAGCTAAAAAGGGGGTGGGCATATGAGTAATATTTCAGATGTGATAGAAAATTATTTAAAACAGATACTTCAGGCTAAAGGAAAAAATGTGATTGAAATTAAACGAAGCGAGATCGCTGATCAATTTCAATGTGTCCCCTCACAGATAAATTATGTGATTAATACGCGCTTTACTGTGGAAAAAGGATATATAGTGGAGAGTAAACGTGGTGGTGGTGGATATATTCGTATTATGCGAGTAATTCATCAAGATAAATCAGAATTAATCAATGAAATAATTGAAATGATTAATCCAACAGTTTCTCAACAAAAATCTGTCGATGTGTTAGAAAGGCTATTGGAAGAAAATCTTATTACAGAACGCGAAGCAAAAATTATGCTGAGTGCTATTGATAGAAATACACTCGCATTTCAATTGCCTTTACGAGATGAAATTCGTGCGCGCATACTTACAACGATGCTGAATACGCTAAAGTATTTGAATAAGTAGGGGGGAATGCAAATGGAATGCCAGGAATGTCATGAACGACCTGCTACACTGCACTTTACACAATTGATTCAGGGACAAAAGATGGAAGTGCATGTATGTAAAGTTTGTGCAAAAGAAAAAGGATATTTGACATATCCAGAAGATGGATATTCATTGCATAATTTACTTTCTGGGCTCTTTAACTTTGATACATCAAATATGGCGGGACCTCAAGGGTCAGCCTATCAGCAAGTAAAAGAGCTACAGTGTCCTAAATGTGAAATGACCTTCTCGGAATTCAAACAAATAGGGAAATTTGGATGTGCGCTTTGCTACGAAACGTTTAATCATCGTCTGGACCCTATTTTCCGACGAGTACATGCTGGTAATACAAAGCATAGCGGAAAAATCCCTAAACGCCAAGGTGGGGATTTGCATAAGAAGAAGCAAGCAGAAGAATTAAAAGTAAAACTAAAAACGCTGGTGGAGAATGAGGAATTTGAAGAGGCTGCTAAAATAAGAGATAAAATTAAAGCGTTAAATCATGCGCAAGATGATTCGGGAGCAGGTGATCATACATGACACTACAGCAATTTATGAATAAGGCTATTAGCCCTTGGATGAGGGAGGAAGGACCAGATAGCGATATTGTACTAAGTAGTCGTATTCGCCTTGCAAGGAACTTTGCAAATATTGCTTATCCAATTCTTGCTGAGCCAAATCAATTAGAAGAAATAAGGAATTTCTTTAAAGAGAAATATGAAAATCAGTCATTTAGCGAGTATAAGAATATTTCCTTTATTTCTATCCGGGACTTATCAGCAGTTGAGAAACGCGTATTAGTAGAAAAACATTTAATCAGCCCATTATTGGCAAAGCACTCAGAGTCAGCTGCAACACTTATTTCTGAGAATGAACAGGTGTCCTTGATGATCAACGAGGAAGATCATATTCGTTTGCAACTGTACTTTCCAGGATTTCAATTATCTAAGGCGTTGCAAAAGGCATTTGAATTTGATGATTGGTTAGAAGAAAAAATTAATTATGCCTTTGATGAAACAAGAGGATACCTTACGAGCTGCCCTACTAATGTAGGTACTGGGATGCGTGCATCTGTCATGATGCATCTACCAGCTCTTGTTTTAACAAAACAAATAAATCGTATGATACCTGCCATTAATCAGTTAGGGCTTGTAGTCCGCGGTATTTATGGAGAAGGTAGTGAAGCGCAAGGTAATATTTTTCAAATATCTAATCAAATTACACTTGGAAAATCAGAAGAAGATATTGTGGAGGATTTACAAAGTGTCGTAAAACAGCTCATAGAGCATGAAAGATATGCTAGAAAACAATTAATGGAGCAATCAAGTGACAAAATGGAGGATAGAATTTATCGTTCCTTTGGTGTTTTGGAATATGCTAGGATCATGGAGTCGAAAGAAGCTGCTAAATGCTTATCTAATGTACGCCTAGGAATTGATTTAGGCCTTGTGAAAAATGTTTCACGAAATATCCTCAATGAATTAATGATACTTACTCAGCCAGGATTCCTACAACAATATGCCAAAAAGACATTGACAGCGAATGAACGTGATATATTACGAGCATCACTTATTCGCCAACGTTTACAATTAGAGAAATAGATAGGAGGAATTTTTTATATGATGTTTGGACGTTTTACAGAAAGAGCACAAAAGGTGTTAGCTTTATCTCAAGAAGAAGCCGTACGATTAGGCCATAATAATATTGGTACAGAACATATCCTCCTTGGACTTGTACGTGAAGGAGAGGGGATTGCGGCAAAAGCATTGCAATCTTTAGGGCTGGAAATTTCAAAAATACAAGAAGAGGTTGAAAAGCTAATTGGTGTTGGCAAACAACCGATGCAGTCAATACATTATACACCCCGTGCCAAAAAGGTTGTGGAGCTATCTCAGGATGAAGCAAGAAAGCTTGGCCACTCCTATGTAGGTACAGAGCATATATTGCTTGGTCTTATTCGTGAAGGAGAAGGTGTTGCTGCTCGTGTATTAAATAATTTAGGTGTTAGCCTAAATAAAGCTAGACAACAAGTGCTACAATTGCTTGGAAGTAATGAATCCCAGGCTAACAGACAGGGGCGCGGTCAACAATCTAATGCAAACACGCCGACGCTTGATTCACTTGCTCGTGATTTAACGGTAAGTGCGAAAGAAGGTAATATTGACCCCGTTATTGGCCGTAGCAAAGAAATTGAGCGCGTTATTCAAGTGTTAAGTCGTAGAACTAAGAATAATCCAGTTTTAATTGGTGAACCAGGTGTAGGTAAGACTGCCGTAGCCGAAGGGCTTGCACAGCAAATTATTAATAACGAAGTGCCAGAGACATTACGAGACAAACGAGTGATGACACTGGATATGGGTACAGTTGTAGCGGGAACAAAATATCGTGGAGAATTTGAAGATCGATTAAAGAAGGTTATGGAAGAGATTCGCCAGGCTGGAAATATTATACTGTTTATTGATGAGTTGCATACATTAATTGGCGCAGGAGGGGCTGAAGGTGCGATTGATGCATCAAATATTCTAAAACCCTCATTAGCCCGTGGGGAGCTTCAGTGTATTGGAGCTACAACGCTTGACGAGTACCGTAAATATATTGAAAAAGATGCAGCGCTAGAACGTAGATTTCAACCTATACAGGTAGATGAACCGACGTTAGAGGAAACCGTCCAAATTTTAAATGGTTTACGTGATCGTTATGAAGCACATCATCGCGTGACGATAACCGATGAAGCGATTGAAGCAGCTGCAAGTCTATCTGATCGTTATATTACAGACCGCTTTTTACCAGATAAAGCTATCGACTTGATTGACGAGGCTGGATCGAAGGTACGCTTACGCTCCTACACGGTACCACCTAATTTAAAGGAACTAGAACAAAAGCTGGAAGAAGTAAGAAAAGAAAAGGATGCGGCTGTACAAAGTCAGGAATTTGAAAAAGCAGCATCGCTTCGTGATTCTGAACAACGACTTCGTGAAGAATTAGAAGAAACAAAGAATGAGTGGAAAGAAAAGCAGGGACAAACCGATTCGGAAGTAACTATAGAAGATATTGCTAGTGTCGTTTCTACATGGACTGGTGTACCGGTTTCTAAATTGACAAAGGATGAAAGCGAACGATTGCTGAATATGGAAGATACGCTTCATAATCGTGTGATTGGTCAAGAAGAAGCTGTGAATGCAATTTCGAAAGCTATCAGAAGAGCTCGTGCAGGCTTAAAAGATCCAAAACGTCCGATAGGTTCTTTTATCTTCTTAGGACCAACAGGTGTAGGGAAAACGGAACTTGCTCGAGCACTAGCCGAAGCAATGTTTGCTGATGAGGATGCTATGATTCGTATTGACATGTCAGAGTATATGGAAAAACATGCTACGTCTCGTTTGGTAGGTTCACCTCCTGGTTATGTTGGCTATGATGAAGGTGGTCAGCTTACAGAAAAGGTTCGTAGAAAGCCATATTCTGTTGTATTACTTGATGAAGTGGAGAAGGCACACCCAGAAGTATTTAATATTCTATTACAAGTACTAGAGGATGGCCGTTTAACTGACTCGAAAGGTCGCGTAGTTGATTTCCGCAACACGGTATTAATTATGACATCTAATGTTGGTGCAAATGAGTTAAAACGTAATAAATATGTCGGCTTTAATTTGGAGGAAAATGGTCAAGATTATAAAGATATGAAATCTAAGGTTACAGAAGAATTGAAAAAGGCATTTCGTCCAGAATTCTTGAACCGTATTGATGAGACCATCGTATTCCATTCATTAGAGAAAAAACATATGAAGAATATTGTAACGTTAATGATTGAACAGTTACAGCAACGGCTTAAAGAACAGGATATTGATTTTTCGTTAACAGATAAAGCGTTAGATAAAATTGCTAATGAAGGTTTTGATCCCGAATACGGAGCACGACCGTTACGCCGTTCGATTCAAAAAAATATCGAAGATCTCTTATCAGAAGAATTACTTAAGGAGACAATCCAAAAAGGTCAAAAAGTGAAAATTGGCCTGAATAATAAAGGTGAATTTATTATTCTTCCATAGACGATGATAAGCAAAAAAGTAGGGAAAGGGGCTATCCAAAAAGTAGCCTGTACCTACATAACTGGAATATACTCGCTTCTTGCATGAAATGGTTCAGCCTCCTATTGTGGGTACAACACTCATGTTAGGTCTGCAAACTGTTTCTCTTTCTGCAGGAGTCTTGTATATTCCAGTTTTCTTTATATAAATAAGTGTGAGACTAATCCTTTTCTTAAACGATTAGATAACATAAATACTGTATAGGTACTCGAGGCCATGCATATTCTTTTGTTTGTGGGGAAAAAGTCACTTAGGAGTATAGCGTAAATGAATAAGGTATTCATGTTTTTTAGTAATAAGGAACGATTCTTATAAGGGAAGCAGGAATTTGTGGCAAGACTATGGAAATTATTGATTAAATTGATAGGAACCTGTAACTTTATCATTGCAATAATCGTATATAATAGATAAGTGAAGGGGTAGAGAAAATTGGCAAAGCGAAAAACGAAATATGTTTGTCAGGAATGTGGCTATGAATCCCCTAAATGGATGGGAAAATGTCCTGGATGTCACAATTGGAATACCTTTGTAGAGGAAGTAGAGATAACTGGAGGTCGACATAAGCAGGCTTTTCAAACAGGTGCTAGATCTACCGTCGGCAAGCCAGAGAAAATCACTTCTATCGAATCAGAAGAGGAACCACGTGTAACAACCTCTATGAAGGAATTTAACCGCGTATTAGGAGGCGGAATCGTACCAGGGTCATTGGTGTTGATTGGTGGCGATCCGGGTATTGGAAAGTCTACATTACTTTTACAGATCTCAGCGCAATTAGCGGATAAGCAATTACCTGTCCTTTATATATCTGGAGAGGAATCTACAAGACAAACGAAGCTACGAGCAGACCGTTTAGGTGTTAAAGCGGATTTACTTTATGTATTAGCGGAAACAAATTTATTAGATATATCCAATCAAGTAGAAGCCATTAAGCCTTCTTTTGTTGTTATTGATTCTATCCAGACGATTTTTCGGGAAGAGGTTTCAAGTGCACCGGGAAGTGTTTCACAGGTTCGCGAATGCACGGCAGAGCTGATGAAGCTGGCAAAATCAAATGGCATTCCTATTTTTATTGTGGGACATGTAACAAAGGAAGGGGCTATAGCTGGTCCCAGGCTGTTAGAGCACATGGTTGATGCGGTTCTTTATTTTGAAGGAGAGCGGCATCATACGTATCGTATTTTACGTGGGGTGAAAAATCGTTTCGGTAGTACGAATGAGATGGGGATATTTGAAATGAAAGAAGAAGGACTAAGGGAAGTAATGAATCCTTCTGAAATCTTCCTAGAAGAGCGCTCACAAGGAGCTGCTGGGTCAACTGTTGTTGCTTCTATGGAAGGAACAAGGCCTGTGCTTGTTGAAATTCAAGCGTTGATTTCACCTTCAGCCTTTGGGAACCCACGGAGGATGGCAACAGGGATTGATCATAATCGTGTTCCGCTGCTTATGGCAGTGCTGGAGAAGCGTGTTGGACTTATGTTACAGAATCAGGACGCCTATATAAAAGTAGCAGGTGGCGTAAAATTGGATGAACCCGCGATTGATTTAGCAATAGCAGTAAGTATTGCATCGAGTTTTCGTGATCAACCAACAAAGCCTGATGATATTTTTGTTGGAGAAGTTGGATTAACGGGAGAGATTAGACGTGTATCTCGTATCGAACAACGAGTTCAAGAAGCGGCAAAGCTAGGTTTTAAGCGCGTTATTTGTCCAAAAAATAATTTGGACGGTTGGACAGTTCCAGATAGTATTGAGGTTATCGGTGTAGAATCCGTTGAACAAGCATTAAATATTGGAGTCAGCAGGTAGTAGATTGTTTTTTAAGTCTTGGAAATAATAAAATTTTCCCTTATGGATAAATAGGCGCATGTTGAGCCGCGTCCAGCTCCAGCGCCCAGAAACGAAGCGACTTCACGAATGACCCTAGGATAAGTCATTATTGGCTCGCAAGCTCACCGTGCTTCCTTTATCTCCGTTGACTCGCTCCAGTCGGTACGTTTCAAATCGGGCGCTTGCACTTTTGCTCCTAAATTCATTGCTATTGGATTACTTATATGATATAATTTTATTTTTATATATTTGAATGTTAATTTTAGCTGTGCTATGATTTAGTTGATATAATAGCTTATTTTATTACTTTTGAAGGATTATTTTTTTCTATCGTAGGCAATAATATAAGGTAGGAGGTGGCAGTGGTGCTGAAAAAAATAGTTCATTTATTTTTTGTTATCATGGGTGGTACCGTTGGGTATTTATATATCCCGGATATTGTAAACTTATTGGATATTACTAATGCAAACTGGGTATCATCACCATATGCAGGAACAATAATCGGTGCAATTATTTTCTTTCTCATTTCATATTGGCTTGGGGATTATATTGTAGGGTTTTTAAAGTGGGTAGAAGAAGCACTTATAAAATTGCCTGTTGGTGATTTGTTTTTTGGAAGTTTAGGGTTAATGGTAGGATTAGTTATTGCTTTTCTAATAAATATACCGTTAACAGATATCAATATTGAACTAGTATCTCAAGTTTTACCGCTATTTATCACAATATTATTGGGGTATTTTGGTTTTCAAGTCGGGTTTAGACGTAGAGATGAATTTGTAAATTTATTAAACATTAATAAAAAAGAACGAGAGAAACGCAAACCGTCTGATACGGAGTATACACAAACGATTCAACCTAAAGCTAAAATACTGGATACAAGTGTCATTATTGATGGTCGTGTAGCGGATATTTGTCAAACGAGTTTTCTTGAAGGGACAATTGTTATTCCGCAATTTGTACTTGGTGAGTTGCAACATATTGCAGACTCTTCTGATGTGTTAAAAAGGAACAGAGGTCGAAGAGGGCTCGATGTATTAAATCGAATTCAAAAAGAATTACCTGTAAAAGTGGAAATTTATGAAGGTGATTTTGAGGATATCCATGAAGTGGATAGCAAGCTTATTAAATTAGCAAAGGTAATTGATGGAATTGTTGTTACCAATGATTTTAATTTAAATAAGGTCTGTGATCTACAAGGTGTTCCTGTCTTAAATATTAATGATCTGGCAAATGCTGTGAAGCCAGTTGTACTACCTGGCGAAGAGCTTGTTGTTCAAGTTATTAAAGATGGTAAAGAACATAACCAAGGAATTGCCTACCTTGACGACGGAACGATGATTGTTGTGGAAGAAGGTAGAGATTATATTGGAAAAACAATTGAAGTTTTAATTACCAGTGTGTTGCAAACATCTGCCGGTAGAATGATATTTGCCAAGCCAAAATTACTTGAAAAAGCACTATAAAAAGGGTATAACTTATAGAGGATAGAAAAAAGTGATAACATGTCATTGTTATCACTTTTGTTATACTATATATATACTATTTTGGTTCAAAAAGATTAGTGATTCAATTTACATTATGTTTGAAGAATAGAAAGGGGCAGAACCATGACAAACCAGGTTCGTGTACGTTATGCACCAAGCCCAACAGGTCATTTGCATATCGGAAACGCACGTACAGCATTATTTAACTATTTATATGCGAAACATTTTAACGGGAAAATGGTTATTCGTATTGAAGACACAGATGATAAACGAAATGTGGCTGGTGGTGAAGAGAGTCAGCTGAAGTTTCTTCAATGGCTAGGTGTCGAATGGGATGAAGGAGCAGATATAGGCGGCGAATACGGTCCCTACCGTCAAATGGAGCGTCTTGATTTATATCAAAAATATGTGGACGAGCTATTAGAAAGAGGCTTGGCTTATAAATGCTATATGACGGAAGAAGAGCTTGAGGCAGAAAGAGAACAGCAACGTGCGAGTGGGCAAGTACCTAAGTATTCGGGTGCGCATCGTGATTTAAGCGAAGAACAAATCACAGCATTTGAAAAAGAAGGACGTCAACCAAGTATTCGTATGAGAGTTCCGGAAAATGAAACATATACATTTAATGACATCGTTAGAGGCGAAATTACGTTTGAATCCAGTGATTTTGGTGATTGGGTTATTGTGAAGAAAAATGGTATACCTACGTATAATTTTGCTGTTGCTATTGATGATCACTTAATGGAAATAACGCATGTACTTCGAGGAGAGGAACATATTTCCAATACGCCGAAGCAAATGATGGTTTACAATGCGTTTGATTGGGACGCACCGCAATTTGGACATATGACGCTTATTTTAAATGAAGAACGGAAAAAGCTGAGCAAGCGAGACCAGCACATTTTGCAATTTATTGAGCAGTACTATAACCTTGGTTATTTACCAGAGGCGCTTTTTAACTTCATTGCTTTATTAGGATGGTCGCCTGTTGGAGAGGAAGAAATTTTTGATAAAGATACATTAATTGATATCTTTGATCCTGAACGATTGTCTACTTCAGCTGCGATTTTTGATCGTCATAAATTAAAATGGATGAATAATGAATATATTAAAGCGGCAGATTTAAAGGATGTCATTGAGCTTGCAATGCCGCATTTGGTGGAAGCTGGGAAATTACCACAGCAAATAAGTGATGAAAAGAAACAGTGGGCTGAACAGGTGATTGCTCTATACAAAGAACAATTAAGATATGGAGCAGAGATTGTAGAGTTAACAGATCTTTTCTTTAATGAGGAATTGTCGCTT
This sequence comes from Virgibacillus sp. AGTR, assembly GCF_016919725.2. Taxonomy (GTDB): domain Bacteria; phylum Bacillota; class Bacilli; order Bacillales; family Amphibacillaceae; genus Virgibacillus; species Virgibacillus salarius. Next base: position 10,479 of record NZ_JAJERH010000012.1, read on the forward strand.
GATGAAGGTGCAATGGATGTGCTTCAAGAGGAGCAGGTTCCAGAAGTACTACAAGTATTTACAGATAAGTTAATTCATTTGGATGACTTTACGAAAGATTCTATTAAGGCTCAAATCAAAGCCACGCAAAAGGAAACTGGACATCGTGGCAAAAAGTTGTTTATGCCAATTAGAGTAGCTACAACCGGTCAGACACATGGCCCTGAGCTTCCTATGGCGATTGAATTACTAGGGAAAGCGGCTGTTCTGTCGCGCTTAGATAAGGTGTTAAACAAATTAGAAGCTTAATAATTCACATTCTGCATAAAATGTAATATAGTATTACTACAATATTGAACGATGACAAGGAAAAGTAGGAAACGTGAGGCTTATTCAGAGAGATCCACCTTGGCTGTGAGTGGTTCTAAGATCCGTTTTTGAAGTGCCCCTTTGAGTCCGTTATGGAAATGAGTACATAACGGCGGAACTCTACCGTTATAAGGGTGAAGTTGGAAGGATAATTTTAGCCTTCAAACAGAGTGGAACCGCGCAAAAGCGTCTCTGAGTAATCATACACAGAGGCGTTTTTTTATAGTCTAAGGAAATGATAAAATTTGCCCATGTAGATAAATATGGGCGTGTTTGAGCCACGTCCAGTTCCAGCGCCCAGAAGCTAGGCGACTACAAGAATCACCCTAATCTAAGTCAACATCGGCTCGCAAGCTTACCGTGATTCCTTTATCTCTGTTGACTCGCTGTAGTCGCTACGTTTCTAATTGAGCGTTTGCGCTTTTGTTCTATTATAAAAGCGGTGGATTTGAATATAATCATGGCATATTTTTCTTGGGGTGAGGAGGTTAATGAAGTGGGGATATGGAGACGATTGAAGGAAGATATGGATGTTGTGTTTGAACAAGATCCAGCAGCTCGAACATATATTGAGGTATTTTTAACGTATTCAGGGCTGCATGCTGTTTGGTCTCACCGCATTGCACATGCATTTTATAAGCGAAGAATGTTTTTCATTGCACGTTGCATATCACAAGTGAGCCGATTCTTTACAGGGATTGAAATTCATCCAGGTGCTCGAATTGGCCGTCGTTTATTCATTGATCACGGTATGGGAGTCGTTATTGGGGAAACTTGTGAAATAGGTGATAATGTAACCATTTTTCAAGGTGTAACATTAGGGGGGACTGGTAAAGAAAAAGGAAAACGTCACCCGACTGTAAAAAATAATGCATTAATTGCGACAGGAGCCAAGGTACTTGGCTCAATTACAATAGGAGAGAATGCAAAAGTTGGTGGTGGATCTGTCGTACTTCGTGATGTACCCGATCATTCCACGGTCGTTGGAGTTCCTGGGAAAGTAGTAAAGCAAAATGGTGAAAAAATGAGAAGGGATCTCGATCATCACAAGATGCCTGATCCAGTTGCTAGTCGTTGTGAGCATTTACAAAATGAAATAGATGCATTAAAGGACGAAATTGCTAAATTGAAGGAAGGGAAGTAGAATGACGATTCAGATTTTTAATACACTTACTCGACAGAAAGAAACCTTTATCCCGTTAAAAGAGGGTGCCGTAAGTATCTATGTTTGCGGTCCTACTGTATATAACTACATTCATATCGGAAATGCTAGACCAGCGATTGTTTTTGATACGGTTCGTCGATACTTTGAATACAAAGGGTATAAAGTAGATTATGTTTTAAACTTTACAGACGTTGATGACAAGTTAATTAAGGCTGCGAATGAGTTAGGCCAGGAAGTGCCAGATGTGGCCAGTAAGTTTATTACCGCATATTTAGAAGATGTTGATGCTCTAGGTGTGAAAGAAGCAACCCATAATCCGCGTGTAACAGAAACAATGGATGATATTATCGCGTTTATACAAGTGCTTATAGATAAAGGATTCGCTTATGAGGCGGCGGGAGACGTCTATTTTAAACCGCGTACGTTTGATGGATACGGCAAACTATCTCATCAATCCATTGATGAGTTACGCTCAGGTGCGCGTATTCAAGTGGGAGAGAAGAAACAGGATCCTTTAGATTTTGCGCTATGGAAACATGTGAAGGATGGGGAAATATCTTGGGATTCACCATGGGGTAGAGGTCGTCCGGGGTGGCATATAGAATGCTCTGCAATGGTCAAAAAATATTTAGGTGATACCATTGATATTCATGCTGGCGGGCAGGATCTAGCTTTCCCTCACCATGAGAACGAAATCGCTCAATCAGAGGCTAGGAATGGAAAAACCTTTGCGAACTATTGGATGCACAATGGGTATATTAATATAGACAATGAGAAGATGTCTAAATCATTAGGGAATTTTGTGTTAACAAGAGATTTAATTAATAAGCATGATCCGCAGGTACTTCGTTTCTTTATGTTAAGTGTACATTATCGTCATCCGATTAATTTCACTGAGGAGTTATTGGAAAGTGCCAAGAATAGCCTAGACCGAATTAAAACGGCTTATTTTAATCTGGAACACCGGAAATCATCGAGTGTGAATTTAGTGGACCACCAGGACGAATGGATGCAGAAAATTACGGTGTGGAAACAACAATTTGAGGCTGACATGGATGATGATTTTAATACAGCAAATGCTATTTCTGTATTGTTTGATGTGGCCAAGGATGCTAATGTTTACTTGCAAGCTAAACAAACGTCTAGTGATGTTATTGAAGAATTTCAGGAAACAATCCGATCATTCCTTTATGTATTGGGAATAGAGCTGAAAGTAGAAGAGGATTTACTCGATGAGGACATTGAATCATTGATTGAAGAAAGAAACGAAGCAAGGAAGCATCGTGATTTTGCTCGAGCGGATGAAATTAGAGATATGCTAAAGGATAAAAATATTATTTTAGAAGATACGCCTCAAGGGGTTCGTTGGAAAAGAGGCTAGTTATGAATTTGGATGTTAAACAAATGAAGAGTCTTGCCCTTGCCTATATGGGGGATGCTGTCTACGAAGTGTATATAAGGGAGCATCTCCTGCAGCTTGGGCAGGTGAAACCACAGCAATTACATCAAAAAGCAGTTAATTTTGTGTCAGGAAAGGCTCAAGCAAATGTTGTATTATATTGGCTGGAACAAGATTATTTAACGGAAGAGGAAGTAAAAATTGTCTCCAGAGGTCGTAATGCTAAGTCAGGGTCTATTCCTAAAAATATTAGTGTCCAAACCTATCGATATAGCACAGCTTTTGAGGCATTGATAGGATACCATTATTTACAAAAAAACGACGAGCGGTTGAAGCACCTCATGAGGGAAGCGGTTGAATTTACAGAAAGGAGTGAAAAGCCTTGGAACAAGAAATAATTATTGGGAAAAATCCAGTGATAGAGGCATTGAAGTCCGGACGTTCTGTTAATAAAGTACTTATTTCAGAGCATTTAAACGCTTCTGCACAAGGAAAATTATTTCAACTTGGCAAGTCCGCTGGGACAATCGTACAAAAGGTCCCAAAGGCTAAACTAGATCAATTATCGAATGGAAATCATCAAGGAATAATAGCTTACGTTGCCTCTTATCCTTATGCTACGGTGGACGATTTATTTCTACGTGCAGACCAAAAAGCGGAGGCTGCCTTTTTTATTATCTTAGATGAATTAGAAGATCCGCATAACCTAGGCTCGATATTACGTACTGCTGATGCGGTGGGAGCTCATGGAGTAATTATACCGAAACGGCGTTCTGTAGGTTTAACTGCTACGGTGGCGAAAACGGCTGCGGGAGCAATAGAGCATGTGCCAGTAGCTAGAGTTACCAATATCGCCAGTACCATCGATGAACTAAAGGAGCGTAATGTTTGGGTGGTTGGCACAGAAGCGAATGCTACAGAAGATTATCGTAAGCTTGAGGGTGCATTACCTATCGCCCTTGTAATTGGTAATGAAGGGAAAGGGATGAGCCGTCTTGTGCGAAAAAAATGTGATTGGACGGTAGGTCTTCCCATGATAGGGCAGGTTTCTTCGTTGAATGCTTCTGTGGCTTGTAGTTTATTGCTATATGAGGTTTATCGCAAAAGGTACCCTGTTGGTGAATAGCGATGATTGTTGTGGTAGTTGATGGTTATAATATAATTGGCGCTTGGGAAGAATTGCAAAAATTGAAAGAACATGATATTGGACAAGCACGTGATCGACTTATTGAATTATTGGCTGAATACCAGGCTTATTCGGGATATAGAGTCATTATTGTGTTTGATGCTTATTATGTTCGAGGTATTGCTAATAAAACAAATTTATATAATATAGAGATTATATTTACAAAGGAAAAAGAAACGGCCGACGAATGTATTGAAAAGCTAGTTAAAGAATTAATGAATATCCAGACACAGGTTTATGTTGCAACATCTGATTATGCAGAACAAAGGACGATATTTGGCAGCGGAGCTTTACGTAAATCGGCACGAGAATTATTAATTGAGTCTCAAAATATAGAAAGAGAAATTGAAGAAACAATAGAAACGCACCATAAAAAACAAGCATCGTCTAAAATAAAACTTAATCGAGATGTTCTGGAAAAATTTGAAAGATGGCGCAGGGGAGAAATGTAAAACTCAGATTAAACCGCGCCTGTCTGGGTCTATGCTCTGTTGACTATTGTAAAGCGCTTCCTGTATAATAAGCTTTAAAGTGACTGCGGTGTAGTCAGGGGGTCATACTTGGTGAGTGCCAACCAATTAGATTTTGACAATAAGAGCTTAAGTATGCTGGATGATGAGGGGATTGTAGAGCTTATTCATCGAGGAAATAGCCAAGCGCTTGATTACTTAATACATAAGTACAGAAATTTCGTCCGAGCTAAGGCTCGCACGTATTTCTTAATTGGTGCGGATAAAGAAGATATTATCCAAGAGGGGATGATTGGCCTTTATAAAGCTGTTCGCGATTATGATGGGGACAAGCTATCATCGTTTAAAGCCTTTGCAGAATTGTGTGTGACAAGGCAAATTATAACCGCAATCAAAACTGCTACTCGACAAAAGCATATTCCACTCAACTCCTATGTATCTTTGGACAAGCCAATTTATGATGAAGAAACTGACCGTACATTATTAGATGTCATTGCAGGTTCAAAAGCCATAGATCCACAAGAACTTTTGGTTAATAGAGAGAAATATGGTGATATGGAAATAAAATTATCTGAATTATTGAGCGAATTAGAAAAGAAGGTTCTACATCTGTATTTAGATGGGAGGACATATCAGGAGATATCTGTCGAGCTTAAGCGGCATGTCAAATCTATTGATAATGCACTCCAACGTGTCAAGCGGAAGTTGGAGCAGCTCATGGAAGGTAGCGAGGTATCACAATAGGATGCATTGACACATTTTTGTAACCATGCTAGAGTTAATATAGAAAAATCCCTCAATAGAGGTGATATAATGAATAAAAAAATAACTTTGGCATGTGCAGAATGTTCAAGCAGAAACTATACAACGCATAAAAATGTATCCACTCAGCCTGCGCGGCTAGAAGTGAAAAAATATTGTAAAACTTGTGGCAGACACACGTTGCACCGTGAGACGAAATAGACTCCGATGGAACGATATAGTAAATGGGGTTTTATATAAATTTATGGCTTTACTAATAAATAAACACGAAAAAGCCAAGATTTTCAGGTCTAGGGGGTACGAACATGTTTCGTTTTTTTAAAAACGTTTCAAGAGAAATGAAAAAAGTTAGCTGGCCAAAAGGCAAAGAGTTAACTAGTTATACCATTACTGTAATTACTACAGTAGCGTTTGTAGCGTTGTTTTTCTTTTTAATTGATCTTGGAATCACACAAATTTTGAATTTGCTATAATATACTTGAATATTTATTTTACAAATATGCTATAATGATAAATAATATGAGTCATTTGAAAACCCGGTCAACGTCGGGTTTTTTAAATTGGAAAAGAATTGGTACCTGTTTGTTAGAAAAATTCAACTCAGAGTTGTATTAATAGGGGTGCCCATGCTCCTGTGTCCATATATAAACCTAATTACAAATAAAGGGAGGGAAGGACAAATAAAGTTGTCCTGATAAACATGGAGAAAAATTGGTATGTGGTACATACGTATTCTGGCTATGAGAATAAAGTCAAAATGAACTTAGAGAAGCGAGTTCAATCAATGGGAATGGAAGATAAAATTTTCCGCGTAATTGTACCAGAAGATGAAGAGACGGAAATAAAGAATGGGAAGAAAAAAGTATCCAAAAAGAAGTTTTTCCCTGGTTATGTATTAACTGAAATGATCATGACGGATGATTCGTGGTACGTTGTTAGAAACACACCGGGTGTTACTGGTTTCATAGGATCTAGTGGTGGGGGGACAAAGCCTACCCCGCTTTTACCTGAAGAAGTGGAAAGTGTATTAAAGCGTATGGGTGTTACAGAGGCAGTTGTACAGTTTGAATTCGAATTAAAAGAAAATGTTCGTGTAACGGATGGACCGTTTACAGATTTCACAGGATCTATTGAGCATATCGATATGGATAAGCAGAAGGTGAAGGTTCATGTAAATATGTTTGGTAGGGAGACTCCGGTAGAATTAGATTTCTCTCAAATTGAAAAACTATCGTAGTTCATAGAGAATATTAGACAATACCTTGCATTTTTTTGTTATTCATGCTAAAATTCTTTTGTTATTCATGCATCTATCCTACTGATGGATAGAGCAAATTGGAGTGGGAGGGGACCGACTGGAACCCTATTACCACATCACGGACTTTAAGGAGGTGTGTCTCGTGGCTAAAAAAGTAATTAAGCTTGTAAAATTACAAATCCCAGCTGGTAAAGCAAATCCAGCACCGCCGGTTGGACCAGCATTAGGTCAAGCAGGTGTTAATATCATGGGGTTCTGTAAAGAATTCAACGCACGTACGCAAGATCAAGCGGGTATGATTATCCCTGTTGAAATTACGGTGTTTGAAGACCGTTCATTTACATTTATTACAAAAACTCCACCGGCAGCTGTGCTGTTGAAAAAAGCAGCTGGTATTGAAACTGCGTCAGGTGAGCCTAATCGTAATAAAGTCGCAACATTAAAACGCGACAAAGTAAAAGAAATCGCAGAAACAAAAATGCCTGATTTAAATGCTGCTAATGTAGAAGCAGCGATGCGCATGGTTGAAGGAACTGCGCGCAGCATGGGTATCACAATCGAGGACTAGTAATCGATTCCTTAGACATAGCGTTGCTATGTGCGGGGTATATCGTTTGCGGTGAAGTGTCTTTTGGTTGTGAAGCCAATCGATGCAGATTGGGTTGTTTTACTTGATACGGTATAGGTTGCGGTTGGATTACCTCTCGCAACCTTTTTCGTGAAGATGATAATTCGGTATTTCGAACCAAATTATCCTCTTGAGCTTTATAAAAGCCGACCGTGCTTTTATAAGTGGGAGGTATTACCGTTATAACCACATTTGAGGAGGAAATAAAATGGCTAAAAAAGGAAAAAAACATCAAGAAGCTTTGAAGCTTGTTGATCGTACGAAATCATATGAAGTAGCCGAAGCGATTGCATTAGTTAAAGAAACAGCTAAAGCAAACTTCGACGAAACAGTAGAGGCTGCTTTTCGTTTAGGTGTAGATCCTAAAAAAGCAGATCAACAAATTCGTGGAGCGATGGTGCTTCCACATGGAACTGGTAAAACACAGCGTGTTTTAGTTTTTGCTAAAGGTGACAAAGCTAAAGAAGCAGAAGCTGCTGGCGCTGATTATGTTGGAGAAAGTGATTACATTAACAAAATCAACCAAGGTTGGTTTGAGTTTGATGTCATTGTTGCAACTCCAGATATGATGGCTGAAGTTGGTAAACTTGGACGTGTGTTAGGACCAAAAGGCTTAATGCCGAATCCTAAAACGGGAACAGTTACGTTTGAAGTTGAGAAAGCAGTTCAAGATATTAAAGCTGGTAAAGTAGAATACCGCGTTGATAAATCTGCTAACATTCATGTTCCGATTGGTAAGATTTCTTTCGATAATGAAAAGTTAATTGAAAACTTCAAAGCAATTACAGACACTTTAGTTAAAGCTAAGCCTCAGGCTTCAAAAGGAACGTATATGAAGAATGCTTCTGTGGCCTCTACAATGGGACCTGGAATCCGCGTTGACGTTTCTGGCTTTGTCCGTCGATAATTAATAGTTGACGTTTTTGTCGACATTAGTTATAATGATTCACGTTGATAAAAGAATACGTTGTACCGTAGACAGCAGGGGCATGCATTTGCTTAATCATCCTGCCGAGGTGTTTATAAAAATTGGTAATTAGCGATTGAATTCCAATGTAATAATAAGCTCCCATGTCTACGTGGGAGCTTTTTTTAATGGCTCCGAACAGAGTGGGGTATACGGTATAATGATCATTTTTTAGGAGGTGGAAGAATGTCTAATATTATCGAGCAAAAGAAACAACTTGTTGAAGAAATTAAAGATAAATTTCTAGCGAGCGAAACAGCTGTTGTAGTTGACTATCGTGGGCTTGATGTAGCAGAGGTTACTGAATTACGTAAACAATTACGTGAAGCAGGAATTGAATTCAAGGTTTACAAAAACACGATGACTCGTCGTGCGGTAGAAGCTGCTGAGTTGAATGATCTTAGTGAGACGCTTGTTGGTCCGTCTGCGATCGCATTCAGTAATGATGATGTAGTAGCGCCAGCAAGAATTATCAATGATTTTGCTAAACAACATGAAGCGCTTGAAATCAAAGGTGGAGTAATTCAAGGAAGCGTTGCTTCTCTTGAGCAAATTAAGGAACTTGCAGATCTTCCAAACTACGAAGGTATGGTTTCTATGCTTCTTAGCGTACTTCAAGCACCAATTCGCAACCTTGCATATGCTACAAAAGCAATTGCGGATCAAAAAGAAGAACAAGGCGCATAATCTGTGCTTTAACGGTATAAAAACAAAATTTAATTTTAATTAGGAGGAAATTAATCATGACTAAAGAACAAATCATTGAAGCGGTTAAAGAAATGTCAGTATTAGAACTTAATGATTTAGTTAAAGCAATTGAAGAAGAATTTGGAGTAACAGCTGCAGCACCTGTGGCAGTAGCAGGTGGAGCTGGCGGCGGAGATGCTGCTGAAGAGAAAACTGAATTTGATGTAGTGCTTACAGATGCTGGTGCTTCTAAGATCAAAGTTGTTAAAGCTGTACGCGAAATCACAGGTCTTGGACTAAAAGATGCAAAAGACTTAGTTGATAACGCTCCGAAAGCAGTTAAAGAAGCAGTATCTAAAGAAGATGCTGAAGAAGTTAAAGGTAAGCTAGAAGAAGCAGGCGCAAGTGTAGAGGTTAAGTAATTAATTTCATCAACGGAGCTCGTCGTAACCATTACGGCGGGCTCTCTATATATCATATCATTTAAGCTAAGACTTGAGCAGATGCTTCTACTTCAAGCACCTTGCTATAACTACCTTCAATATTTTAATAAAAGTAGGTGCCATATGACAGAGCATTACTTTTCACCAAAACCCCAAACTAAAAGTTCACCAAAGACATGGAATTATCAATTGAATGGAAAATCCTATACATTTACAAGTGACGTAGGTGTATTTTCTAAAAATGAAGTTGATTTTGGAAGTCGGCTATTAATTGAACAATTTAATGAACCGGTAATTGCGGGGGATTTTTTGGATCTGGGTTGTGGCTATGGACCAATTGGGATCGCAATAGCAGATCGATATAAGGATCGAAAAATTGTAATGGCTGATATAAATGAAAGAGCTGTTGCATTAGCGAAGGAAAATGCTTTAAAAAATGAGGTTACTAATATCGAGTGTGTACAGAGTGATCGGATGTCTGCATTCACAAGTCGTCAATTTGCCGGGATTCTTACTAATCCGCCGATTCGTGCGGGAAAAAAGATTGTACACCAAATGTTTGAAGAAGCACAGCGAGCGCTGTTAAAGCAAGGAGAACTATGGGTGGTTATTCAAAAGAAACAAGGGGCTCCTTCCGCTAAAGAAAAATTAGAAGCTTTATTCCGTGAAGTGGAAGTGGTAGCTAAAAATAAAGGGTACTATATTATGCGGGCAATTAATGTTTGACCCGTATCTTCACTTATGATAAGATAGGAAAATGCTAACATGGCGATTCTTATGTCAAGAGGATATTTCATAACATAATAAGGTATATTTCATAAAAGTTCGGAAACACTGGTAAAATCGGAAAGATTTGGTATATACAATGTGCTTTTCGTTTATTTTTGAAATATGCTTCATGTGGTTTGTTTTGGAATTCTATTGCTGAGAGGATCCAAATAATATACTTGTAATTATCTGTTACAAGTTTGTTAGGCATGTTTTGTACGCTATTCGCACAATCACAGTTAGCCAATATTCGAAAAGCCGAAAAGAAGTAATTGCTTCTGTATTGGTTTTTCTAATTATATTAAATTTGGAGTAGAATTACAATCTACGAAAAAATGTATGATTTAAGGGGTGAAGCAGTTGACAGGACAACTAGTTCAGTATGGACGGCACCGCCAGCGCAGAAGCTATGCACGTATCAGCGAAGTATTAGAGTTGCCGAATTTAATCGAGATCCAAACCGCTTCTTATGATTGGTTTTTAGAAGAGGGTCTCCGAGAAATGTTTCAAGACATTTCGCCGATCGAGGACTTTACAGGCAATCTATCACTGGAATTTGTTGACTACAGTTTAGGCGAGCCTAAATATCCTGTAGGAGAATCAAAGGAAAGAGATGTTACGTATAATGCTCCACTTCGTGTGAAGGTTCGATTAATTAATAATGAAACCGGAGAAGTGAAAGAGCAGGAAGTATTTATGGGTGATTTTCCATTAATGACTGACACTGGAACATTTGTTATTAATGGCGCAGAACGTGTAATCGTTTCTCAGCTTGTGCGATCACCTAGTGTTTACTACAATGAAAAGATTGATAAAAACGGAAAGCGTGGCGTAGCTGCAACTGTCATTCCGAACCGTGGTGCATGGTTGGAGTTTGAAACAGATGCAAAAGATGTTGTCCATGTTCGTATTGATCGTACGCGTAAATTACCGATAACTGTATTGCTACGAGCACTTGGTTTTGGTACAGATCAGGAGATTATCGACTTATTGGGAGACAATGAGTACCTGAAAAATACGCTTGAAAAGGATAACACAGAAACAACGGAAAAGGCGTTGCTAGAAATCTATGAGCGGTTACGTCCTGGAGAACCACCTACTGTTGAAAATGCAAAAAGTTTATTAATCTCTCGCTTTTTTGATCCAAAACGTTACGATCTTGCTCATGTAGGTCGTTACAAGATGAACAAAAAGCTGCATATAAAAAATCGTTTATTTAATCAAGTACTAGCCGAAACAATTGTTGATCAGGAGACTGGCGAAGTACTAGCAGAGAAAGGCGATAAGCTAGAGAGAAAACTACTAAATAAATTAATTCCATACTTGGAACGTGAAGAAGAGAAGCTTGGTGAAAAAACACTTGAGCCTAAAGACGGTGTGCTTGACGACCAAATTTTGCTTCAATCGATTAAAATAGTTGATCCTACTGACCCAAGTGGTGAGAAAGAGCTTAACGTAATTGGAAATGCTGGAATTGAAACAAGTGTTAAAAATATTACGCCTGCGGATATTTTATCAGCAATTAGCTATTTCTTTAACTTGCTTCATCAAGTAGGCGATACAGATGATATTGACCATTTAGGTAACCGTCGTCTTCGTTCTGTTGGAGAGTTATTACAGAATCAGTTCCGAATCGGGTTATCTCGGATGGAGCGTGTTGTGCGTGAACGAATGTCTATTCAAGACACATCAAGTATTACGCCGCAACAGCTGATTAATATTCGTCCTGTGATCGCTTCGATTAAAGAATTTTTTGGAAGCTCACAGTTGTCTCAATTTATGGATCAAACAAACCCATTAGCAGAACTAACACATAAACGTCGTTTATCTGCGTTAGGACCTGGTGGTTTAACTCGTGAACGAGCTGGTTTCGAAGTACGAGACGTTCACTATTCACACTACGGTCGAATGTGCCCGATTGAGACGCCTGAGGGTCCGAATATCGGCTTAATTAACTCATTATCGAGTTTCGCTAAAGTAAATAAATTTGGATTTATTGAAACGCCGTACCGTCGTGTGGATCCAGATACGGGTAGAGTCACAGCTCATATTGATTATCTAACAGCAGATGAAGAGGATAACTATGTTGTTGCCCAAGCAAATGCAAAGTTAACAGATGAGGGGCATTTTGTGGATGAGGAAGTTATTGCTCGTTTCCGTGGTGAAAACACAATCGTACCTCGTGATCAAATTGATTACATGGACGTTTCTCCGAAACAGGTGGTTTCAGCTGCAACAGCTTGTATTCCATTCTTAGAAAATGATGACTCGAACCGAGCGTTAATGGGTGCGAACATGCAACGTCAAGCTGTACCATTAATGCAGCCTGAAGCGCCAATTGTTGGTACTGGTATGGAATATGTAAACGGAAAAGATTCTGGAGCCGCTATTATCTGCCGCCATGAAGGAATTGTAGAACGTGTTGAAGCGAAGGAAGTTCATGTTCGTCGAATTTCTATTGTGGACGGAAAAGAAGTAGAAGGCGATTTAGATCGTTACAAACTACAAAAATATATTCGCTCTAACCAAGGTACATGTTATAACCAACGCCCAATCGTAAGTGAAGGAAATCGCGTAACTAAAGGTGAAATTCTTGCTGACGGTCCTTCCATGGAAGACGGAGAGCTTGCGCTTGGCCGTAATGTTCTAGTTGGATTTATGACTTGGGAAGGTTATAACTATGAAGATGCGATTATCATGAGCGAAAGACTCGTAAAAGATGACGTGTATACATCTATTCATATTGAAGAGTATGAATCGGAAGCACGTGATACGAAGCTCGGACCGGAAGAAATTACACGTGATATTCCTAATGTAGGGGAAGAAGCGTTAAAGAACCTTAACGAATATGGAATTATTCGTATCGGTGCAGAAGTTTCTGACGGTGATATACTTGTGGGTAAAGTGACGCCTAAAGGGGTTACTGAATTATCCGCTGAAGAGCGTTTACTTCACGCTATTTTTGGTGAAAAAGCTCGTGAAGTTCGTGATACATCCTTACGAGTTCCACATGGAGCTGGCGGAATTGTGTTGGATGTTAAAATCTTTAATCGGGAAGATGGCGATGAGTTACCTCCTGGGGTGAACGAATTAGTTCGTGTATATATCGTTCAAAAACGTAAAATACACGAAGGAGATAAAATGGCCGGGCGTCACGGTAACAAAGGTGTTATATCCAAAATTTTACCTGAAGAAGATATGCCATTCTTGCCAGACGGTACACCAATTGATATCATGCTTAACCCACTAGGGGTACCATCACGAATGAATATCGGACAGGTTTTTGAATTACATTTAGGTATGGCTGCAAGACAGCTAGGAATTCATGTTGCTTCTCCGGTATTTGATGGTGCGACAGAAGAAGATGTGTGGGAAACGCTTGAAGAAGCAGGTATGCCAAGAGATGCTAAGACTATCCTTTATGATGGAAGATCAGGAGAACCATTTGACAACCGTGTATCTGTAGGTGTTATGTACATGATTAAGCTTGCGCACATGGTTGATGATAAGCTGCATGCTCGTTCTACAGGCCCTTATTCACTTGTTACACAGCAACCACTTGGTGGTAAAGCACAATTTGGTGGTCAGCGCTTTGGTGAGATGGAGGTTTGGGCATTGGAAGCTTATGGTGCGGCATACACCTTGCAGGAGATTTTAACAGTGAAATCAGATGATATTGTCGGTCGTGTTAAAACATATGAAGCGATTGTAAAAGGTGATAATGTACCAGAACCTGGTGTACCAGAATCCTTCAAGGTATTGATTAAAGAATTGCAAAGTCTTGGTATGGATGTCAAAATGCTTTCAAGTGACGAAGAAGAAATCGACATGCGTGAATTGGAAGAAGAAGAAACACAGCAAGCAAGTAAGCTCAATATAGAAGTAGAAGAGAACTAAAGCAAAAGGTAAGGTTGGCTCTCAATAGAGCCAGCCCCTAGCTTTAGATTAAATATATTCATAGGTAGCTTGGTAAAATCGGACACTAAAAGGGAGGTTGGCCCCTTGCTAGATGTAAATAATTTTGAGTATATGAAAATTGGTTTAGCTTCACCAGAAAAAATTCGTTCATGGTCATATGGTGAAGTGAAGAAGCCGGAAACGATTAATTACCGTACACTAAAGCCTGAAAAAGATGGATTGTTTTGTGAACGTATTTTCGGGCCACAAAAAGATTGGGAATGTCATTGCGGAAAGTATAAACGTGTTCGCTATAAGGGCGTAGTTTGTGACCGCTGTGGAGTAGAAGTTACAAAAGCTAAGGTTCGTCGTGAGCGCATGGGTCACATCGAACTCGCAGCACCTGTATCCCATATTTGGTATTTTAAAGGAATTCCAAGTAGAATGGGTCTTGTTTTAGATATGTCACCACGTGCGTTAGAAGAAGTTATTTACTTTGCTGCATATATTGTGACAGAAACAGGTAATACACCTTTAGAAAAGAAACAATTACTGTCTGAGAAAGAATACCGGGCTTATTACGATAAATACGGAAAGTCATTCAAAGCTCAGATGGGCGCCGAAGCAATCCGTAAATTATTGCAGGATATTGATTTAGAGAAAGAAGTAGATGCGTTAAAAGAAGAGCTTAAGACAGCACAGGGACAACGTAGAACTCGTGCTATTAAACGATTAGAGGTACTAGAGTCTTTCCGTCATTCTGGCAATGAAGCATCTTGGATGATTTTAGATGTTTTACCAGTCATTCCACCGGAAATTCGCCCGATGGTTCAGTTAGATGGTGGACGTTTTGCGACATCAGATTTAAACGATCTTTATCGACGCGTTATTAATCGAAACAATCGTCTTAAACGCTTGCTGGATCTTGGCGCTCCAAGTATCATTGTGCAAAATGAAAAGCGCATGTTGCAGGAAGCAGTTGATGCATTGATCGATAATGGTCGACGCGGTCGTCCTGTTACAGGACCAGGTAACAGACCACTAAAATCTCTTTCTCATATGTTGAAAGGGAAGCAAGGTCGTTTCCGTCAAAATCTATTAGGAAAACGTGTGGACTATTCCGGACGTTCTGTAATCGTTGTTGGACCACATTTGAAAATGTATCAATGTGGACTTCCGAAAGAAATGGCATTGGAATTGTTCAAGCCATTTATTATGAAAGAGCTTGTAGCAAAAGGAATTGCGCATAATATTAAATCTGCAAAACGCAAAATTGAGCGTGTACACCCTGAAGTTTGGGATGTCTTAGAAGAAGTAATCAAGGAACACCCTGTACTTCTAAACCGTGCACCTACGCTCCACAGATTAGGTATTCAAGCATTTGAACCAACACTGGTTGAAGGTCGTGCGATCCGATTACATCCATTAGTATGTACAGCTTATAACGCCGACTTTGATGGGGACCAAATGGCTGTTCACGTACCATTATCTGCTGAAGCGCAAGCAGAGGCTCGTATTTTGATGCTTGCAGCGCAAAATATTTTAAACCCTAAAGATGGAAAACCGGTAGTTACACCATCACAAGATATGGTATTAGGAAACTATTATCTTACGCTGGAACGTGAAAATGCAGTCGGAGAAGGTACGATATTTAATGATCTGAATGAAGCTTTATTATCTTACCAAAACGGGTATGTACATTTGCATACAAGAGTTGCGGTACACGCATCCAATTTAAATAACGTAACATTCTCTGAAGAACAGAAGTCACAGTTATTAATTACAACCGTTGGTAAATTAATCTTTAATGAAATTTTACCTGATTCGTTCCCGTATATTAATGAACCTACAAAGGTGAATCTAGAGGATCGCACCCCAGAAATGTACTTTGTAGAACGTGGAACTAATGTAAAGGAAGTAATTCAATCTCGAGATATCATTAAGCCATTTAAGAAAGGCTTCCTTGGCGATATTATCGCAGAAGTCTTTAAACGGTTTAAGATTAGTGAAACTTCAAAGATGTTAGATCGAATGAAGGATCTTGGTTTTAGTTATTCAACGAAAGCTGGTATGACAGTTGGTATTTCAGATATTGTTGTACTTCCAGAAAAAGAGGAAATCTTAGATGAGGCACAGAAAAAAGTTGATAATGTCTTGAAACAATTCCGCAGAGGTCTTATTACGGAAGATGAAAGATATGATCGCGTCATTGCCGTTTGGTCACAAGCAAAAGACACCATTCAGGATAAGCTGATGCACTCACTAAGTAACAGAAACCCTATCTTTATGATGAGTGATTCTGGTGCAAGGGGTAATGCTTCTAACTTTACGCAGCTGGCGGGTATGCGTGGACTAATGGCCAACCCAGCTGGTAAGATTATTGAATTACCGATCAAGTCAAGCTTCCGTGAAGGCTTAACCGTTCTAGAATACTTTATTTCTACACACGGTGCACGTAAAGGTCTAGCGGATACAGCGCTGAAAACAGCTGACTCTGGTTACCTAACTCGTCGTCTTGTGGATGTGGCGCAGGATGTTATTGTACGTGAGGCAGACTGTGGTACAGATCGCGGCTTAAAAGTAGCTGCTTTAACAGATGGAACCGAAATGATCGAGCCATTAATTGATCGATTAATCGGACGTACAGCTTTCTATTCAGTAAAACATCCTGAAACCAACGAAGTAATTGTTGAAGCTGATCATTTAATTTCAGAGGATCAAGCAAAACAAATAACGGAAGCTGGAATCGAAGAAGTAACGATTCGCAGTGCGTTTACATGTAACACGAAACATGGTGTCTGTCAAAAATGTTATGGACGTAACCTAGCAACAGGTGCCGATGTAGAAGTCGGAGAAGCTGTTGGAATTATTGCTGCCCAGTCTATTGGTGAGCCAGGAACCCAGTTAACGATGCGTACATTCCATACGGGTGGGGTTGCCGGAGACGATATTACACAAGGTTTACCACGTATTCAAGAATTATTTGAAGCGCGTAATCCGAAAGGGCAAGCGGTCATCAGTGAGATATTCGGAACCGTTCTAGAAGTTAAAGAAGTGAAAGATAAGCAAGAGATCGTTATTCAAGGTGATGTAGAACAACGTTCCTACGCTGTTCCTTATAATGCTCGAATGAAGGTAACGGTTGGGGACGAAATTGCCGCTGGTCAAGAGCTTACAGAGGGTTCTATTGATCCGAAAGATTTATTGCGCATTCGAGGAGTGGAAGGCGTACAAGATTACTTGCTACGTGAAGTTCAACGAGTATACCGAATGCAAGGGGTAGAAATCGGTGACAAGCACGTGGAAGTTATGGTACGTCAAATGCTTCGCAAAATCCGAGTGGTGGATTCCGGAGACACCGATGTGTTACCAGGTTCTTTATTAGAAATCCATCAGTTCAGAGACGCCAACCATACAGTGCTTAAAGAGGGCTACCAGCCAGCTATTGGTAAACCTGTATTACTTGGTATTACAAAAGCCTCTCTTGAAACAGATTCGTTCTTATCTGCAGCATCTTTCCAAGAAACCACTAGGGTACTTACAGATGCAGCAATCAAAGGTAAGCGTGATGAGTTATTGGGTCTGAAAGAGAATGTCATTATCGGTAAGCTTGTTCCTGCTGGTACAGGAATGCAACGCTACCGAAGAGTAAAGCCTGGCTTAGATGAGCCAATTGAAGTGGAAGAAGTAGAAGAAACAGAAACTGTACAATAAATAAACAGGCTTTCACATTTTAACTGAACTGTTGTTTTGATGTGAAAGCCAAGCTTATACAGTATTCAATAGGACAAGTGATCTTAAATCGGAAGTGCAAAAATATCTATTTGATATTGACATTAAAAAATGTGAGTGATAGAATATTCAAGGTGCTTCCGATTATACTTGTTACTTTGGAGGATATGAAATGTCTTATGAAAAAGTAATGCAAGTTCAATCACGAATAATTATCGGAACAAAGCAGACACTTAAAGCCATGAAAAATGGTGAAATAAGTGAAGTGTTTATTGCTGATGATGCTGATCAACATATGACACAAAAAGTCGTAAGTTTGGCTAAGGAGCTTGGCATCCCTTGTCAGTATGTAGATTCCAAGAAAAAACTTGGGGTTGCATGTGGCATAGAGGTAGGTGCATCAACCGCAGCAGTAAAGCATGAATAGTTTTAGCGAATCTTTCGTTGAAGCTTTGTTTTTTGCCAAAAGATGAACCACCTGGATGTGTGGGATTACAAACCCCGCGCAAAACATTAGCTAAACAGATGATATAGATTATGAAGGGAGGAAAATACAATGCCTACTATTAACCAGCTTGTACGCAAAGGACGCGTAAGCAAACCAAAGAAGTCTGACTCTCCAGCACTTAACAAAGGGTACAATAGTTTTAAGAAGAAACTAACGGACCAAAACTCACCACAAAAACGTGGGGTATGTACTCGTGTTGGTACACTAACACCTAAGAAGCCGAATTCAGCACTTCGTAAATATGCTCGTGTACGTCTATCTAACAATATGGAAGTAACTGCATATATCCCTGGAATTGGTCACAACCTTCAGGAGCACAGTGTTGTACTTCTACGTGGAGGTCGTGTTAAAGACTTACCTGGTGTTCGCTATCACATTGTTCGTGGTGCGCTAGACACTGCGGGTGTTGAAGGACGTCAACAAGGTCGTTCTAAATACGGTACCAAAAAACCGAAGCAATAAGTAACTGATTAACTCATTCAAATAGAAGAAAGGAGGAAGGACATATGCCACGTAAAGGACCAGTACCTAAACGCGATGTCTTGCCAGATCCACTTTATAAATCCAAACTAGTGACTCGTTTAATCAACCAGATCATGATTGACGGAAAAAGAGGTAAAGCGCAAAAAATACTTTACAATGCATTTGAATTAGTTTCTGAAAGAAGCGGACAAAATGCAATGGAAGTTTTTGAACAGGCAATGAAGAATGTAATGCCGGTGCTAGAAGTACGTGCTCGTCGTGTTGGTGGTTCAAACTACCAAGTACCGATGGAAGTACGCCCAGAACGTCGTCAAGCATTAGGACTTCGTTATATTGTAAACTACTCTCGTCTACGCGGAGAGAAAACAATGGAAGAACGACTAGCAAATGAAATCTTAGATGCTTCTAATAATACAGGTGCTTCCGTTAAAAAACGCGAAGAAATGCACAAAATGGCAGAAGCGAACAAAGCATTCGCTCACTATCGCTGGTAAGATAAAACAAACCCAAGCTAGGAAGGAGAAGAATACATGGCTAGAGAGTTCTCCTTGGAAAAGACGCGTAATATTGGTATTATGGCACACATTGATGCAGGTAAGACCACTACTACTGAGCGTATTCTTTTCTATACAGGACGTATTCATAAAATTGGTGAAACACACGAAGGTGCTTCGCAAATGGACTGGATGGAGCAGGAGCAAGAGCGTGGAATTACAATTACTTCCGCTGCAACAACTGCTGCATGGAAAGAACATCGTATCAATATTATTGATACACCGGGTCACGTAGACTTCACTGTAGAGGTTGAACGTTCCCTACGCGTGCTTGACGGAGCAGTAACAGTACTTGATGCTCAATCTGGTGTTGAGCCACAAACTGAAACAGTATGGCGTCAAGCAACAACCTATGGTGTACCAAGAATCGTATTCATTAATAAAATGGATAAAATTGGTGCAGATTTCCTTTACTCAACAGGTACGCTAAAAGAGCGTTTAGGTGCAAATGCACATCCTGTTCAGTTACCAATCGGTGCTGAAGATAACTTTGAAGGAATCATTGACCTAATCACGATGGAAGCATTCTTTTATGAGGATGATTTGGGAACTCGTGCTGAGGCTCGTGACATTCCTGATGAGTATAAAGAAAAAGCAGAAGAGCTACGCGGCAGCTTGATCGAAGCTGTATCTGAGCTTGATGAAGAATTGATGATGAAGTATCTAGAAGGAGAAGAAATCTCTAACGATGAACTGAAAGCAGCAATTCGTCAAGCTACATTGAATGTAGAATTTTACCCAGTATATGCTGGTTCAGCTTTCAAAAACAAAGGTGTTCAGTTAATGCTTGATGGTGTACTTGATTATCTACCTGCTCCAACAGACGTTGCTGCAATTGAGGGTATCGTTCCTCGAACAGAAGAGAAGGTAACTCGTCCTTCTGATGATAATGCACCGTTCTCTGCTTTAGCATTTAAAGTAATGACAGACCCTTATGTTGGTAAGCTTACTTTCTTCCGCGTATATTCTGGAACATTAGATTCAGGTTCCTATGTGAAAAACTCTGTAAAGGATAAGCGTGAACGTGTAGGACGTATCCTGCAAATGCACGCAAATTCCCGTGAAGAGATTTCTCGCGTATACTCTGGTGAGATCGCAGCAGCTGTTGGTTTGAAAGACACAACTACTGGTGACACTCTATGTGATGAAAAGGATTTAGTCATTCTTGAGTCAATGGACTTCCCAACACCAGTAATTGGCGTAGCTATTGAACCGAAGACAAAAGCAGACCAAGATAAAATGGGTATTGCTTTAGCTAAGCTTGCTGAAGAGGATCCAACGTTTAAAACGGAAACAAACGAAGAAACCGGCCAAACAATTATTTCAGGTATGGGTGAGCTTCACCTAGATATCATTGTTGACCGATTAAAGCGTGAGTTTAAAGTAGAAGCAAATGTTGGTGCCCCTCAAGTTGCTTACCGTGAAACGTTCCGTGCATCTGCTGAAGTCGAAGGTAAATTCGTACGTCAGTCTGGTGGACGCGGTCAATATGGTCACGTATGGGTTAAATTCGAACCAAACGAAGAAGGCGCTGGATTCGAATTTGAAAACAAAATTGTTGGTGGTGTTGTACCACGTGAATACATCCCTTCTGTTGAAGCTGGAATTGAAGAATCAATGGAAAATGGTGTATTAGCCGGTTACCCACTAATTGATATAAAAGCTACATTATATGATGGAAGCTACCATGACGTTGACTCTAACGAAATGGCATTTAAGATTGCGGCATCCATGGCTTTGAAAGCAGCTAAGAACAAATGTAACCCTGTTTTACTAGAGCCAATTGCTAAGGTTGAAATTGTTATCCCAGAAGAATACATGGGAGATATTATGGGAGATGTTACCTCTCGTCGTGGTCGTGTGGAAGGAATGGAAGCACGTGGACCTCTTCAAGTTGTGAGAGGATTTGTGCCTCTATCTGAAATGTTCGGTTACGCAACTGCGTTACGTTCGAACACACAAGGACGCGGAACATTCACTATGCATTTTGACCATTATGAAGAAGTACCGAAGAGTATTTCTGAAGAAATTATTAAGAAAAATGCTGGTGAATAATTGATTTTTTGATAAATCTAAAGTATAACTTGTATTGAAGGCAAAGAAATGATGTCTATCATTGTTTCTTTGCACATCATAAAATTACAAAAAACACTTTTACTTATTTAAAGGAGGAACTATAAATGGCTAAAGAAAAGTTCGATCGCTCTAAAAGTCACGTAAACGTTGGTACAATTGGACACGTTGACCATGGTAAAACTACATTAACTGCTGCAATTACAATTGTAATGCATAAAAAATCTGGTAAAGGTACGGAAATGGCTTATGACCAAATCGATAACGCACCAGAAGAAAAAGAACGTGGAATCACAATTGCAACTTCCCACGTAGAATATGAAACAGATACTCGTCACTACGCACACGTTGACTGCCCAGGTCACGCTGACTATGTTAAAAACATGATCACTGGTGCTGCTCAAATGGACGGAGCTATCCTAGTAGTATCTGCTGCAGATGGTCCAATGCCACAAACTCGTGAGCATATCTTACTTTCTAAAAACGTTGGAGTACCTTCAATCGTTGTATTCCTTAACAAAACAGATATGGTAGACGATGAAGAATTACTAGAACTTGTAGAAATGGAAGTTCGTGATCTATTAACAGAATACGATTTCCCTGGTGATGATGTACCAGTAATCAAAGGTTCTGCTCTTAAAGCAATTGAAGGAGATGCAGAATACGAAGAAAAAATCGTTGAACTAATGAATGCTGTTGACGAGTATATCCCAACTCCAGATCGTGACAAAGACAAACCATTCATGATGCCTGTTGAGGACGTATTCTCTATCACTGGACGCGGTACAGTTGCCACTGGTCGTGTTGAACGTGGTGAAGTACGTGTTGGTGATGAGGTTGAAATCATCGGTCTAAACGAAAAAGCTGAGAAAACTACTGTAACTGGTGTGGAAATGTTCCGTAAGCTTCTTGACTATGCTGAAGCTGGAGACAACATTGGTGCACTTCTACGTGGTGTTGCTCGTGAAGAAATCAATCGTGGACAGGTGCTTGCTAAACCAGGCTCTATTACTCCACACACTAAATTTAAATCAGAAGTTTATGTTCTATCTAAAGAAGAAGGTGGACGTCATACGCCATTCTTCGCAAACTATCGTCCACAATTCTATTTCCGTACTACTGACGTAACAGGTGTTATTACACTTCCAGAGGGTACTGAAATGGTTATGCCTGGAGATAACATCGAAATGAGTGTTGAGCTTATTTCACCAATCGCTATTGAAGATGGTACTCGCTTCTCTATCCGTGAAGGCGGACGTACTGTTGGATCTGGTGTTGTAACTTCAATTGAAAAATAATTAATGCTATAATATAAAGCACAGCTGGCGTGACGACGCTATCTGTGCTTTGTTTTTTTATATGATGAACCGTTAAATAGTAAATCTAATAATAATGAAATAGATGAATCTTATAATATTTTAAACTGTAATAGCTAGAATTTCTGCGATTTTCCAGTTTTATTTTAGTATAATCCCTTGAAATCACTAGCTAGAACACGTATAATACATAGATGTGCAATTCCCTAGAATTTATGTATAAAGGGTTGCATTGACCAGTTTTTTTCTATATAATAATAATGTTGGTCATCAGAGGCGATGAAACGGAAGGTTGTTGGCACACCCGGCCCCTTTGCCATGGCTGGTTGTTAAGAAATTTCCGTGGAGTATGTCTATACAAATATGGGCGAAAAAGGAGGGAAAATAATGGCAAAAGAAAAAATCAGAATCCGTTTAAAAGCTTATGATCACCGTATTCTAGATCAATCAGCTGAGAAAATTGTAGATACTGCGAAGCGTTCAGGTGCAAATGTGTCTGGTCCAATTCCGCTACCTACAGAAAAATCAGTTTACACTGTACTACGTGCGGTTCATAAATATAAGGATTCACGTGAACAATTCGAAATGCGTACACATAAGCGTCTAATCGACATTGTTAATCCTACACCACAAACAGTTGATTCACTAATGCGTCTTGACTTACCATCTGGTGTAGATATCGAAATCAAACTATAATTTTTGTTTTAAATAGGAGGTGTAACGGATGACGAAAGGAATCTTAGGTCGTAAAATCGGCATGACTCAGCTATTTTCTGAAACTGGAGAGTTAATCCCTGTTACAGTTATTCAAGCTGAGCCAAATGTGGTATTGCAAAAAAGAACGTTAGAGAATGATGGTTACGAAGCGCTACAACTCGGTTTTGCTGATGCGAAGGAATCACGTACTAACAAAGCGGAAAAAGGTCATGCTGAAAAAGCAAACACAACCCCTAAGCGCTACGTTCGTGAAATCCGTAACGCAAATCTTGATGAATATGAAGTAGGTCAAGAAATCAGCGTTAATGTTTTTGAAGCTGGAGATAAAATCGATGTAACTGGTACAACAAAAGGGAAAGGATTCCAAGGTTCCATTAAGCGTCACAACCAACAACGTGGCCCAATGTCCCATGGATCTCATTACCACAGAAGCCCGGGTTCTCTTGGTGCTGTTGACCCAATGCGTGTATTTAAAGGAAGACCACTTCCAGGGCGTATGGGTGGCGATCAAGTAACGATTCAAAACCTAGAAATTGTCAATGTAGATGAAGAACGCAATCTACTTTTAGTCAAAGGTAATGTTCCAGGTGCAAAAAAATCATTCGTAAAAATCACGAGTGCAATTAAGGCTAACTAATCATACACACGAAGGGAGGATATGTCATGCCTAAAGTAGCACTATTAAAACAAGACGGTACAAAAGCTGGCGATATGGAATTAAATGATTCTGTATTCGGCATTGAACCAAACACACATGTTTTACATGAAGCAGTAGTAATGCAACGTGCGTCTTTACGTCAAGGTACGCATGCGGTAAAAAACCGTTCTGAAGTACGTGGTGGTGGTCGTAAACCATGGCGTCAAAAAGGAACTGGTCGTGCACGTCAAGGTTCTATTCGTTCTCCACAATGGGTTGGCGGTGGAACTGTATTCGGACCAACACCGCGCAGTTACAGCTACAAATTACCAAAGAAAGTCCGTCGTCTAGCGCTAAAATCTGCACTATCTTCAAAGGTAAACGAAGATAACCTTGTAGTTTTGGAAAGTATCGTAATGGATACTCCAAAAACGAAAGAAATAGTTAAGATGCTAGATGCATTGAATGTTGATACAAAAGCATTGATTGTAGTTTCTGAAAAAGATGAGTCAGTTATCCGCTCAGCAAACAACTTGCAATCTGTTAATGTTCTAACTGTAGAAGAGCTAAATATTCTAGACTTGCTTGGACATGACAAGCTGATCCTAACGAAGGATGCAGCTGAAAAAGCAGGGGAGGTGCTTGCATAATGAAAGATCCACGTGATATTATTAAGCGCCCTGTCATCACTGAGAACTCAGCTGATTTAATGGCAGAAAAGAAATACACGTTTGAAGTAAGCCCTAAAGCTAACAAAACAGAAATTAAAAACGCTGTTGAACTAGTTTTTGGAGTAAAAGTAGAAAAAGTAAACACAATGAACTTAAAAGGTAAATTCAAGCGAATGGGACGTTACGGTGGGTATCGTTCAGACCGCAAAAAAGCTATCGTACAGCTTTCAGAAGATAGTAAAGAACTAGACTTCTTTGAAGCATAACAAAAGAATTTTGTGAAGGAGGGAAAACAAGATGGCGATTAAAAAGTTCAAACCGACGTCAAATGGTAGACGTAATATGTCCGTATCTGATTTTGCAGAAATCACCACAGATACGCCAGAAAAATCCCTTTTAAGCCCGCTTTACAAACGTGGTGGTCGTAATAATCAAGGGAAATTAACTGTTCGTCATCAAGGTGGCGGCCATAAGCGTCAATACCGTATCATCGATTTCAAACGTGATAAAGATGGTATACCAGGACGCGTTGCTACTGTTGAATATGATCCGAACCGTTCAGCTAATATTGCATTAATTCATTATGCTGATGGTGAAAAACGTTATATTCTAGCACCAAAAGGAATCAAAGTAGGTCAGGAAATTGAATCTGGCGAAGGTGCTGATATTAAATTAGGAAATGCTCTACCACTAGCAAATATTCCAGTTGGTACGATCATTCACAATGTTGAATTAAAGCCAGGACGCGGCGGACAGCTTGCTCGTTCAGCTGGTGCTGAAGCTCAAATCCTTGGACGTGAAGAGAAGTACACATTGGTTCGTTTAGCATCAGGGGAAGTTCGTTTAGTATTATCTACTTGTCGTGCTACTGTAGGTCAAGTTGGTAACATCGAACATGAGCTTGTTCGTGTTGGTAAAGCAGGACGTTCTCGTTGGTTAGGCAAGCGCCCAACTGTACGTGGATCTGTTATGAACCCGAATGATCACCCACACGGTGGTGGTGAAGGACGTGCGCCAATCGGACGTAAATCACCAATGTCACCTTGGGGTAAACCAACCCTTGGATATAAAACACGTAAACGCAACAAGCCGTCTGATAAATATATCGTTCGTAAGCGTAAAAAATAAACGAAAACTGTGGCGGGAAAAATTACCCGTCTCTCAAGTGCGAAAGGAGGTTTATCCATGGGTCGCAGTTTGAAAAAAGGACCTTTTGCAGATGACCATCTGATGAAAAAGATTGAAGTTTTAAATGAAGGCGATAAAAAACAAGTAGTAAAGACTTGGTCTCGTCGCTCTACTATATTCCCTACTTTTGTCGGACATACGATTGCTGTTTATGACGGACGTAAACATGTTCCAGTATATATTACAGAAGACATGGTCGGACACAAATTAGGAGAATTCGCGCCAACACGCACTTACAAAGGGCATGCCGGCGATGATAAGAAAACAAAACGCTAATGAGAGGAGGCACACAACATGCAAGCTAAAGCCGTTGCGAAATCGGTTCGTATTGCTCCTCGTAAAGTACGTTTAGTCGTTGATCTTATTCGAGGAAAAAATGTTGGTGAAGCAATTGCGATTTTACGCCATACACAGCGCGGTGCTTCTCCAGTCGTAGAAAAAGTTTTAAACTCTGCGATCGCTAATGCAGAGCATAACTACGAAATGGATACAGACAATCTAGTAGTTTCGGAAGCATTCGTAAACGAAGGTGCTACGTTGAAACGTTTCCGTCCACGTGCACAAGGACGTGCAAGCAGAATTAACAAGCGCACAAGCCACATCACAGTTGTGGTAACAGAAAAGAAGGAGGGATAGTCAGTGGGTCAAAAAGTAAATCCAACAGGTCTTCGCGTCGGTATTATTAAAGACTGGGAGTCTAAATGGTACGCAGGCAAGGACTATGCAGACTTACTACACGAAGATATTAAAATTAGAGAATATCTTGAAAACCGCTTAAAAATTGCTGCTGTTTCTTCGATCGAAATAGAACGTGCAGCAAACCGCGTGAACATTACGATTCATACTGGTAAACCAGGTATGGTAATTGGTAAAGGCGGATCAGAAGTAGAAGCACTACGTAAATCATTGAACAGCCTTACAGGCAAACGAGTTCATATCAATATCGTAGAAATCAAAAAAGTCGATATCGATGCAACATTAGTTGCTGAAAATATTGCTCGTCAATTAGAAAACCGTATTTCATTCCGTCGTGCTCAAAAACAAACCATTCAACGTGCAATGCGCGCTGGAGCAAAAGGGATTAAAACACAAGTATCTGGACGTCTTGGCGGAGCAGATATCGCTCGTGCGGAACATTATAGTGAAGGAACAGTACCACTACACACTTTACGTGCTGATATAGACTATGGTACAGCAGAAGCTGATACAACCTATGGTAAATTAGGTGTAAAAGTGTGGATTTACCGTGGAGAAGTCCTTCCAACTAAATCAGAAAAATAAGGAAGGGGGCAATGCATTATGTTAATGCCTAAACGTGTGAAATATCGTAGACAACATCGTGGTAAAATGAGAGGCCAAGCTAAAGGCGGCACAACAGTAGCTTTCGGTGAATTTGGTCTGCAAGCAACAGAAGCTTCATGGATTACTAGCCGTCAAATCGAGGCTGCTCGTATTGCAATGACTCGTTACATGAAACGTGGCGGTAAGGTTTGGATTAAAATCTTCCCAGACAAACCATACACTGCAAAACCCCTAGAGGTTCGAATGGGTTCCGGTAAAGGTGCTCCTGAAGGATGGGTAGCAGTAGTTAAGCCAGGGAAAATTATGTTTGAAATCGCAGGTGTATCAGAAGAGGTTGCTCGCGAAGCGTTGCGTCTTGCTTCTCATAAACTTCCGATCAAAACTAAGTTTGTAAAACGTGAAGAAATTGGTGGTGAAAGCAATGAAGGCTAATGAAATTAGAGAACTAACCACTGCCGAAATTGAACAAAAAGTTAAATCGTTAAAAGAAGAACTATTTAATTTACGCTTCCAACTTGCAACAGGCCAATTGGAAAACACTGCACGCATTCGTGAAGTTAGAAAGTCAATTGCACGTATGAAAACTGTAGTACGTCAACGTGAATTAAGCGTAAATAACTAGAAAATTGAAGAGGAGGTTAGCCTCGATATGACTGAACGTAATAATCGTAAAGTATACACAGGCCGTGTTGTTTCCGATAAAATGGATAAAACAATTACTGTTTTAGTTGAAACGTATAAGTTCCACAAGCTATACGGCAAACGTGTAAAATACTCTAAAAAGTTAAAAGCACATGATGAAAATAACCAGGCTAAAACTGGTGACATTGTAAGTATCATGGAAACTCGTCCGCTATCAGCTACTAAGCGTTTTCGTCTAGTTGAAGTTGTTGAAGAAGCGGTAATTATATAATATAGTTCGCTAAGGAAGATCCGAAGGGAGGTCACAGCGATATGATTCAACAAGAAACTCGTTTGAAAGTCGCAGATAACTCTGGTGCTCGTGAATTGCTAACCATTAAAGTATTGGGTGGATCAGGACGTAAAACAGCTAATATCGGTGATGTTATTGTATGTACTGTAAAAGAAGCAACACCAGGAGGCGTTGTCAAAAAAGGTGACGTTGTTAAAGCTGTTATTGTTCGTTCGAAGTCTGGTGCACGCCGTAAAGATGGGTCATATATTCGTTTTGATGAAAATGCAGCGGTAATCATCCGTGATGATAAAAGTCCAAGAGGAACTCGTATCTTCGGACCAGTCGCACGTGAATTACGTGATGCAAAATTCATGAAAATCGTATCTCTTGCTCCAGAAGTATTATAAGCTAAAAATTAGCCTTGTTAGGAGGTGCGTTAAGCATGCATGTAAAAAAAGGTGATAAAGTTAAAGTAATTTCCGGCAAAGACCGTGGAAAAGAAGGTACTATCTTAGAAGCATACCCGAAAAAGGATCGTGTGCTAGTTGAAGGAATTAATATGATTAAAAAACATGCCAAACCTTCTCAAGAAAACCCGCAGGGCGGTATTCTTAATCAAGAAGCACCAATCCATGTTTCTAACGTAATGCCGATAGATCCTAAATCCGGTGAACCAACTCGTGTTGGGCATGAAGTACGTGATGGAAAGAAAGTCCGCATCGCTAAAAAATCCGGTGAAGCATTAGATAAATAGGTTCAGCGAAAGGAGGGCGACATGATGAATCAACTTAAAAATAAATACCAAGATGAAATAGTACCATCTTTGATGAATAAATTTAACTATGAATCTGTGATGCAAGTACCAGCAATCGAGAAGATTGTCATCAACATGGGTGTTGGTGATGCAGTACAGAACTCAAAAGCTTTGGATAACGCTGTCGAAGAGCTTTCATTAATTTCTGGTCAAAAGCCAATGATAACTCGTGCAAAGAAATCTATCGCTGGTTTCCGTCTCCGTGAAGGAATGCCAATCGGTGCTAAAGTAACCCTTCGCGGTGAGCGTATGTACGAATTTCTTCAAAAGCTAATTGCAGTATCACTTCCACGTGTACGTGACTTCCGTGGTATTTCTAAAAAAGCTTTTGATGGTCGTGGAAACTACACATTAGGTGTTAAAGAACAACTAATTTTCCCAGAAATTAACTATGATAAAGTTAACAAAGTACGTGGTATGGATATTGTTATCGTAACAAGCTCCAATACTGACGAAGAAGCTCGTGAACTTCTGGCTCAGCTAGGCATGCCTTTCCAAAAGTAAACGAAAGAGCTAATACAAGGAGGGAAAATAGTGGCTAAAAAATCAATGATTGCAAAACAAAAACGTCCACAAAAGTACCAAGTACGTGAATATACACGTTGTGAACGTTGTGGCCGTCCACATTCTGTAATCCGTAAATTTAAACTTTGCCGTATTTGTTTCCGTGAACTTGCCTATAAAGGTCAAATTCCTGGTGTCAAAAAAGCAAGCTGGTAAACCCCGATTCGGGAAGGAGGTAATGATTAATGGTTATGACAGATCCAATCGCAGATATGCTAACTCGTATTCGTAATGCTAACATGGTAAAACATGAAAAGTTAGAGCTTCCGGCTTCTACAATCAAAAAAGAGATCGCTGATATCTTGAAACGTGAAGGTTTTGTTTCTGACTATGAGCTTGTTGAAGATAACAAGCAAGGCGTTCTGCGTATTTTCCTTAAATACGGTACAAACGAAGAGCGAGTTATTACAGGTATAAAACGAATTAGTAAACCAGGTCTACGTGTTTACGCAAAAGCTAATGAGGTACCACGTGTACTTAACGGATTAGGTATTGCTATCGTTTCAACTTCTAAAGGAGTGCTTTCAGACAAAGAAGCGCGTTCTCAAGCAGTTGGTGGCGAAGTACTTGCATATGTCTGGTAATTGATTATTTAATGATGAGGAGGTGCATGGAATGTCTCGTATAGGACTTAAGCCGATTGAAATTCCCCAAGGTGTAGAAGTTAAACTGGAAGGTAATGTTGTTTCAGTTAAAGGACCTAAAGGTGAGTTAACACGAAATCTACATCCAGATATTAAAGTTAATATGGAGGATAATGTGATTACGCTAGAGCGTCCAAGTGATCACAAAGACCACCGCGCATTACACGGTACTACTCGAAGCCTTATCAACAACATGGTTGAAGGAGTAAGTAAAGGATTTGAGAAGTCTCTTGAAATTATCGGGGTTGGTTACCGTGCGCAAAAACAAGGTAACAAAGTAGTGATTAACGCTGGTTACTCACATCCTGTTGAATTAGACCCTGTTGACGGTATCGAAATTGATGTACCAAAAAACACACAAGTTATTGTTAAAGGTATTGATAAAGAGTTGGTTGGAGCGGTTGCTTCTAATATTAGAGCAATTCGTCCGCCAGAACCGTATAAAGGTAAAGGTATTCGTTACGAAGGTGAATACGTACGTCGTAAAGAAGGTAAAACTGCTAAGTAAGAATAGTTAGGGAGCAGAAAGGAGTGACCTAAATGATTACAAAACCTGACAAAAATGTTATACGTAAAAGAAGACATGCACGTGTACGTAAGAGTCTTTTTGGTACACAGGAGCGTCCTCGTTTAAACGTATATCGTTCAAATAAACACATCTATGTACAATTAATTGATGATCTCAATGGATCTACTGTTGCAAGTGCTTCAACGAAAGATAACGAAATTAATGTTGAATCTACAAGTAATGTAGAAGCAGCAAAGCAGGTCGGAGAAATGATCGCTAAACGTGCTCAGGATAAAGGTTACAAATCGGTTGTATTTGATCGCGGAGGCTACCTTTATCATGGTCGTGTGAAGGCTTTAGCAGACGCTGCAAGAGAAGCAGGTCTTGAATTTTAATCGATAAAGGAGGGACATACATGAGTAAAAACATTGATCCGAACAAATTAGATCTAGAAGAACGCGTTGTTACGGTCAACCGTGTTGCAAAAGTTGTAAAGGGTGGACGTCGTTTCCGTTTCGCAGCTCTAGTTGTAGTCGGAGATAAGAATGGTCATGTAGGTTTTGGTACAGGAAAAGCGCAAGAGGTACCAGAAGCAATTAAAAAAGCAGTTGACGATGCTAAGAAAAATTTAATTACAGTACCGATCGTTGGAACCACAATTCCGCATGAAATTCATGGTCAATTTGGTTCTGGTAATGTATTATTAAAACCAGCTGCAGAAGGTACAGGAGTTATCTCTGGTGGCCCAGTTCGTGCCATCTTGGAACTTGCTGGTGTAGGTGATATACTAACTAAATCACTAGGTTCAAATACACCAATTAATATGATTCGTGCAACATTGAATGGACTAACAAACTTGAAGCGTGCAGAAGACGTAGCAAAACTACGCGGGAAGTCTGTAGAAGAACTGTTAGGATAAGGAGGGAACTGTTATGTCTAAAAAACTAGAAATCACCCTCACGCGCAGTGTTATTGGTGGAACAGAAGGTCAAAAGAAAACTGTTCAAGCACTAGGACTTAAAAAAATTCGTCAATCTGTTGTTCATGAAGATACGCCAGCTCTTCGTGGTATGGTTAATAAAGTATCTCATTTAATAGCGGTTAAAGAAGTTTAAATACGAAATTAGCGTAAAGAGGAGGTGCTCGCATGAAACTTCATGAATTGAAGGCTGCAGAAGGTACACGTAAAAATCGTAATCGTGTAGGTCGTGGTATGTCATCAGGTAACGGTAAAACATCCGGTCGTGGACATAAAGGTCAAAAAGCACGTTCTGGCGGTGGAACTCGTCCGGGCTTTGAAGGTGGTCAAATGCCACTATTTCAACGTCTGCCAAAACGAGGATTTACAAACATTCACCGTAAAGAATTTGCAATTGTAAACCTGGATACTTTAAATCGTTTTGAAGACGGCACAGAAATTACACCTGAGCTATTACTGGAAGAAGGTGTCGTAAGCAAACTTAAAGCCGGTATTAAAGTACTTGGCAATGGTGCTATCGAAAAGAAACTAACAGTAAAAGCTCACAAGTTCTCTGCTTCAGCGAAAGAAGCAATAGAGGCAGCGGGCGGTAAAACAGAGGTGATTTAATGTTCCGTACAATCTCCAATTTTATGCGCGTAGGTGACATTAGGCGGAAAATAATTTTCACATTATTGATGTTGGTTGTCTTCCGTCTAGGCACATTTATTCCTGTGCCATTTACAGATAAGCTAGCAATCGATCAATTGATGAACCAGCAAAACGTATTTGGATTTCTGAATACATTTGGTGGGGGAGCCTTACAAAACTTCTCCATTTTTGCCATGGGAATTATGCCTTATATTACGGCATCAATTATTATGCAATTATTACAGATGGATGTTGTACCCAAATTTGCTGAATGGAAAAAGCAAGGGGATGCAGGCCGAAAGAAATTAGCGCAGGTTACGCGTTACGGTACGATTGTACTTGCGTTTATCCAAGCAATTGCAATGTCTATTGGCTTTAATGCGATGGCAGGTGGTTTGCTAATTGCTGACCCTGGAATAATGAAGTTTCTTGTTATTGCTATTGTGTTAACAAGTGGAACTGCATTCCTGATGTGGTTAGGTGAACAAATCACTGCGAATGGAGTAGGTAACGGAATTTCCATCATTATTTTTGCAGGTATCGTAGCAGCAGTACCGAATGGAATTAAACAATTATACAGCCAGTATTTTATAAATCCTGGTGATGATTTGTTTATTAACATTGTTATTGTTGCCTTAATTGCTTTGGTAGTTGTAGCAGTGACAGTTGGAGTAATTTTCATTCAACAGGCATTGCGAAAAATACCTATACAATATGCCAAAAAACTTGTAAATCGCTCTCCAGTTGGCGGGCACTCTACACATTTACCGTTAAAAGTAAATGCTGCTGGGGTAATTCCAGTCATTTTCGCGATTGCATTTATCATGGCACCTAGTACGGTTGCCAGTTTCTTTGAAGGTAATCAGATTGCAGCAACAATTCAACGTATATTCGATTATACGCAGCCAACAGGTATGGTTATTTATGTAGCATTAATTATTGCTTTCACTTATTTCTATACATTTGTTCAAGTGAATCCTGAACAAATGGCTGAGAATTTACAAAAACAAGGTGGCTACATTCCGGGCATTCGTCCTGGTAAGAATACGGAAACGTATTTGACAAGAGTCTTATATCGTTTAACATTCGTAGGCGCGCTGTTTTTAGCAGCTGTATCTGTACTACCAATCGCCCTAGGTGGAATAGCCGATCTACCTGCGTCTATACAAATTGGCGGCACAAGCTTACTTATCGTTGTAGGTGTTGCCCTGCAAACGATGAAACAATTGGAAAGTCAGTTGGTAAAGCGTCACTACAAAGGGTTTATAAAGTAATTTTTGCTGACAATGAGAGCGAGGGGAAAATTGTTGAACTTGATTTTAATGGGTCTGCCAGGTGCTGGTAAAGGTACGCAGGCTGAGAAAATAAATGAAAAATATAACATCCCTCATATTTCAACAGGAGATATGTTCCGTTTAGCTATTAAAGAGGGAACAGACCTAGGAAAGAAAGCAAAAGAATATATGGATCAAGGCGAACTTGTTCCAGATGAAGTTACGATTGGGATTGTCAGAGAACGCTTGGGTAAGGATGATTGTAAGAATGGCTTCCTATTAGATGGTTTTCCAAGGACAATCGCTCAAGCAGAAGCCTTACAGGACTTATTGCAAGATATGGATCAATCCATTGATTACGTACTTCATGTAGATGTACCGGAAGAAAAATTAGTGGAGCGTCTAACTGGTCGTAGAATTTGTCCGACATGCGGAGCAACTTATCATGTAGTTTATAACCCGCCTAAGGAAGATGGGGTCTGTGATAAGGATGGTTCACAATTAATCCAACGTGATGATGATAAAGCCGATACGGTGAAAACTCGTTTATCTGTAAATATGGAGCAAACCAAACCGTTATTGGATTTTTACGAGGATAGAGGATATCTTGTAACTGTCAATGGAGATAAGGATATTGATGAAGTATTTCAAGATATTCAGTCAAAAATTGAAAAATAAGCATCTTAACTGTAATTAAGCGCACGAGGGATGCAATTCTAATTGTTAAAAGTTATAATTAGTCGAGAGTAACATACGCATAAACGTGTATTACTTCATAATAAAGTGACACAGGATGAAAAGTGAGTAAACCTTTTTCCTATTTTTAGTTGTTCTAAGGGTGGATAAAGAGTACGAAGAAGTTCGATAATACGTCTTTACCGGACCTTTGGGACATCATCTAAAAGGTAGCCATATAAACTATAGCCTAAGTGAAGGTGATCGTTGTTGAACGAAGATGATTCGATTCCGCTAATAGGTCAAGTTGTTCGTATTATGCAAGGACGTGAAGCGGGTCAATACGCATTAGTAATTAAAATTATCGATGAAAAGTATGTCTTGCTTGCAGATGGGGAAAAACGTAAATATGATCGACCAAAGAAAAAGAATCTGCATCATATTGAAAGAATGGATTATATTTCTCCAGAAGTCCAAAACAGCCTTCTAGAAACTGGTCGTGTCACAAATGGTAAATTACGATTTGCCATAGCTAAATTTGTCAATGAAGTTGTGACTGATTTGAAGAAGGGAGATCAACACGATGGCGAAAGACGATGTAATTGAAGTGGAAGGAACCGTAACAGAAACGTTGCCAAATGCGATGTTTAATGTAGAATTGGAAAATGGTCATACAGTATTAGCCCATGTTTCTGGTAAAATTCGTATGCATTTTATTCGCATTCTTCCTGGCGATAAAGTAACGGTTGAACTTTCTCCGTATGATTTAACTAGAGGACGAATTACGTACCGTTATAAATAAGCTCTGCTCCATTAAAGGAGGTAAAGATGATGAAAGTAAGAGCATCAGTAAAACCCATTTGTGAAAAATGTAAAGTTATTAAACGAAATGGTAAAGTAATGGTAATTTGTGAAAATCCGAAGCATAAGCAAAAACAAGGTTAAGAAATTGGAGGTGTTTGAAAGCTATGGCACGTATTGCAGGTATTGATATTCCACGTGATAAACGTGTAGTTATTTCACTAACCTATATTTATGGTATTGGAAAAAACACTGCACAAAATATCCTTAAAGAAGCAGGCGTTTCCGAAGACACACGCGTACGCGACCTTACAGAGGATGAATTAGGAAGAATCCGTAAAGCAACGGACGAATATACAATTGAAGGTGACCTTCGTCGTGAAGTATCCCTTAATATTAAACGCCTAATCGAAATCGGCTCTTATCGCGGTATCCGTCATCGTCGTGGGCTTCCTGTTCGTGGACAGAAAACAAAAAATAATTCACGTACACGTAAAGGACCACGTCGTACGATCGCTAATAAGAAGAAATAACGAAAAGGAGGTATAATCTATGGCACGTAAAACTAATACACGTAAACGTCGTGTGAAAAAGAATATTGAGTCAGGTATTGCACATATCCGTTCAACGTTCAACAACACAATTGTAACGATTACGGACACACAAGGTAACTCTCTTGGATGGAGTTCAGCTGGTGCACTTGGCTTTAAAGGCTCACGTAAATCTACACCTTTTGCTGCACAAATGGCAGCTGAAACTGCTGCTAAGTCTGCAATTGACAATGGCATGAAAACACTTGAAGTAACGGTTAAAGGACCTGGAGCTGGCCGTGAAGCAGCTATCCGTTCACTTCAAGCAGCAGGATTGGAAGTTACTGCAATTAAGGACGTAACTCCAGTTCCTCACAACGGTTGTCGCCCACCAAAACGTCGTCGTGTATAATTATACCGTATATAATTTGTCACCCTGTCTATAATGGGTTATGATAGCTAAAAGTGTAAAGGAGTATATCTCCTTTAGCGAACAGCATCCGAGAGACAAGAACGTACGAAAGAACTACAGGTAGTGCAGAAACGCCAACTGCCTATTTGAGGAATTTCGGTTA
Organism: Virgibacillus sp. AGTR; assembly: GCF_016919725.2. Taxonomy (GTDB): domain Bacteria; phylum Bacillota; class Bacilli; order Bacillales; family Amphibacillaceae; genus Virgibacillus; species Virgibacillus salarius. The sequence goes on from NZ_JAJERH010000012.1 coordinate 46,548, forward strand.
GACAGCTGGTCTAACCGGGGTTTCGACGTTTTAAAGGAGGGTTTTATTGAATGATCGAAATTGAAAAACCAAAAATTGAAACGGTAGAAATCAGCGATGATGCTACATTTGGAAAATTCGTAGTCGAACCGCTCGAACGTGGATATGGTACCACTCTAGGAAACTCCTTGCGTCGTATCCTACTATCCTCACTTCCAGGTGCTGCTGTTACATCAGTTCAAATTGATGGAGCGCTACATGAATTTTCAACAATCGAAGGTGTTGTTGAAGATGTGACAACGATTATTTTGAATCTGAAGAAACTAGCTCTAAAGATTTACTCTGATGAAGAGAAAACATTAGAGATTGATGTGCAGGGAGAAGGAAAAGTTACGGCTGCAGACCTAACATTCGATAGTGATGTAGAAGTATTAAATCCGGATTTGCCAATTGCAACGTTAAATAGCAAAGGCAGCTTGCATATGAAGATTACAGCAGAACGTGGACGTGGCTATCGTCCCGCTGATGCTAACAAAAGAGATGACCAACCAATTGGTATCATACCAATTGATTCAATTTTTACTCCAGTGTCACGTGTTACGTATCAAGTAGAGAATACACGTGTAGGGCAAGTAGCTAATTTTGATAAATTAACAATGGATGTATGGACTGACGGAAGTATTCGACCTGAAGAAGCTGTTTCTTTAGGCGCGAAAGTCTTTACGGAGCATCTAAACATTTTTGTAGGCTTAACAGATGAAGCGCAGAACGCAGAGATTATGGTCGAAAAAGAAGAAGATCAAAAAGAAAAAGTGATGGAAATGACCATCGAAGAACTTGATCTATCTGTTCGATCTTATAACTGCTTAAAACGTGCTGGTATCAATACAGTTCAAGAGCTTTCAAATAAATCTGAAGAAGATATGATGAAAGTACGTAATCTTGGTCGCAAGTCATTAGAAGAGGTAAAAGTAAAACTTAATGACCTTGGCCTAGGCTTACGAGATGATGACTGATAAAATCAAAAGTGCAGTATGATCTGGACGTAGCTTTTTTCAGTTGATCGTATTTTAAATAAGTCATTAGTCATCATGAAAGGGAGGGATAGTCCATGGCTAGAAAATTAGGTCGTACAACCGATCATCGTATGGCGTTGCTTCGTAACCTTGCTTCTGACTTAATTATTCATGAACGGATTGAAACAACAGAAGCAAAAGCGAAGGAGCTAAGATCCATCGTAGAAAAAATGATTACTTTAGGTAAGCGTGGGGATCTTCATGCTCGCCGTCAAGCAGCATCATTTCTATATAACAAGGAAGCTAACGAAAACGAAAATGTGATTCAAAAACTTTTCGATGATGTGGCTCCACGTTACGAAGACCGTCAAGGTGGATACACTCGTGTTCTTAAATTGGGTGCTCGTCAAGGTGACGGAGCAGAAATGGCAATTATTGAACTAGTTTAATGTAACCACATCCGACAAGGGCAGGACTGAATCTCTTCTACGAGGTGCATCCAAGCCCTTTTTTTGTAGAAGGAAAAAGGAAAGGAAAGATCATTCGTCTAACATACGAATTGCATCGTAAAGCCTTAATCAATCAGCTAAAGAACGAAGCTGAGACATGTTCATTAGAGGAAAGAATACACCCCGGGTGAGTTTAGATGGAGGAACAATGATGAGTAAGAAGTTAATCGAGTTTAGAAATGTATCTTTTCGATATGGAGATGAGCAGCCTTGGGTACTAAAGAATTGTTCGTTTACAATCTATGAAAATGAGTGGGTTGCCATAATTGGTCATAATGGTTCAGGTAAATCCACGATCGCTAAATTAATGAATGGTTTATTGTTTCCGCAAGAGGGTGAAATTTTCATAGATGACAAGCAGGTAAATTCGGAATCTGTATGGGATGTACGGAAAGATGTTGGAATGGTTTTTCAAAATCCAGATAACCAGTTTGTGGGAACGACGGTTCAGGACGATGTAGCCTTTGGCATGGAAAATAGAGGATTACCTCGAGAAGAAATGCTTAAGCGCTTGGATGATGTCTTAAGCGCTGTAGGTATGGAGGATTATCGAATTACAGAACCACATCGATTATCTGGTGGACAAAAACAGCGTGTAGCGATTGCAAGTGTTCTAGCCATTTCCCCAAAGGTTATAATTTTAGATGAAGCGACAGCAATGCTTGATCCAAAAGGGCGAAACGAAATTATGAAGACAATAGCTGGCGTACAGAAGGTAAAAGAGGTCACATTACTTACGATCACCCATGACTTACAAGAAGTCATTCAAGCTGATCGTGCCATTGTAATGAATGATGGACAGATTTGGGCGGAGGGTGTGCCGAGAGAAATTTTTTCAAAGAAGGAAGCATTGCGTAAGATTGGATTGGATGTTCCGTTTGTATCTAGGTTAGCTGATGTATTAAAAGCAGAGGCCATTCCCGTTACACAGGAGCCACTAAATCATGAAGAACTGCTGGAGGACTTATGGATATTACATTCAAGAACGTAAGCTACGTATATCAACAGCATACACCGTTCGCACATAAAGCAATTGACCATTTAGATTTTCATATCCCTTCTGGTTCTTTTGTAGCAATTATCGGACATACTGGTTCTGGAAAATCAACATTAATCCAACATTTAAATGGACTAATCAGACCAACTGAAGGTGACGTATGGATAGGAGATTATCATTTAAGCGCAGAAGAAAAACCTAAATTAATGAAAGAGCTTAGAAGTCGTGTAGGTGTTGTATTTCAATATCCGGAGCATCAACTATTTGAGGAAACGGTAGCGAAGGATATTGGCTTTGGTCCGCGAAATTTTGGTGTTGGGGATAGAGAAATACAAGACAGAATTCCAGAAGTTCTATCAGCTGTTGGCTTAACGGAAGATTTCTTGAACCGTTCTCCGTTTGACTTAAGCGGTGGCCAAATGAGGCGGGTGGCAATAGCTGGTGTATTAGCAACAAAGCCTGAAGTACTTGTATTGGACGAGCCTACTGCTGGATTAGATCCACGTGGACAGAAGGAAATCATGGAAATGTTCTATACCAGGCATCAGGAGCAAGCACTTACGACAATTTTAGTAACACATAGTATGGAGGATGCAGTAAAATACGCTGATCATGTCATTATTCTTAATAAGGGAACCAAATATATGGAAGGGAAGCCTGAGGAAGTATTTGTCCAAAAAGAGGCATTACAGAATGTACAGTTAGACGTTCCAGAAATGGTACAATTTCTTGATAACTATGAAAAGAAATTTGGTAACCATATCCCCTATACTAGGCAAACTGTGCAACAACTTGGTTTGCAAATGAAGCGTTCGTTAAAAGGGGGAACCCTACATGAATAATGCTTTGGTTATTGGTCAGTATGTCCCGGGAAATTCTATCATTCATAAGTTAGATCCACGAACAAAGATTTCGATAATATTTATTTATGTTTTCATTGTGTTTTTTGCCAATAATGTTTGGAGTTATGGGATATTAACAGCTTTTGCCTTAGCTAGTTTAATTTCATCCAAAGTCCCGATTAAGTTTATATTAAAAGGGTTAACGCCCGTATGGTTTCTTATTATCTTTACGTTTATTCTCCATATGATTGTCACGAAAGAGGGCAAGCCTGTATTGGAAATATTTACGCTTACCATTTATACTGGTGGGTTAATTCAAGGATTTGCGATATCGATGAGGTTCTTTTTACTTATTTTAGTAACCTCTCTATTAACCCTAACCACGACACCAATTGAGATCACGGACGCGATTGAGGATATGCTACGTCCTTTAAAGAAAGTGAAGTTTCCTGTGCATGAATTAGCATTAATGATGTCTATTTCACTACGATTCATCCCCACTCTACTACAGGAGACAGAAAAGATATCGAAGGCGCAGGCTTCAAGAGGTGTTGATTTTAAAACAGGACCTGTAAAAGAAAGGATAAAAGCTGTCGTACCTTTGCTTGTTCCATTATTTGTCAGTGCTTTCAAGCGCGCAGAAGAACTGGCAATGGCTATGGAAGCAAGAGGATATCAAGGTGGAGAGGGGCGCACAAAGCTTCGTGAATTAAAAATTGCGAAACGTGATGTATTCATCTATATCTTATTTCTTTGTATTATAATCGGATTATTTATTACACGAAATTAATTATTATAATTGGAAGGATAGAATTTCCGTTACTACGATAATATCTATCTTTCAAAGGAAGGCTGCTACAGTATGGTAAGACTTAAGTGCATTATTAATTATGACGGATCACAGTTTTCAGGCTTTCAGATACAGCCTAAGAAACGAACCGTACAAGGGGCGTTAGAGACAGCTTTAACTAAAATGCATAAAGGGGAGTACATTCGTATTCAAGCTTCTGGAAGAACAGATACAGGTGTTCATGCGAAGGGTCAAACCATTCATTTTGACTCAGCTTATGATATTCCTCTATATAACTGGAAGCAGGCCTTAAATACCTTACTTCCGAATGATCTATATGTTAAAGAAGTCGAATATGCAGATGATTCATTTCATGCACGCTATGATGTAATTGAAAAAGAATATCGATATTATGTTTGGCATGAAAGTGAACCGGATGTATTTAAACGGAATTATGCATATTATTTTCCTTATGAATTAGATATTAGGTCCATTCAAGCGGCTTGTGATTATCTAGAGGGGACCCATGATTTTACAACTTTTTCCTCTGCTAAAGCTACTACCAAAGGAACAAAAGAGCGGACGCTTTATCAGGTGAGTTGTGAAAAGAAAGGCTCGGAAATTGAGTTTATCTTTCGCGGGAGTGGTTTTTTATATAATATGGTCCGAATTATCGTAGGTGTCCTTTTAGATATAGGTCAAGGAAGGCGTCAGCCGGCTGATATCATGGATTTATTGGCGAAGAGGGATAGAAGGCTTGTTGGAGAAACCGTGCCCTCAGAAGGCCTCTATTTATGGAATGTTAGGTATGATGAAAAAAGGTAAGCGGATTGTCGGAGAAAATGCAAATCATATGCATCAGCTCTTGACAAAATCCTATCATTTGGTGTATTATGATCTATGGCATTTTATTTCTAAACCATGATTAGCCCCGGAAACTAATTATGTTGAAATAGACGAATGAATATTGAAATTGATTTTTTTTAAATATGGAGGGAAACACTCATGCGCACAACTTTCATGGCAAATGAAAATAATATTGAACGCAAATGGCTAGTTGTTGATGCAGAAGGCAAGCGTTTAGGACGCTTAGCGAGTGAAGTTGCTGCGATCCTTCGTGGAAAGCATAAGCCAACTTACACACCACATGCAGACACTGGTGACCATGTGATTATCATTAACGCAGAAAAAGTAGAATTAAGTGGTAAGAAAATTACAGATAAAATTTACTATCGCCATACAAACCACCCTGGTGGACTTAAAGAGCGTACTGCATACGAAATGCGTACGAAATATCCTGAGCAAATGCTAGAGCTTGCTGTTAAAGGAATGCTTCCTAAAGGCTCTCTAGGACGTAAAATGGGTAAAAAATTACACGTATTCAGAGGATCTGAACACACTCATCAAGCACAAAAACCGGAAGTTTACGAGCTTCGTGGGTAACTAAAAGGAGGTAAACATTTTGGCACAAGTACAATACTATGGCACAGGTCGTCGTAAAAAATCAACTGCACGCGTACGTTTAGTACCTGGTACAGGTAATGTTACAATTAACGGACGTAACGCATCAGATTATTTCCCATACGAAACACAAATTTTAATTTTAAATCAGCCGCTAGTGGCTACTGAAACTCAAGGTACTTATGACGTTATTGTTAACGTTCATGGTGGAGGTTTTACTGGTCAAGCTGGTGCTATCCGTCACGGAATCGCACGTGCGCTTCTTGAAGCTGATCCAGAATATCGTGGATCTCTTAAAACAGAAGGCTACCTAACTCGTGATGCTCGTATGAAAGAGCGTAAGAAATACGGTCTTAAAAAAGCACGTCGTGCACCTCAGTTCTCAAAACGTTAAAATATCAACGTTTCAAAGACTCTTATCCAACTTGGATAAGGGTCTTTTTTATAATCATTTTCAGCTTGTGACTATATTTTGACTATATTTATTCAGATTCCATGAATGGTTCCATTTTTTATTAAGGTAATTACTATTATGATTATAAAATGAATTTAATGGAAAATTTACAAAAAAATGAAGGAAGATGTGAATATTTGTAGAAATAGTTAAATGTAGTTAAAGGAGGTGAGATATGTTGAAAAAGATTCTTGCACTAATAATTTTTCCCGTCATGATTATTTTAGCTTCTCAGACCTTCCCCTCAGAATCAATCGCAGCTGAAACTACTGGAAATGAAAGTCCTAAAAATGAAATTAATGCAGTAAAGTATTTCGGTCCATTTCCTTTTACAACAAGAGATGGTAAATGGGACGGTCAATTTTCTGTTCCTTCGCTAGGCGATGTTACAATTAGACTCTCGGGAGAGGATTTATATTGGGAGTCAGGGCGAGTGCGGATATGTAATAGGGACTCTGGTAGATGTACACTATGGGGACCCCTTTCAGTAGGTACTCAACCTTCCAGAACAATTACTGACGTTTTACCAGGTGTATATTATGTAGATGTAGATTACGCGATGAATGTATTCTCTGGTACAAGCACAATTGAAGTAAGATATTAAATAAATAGGTGATTTAGAGCTGATATAAGACGTTAGGTAGTATTCGGCTCCTATCGTCTTATATGCAGCCCTGAAAATATATTTGTTCGTGAACTGGATGAATTAGTAAAGTTAGTGATACGTTTGGTTCAGGTAATGATGACAATCCAATTTTATTGAGTGAATTATGTACAGAAAGAAGGCTAATTGTACCTTCTTAACCGTTTTTTATTTAATTTTACTTGTGATAAATCGTTCAATTCTCTTGTAGAGTGATGTTTGTTTCTATGGGTTAAATCCTCTAATTTTCTAACTGCAGCGCTAAATTCATTGTCGGAGATTTGTTTTGTAGCTAAAAGAGTACATAACATTGCATATGCAATTGGAGTTGTATCAACTATAACCTCTACATCCACATCTGAATTACCGCTGTATCCAATTGTAGATAGACTTTCATTATTGAAGTCTATTGAGCGACCATTTTTTAATGAATTTTGCAAATTTATTCCCCACTTTCATAGAAAAAGAGTGGGATAAATTATATTACCCCACTAGTACTTATTAATAGTATTTCTTACGTTTCCTGTCATCGTCGTCTTCATCATCGGAAATAACATTAACATAAGAGTTGCCACTTTTAGTGATCTTCGCAATGTTAAAATTGCGGTTTTTGTTTTTTAAGTCATTGTCGTTATCATTATCGTTATCGTTATCAACATGAATATCACTGTCGAAATCTACATCGGCTTTAGCTTTTGCATCTGCATCTGCTTTTGCGGTAGAGAAAAACTCTTGATTACCATCTTTATCAAATTTTCTCTTTGGCCTCCACATACAATTTCCCTCCTTTATTTTCGATTTAATATAATATATTCAATGTTACCCTTAATTGAGTTGGCAGTTATCTTAAGTCAAATGCTTGTTTTATTTTTAAATAAAAATAACCACTAACAATATCATAAATTGAGCCCTCCATATGAAATGAAGGGCCAGGAAATAACATGTGGAAAGACCCTTAACAGGTCTATAATAAAGTATTCAATTAGCCGTAATTTGTGTAGGCTACTTTATTAAATCAATCATGATAGCAATTAATCAAGATATAAATTTAAAGCTACAAATAGAAAGTACTATTTATGTGTGGATTGATTAAAAAAGCCCCTCATAAGAGGAGCTTTTTAGGTTGTGTTGGTGTGACACTGTGGGTAACTACATTATATAGTGCGCAATAACTAAGGATCAGCATTTATATAGCTAGTTCCTATTTCAAAAAGTTAGATTTTAAATCTAAATTTTTAGGGGTACCTCACCTTTAATTTACTAGTAAATATCCTTTGAGAATTCTACCTCCATTACAATATATCTTCTCTCTCGGCTTTGTAGATCATCCAGTATGCACCCACAGCTCCAATCACTGCCAGCGTCATTTCGACAGCAGGAGTTACAGTATATGTAGGCCCGTTATTCATGGAAATGGAGGTAAACTCGATAATGAAAACAGAAACAATTGTCGTCGTTGGTGATTTCCGAAGCATTCCCAAAACAAGTGGAATCCAGCTACTCATCGTCTTTAAAACGGCATGAATAAGAATTTCCACCACTTGATTGGATATGATTGGGGAAGTAAGAGGTTCCTTGACGAAATCATATTTGACGTTTAACCCGATTAAGACAAGATTAATGAACAGATTGGAGATGATAATAATAACAAAGGTAACAAGCGAGATTAATGCCAGCTTGGATATAAGCAGCTTCTGTCTCCTAATTGGATAGGTGAATAGCACGGAGGTTGTCTTATTCACGTACTCACCGACAATTATTCGAGCCATTAGTATTGCAGCAAATATTACGAACGTAAAATTCACCATGGAACGAGTTAAATCAAATGCAACGTTGTAGGTTGGATGTATGTAGGTGTTTTCCACTGACCACTGTAACATCATCATCCAGACCAAAACCGTCATCACCAAGTTCGACACTATAACACACAAAAAATATCCATTCAGTTTGAATTTTTTTAATTCCAACTTTATTAGCGAAATCATGTATTCCCACTGCCTTGCAGAAGATTTAAAAAATAGTCCTCCAGCGTTTGATTCTTGCGTCTGATTTCTCCAATGTCAACTCCATTCAGAATTAGCGTTCGTACAATTTTTTCAGGTTGAGGTAAACTTAAATCGTAGATACGAATTGTCGATTCATTTATCAATTTAAAATTGCACATTTCTAGCTTATTAGACAATATGCTAACTGCCTTCACGACATCTTTTGTCACCAATTCAATATACTCCGTCCAGTCCCTTTGGATGTTCTCCATTGCCACTTCTCGGATAAGCTTGCCTTCACGAATGACACCAATCGTATTTGCGATTAGCTCTAACTCCCGCAGTAAGTGGCTAGTTAGAAACACCGTCATTCCATATTCTTTACTCAATGCGGAAATCAGGTTTCGCATGTTCTTCAATCCAACCGGATCAAGACCATTGATTGGCTCATCTAGAAGTAACAGCTCCGGTCGGGTCAATATTGCCCGGGCTAATCCAAGGCGTTGCTTCATGCCAAGTGAATAGCTTTTTACAGTTTTGGCTCCTTCAACGGTTAAGCCGACCAATGCAAGTGCTTCATCGATAGACCGGTGATCGTGATAACCCATGTATGCACAGTGTAGCTCCAGATTTTCCCGAGCAGTTAGCTTTTCATAAAATATTGGATAATCAATCAAGCTACCTATTCGCTTCTTAGATTTGCAGTCACCAGTTATAAGTCTCTCTCCGAAAAGTTCAATCACTCCTTCAGTTGGCTTCCATAAGCCCGTAAGCAGCTTCATGACCGATGTTTTGCCAGCTCCATTCAGACCTAAGAGTCCGTAGATTTCTCCTTTCTTAATGTGAAGGTTCACATCGGACAAGATGTTGTTCCCACTCAGGTTCTTGCTAAGTCTACTCGTGCTAACGACATATGTCATGGTTAGTCCTCTCCTTTTAACGATTTTAATCGAATTGTAAATGTCGTTCGCACGAATGGATGACTCTTGAGCGTTATTTCGCCATGTAAATGTTCGACAAGACGTTTCGTTATTGTTAAGCCCAGTCCGCTTCCTTGATAGAGTCGGTTCCTGGAATCTTCGAGCGTGTACATGCGCTCAAATACTTTGTCGCTGTGTGATTCACCAATTCCTTTGCCACGATCCCACACATCTATATAGACATGGGAATCATCGCCGCGCAATGTTAGGCCGACGGTTAGACCCTCTTTTCCATACCGAACAGCATTAGAAATGAGGTTTTGCAATATACGATCCAAAGCTTCCTCGTTGCCCAATGCGTACATTGGTTGATCTGGTATATCAATGATGGCTTCCAATCCAGCAGATTCAATATCATTATAATAAAAAAGTAGATTATTTTTGCAAATTTCATTTATATTTACATAGGTTAGTGGCAAAGCTTTGTCCCCGGATTCCAAGCGGGCCAAGTCGAAGAACTTATTAATCAGTTGCAAGATCTCCGAAGTTTTGGTCTGCACTTTCAGAAGAGTCTGTTTCCTTGCTTCCTTCGTCATCTCCTTGTCGCACACGATTGTCTCAATTAAACCAATTGCGACTGTAAGTGGCGTTTTTAAATCATGTGAAATATTGGCCAGCATTTTACGGATTCCAGCTTCCTTCTTTGCATGCTTGAGGAACTCCTCATTTTTTTTCTCAAGCAGTCGGTTCAGTTCGACTAGAAGTTTTTTTAATGCTGGATCATTCGTGAACAGAAGTACTTTTTCGGTTCGATTTTCCTCTATAATTGTTCGAAGCTTGTCACGGATGTAAAAGAGATGGGCGTCTCGCCCCCTAGCTAACCTGTATTGTGAAATGTTGAACATAATTAGAGCTAAGATAATGCCAATTAGAATACCAGTCATTCAAAACTCCCCTAGCTTATATCCGATACCCCACAGCGTCTTAATATATTGAGGTTTCGAGGAACGATCCTCGATTTTGTCTCGTAGACGGCTGATTTGTACGTTAATACTATTCTCGTCGCTGTAGTATTCTTCGTTCCATACTGCACGATAAATATGTTCTTTTGTGAATACTTTATTCGGATTGCTGGCGAGTAAATATAAAATTTGAAATTCTTTGGATGTTAACATAATGTCCTGGTCATTTTTGGTGACAGTGAAGTCGTCTACATTAATTGTTAATTCTCCAACCTTCAATACTCGTGACACAGATTTTTTTTCGACAACAGTGGATGAATATTTTGTCGTACGACGGATCATCGCCTTTACTCTGGCCGTAAGCTCGATTAACGAAAAAGGTTTAACGATATAATCGTCTGCTCCGAATTCGAGACCTACTACTTTGTCCACATCATCATCTTTGGCCGATATAATTAGAACCGGGGTGGTGTTATATACTCTGACTAGCTTCAAAAACTCCAATCCGTCTAGCTTTGGGAGCATTAGATCGAGCAGAACCAAATCATATTGTTGACTCATGACAGCCTGTATCCCTTGCTCACCATCGTATGTACAGACAACATCAAATCCTTCCTTACGTAGATAATTTGCAACCATGTCACTGATAGAGTAATCATCTTCTACTAACAATATTTGTGTTTTCATACCCGAATTGTATCAAAAGTCAAAAAAATAGTAAATGAAAGGGAATTCTCCGTATCGGTCACTAAATCACTTATTTACTTTGAAAATGAACCTCCGGATATTTAGCCCCTAATTGTTTTAACACATTATCATCCGTTCCTCTCAAATACTGATCGAAGAATGCCAGCGTGAATTCATTAACTAGAAGATGAATTTGCACAGTATCTTCACCTTTTGCACGCATCAGTGGGCTGTACAAGTTAAGATCAGTAAAGCTAGTATGGTTTGAATTCGGAATGACCAAAGACAATGCACCACTTGCGACAACTTTTTCATACCTTGACATAAGGTCGTAAAAGTCTTTCTCAAGCGCTTCACGATTTCTTCCTGTCTGTTTTAAAATCTCTTCCGGAGTAATGTCATCCAGATCTGCCTCGAATCGAGCCACATCTAGTGAGGACGCGGAGTACATCAAGAAAAGTGGCTTTTGAACACTCTTCTCAGGAACTGGTCCTCCAAACAGTGATCCGTCCATATTTATGGCAGCTTTTACGCGGTCATCTTGCAATAGCATTCGATACGCCGTGGCACCTCCATAGGAATGCCCGAACATGCCAATTTTCTCGAGCTCAAGCCTTCCCTTGAATTGATCGTCCTCTCCGCCCTTATCCAACTCTTCAAGCTGATCAAGTACGAAAGTAACATCTTCTGACCAAATGGACATCCTCTCATCGAACTCAGCAAGAGTGTTCGGTTCATCTTTAGTCGAATATTTCACTGTTCTACCATCTGGAAAAACCGTTGCTCCTGCATTATAAGTATGATCAATGCCAACGACAATATATCCACGACTTGCTAGTTCTTCAACTTGAAACGTATTCTGATTACGGTTGCCGGCATTACCGTGCGAGAAAATTAGCACAGGATAACGTTCCTGCCTATCAGACAAAATACCCTCAGAAAACGAATGCACACGGACAAGACCTAAATGGCTCATCATAAAATCAGGTAGCCCCATTAGTTGCGCCATTCCCTCCTCTTTTTCCGGCACATCCCTCATATATTGATTAGTCCTCTTCTCGCTCTCTTCGTTTGCTGGATACCAAACTTGTACCATCAACTCGCGCTTAGCTTCCGGATCTTTCACAAACGTTTCATTGCGTTTTTCGTCCGTCCAATGATAGGATACTGTTCCTACCGAGTGATTTCCTGTTGGTTTCTCAAATGAGAATACAGGCATGACAATAGGTGGAAGGATTGTGATTGCTAGATAAACAGTGAGTAGTACAGTTTGAATAGTCAATACATACCACTTTCTGGGTTTTATATTCTTTCGTTTGACATACAGATACGCCGTTAACAAAACAGGTGTTAAATAAGCCGGAATCATTCGCCAGCTTACGCCCTCTGCAACCATCTGTACAATTACCATAAAATATCCCACGGCCAAAGGCCAAAGAGATACTATGTTTGTGGAGGCTTTTTTTCTCCTTATAAACACCCAATACAATAATCCAAAATTAACAACGACAAGTATTATCTCTAAAAATCTCATATTATTATTACTCCTTTCTGATTTAAATCTTGCAACTGATTCAATTTCTATTGTAAAAGTAATACATGTCGTTTTTCTTTCTTCATTCTTACATATTTCTTTCATACGATAAATTTACCCCGATAATTTGGTACTCACCAACAACCTCAAATCTTGCTTTCTTTGCGGAGTACCACCATATATCACCATCTGGGATGGGAGCGTATTAATTTTCTTGGAGAATATAGGTTTGATGCTAATAGATTACCAGCTAATTCTCTTAGACCCTTAAATAAAACTTAAGCCAATAACAAGCCAAATTCCTTAACGTACAAGAATTTGGCTTTCATAATGTCGAAATTTGCTAAGCGTATAAAATTTTCGAAATGGCGGTACCTTTTTATTGTAATTTTAGACCGATCAGTCTAAAATGAAATTAAGCTAAATTATATCACTGGAGTGAGATGAAGATGAAACGCGTATTAGTAGCTGGGGCAACAGGTTACCTAGGGCGATATGTTGTAAAGGAACTTAAACAGGCGGGATATTATGTAAAGGTATTGGTCCGATCACCAGCAAAGTTAAAGCAAGAGGGGGCTTTCTCTTCCCCAGCTATCTATGAATTCATTGATGATATTGCTGTGGGGGATGTTTCCAAGGCAGAAACCATTCAAGGTATTTGCGCAGATATTGATTACGTTTTTTCCTCAGTAGGTATTACAAGACAAAAAGGTCATTTAACGTTCATGGATGTAGATTATCAGGGGAATCTGCATTTGCTGAAAGAAGCAGAGCACAGTAAGGTACAACGGTTTATGTATATAAATGCGCACGCGACTGAAAATTGTCCTTCTGCATTAATTAAAGCAAAACAGCTATTTGTAGACAAATTAAACAGAAGCTATGTTCCACATATCATCATCAATCCAACGGGTTATTTTTCTGATATGACGGAGCTTTTCACTATGGCCCAAAAAGGAAGGGTATTCTTGTTTGGCAAAGGAGAAAGTAAAATGAATCCCATACATGGGGCTGATCTTGCGGAATATTGTGTAGCATCCTTTTCTAAAGAAGAAATATCACTCGATGTAGGAGGTCCTCATGTTTATACATATCGTCAAATGGCTGAACTATCTATAATGGCCGCTAACCCAAACAGTAAAATTACAAGCGTTCCACTGTGGCTTGTTAAAAGTATCTTCCCATTTCTAAGAATTAGTAATAAAAGACAATATGAATTATTGCAGTTTTTCTTTTATGTAATGACACACGATGTTATTGCTGATACCTATGGAAATACTGATTTACAAACTTATTTTGAAAATATGAACGCATAAGGAGAGCAACAATGTCTCATAAAACAAAACAGAGTCTTATCCAAGCTACCATTGATTTGATTATGGAGAATGGACTGGAAAGGCTTACGATTAACAAAGTAATAAAAAAGGCGGAAAGTAGTAAAGGCTCATTTTATTACTATTTTTCTAACATAGACGATTTAATGAAGGAAACATTTTTATATGCCTTAGAACATAGTCTAATTGATTTTTCTTACAATCCAGATAAACCTTTTAAAGAAAATATCCTTTCGTTTGGGCGCTATTTAATTAAAATGTCTACGGAAAAATCACCTGAACATGCGATTATGTTTTTGTGGATCTCCAAATCCTATCAAGATGAAAGCTATCGAAGACAATTTCAGGAGATGCGCAAACAAATTATCGAAGAAAATTCTGTTTCTAAGGATTTTCAGAAGGTATTTCAAGTGGATGTAGAATGGTTATACTTTATTGATGTTGTTATTATAGGGTTTCTTGTTCATTGCCTCCTTCATGATGATGAAGACATACTACTTTCCATCTGGAAACAGCTAACCAATCCTATCGTCTATGCTTCTAGAGTTTAAGTATGAACAATTGTCATCATCGAACAACGCTTCTCAAAGACCCTTAATCAAGTCTAGGTGGGGTCTTTTTAAAGTCACTTTTGAGAACCATAGCCTTACGTTTATTATACGTCAGCAAGTAGTAGTGAGTTTTGTGTAAGTATAGTAAATTAAAAGCCCTCACATTTGTGGGGCTACATTTTTACGCTCATCCAATTTCCAGCAGATTTTCAACTCAATTTACCTTTTACCACAACCCTTTTATCACCAGATAATGTACATGTCAATAGGGTTATCTCAGCTCCGTTATTCTCCAATACTTCCACTGCATCTTCTTCGACGGTCTTAATTTCTGTTACTTTGTAAGAATAACGATCATTGTCTGTTGTTAAAATGATTTCATCACCTTTTTTGACATCTGGAAGGTTACGGAAATGTCGGTCTCCGCGATACCCCCGATGGCCAGCTATTGATATATTATCTGTATTTGGATCTTGATCTTCAACAATCTGAGTTAAACTAATTGCTAAGTTCTCTTCCGTGGTTGATGGTAATACAAACTCCTTTAAATGGATCGACGGAATTTCTAATTCATAAATACTTTTTAATTCTTCTTTCGAAAAGTTTATGTCAGGCGCCGTTTCATTATTTAATCCATCTGTTTTCAATAAATCCATTGCTTGTACAAGTTCTGCATTTTGTTTTGAAGTATACCAATCATAAGATAAGGGCACGGCAATGAGTATAGCTCCTAAAACAAGTAATCCTAGCCCCATCCATAGTCTGCCTTTTTTCATCATGATTCGCCTCATTTCACTTCAACCTAAAGGAATAATGTTACAAAGAGGCCGAATCATCTAAGAGAAAAATGAACAACTAGAAAGGATGGCTCGTGCAACGAAGCTTCTCCATCCGTCACTTTCCGTTGGCGACTGGTGAGCTTCTTCGTGCTGAGGTACCTAACCGATGCCTTTTCTTTTAGATAGGGAAGGCTTCGGCAGCAATACATCGCACGTAGAAAAAAATCGCTCTTCTTTTTCAAGGAGGAGATAGAGTCGTACATTGTTCCACTCTAGAATGTTCGTGTATCTCAGCCTCTTTGTAATTTACTTATTTACTATTCTATTAAAGTTCCGCTTCTCATTCGTCTGATATGCGTATACAAAAGGAAACTACCTGATCCAAGAAATATCATACCGATTATAGCTAGATATCGTAACCATTCTTCCCCAGTTTGTGGTAGCTTATCTCCGAAATCTTGGCTAGGTGGCGTCGGTGGTGTATCTCCTTTTTCCATAGGGGTGTTTTCTACAATCACTTCTTTGTTTTTATCTCCTAATTCAATGGTGATATGAATTGGCTTATCTAATTGCACATAACCAGTAGGAGCTTTGATTTCCACTAATTGATAGTCTCCTGGTGTTAATCCCTTTACGATCACGATGCCATTTTCATTTGTTGTTATCGTTGTAATTCGTTCACCCTCACCGTCTAACACGTCAAAGACTGCACCTTCTAAAGTTGTGTCTGTGATCGCATCAACTTTGGTGATTTGTATGTCCGTTTTTAATAAATTGTTGCTAAATTCCAAGTATAGAGGCTCTTGTTGGTCAAAGACGATTTCAAATTCAATAGGAGTTTTATCCAACTGATAACCAAAAGGAGCTTTTGTTTCAATAAACGCATAATTTCCTGGCTTCAGATCATCTACAACTAAGACGCCGTTTTTATCCGTAGTAAGTTCCGTTTTTAGCACTTCGCCTTTTGCATCCACCAACGAGAATACAGCTCCTTCGAGCGTATCTCCCGTTTCACCGACTTTCGTAAGTTCGACTGAACCAGTACGTAGGGGATTCTCAAAATTGACTTTTGCTATTCCTTGTCCCAATCCAATATCAAATGGAATCGGTGTGGTATCTAATTCATACCCTGGGAGTGTTTCTGTTTCTACAAGCTGATAAGAGCCTGGAATTAAATTGTCAATGATAAGTTTACCTTTTTCATCTGTAACAAGGTTTTCTTGTAGTGTTGTTCCGTCGGCATCCTGCAATTCAAACACGACACCTTCTAACAGTTTTCCATCTTCTCCTTCTTTGGTTAACTCTAATGTACTTGGAATATAACTGTTTTCCGCCTCTAGTTCCAGCGTTTCTAGTTGATTGAATGCAATTTCAAATTCGATTGGGGTGTCATCTAACTGATAGCCAAATGGAGCTTCTGTTTCAATAAATGCATAATTTCCTGGTTTTAGGTTCTCAACCGTTAAGATACCCTCTTCATTCGTAGTCAATCCTGTTTTAAGCTCTTCGTCCTTTTCATTCACTAACGTGAAGACAGCACCTTCTAGAGTATCGCCCTCTTCACCAATTTTTGTTAACTCTACAGTCCCTGTACTTAATGGGTTTTCAAAGCTTACCTGCTTTGCTTCTGATTGACCAATTTCAATTTCAAATGGAATTGGTGTAGCATCTATGTCGTATCCTGGAATGGTTGCTGTTTCTACTAGCTGATAGTTACCTGGTTTCAAATGGTCAATCACTAATTTGCCATTCTCATCAGTAAGGAGCTTCTCTTGTAAAGTCCTCCCATCGGCATCCTGTAGTTCAAATTCTACGCCTTCTAGTAGTTCGCCATCTTCTCCTTCTTTAGTTAGTTCGACTGAACCGAGAGCATATGCATTTTCTTTACTTACTTCAATTTGGGCTTGCTGTGCTAATTCGATATCAAACGGAATAGGTGTATCATCTAATTGATATCCTTCTGGAGCTAGAGTTTCTACAAATTTATAGCTTCCTGGCAATAAGTCTTCAACAACAATAATTCCATCTTCATTTGTGGTTAAACCTGTTTCAATTTCTTGTCCATCCTCATTGAATAAAGAGAATTCTGCCCCTTGTAAATGTTCTCCTCCTTCTCCAAGCTTTGTTAATTGAACAGAATTATCTAGATCCATGTATACACCAACACGCGCTGGTTCTACCGGCTGACCTTGATCAGTAGCAATTGCGAATGAGTTCCAAGCAGCCCGTTCTGTTGGGTTAATGGTTTTGTCTAATACACCTTGATCTACTTCCGAAGCGTTAGGAGCTTCCATTGAAAAGTTAATAGTGATATTTTCACCCTCAATCCATTCAACCCCATCTTTCAGTTCTAACTTAAAGGAATGAATAGAGGACCAATCGTCAACCTCCGTTGCCAAAGTCCAATTAGGCTCTTCAGCCGAATCTGGGTTCGATAATTTCTCTGTAGATTCTGGGTAGTTCGTATTTCTGATTAAATCATCACGCTCTGGTGTCATAGCAGAACTATAATAAACATCTACTTTATCGACCCACGAAGCAGGAAGTTGAATTGCTTCCGTTAATTCTGGAGTAAATTGGCTCCCGCGATCAATGTTATCAGTTATCCCTAAATCATTAATAGATGGCATAACATCTATGAGTGTCATACTTGAGATGTCTTTTCCTGAAGTATTGGTTAATGTTAATTGGTAATCAATAGAACCACCTGGGACAGTGCTTCCAAAGTGAGTAAAATCTTCATCTAGTTGCCCCTTAACCAATTTCTCTGTTTGGATATTATACTGTCCACTAATATAATATTCATTGCCAGACTTTAAACGAGGTTGATCTGAATTACCATTCTCATTAAGGTCCTCTACATCCGTTTGTAAAACCGTATCCGTTAACCCAGGGCTTTCAACTGACGGTACGGTTAGTTCCTGATCTCCAGAAAAGCCGTAAACACTAAAAGAGAGTGTATTTGGTGCGCTTTCATCTATTTGAACATTAATTTCTGCGTATAACGAACTACCTGGTCGAAGCAGGCGGTCATTCCAATTAAATTTTACAAGTTGTCTACCACTATCATTATAGTTGTTGCTTATTACGGTATAGTCACCACCTGCTGCAGAAGTAGTATCTATGGATGACCTGCCGTCAGCATCTGTAAATTCCACTTCAGGATTATTAGCAATGTTTATTCCTGGTGGCAATAGTACTACAGTTTCTAATGGTTCATTCATAGCTAAAGTTGAACTGTCTTCAGTGTTTAAATTTACCCGCATTCGATTATCTCCAGGAGCCACATATGAGCCTAGCTGATCTATTAGCTTAACCCCAACAGTAGCTATCGGAGGCTGATCGGTTGGTTTTGGAGCAATCTGTGCAGATCTCGGACCTGCTAGAGGATCAGAATTATATTGGTTACTGAATGCATTACCATCTCCATCTACTCCATAAACATCCCATTCGTTGGTTACAGATCCTGTATAGCCAGGTTTGACTTCAAAAAAGTAATTAGGTCTGCCTACATTTAACATACCACTTGGAGCATAAGTAAAATCTAGAATAATATCGCTAACTTCATCATTTTCACTGATTCCTAAGTCCGCTCTATTATAAACAGTATCTAAATCAGCATTTTCAACTAGTAATTCCCGTTCACCGTTTACAACTGCTTCAATATTGAAAATAGGATCATTCTTTAAAGGCACTCCATTTGGATAGTCTGCATTCGGCCTATAAATAAATCCCCTAGGTGTTTCTATTTCTTTAAAAATTAGATTTGAATCTATATGATAACTAGTAGTATATTCTTCAAAATCACCTTGGGCACTTTCTGGTAAAGGAGCAATTCCGTGAGAAAAGCCTAGAAGAGCATCATCATAAACAATTGGATTAGGGTCCCTGTTGCTATTTGGAGCTATGTTTCCTTCACCGTCTAATGGACCAACATGTACCGGAACATACCAATTTCCTTCAATATCGCCATTTGCGGTATCAGAATCAACAATGGTTATACTATCATTCGTATTAACGTTACTCTCGTTATCACCAATAAATAAAGTATTAATAGCTACATTATTAGTAAGCGTTTGATTTACAGTGTTATTTCCTACAGAGAGAACCATCTCCATATTGGCATTAAATAATGAATCTTTAGCAGTTTCCTGGTCATCAAATGAAGGAGCATCGAAAGTCCAAATCAGTTGATTTCCATTTTGCTCAGGTTCAGGGCCGTTGATTGTTGAGTCATAAGATAACCCATCAGGTAATGTATCTATAACCGTTATTTGAGAATTTTCGTCAATATAAAGCTGTCCAGTACTGTTTTTAGGAATGTCTACATTTATTTCCCATACAGTTTGGGAGTTCGGGGTAGGTAAGTTTCTTTCATTACCTTGAACGTCCGTAAATCGCTTCGTGATATTTATAGGATTGGACGCATCTACTACAACTAAGGCATTATCATCAACTTTCTTTTGTTCGTCCGCTTCAAAAGAAGCACTTATCTCCAGTTCAGTCCCATCGGGAGTAAAACCATTGCTAGTTTGTAATTTAATAATCTTTTCATAAGTCTGGCCTGTTTTTAGCGTATCAAATTCGTAGACCAATCGATTGTTTTCAGAATCATAGATTGGTTGGACACCGGCAATTTCTAATTCTGATAGTTCTTGGTTAAATGTAATTGTTTCTAAAGTTGGCAAGTCAATAAAAATAGTAGCATTTGTGTATTCAGTTATTGATCCCGTAGTTTTAAAGACAAGTTTATATGCCGCATCATTTCCCGAAAGTACATTAGCATTTCGTGGAGAAATATCGATATCTACATTTAGATTGCCTGAAAAGGGGGAAATGGCTGGTTGCTCACTATTAACCTTTGATTCTGATTTGCTCTTATCAGAGGAGTCAGTTTTTGCTTCCTTTTGAACTAGATTCTGTTCCTCAGCAGTATTCTCTTTTTCTGCTTTTTCTTTTTCAGTATTCCCGCTTTCAGTATTCTGCGTTTTCTCCTCTTCTATCGGCTCGACCTTTTCTTCATCACTTGGACTTGCATTTTTCTGTTCTTTATCGTTTGAAGGTAATTGGAACGTAAAATCCTTCGTTGCTATTAATTTTTTTTCCTTAAATCCTTCAATTTTAATAAGGTTTTCGCCCTCTGTTAAATCTTTAAGTGCAAACCGTATTTCTTTGGTGTTTTCTAAAGAATTTATGTTTAAGCTATGTGATTCTTTATTGTTGGTGATTGTAGCTTGGTCGTTTCCGACAAAATAATCACTATAATTCGAGTTCTTCGGATACGTAACGTTTAATTCATCTATTTCTTCACTTATTACTACTTTGAAAATGGAGTTTTCGGTTGTCCCCTCTTTTTCAAGAGATACTGCTATATCCTCTCCAGCCCCAACACTACCAGCAGCCATAGCAATTGATTGACTAAATTGTGTGAATATCATAGAAAGAATAACCACTATGGAAAACATTTTTTTCATCCTGAATCCTCCAATCATAAATTTTATTACAAATATTTCACCAAGCGTAACACAGTTTTACAGATATTTGTTTAATATTTCAATCATTTTACAATGTTATAAAAATTAGTGTCGAATTTACTAATACTTTGTAACTATTTGTTATGATAAAGAGTATGAAAAATGTAATCTTATGGCATGAATACGGATGAGTTTTTGAATTTGTGAAATGGTCTCTTTGTTTTGTGTAGTAGCAGTTCATAGATACCAAATGTTGTTCGTTTTCCGTTAGGTATTCTTCAAGATATTTGTCTTTGAGCTCTAGCCGCTTAAGCACTCAGCTTTTCATCGTTGATTTCCATTGATACAATGAACCTACATATTTTATAGATGCCATCCATTAATAGATGGCAGATGCACTAAGTAAATTACGCAATATAATACTGTAGGAGGTTTTTTATATGAAGCAGAAACAGCTTATTTTAAATGAAAGACCAAATGGGCTACCAGATGAACGCACTTTCCAATTTGAAGACGTAGAAGTAGGCAACCCAGAAGCGGGTGAGCTTTTATTAAAAACATTATTTGTTTCTGTTGATCCGTATATGAGGGGGAGAATGTCAGATGGTCCGTCATATATTGAACCATTTGAGGTAGGTAAGCCATTAAATGGTGGCGTCGTTTCTCAAGTAATTGAATCAAAAAGCGATCAGTTTGACAAAGGAGATATTGTAACTGGACATTTGGCATTTCAAGAATACCATGTAGTTAGTGATAACCATGTACGGAAGGTTCAAACGTTTGGTCTGCGTCCAAGTGTTGCTCTAGGGCCACTGGGAATGCCTGGATTAACAGCCTATTTTGGTATGATGCATATTGGTGAGCCAAAAGCAGGTGAGACCGTAGTAGTTTCTGGTGCAGCAGGGGCTGTTGGGCAAATTGCCGGGCAACTTGCTAAAAGAGCGGGTGCTAAAGTCGTCGGTATTGTTGGTTCTAAGGAAAAAGCGAGGTATATTACTGAAATACTTGGCTTTGACGATGTGGTTGAATACAAAGAAGGAAATGTGGCTAAGCAATTAGCAGAAGCTTGCCCCGATGGCATTGATGTGTATTATGAAAATGTTGGAGGAGAGATTTCTGATGCTGTTTGGCCATTACTAAATACATTTGCGCGTGTACCGGTATGTGGTGCAATTTCTTCTTATAACTTGGAAGAAGGAGAGTATGATATAGGTTTACGTGTACAGCAGTACCTTATAAAATCAAGAGCGAAGCTACAAGGGTTTATTGTTGGTGATTTTCAAGCGGATTATAAAGAGGCATATGAGGTACTCGGTAAAGCTATTGCTAATGGTGAATTAAAATTTGAGGAAACAATTGTTGATGGATTTTATGCTATTCCAGATGCTTTTCTAGGCTTGTTTTCTGGAGAAAACATTGGCAAGCAGCTTGTAAAGGTTGCAGATAGTGAGTAGAGAAGCATATAAAAGAGGACTGTTTGTGGTTTTCCTTCTGTTAAATAGACAATCTAAAAATATTAAGCCAATGTGATTAGCTTATTCCCTTGTCTATTAATTGAATTGGCGGTGTACTTTCTTAAGTTCACCGCCATAAATGCAAACCTTAGCTCATTTTCCTAGCTCTCACAGACATACAAGTGAAGCTTAAATTATCGCTAAAAAATTCGAAGGTGGGCCTACATTAAAACCACTTTCATCGTGGATGATAAGCAGAACAACCTGTTTCTCGTAAGCATCAAGTAAACACTTCAACACTTCATTCATCTGGAATACGCTCTAAGCTTTATGAATAGTGAAAGCTGTATTTTCATCTTAATAAAGTTTTTGATTTCTACATATAGTGACAGAATCATTTGGTTCATGTCGATTTTGTTTTGCTGTGGTTACTTTACCTTGTTTAGAAGGTATCCATTTTGCGTACAGAGATAGAGAAGGCACTCACCAGTTGATTGGTGAATGCCTTT